>JANOCB010000039.1:0-34255 GCA_031411975.1 Gemmatimonadaceae bacterium
GAACGGTTCGTCCGCCGACCGCCCACGCCCCGCCCGCTCCCGACCGCCGCGTGGATCAATCCCCCCTCGCTACCCGTCGCCGAGGTCGACGCTCACTAAACTTCAGCCACCCGGTGTCTCAAAGTCGTTGACAGGTTCCGCAACGCTGCGCTGGAGGCGTGATGTTTATCGGAATCGATGTGGCGAAGGCGGAGCTAGTGGTCGGTGTCCGGCCGACCGGCACGGGGTGGACGGCGGTGAATGATGACCCGGGGGTGCGCGACCTCGTGACGCGGATGCAGGCCCTCGGTCCCACGTTGATCGTGCTCGAGGCAACCGGCGGCTACGAGCTGCTGTGCGTCGCGGCGCTGGCGGCGGCGGGGCTCCCGGTCGTCGTGGTGAACCCACGCCAGGTCCGGGACTTTGCGCGAGCGACCGGGCAGCTCGCGAAAACGGATCGCATTGATGCGGAGATCCTCGCGCGCTTCGCGGACACGGTGCGCCCAGCGACACGGACGCTCCCGACCGTGGAGGCACAGGAGCTAGATGCATTGCTCACGCGGCGGCGCCAGTTGTTGGAAATGTTGGGCGCGGAGCGCAATCGCTTGGGACAGGTCTTTGGCAGTGGCAAAAAGCCGGTGAAGAAGAGTCTGACGACACACATCGTGTTCCTCGAGAAAGCGCTGGCACGCGCCGATGCCGAACTGGATGCGACGATTGCGCAGTCGGCACTCTGGAAGGCGCAGGATGAGCTGCTGCGCAGCGTGCCAGGCGTCGGTCCGATTCTTTCGCGAACGTTGCTCGCCGATTTGCCGGAGCTGGGTCGGCTCTCGCGTCGTGAGATTGCCAAGCTCGCGGGCGTCGCGCCGCTCAGTCGAGACTCTGGTACGATGCGTGGTCGCCGATTTGTGCAAGGCGGCCGAGCGCCAGTGCGCGCGGTCCTCTACATGGCGGCGATGGTGGCCGCGCGGCGCAATCCGGTGATCAAGGCATTCTATGCACGGCTCGTGGCCGCCGGGAAGCCGAAGAAACTCGCCTTGGTGGCCTGTATGCGGAAGCTGCTGACCGTCCTCAATGTGATGGTACGCACGACCACAGCGTGGAACCCAGAATTCGCGACAATGAGTGTCGCGACCGCTTGATTTTCAAGACAGTTGCTAACGATTCCTCGCACTCGATGCAGCCGCCCGCGTACTGCCTTCGTCGGAAGACTGAAGACCTGCCGGCTCAGGCGCGCAGAGCGGCTTGTCGACTCACGCAAGAACGATATCGACACAGGAATTTTGCAGAACCAACGCCGTCCGACGAAGACTCAGCGGTGAGTTCGCGAGTGGGCTAACGAGGTTGTAGGCACTCAGACTTGCCTACGGCGATCCTGTGGAATTACGTTGGCTGAGGCTGTCACTTTGCGTCGGAAACGGGGGGATCGCGTCTCGGCAGTACGTTCGAGCCGTGCGCGAATGTGTTGATGCGCCAAGTCAGTGGATGTACCAACTCAAACGCAGACCGCGAAGGAACGATCCATGCTCAAGCCTGGTGTCTACGTCATCGGTCGCAAAATTGACGGCGCCGATTTTGCGACACACCAATACATCGTGCTCGTGCCATCTGAGCGTTCCGTTCTGCCGGTCGCGAAGACGATCGGCTCAATGCACTATGCGATTCTTGGGGCGTATCACGTCGATGGATTCCTCAGAGCGAGGGCATTCGCCGAATCTGATCATGAACACTTTCGCGCGCTCAAACACGCCGTAGGACCAGGCATCCAGTCTGCCAACTTCGTTGTGTGCTGGATCTCCACAGATCTTCCTGTCCGCAGGATATTCACGGCATACGAAAAGTACAGGAAGAATGAGGGTCAGCTGAATGAAATCAGGTATCCCGAGACGCCAAGATCACAACTGAAATCCGATCGCTACAACAGCAACTCGTGGGCTCAGAGCTGCATCATCTGGGCAGCTGGAAACACCATTCGCAGTGAGAATGACCTGCCGGGGCTCGATATCGGACGTGAGCGTCGCATACCCGAGAAGTTCTTTGTTTGACCGACGGCTCAGTGTCACGTTGCCTTCATGCTCTGGGGCGAGCACCCGCGCTGAGCAATGTGCGCGACGCGCCGGCCGATCCGCCGGAACCTGAAGAAGAAACGAGACGCAAGTAAACGGGATCGACCGGAACAGGCGTTCTTCGTTGGCGCGTGCGCGATGATCCCCAGGCTAAACCGCCACTGACGTGGAACTTCGCACGTTATAGGACTGGTCCCTGGGCCCCGACCTGCGGCGGCGGCATGCAGCCGACACTCATCCGACGCTTGAATTTGACCCCGGTGTTGCGATTCTTGCCTTGCTGCTGGATTTGGCCGACCTCCTGCGAATACACGGCTGGCCAGGACTGGACATTCTTGTCGCCGACGACGTAGGTCAGACCAACCGTCTTCCAACAAAAGTTGCCTGCATCCCAGTGGCTGGGATCCTCCGAGAGTTGGACATGCATGTCCATGCTGGTCACGGTCAGGTTCTGTCCCTGTGTATAAAAAAAGCGGATGCGAATGTGGGGCTGAGGATTGTTGTTCCAGCGTTGGTGAATGCCTTTGACGACGAGCACCTGGCGGTCACCATGGATGCACTTCTGCGCGAACAGCTTGATGATTGACGGGATCCCGTCGTAGTTCTGCGTGGCGATGCCCGGCAAGTTGCGAGTTTGTTCGATCAGGGAGCGGAGGTCGGTGGGCGTGCGGTGGCTGTCGTGGTTGCCGGGGGCGTCCCAACCCGGGAGGGGCTTGATGTTCACGATGCTTTCTCCAAGTCTGTTAGATCGAACTGCGTCATGTCGATGAACCGGCCCACAGCGCTGCACGAGCTGAAGTCCGTCATGCCGGAGGCCGAACCAGTGCGTCTTGCAACGGCAATCTGACGACCTAGCATAACGAGTTGCGAGTCGGCAGAGGCATTTCGGTTGGGCTGGGCTGAGATCAGGCCATTTTGCTTGTCGCGCGTGACCGGCACCCACTGATTGCGACGGACCATGCCGGTCATCCCACCGTCCGATCCGCCGACCGGCACGCGTGACGGCTCGCTGTCGAGTGCGGCAGGTCAACCCGCGTCGATGATGCGTCCGTCTTCCATGTGGAGGACGGCGTCGGCATACGGCATCAGGCGCGTGTCGTGACTGACGACCAGCACCGCCGCCCCGCTGGCCGCGGCGTCGTGCAGCAGCTCGATGATGCGCTGGCCCGCGTGCGAATCCAGACTGCCGGTCGGCTCATCGGCCAGCAGCACCGGCGGATCATTGGCCAGGGCCCGCGCGATCGCGACGCGTTGCTGTTCGCCGCCGCTCAGCGATCCTGACCGCGCATCCAGTCGCCTGTCCAGCCCGACAGCAGCGGCCAGCTGCCGCGCGCGAGTGCGTGAGGCGGGTCGCCGGACGCCGGCCAGCGTCAGCGGCAGCTCGATGTTCTCGAGGGCGCTGAGGGGTTCGAGCAGCCGATACCGCTGGAAGACGAAACCCACCCGCCGCAGCCGGAACGCGCTGAGCGCCGACGGCGACAACGACGCGAGCGATGTGCCGTCGACCTCGATCGTGCCGTCGCTCGGTGCGAGCAGCCCGCCCAGCAGCGAGAGCAGGGTCGTCTTGCCGCTGCCGCTCGGGCCCATCAGCAAGGTCAGCGCGCCGCGCTGCAGGGTCAGGCTGACATCATCGACCGCGCGCACCGGTGAGCCGGACTCTTCGCCGAAACGTCGCGTGACATGCGCGAGGCGAACCGCGGCCATCGCGGGAGCGTTGCCCGTGGCGGTCATGCGCGGAAGACCTCAGCGGGAGGGATGCGCGCAATGCGGTTGAGTGGGAGCAACGCGCCCAGCGCTCCGGTGAGCATGGCGCCGGCCGCCACGAGCAGCACGGTCCGGAGCGAGAGTGCCAGCGGCACCGCGGGGGCGAAGGTCGCCGCCAGCGGCACGGCAATCGCGTAGGCCACGAGACCGAGGATCACCCCGCCGCAGACCGCGGCGAAGGCCTGACCGAACATCACCCACGCGAGCACCTGCGAGGGGGCGCCCATGGCCTTGAGCAGCGCATAGTCCTCGCGTCGCTCGAGCACCGACCCATACAGCAGCAACGTCAGCACGATGACAGCGACGAAACCGCCGAGTACCGCGACGGCCGCGAGGATGGGAATGAGGCCGCCGCGCATCTCGTCCATGTTGTTCTCGGCGAACACCGCTTGTGCGATCACCGACGTGCGCGGCGCGCGGGACTCCAGCCGTGCCTTGAGCCTTGCCGGCGACACGCCCGGTGCCGCGCGCACGAGCAGATAGCTGACGATCCCGGGGAATCCCGACACCGCGTGCGCGTCAGCGAGCGTGATGAAGGCGAACTGCGTGAGCACCGAGTTGGTGCCGCGGCTGATGCCGGTGACGAGAAACGACCGACCTTCGATGACCACGCTGTCGCGCAGCGCCACCTTCATGCGACGCGCGAGCGCGCCATCGAGCACGATGCCATTCGGCGCCAGCTGCGCGGTGCCTTCGCTGACCTCGGGACGCGCGAGGTCCGAGGCGGGCTCGATACCGATGACAATGGCGGTGAAACGGCGCGGTCCGGTCTCGAGCAGCGTGATCAGCCGCAGGAGCGGCGTGACCTGCGCCACGCCCGGCTCGGCGCGCAGCGAGTCCGCCTGCTCGGCAGGCATGAATGACGAGGCCTTGATGAAATTGGTGGTGTTCTTCTGCGCCACCCACGCATCGATCGGTCGCGACGCGACCCAGCCGTTGGCTTCGGTACGCACGCCGTCGTACAGCGCCAGCAGGAAGAGCATGAGCACGATCGTCATGCCAACCCCGGCAATCGTGATCGCAAAGCGGGTGCGATCGCGCACGATCATCCGTCGGGTCAGCGGCACCCCGCCCCAGGGTCGCCAGCCGCTCACGAGGCCGCCCGGACCAGAATGCGTGGCTTCACGTCGCCAAGACGGGCCGAGCGCGCCTGCGCGTCGCGGCGCACCGCCACTTGCGAGTAGTCCGCACCGACGATCACGAGGCGCAGCGGCACCAGCTGACCGAGGCGACGCGCCAGCGCATAGTGCGGATTGGCGCACAACGCGTCGTCGAGGCGCCGGGCCAGCTCGAACGCGGATTCCGACGTGGTGTCATCAGACATGTCGCGCGAAACGACGAACTCGTACCCGGCCACCGCGCCGTCATCGACTGCCCTGAGGAGCGCCACGCTGGGCGAGACGTCGCCGTGCCACAACTGGCGCAGGCATTCGGCGACGAACGGTTCACTCAGCTTCTCGCCTCGCAGATCGCAGACGTTGTCGGTGCGTCCGAGAAAGCGCAGCGTCGGAGTCGCCGCGAGATGCCCGGTGCACTCGACCAAGTCTCCCAGGCGATAGCGCCAAAGACCGGCGCCGTTCGTCAACACGACCTCGTACCGCGCGCCAGGTTCGAGCTGATGCGCGCGACGCACGTCTCCGCTCGTCGCGTCCAGAAACTCGAAGAAGTTGGACGTGATCGCCAGCGGGAGTTTTCCTGCGAATGGCAGCGTGACCACTCCCTCGGTGGCCAGCAGTCCCTTGGACTGCACCAGCACGTGCGGCAACCGGGCCGCCAGTCGGCGCCACCCCGACTCAGCCGACTGCTCACCCCAGCAGCTGACGACCTGCAGACGAGGCCACCAGCGCGGCCAGTCGTCGTGGCCGATCGCGCGCAATTCGGCCGCGCGCGCGCGATCAGGTGCGGCCCGCCATTCTCTCTGCGCCGACAGCGGAAGCGCATCGAGCCACGGATTATCCCCGCAGGCCACCGCCGATAACAGTTCGGGCCAGCACCGCTCGGCGTTCGCGACCAGCAACTCCAGAAATGAGGGGTGCCAGACGGAGATCAGTCGCAGGTCGCGGCGGCGCAGCAAGGCGAGCAGGGTGAGCGACCAGAAGGCCTGCTCGTCGCGCACGTGCCGCACCGAGGCGGGCACGCCCATGGCCTGTCGAACCAGCCATGCCTTGCCGCTCCCGAGATACTCGGCGTCGTCGGCGAATCCGATGGGAATGGCCGACGACGCATCGGACGTCTCGGCAAGTGGCGACACCGACCAGTAGCCCGGGCCACCGACGAGTGCGGGTCGTTGCCGCGCGAGATCGATCATCCAGGGCGCGACGGCGGCGTCGAAGCTGCGCGATAATTCGGCTGTGAACGGAATCAGTTTGCGCGCGCCGCTCGAGCCGCTCGTTGGCGCGAAGTGTGTCACCACATCGTTGCCCAGCACGGCGCGTTCGCCGCGCTGCAGGCGCTTTACGAACGGCTCGACAGCGGCATAGGTCCCCAGCGGCACACGACGGGCAAAATCGTCGTAGTGGCGCAACGCCGCGAAATCGTACTGCTGGCCGAAGGCACTCGTGGCGTGTCGAGCAAGCTGGTGTCGCAACCAGGTGTGCTGCGTCTCGCCGGGTGAGGTCAGCGCCCGGCGGAATCGATGGGCGGCCCCTACGCTCGACGCCAGCCACATGGCGTTGGCGAGCGACGGGCCGAAGGTCGCGCCGAGCCTCACGGTCGTGCGGGACGGATCATGCGCGCGCCGGCGGCGGTCAGGTTGGCATCGCCGAGGTTGGTCAGGCACACGAGTTCATCACCCACCGCGTGCCCGGAGTTTCGCGCCAGAAAAAACGCGACGTGCGGATCCTGCTGCTTGCCCTCGGGGATCACGGCCAGTTCACCGCGCAGGCACTGCGGCGCGGCAAAGCGCACGACGCCCGCAGACGCGTCGAAGCCGCGTCCGAAGCGCTGTGTGGCCAGCTGGGTAAGCAGCCGGGACATCTCCGGCGGCGTGTCCACGTCGTGTCGCGGCCAGAACTCGCGCCAGAATACCGGCAGGAATCGATAGGTGCGATATCCCGACGACAACAGCAGCCAGTACCATGGTTCGTGCATCCGATCAGCCTGTATGCGACGCACCATCGCGATCCAGGCGCGCGCCAGCACGGGCGAGCCCCACACATCGGGGTCGGTGATGGTGTCGCCCGAGTAGACGACGTTGATCGGGCGACCATCGAACGTGGCCGCGTAGACCTGAAGCGTCGTGAAGCCGACCAGTCGGCCACCGCGACGAATGCGCAGCACCCAATTCTTCTCGTCGAGATCGCGCGCGAACTGCGGCTCAGTGACGCCGTTGAAATGTCGGGTCAGCAACGTGAACAGCTCCAGCCGGTCGGCCACGCCGAGGGCCACGCGAAGCGACGCCTCCACCACCACCGGGTCGGTCACCCCGGAGTCGACCGCGACCACGTCGGCCGCGAGGAGCGCCGGATTCATAGCAGTCCCACCTCAGGGCGGAACGGGCGTGCATCCCATGCGTCCGGCCAGGCGGGCATGTCGGGCCAGCGCACATCGTACAGGCGGGTGCGGTACTCGCGGGCCCGGCGGCCGGTCGCGCGCATCGCGGGCAGTTGCGCATCGCTGGCGTCGCGCGCGATGAGCAGCCACTGGAGCCCTCGCCGCGCCGCTTCGGCGCGCAGGGCGTGCCACAACGCGGGCCAGTGCATCTCGTGTGAAACGGTCCCACCCAGGATCGATCCCTGTGCCAGCACGTCGCCCGGTGTCGGCACCGTGGGGGCGAGTCCGGCGCGCGCCAGGACGTTCACGAACGGCCGCGACCAGCGCAACGCGCCCTCATATCCCACGACCACCGTCTGCCGGAACGCGCGCTGATCCCAGATGGCGCCGGCCGCGACGATACGGCCGCTGTCCCGAATGACGAAAAAGTGCTCGGGGCCGATGCCATGCTCGGACAGCGCATCCCACCGCGCGTCGTCCCAGGTGAGCGTGAGCTGTGCCGTCTGGGCGTTCGTGTTCAGGAAGTCGGCAAGCTCGTCGCGCGTGGCCGGCGTAGCGTCCGCTCGGCGCGCCGGCGTGGACACGTGTCCGTGCACGGGCAGCAACAGCGTGACCAGATCGATCAGCGGTGTGTAGGCCGGCAAGCCGAACCGGCGACCACACTCGAGCACCCGACGGGCACGCGCGTTGTCCGTGGCGATACTCGTGAAGCAGCCGTCGAGTGCGTCGGCCTGCACGAACTCGCGCAGGCGGGAGTAGCCGTCGCGCAGGATTCGCGCCGAGTGCGCGGCGTCTGGGGCCAGACGCAGCTCACCGAAATAGCCGATGCGTCGAGCGAAGCCGTTGCGATGCAGGGTGTGCGTGCTGAGCCGCGCGACACCATCGAGCTGCGCGTCGTGCCGATGCACCAGCGTGCGGTCGACGGCGCCGGCCAGCCCGACGCCGGCGAAGTAGTCGGGTTCGCGTGTGAAGGCCACATGCACGGCCCCGGGCATCACCGATCGACGCAACAGCGCGCGCATCTCGGCGTCGTCGCGCGCGCCGGCAAGCGCGAAGCCCTCGCGGAGGGTCATGTCGGCGGTGGCCGCATCGGCAGTGGCCGCGCCGGTCATGACGCAGGCAACAGGGTTCCGCGCCAGGCCATGTCGCCCAGCGGGTACTGGTCCCGCAGGCTGACGTCGCCGCGGTGCATGGCGTTGATGCCGAAGAAATTGCGCCACATGAATCCGTTGGCGCGATTCACCTCGTCGACACTGCGGCGAAAGATGCTGCGCCACGAATAGAACTCGCGCCGGGTCGCCAGGCACTCGCGCTGCAGTACTTCGGGTGACATGCCGCGCGGCTGGAACGGGATCCGGTTGTAGCTGTAGCGATCATCCAGCCACCAGTCCTGGTAGAGCAAGCGACCCTCGGATTCGAGGCGCGTGTACAGGGGCGTGCCGGGAAACGGCGTGAGATGATTGAAGGCGGCGATGTAGAAGCCGTGATGCTGCGCGAATTCGAGCGTGGGCCTGAAGCTTTCCGGCGTGTCGCCGTCGTAGCCGAAGATGAACGTGCCGTACACGCGGATCTTGTGACGACGCAGGTTGGCCAGCGCCTTCTCGAAGCCCCCCTTGGCCATGTTGAAGGTCTTGTCCATTGCCGTCAGGTTGGCCGGATTGAGGCTCTCGAACCCGATCAGCACCCCTTGGCAGCCGCTGCGCACCAGCAGGTCCAGGAATTCCTCGTCGTGCGCCGCATTGATGCTGGCCTGGCTCACCCAGCGGATGTTGAGCGGGATCAGCGCGCGGAAGAACTCCTTGGCCTGCGAGATGTTCGATGTGATGTTGTCGTCGACGAAGAAGAAGATGCGCTTCTGGTCCTTGAGCGCGCGCAGTTCCTCCAGAATGCGGTCGATCGGACGCCGCGTCTGCGTGCGCTCGAAGACAGTCTGCACCGCGCAGAATTCACAGCGCAGATGGCAGCCGCGCCCCGCCTCGACCAGTCCGATGGGCAGGTACCGCTTGCCGCGAAAGATCGACCGGTCGGGGCGCATGGTCTCGAGTGACGGCCGCCCCTCGCCCTTGTACGTCTTCTTGAGGGTGCCGTGCCGTGCGTCATCCAACAGGCCCGCCCAAATCATCTCGGCCTCGCCAATCACCACCGCCTCGGCATACTGCGCCACTTCCTGCGGGCGCAGCGACGCATGGAACCCGCCCATCACCACGGGCACACCGCGCTGGCGGTAGTCGCTGGCAATCTGGTACGCGCGCTTCGCCGTGTAGGTCTCTACGCTGATCGCCACCAGGTCGGTCGGTTCATCGATCGGGATCGACTCCAACCGATCGTCGTAGAACTTGACCTCGATGTCGCTCGGCGTGAGTCCGGCCAGCGTCGCCGCCGGCAGCGACTCCATCTGCCACGTCTTGATGTACGACTGCCCGGGTTTGCGACCCACGCACGGATGTACGATGGTGACGCGGTACGGCTTCACGAGGCAACCTGCGCCGGTTCGTCGCGACATTCCATGGTCTGCCCGGCGGGAGCACGCCCGATGATCCAGTCACAATTGTAGAAGCGCGACAGGTTGTGGGCGTAAAAGCGGTAGCCGAGGTTCGTGCCGATGCGCACCGGCCAGGGCGCGGGGGATCGGCCGATGCGGCGCACGATGCTGGGAAAACTGTAGGCGTGTTTCCACGCCGACTCGATGCCGTTCTGCAGCTCTTCGACACTCATGTGCTTCGGCTGGAAGACCACGTGCTGCGCATCGTACAATTCCCAGTTGTACGTCAGGATCCGCCCCTCGGCCTGCAGTCGCGTGTACAGCGGCGTGTTCGGGAACGGCGTCACGACGGCGAAGCGTGGCAAGTCGATCTTGGCCTGCACCGCGAACTCGGCGGTCTTGCGGAAGACGTCGGGCTTGTCGTCGTCCAGCCCGAACACAAAGCACCCCTGCAAGGCAATGCCGTGATCGTGCAGCCGCTCGACGACACGGGCGTAGTTGTCGGGCGTGTTGAATCCCTTCCGACTGCCCTTGAGGTTTGCCGTCGACATCGACTCGAGCCCCATGAGCAGGCCGCGACAGCCACTGCGCGCGCACAGTTCGAGCAGCGCGAGGTCGTCGGCCAGCAGCGTCGTGGCCAGACCGTACCACTGCAGCTTGAGCGGGATCAGCGCGGTGAACAGTGCCTTGGCGTGCGCGCGGTCGGCGATTAGGTTGAGGTCGACGAAGATCAGCTTCTTCGCGCCGTGCTGCCGGATATCCGCCACGATATCGGCGACGGGCTTCTGGTATGGCTTGCGTCCCCAAGCCGTCGGCACGACGCAGAACTCGCAGGGGTGCACACACCCGCGAGTGGCCTCGAACACGTTGTTCGTGAGGAAATGACTGGCCGGCAACAGCTCGCGGCGCGGAAACGGGCGGTCGGCGAGGCTGAGGTCGGGCGCCATGGTGTAGCGCGGCCGCAGCCGACCCGCCACCACGTCACGCAACAGCTCGGGCCATGTGTCTTCGGCGTACCCCGTCACGATCGCGTCGGCATGCGGCGCCGCGTCGTCGGGGATCAGCGTGACGTGCGGCCCGCCCAGCACCACGGTGATGCCGCGCGCCCGGAAGTGATCGGCCAGCTCGTACGCACGGACCGCAGTGCCCGTGATGACCGTCAGGCCAATCAGGTCGACATCGAGGTCGAGCGGCACGTCGGCGATGCCTTCGTCGATGCACTGGATCGTGTGCGCGATCTCCGGTGGGATCAGCGCCGCGAGGGTCGTCAAGGTAAGTGGCTGGTAGCGCAGCGACTTCTTCCAGATGCCGCCGCGGTGCCGATACAACGGACCCTTCGGTGAGATCAATGCGATGCGCAACACAAACACACCTCCGAGAGTGGCCTGGACACAAATCATACCGTGTGCGACGACAATGGCAATACGTCATCTGACGCACCCTCCGGCTCTTGCACGAGGGGCGACATGCACCGCAAGTTGAGGGGACTCCCGTGGGGACTCCCGTCGTGAGGACGTGCACCATGAAAGTGACGTTCATCAGGCCGAATATCGGCGATCGTCCGTCAACTGCCGCGATGACCCCTCTGATCTTCTCGATCCTGTCCGCTCTGACTCCGTCGCACATCGACCGGGTGCTGCACGACGATCGCCTTGAAAAGATCCCGTTCGACGAACCGACCGATCTCGTGGCGATGGCGGTGGAGACGTACACGGCACGTCGTTCGTACCAGCTGGCGCACGAATTCCGGAAACGTGGCGTGAAGGTGGTCATGGGCGGGTATCATCCGACCTTCATGCCCGACGAAGTGCTGCAGCATGCCGACGCGATCGCGATCGGCGATGCCGAGGGAATCTGGGCGCAGATCCTGGCCGACGCGGCCGCCGGCGCGCTGCGGCCGATCTACCAGGAGCCCGAGTTCCAGCCGCTGGCGTACATCCGGCCCGACCGTTCCCTCTTCCGCGGCAAGCGGTACTCGCCGATTCCGCTGGTGCAGTACGGGCGCGGATGCAAGTTCGCCTGCGAGTTCTGCTCGATCAACGCGTTCTACGGACGAACCCTTCGCCAGCGCCCGTTGGCCGAGGTCATTCGCGAGATCGAGGCGTTGGATCGCAAGCACATCTTCATCGTCGACGACAACATCTTCGTGGACGAGGCCAAGGCGACGGCGTTCTTCGAGGCGCTGATCCCGCTCCGGATCCGCTGGTCGTGCCAGATATCCATCGACGTGGCGCTCAACCCGACGCTGATCGACCTGCTCCGACGCAGCGGCTGCATCTCGGTGCTGATCGGCTTCGAGAGTCTCGATCCGGCGAATCTCCGGCAGATGAAGAAGCACTGGAACGTGCGCCATCAGGACTACGACACGGCCATCGCGAAGTTCAGGGACGCCGGCATCATGATCTACGGCACCTTCGTGCACGGCTACGACCACGACACCCCCGACTCGTTCAAGCGCAACGTCGACTTCGCGATGCGCCACAAGTTCTTCCTCGCCAACTTCAATCCGCTCACGCCGACGCCGGGCAGCGCGCTCTACACGCGCCTGAAGCACGAAGGTCGCCTGATCAACGACCCATGGTGGCTCGATCCGGCGTTTCGTTATGGCCGCGCGACCTTCCATCCGCGCGGCATGACCGCCGAGCAGCTGGAAGAAGGGTGCTACTGGGCGCGCACGCAGTTCAATACGGTGGCGAACATCGCGCGGCGCGCCTGCGACCTGAAGGCCAACATGCGCACGCCGTATGCGCTCGGGGTGCATCTCGCCGCGAATGTCATCTCGCGCATCGAGATCCATCGCAAGCAGGGCGTCGCGCTGGGATGTGCCACATGAGGATCACGCTGATCAAGCCGCGCATGGGGACGCCCGAGCAGGACCTGTACATCGAGGAAGGGCGTATGGAGCCGCTCAAGCTCAATTGGGTCTCGCAGGCCTCGATCGACATGACGCTCGATCGCGAGCTGATGTCCTTGCTTGCAGCCAGCGGCTGTCTGGGGCACGTGATCGGCTTCGAGAGCCTGAGCGCCGACGAACTCAAGCGCATGCGCAAGACGGCGCCCAACCTCTCGGTGCATCATGACGCCAGGTACGCCGTGCAGCTTGAGGTGCTGCGCGACTTCGGGCTGCAGACGTGGGCCAGCTTCACGTTCGGGCACGACACTGACACGGTCGAGACGGTCTGGCGCACGCTCGACTGGGCGATCCGGCAGAAGTTCGCCTTCGGGGCGTTCAACATTCTCAAGCCGTATCCCAACACGCCGCTGTACGAGTCGCTGGCGCGCGAGGGCCGGCTGCTCTGGGACGGCCGGTGGTGGACGCATCCTGACTATCGCTTCAATCACGCCGCCTTCGTGCCCCGGCAGATCGCGCCCGAAATATTGACCGATGCGCTGGCGGAAGCGCGGCGTATCTGGAGTGCACCGATGACGATGGTGAAGCGGTTCCTCGATCCGAAGACGCACATGCGCACGCCGTATCGCATGAGCGTGTACTGGGCCTACAACCCGGTCTATGGCCGCGAGAATCGCCGCAAGCACGGCATGACCTTCGGTCTGACTCCCGAGACGCCCAGCTATGCGCAGTACCTGCAGCAGCAGGGATGAGCTTTGCGGTGTTGACCAGGGAGGCGAACGAGGCTCGTGCAGCTCCACGCCAGCGCAGAGCATCCATCAAGTACCATGACCACGCTTGAACGGACCCTGGCCATCCTGGCGCTGTTGATCACGCCCGGCCCCACCAACACGCTGTTGGCAGTCGCCGGGGCCGAGCGCGGGCTGATCCGGGCCTGGGGGCTGATACCGGCGGAACTGGCGGGATATCTGACGACAGTGATACCGCTGACCCTGATCGGGGCGAGCCTGATTGACAGTCATCCGTCCGGCCGGCCGGTCATAGGCTTTGTCGCGGCCGTCTGGATGATGTGGCTGGCGGTCAGCATGTGGCGATTGCCTGCAGTATCCGCCGAAGGTGCCAGAGTGGCGACGGCGCGGCGGATCTTCGTGACGACGTTGCTCAATCCCAAGGCCCTGGTCTTTGGCCTTGTCCTGCTTCCCGCAGACGAAGGGGTCTGGCTGAACATCGGGAACTTTGCGGGTCAGATCGTTGGTGTCTCGATGGGATGGGCGGCCCTTGGCGACACACTGTCGCGTGCAGCGGCAGGCGAAAAGGCAGGGCTGCCAGCATGGTTGCGCCGCGTTGCCGCCGTCTGGCTTGCGATCGTTTCGGCAGGCCTTTCCATGCGGGCGCTGACGGCCTGAACGAGGCCGCGCAGAACCTCGCATTGTGGAATGGTGCGCGTGTTCGCCGCTTGCTTCATTCGCGATTCCGTCCGTGATGGCTGGTCGGGGCGTTTGGTGAACACGCAACTCGAATACATCTGGCCTGGAATAGTGTCCGGCGATGTCCAGTTGCCACCGAGGCCTGATCAGTTGGTCCGGCGTTACGTCCGTGTACAGAATCCCCTCTTGTTCCACGAGGGGCCACGCAACGACTTTGCCGTCCGGATCTGCGATAAGTGAGTGACCCGGGTTGATCCACCCTTCCACTCCGTTGAGGTACTCCCTCGTGAAGGACCACTCATCGGGAATGTCATTCTCATGAAATGCCTGGCAGCAACTCACCACGAAGCATCGGGCTTCCTTCGCGATGTGGCGCATCGACGACGTCCACGGCTCGCCCCGATCCCACGTGGGAGCCAAGTGAATTTGCTCTCCCCATGCGGCCAACGCATAGCGCGCGAGTGGCATGTAGTTCTCCCAGCAGATGAAGCCACCGACGCGAGCGAACGGAAGGTGGTAGACCTCGAGGTCACTGCCGTCGCCCTGTGCCCACACGAGACGCTCACCTGCCGTCGGCACGAGTTTGTGATGCCGGCCGCGTATCTGCCCGGCGGCATCGATCACGACAAGGCTATTGAAGAGCGACCCATCGCTGCTCTCCACGTTGCGCTCGCTCACACCGACTGCAACGCATGTATGCGTGCGGGCCGCCGCCGCAGCGATCCGGGAAATCGCCGCGCCGGGAATACTGACGGAGTGCTTGTGCAGCGCGGCGTACAATTCACCGAATACCACCTGGTGAATGGGCTGGCGCCGATCCGCCACGGGCCTGACCCTCGTGCGCATGCCAGCAGGACGGACTCTCCTCGAGAGCAGTTCAGGCTGCCGCAGGTCGCTCATCAGGCCCGCCTCGGGCCTTGCTTCTGACGATTCGCGATCCTTTCTTATGGATCGCGGCTGATATGTTAGCCGCTGTCTCCAACGTGCAAAGGAGCCGGGCGATGCGAAGAGGCGCGGATGGGAGTACCTGGAGAACCAGTTTTCCCCTCAGCTTGCCAGCGGGTGCCGCGGATATCATCGACAACGCGCATTCGGTCTTGACGATCCTGAGTGGTTCGACCGGCACCGGTGGGCACGCATCCATGATCCTCGAGCACTTCGACGATCAGGGGAGCCCCAAGTCGACACTCCTTGACCTGAGTGCGGGCGCGGCAGGCATCAGCATCAACAAAACGCCAGCGCAAATCCTCCAAGCGAACGGCAACGTCATCAACATGACCTTGCCGAAAGGGGGCGACTGGGCTGAGTTGACGAAGACGCACCACCGGTGCTTCGCGCTGACTGCCGTTCAGACTGCGGCACTGCTGGCCGCCGTGCAGAGGTTCAAGGACAAGGTCAGTAATGATCGCTATGTCTACCGCGCGCCCGGAGGTGTTCTCGGCCGATTGAGTTCCCTACCTGGAACTCGCGGTGTCAACTGTGCGGACTTCATCATAAAAGTGCTGGGCGAGGCAGGAATCACAAAGATCGGCTATCGCCTCGTCGATACACCTTTCCGCGTCGCCAAGTGACGCCAACTTGAGCGACGCTGCCAGTAGCGGCAGTTCTCCCATCTCCATCCAACTAACTTTTTCACAGGCAGGTGGGACACGCGAGCGGGTCCACCGCGAAAATCTGCTGCAGGAGCGCCGCCTATTGGCGGGTGGCCAGCGAGTCGGGGGCCGCCACCCACGACGCGGGGAACGGAAATGCGGTCTGTGCCATCGGTGATCGCCGCAATCCCGCTCTCTTCCGCAATCGGCGCGCGAACGTCATTGACGTCTTCCTTGGCCGTGAAGATGCCGACGTGCAGCCCGCCGCCCGCGCGCGCCAGCACCGGCGACAGTTCCTGCGTCACGATCAGGAGCTGGCTCAGCAGATCAGACGTCCTCGACATCTGCAGAAGCCCAGCGCTCGGCGCATTCAGGATCGACGGCGCCACCACATACACGTCGTTGCCCCGCATCGCGGCGCCCACGGGCATCCCGGTCCATTCGGTGCTGAGCCAGAGCTGATAGGGCACGATGAGCAGACTTCCGGCCGGCATGAGACTGTACAGCATGGCGCGGGCCACGGATGACGTCTTCGGGCCGAACCCGGGAGCGTTGTGCACCTGCAACGCCCGCGCGATGCGGGGTCTCGACGCGACCACTGGCCACCACCGTCTGCACGAAGTCATGCCGCACGACTTGCTCCACGTCCACCGTCGGCCCGAGCGCGCCCCCCGGACCAACCAGCGCGGCAACGATCAGCACGAACACGCCGACGAGCATGGCCCAGCGCTACCGACGTAGCGAGCTCACGGCACGGGGTGCCGTGAGCGGCGGTGGCCATCGACGGCCGGTCCTGCGAGTGTGCGCGCCAGGATCACGGCTTGCGGGCGGCCGCGTTGGCGACGATGGCAATCTCGACGCGACGGTTCTGCTGCCGCCCCGCTTCCGTCTCGTTGACGGCGATCGCCTCCGTCTCGCCACGTCCGACGGCGCGCAAACGCGACGTGGTCACCCCCTGCCCCGCGAGGAAGTTCGACGCCGCCACCGCACGACGCTGGGACAGCGTCTGATTGTACGCGCTGGTGCCGACGGCATCCGTGTGGCCGACGATCAACAGATCGGTGTCGGGATACTTGTTGAGGCTTGCGCCCAGATTGCGAAGGTTCTCCGCCGCCGTCGCCCGCACGACATCCGAATCGAAGTCATACAGCAGCCCCGAGGCGAACGTGACGGTGATGCCTTCGCCAACCCGCGCCACGGTGGCACCGGGGATGTTCTGCTGCAACTCCTTGGCCTGCTGATCCATCTGGTGGCCGATGACCGCGCCGATGGTACCGCCCACGACCGCACCGATGATGGCGCCGCGTGCGGTCGATCCCGTCTGGTTGCCGACCACACCGCCGCTCACGCCGCCGGCCACTCCACCGACGATGGCACCCTGCTGCTTCTTCGACAGTGAGGCGCACGCCGACATCCCGAAGAGCAGCAGCGGCGCAAGCGCAAGAGACATGATGCCACGCGCCGACATGGTGCGGTGACTCGATCGCAGGATGAACATGATGAACTCCGAAAAATGGATGGACGTCGCCAAACTCAGGCGACGCCCTGAATGAACTGCACCAGGAACACGACACGCGCACAGCGCTCCGCTGACCATGGCACTGGCATGCGAACTCCCATCAATCGGCGCTCGATGACGACGAGCAGACCGAGTATTGGATCTTCGCAGCATACCCGGTGTCAGTGAATGGCGCATGCCGCTGCCGACTTTACCTGACAGCATGGACGCATCACCGGTGCCACACTGCAGCATCTGATGCTGGTTCGAATCACTCACGGCCGACTGCAGCGCTCGCTGCTGAACGAGGAATTCGCTATGTCGAGGACGAACTCTGCAGTCCACATCGGACGCATCGGCATCAGTACCATAATGGCACTGCTGACACTGCTGTCGTGCGCCGTCACCCAACAGCAGGAGGTGGAACTCGGCGCCTCCACGGCTGCGCAGGTCAGTGCTCAGCTCCCGCTGGTGAAGGACGCGGCAGTAGCGCGGTACTTCACGGCGCTGGGAGAACAGCTCGTCGCCGTCACCGACACGCGCGATCTCGACTGGCACTTCACCGTCGTCGACAGCAAGGAGGTCAACGCCTTCGCGGTGCCGGGCGGGTGGATCTATGTGAATCGCGGACTGATCGAGCGCGCTGCCACCATGAGTGAACTGGCCGGCGTCATGGCCCACGAAATCGGCCACGTCACGCGACGCCACAGCGTGCAGCAGATGCAACAGGCGCAAAGTGCGAACGTCGGCCTGAGTCTGCTCTGCACGCTGACCAAGACGTGCGAGAGCGGTGTCAGTCAGGCGGCCATCAACATCGGCGGCACGGCACTCTTCGCGAAGTTCAGCCGCACCGATGAGGCCGAAGCCGACGCCGAGGCGGTTGCCACGACGGTCAAGGCGGGCATCTCCCCGCTGGGCATCCCCGCGATGTTCCGTACGCTGCTCGACGAACGGCAGCGCAGCCCGGGGACGCCTGACGCGTTCTTCGCCACACATCCCCTCGAAGAGAGCCGCATCAAGGCGACCGAGGCGCAGATTGCCGGCTATCCGGCGAGCACCCTCGATCGGCTCGCCCGGGACTCTCGGGCGTTCCAGACGTTCCGCACGCGGCTCAGGTCCCTCCCACCTTCTCCCGCACCGAGGCAGCCGTAGCCGCGCACGCTGGCGAGCAGCAACATGAGAACCACGTCCGGCCTGGTGTGGCATCACAGGCAGCGCGATGCGATACCGGTGTGGCGCACGCGAGGTGCACCACGCAACGAGTGACGGTGTTGGTGCAGTGGTGCTCTGCTCCCGCTGGCTCTTTCGCGGGACCGTCGCACGGCGCACATTCCGCGCCGTGCCACCACCGCCGGATCCGGATACTACGGTGACTTATGGGACCCGATTCACTTCACGCCACACGAGGGCTGCCGTGCCCTTCACTGCACAGCCTGCGACTCGGCAGCTGATCGCATGAATTCTTTGGCGGGTGACTTGCCTCTGCTCGTCGCGCGCCGCGCACGGCATGTGCGACTGATGCCATGACGGAAGTCGCGCTGTTGGCTGCAGCCTGTCGACTGCCGGGCGCCGATTCGCCGGAGGAGTTCTGGCAACGACTCGCTGATGGCACCGACTCCACGCAGGAGGTCCCCCGCGATCGCTTCGATGTCGATACGATCTACGATGCCAAAGGACGGCCGGGCACGACCACGTCACGATGGGCAGCGCTGATCGAGGATCCGTGGCAGTTCGATGCCGCAGCCTATGGATTGAAGCCGCGCAACGCCACAGCCATCGATCCGCAGCAGCGCCTGCTCCTGACCTGTGCAAGCGAGGCGGTGGCCGCCTCCGGCATATCGCTCCACGGGCGAACGGTCGGTGTCTTCGTCGGCGCGACGTACGCCACCCACGCGGAGCGGATCATCGATCGCTGGCGTGGCGGGCTGCAGGTACCGGCAGCGGGCATCGTCGGCAATCTCGACAACATGCTCGCGGCACGTATCGCGCACGCGCTCGACCTGAGAGGCCCCGCACTCACGGTGGATACCGCCTGTTCGTCAACATTGGTTGCGCTGCACCTCGCACGACGTGCGATTCAGGCGGGCGACTGCGATCTCGCATTGGTGGGCGGGGCGCACCTGCTGCTCTCGTCCACCATTCACATGATGCTGGGACGCGCCGGCGCCCTCTCGCCGACCGGCAGGTGCCGACCGTTCTCACCGGACGCCGATGGAATCGTGCTGGGTGAGGGGGTCGGCGTCTTCGTCCTCGGGCGATCGACGGAAGCGATCACGCGCGGTTGGCCGGTGATGGCGCGGATACGCAGCACCTCGGTCGGCAACGATGGCCAGAGTCTCAATCCCATGGCCCCCCGTCCCGGCGGACAGGTCGCCACGCTCGAAGCGGCATGGCGTGAGGCGGGACTCGATCCCGACACGGTGGACCTGATCGAGGCACATGGTACGGGTACCCCCATTGGTGATCCGGTCGAGGCACACACGCTCGTGCGGGTCTTCGGCGGGCGGCCCAAGCTCCTTGGATCGGTCAAGGGCAACGTCGGACATCTGATGGGCGCAGCCGGTGTGCCGGCGTTGCTCAAGGTGTGCTCGGCCTTCCGCCACCATGCAGTACCGGCGTCGCTGCATTGTGCAACGCCGCGTGCAGATCTCGCGCTCGAAGCAGCGGGATTCCGCGTGCCGGTCGGGCTGGAGCCGTGGAACGGGAGACTGGCCGGTGTGAACGCATTCGGCTTCGGTGGCACGAACGCACACGTCGTGCTGGAGATGGCTGATCGTGAGTGCCCGTGGCCGGCCCCGGTGGTCGTACGTCACGGCACGGCCTTGAGGCTCGACGAGGCGCCAGTGATCCCGGGTCGCCTCGATCATCCCGTGCTCACGCGCGTGAGCGAGCAACGACTCGGACGGTTCACCTTCGACGGTGTGGTGGGAGGCGCGCTGCTGGATCACGTGGTCGGCGGCACCGCCATTCTTCCGGGTGCGGCGCTGCTCGACGTGATGCTCGTGGCGTGCGAGCGGGCACTCGGCACGCCGGTCCAGCTCGAGCAGGTCGTGCTGGAACGCCCGGTGAAGGCAGGCCCGATTCGCGTGGCGGTGACGGAGCGAGTCGAGGTGTTCGACGAGCAGGGGCGCGTCGCCATGGCGCGCTTCGCCGTGAGCGACACCATCGACAGCGGAAGCGCTCGCGTTCCGTCGTCGGACGCGCACGCTGGTGATCGACGCGTCGTCGCTGCCGCCGATGTCTACGCGGCGATGGTGGACGCCGGGATGGTCCACGGCGCGGCGTTTCGTCGCCTGCAGGAAATTCACGTGCAGCCGCACGCCGTCTCGGCGTGGCTCAGCGCCGCACCGCCGACGCGCGGCACCCGCGTCTGCCCATTCGCCCTCGATGCCGCACTGCAGGCGGTGGCCGCTGGCCTGATCGATCAGACACGAGCGCTGCTGGTGCCATTCGCGTTCGAGCGAGTGCGCGTGCTGGCGCCGCTCGCCGGGCGTCTCAGCGTCGAAGTCTCCGGGCTGCAGTTCACCGCCGATGAGGTGCACGCATCAGTGCATGTGACGAGCGAGGACGGCGCACCGCTGGTGCATGTGGACGGATCGCGTCTGCGTGCGCTCACGGCCGAGGGCGACGCACCCTCGCGCGTGTTTCTGGCAGAGGAGTGGCGTTCGGCAAGCGCCGTCGCACTGCCTCCGCACTGGCCCGGGATATTGTGGGAAACGCCGCCAGGTGAGCCGGAAGCAGTGATCGAGTCGCTCGCCGAGATGATCAGCACAGCGCGCGGTCGGCCGCTCAGGGTGGTGGTGCGGAACGCATCGCGCGTACTGCCGACGGACCCGATCCCTGACGTCGCGATGACGGCGGCGGCGGCGTACGCGGCGGCGCTCGTGTCGGAGTGGCCGAACGGCGATGTGGTGGCGGTGGACCTCGCGGCCGGTGAACCGATCGAGCGCGCGCTGGTGACGGCAAGCGGGCCCCGGCTCGCATGGCGCGATGGCTGGCATGCGCCGACGCTGGTGACAGCCGATCCGCCGCCACCGTCTGCGCGAGCGACTGGCGTGTGGCTGATCACCGGTGGCGCCGGCGGCGTGGGGCTGGCGTTCGCCGCGGTGCTCCGTGGTTGCACCTGTGTCCTCGTCGGACGTTCGGCGCTCACGCCGGAACGCGCAGCCACGATCACAGCACTGGGTGCCACGTACCTCGTGGGCGATGCCGCGACCCCAGGGCCGATCGTCGATGAAGTGATCCGACGATTCG
This sequence comes from Gemmatimonadaceae bacterium, assembly GCA_031411975.1. Lineage (GTDB taxonomy): Bacteria > Gemmatimonadota > Gemmatimonadetes > Gemmatimonadales > Gemmatimonadaceae > JACMLX01. Next base: position 21,406 of record JANOCB010000039.1, read on the forward strand.
GACGGCTCGACGGCGTGGTGCACGCAGCGGGCGAGGCACGGCTGCGGCGCATTGCCGAGCGCGCGAGCGAGGACCGGAGCGCCACGTTGCGCGGCAAGCTGCGTGGTGCCATCGAGCTGGCCGCAGCACTCGACGCGCGCGGGCTCGAGCCCGCAGTGCTGCTCGTATCGTCGGCATCGGCGGTTGAACCCAACCTCCTCGCCGCTGGACTGGCGGACTACGCCGCCGCCAATGCCGGACTGCTCGCGCTCGCGTCCAGTCGTCGGGCACATGGCCATCGCTGGTCGGCCGTGGCATACGGACCGATTGCCGATGTCGGCCTCGCTGCGCGCGGCGGCGTACTCGAGCGCCTCGACGAGCGCGGCTGGCATGCGCTCGCCGCGAGACAGGCGGCGCGCGCCGGGCTCGATGTGCTCGGGGCCCACGTCGCGCAGCGCGTGGTTGCCGATCACCGGCCCGAGGTGACGAAGGTACTGCCCGATGCGCAAACGAATCTGCACGCATTCCTGCAGGCGCTGGTTGGGCAAGCACTGAAGCTGCATCCGGACGACGTGCCGCGCGATGTGCCCTTCACGACGCTCGGCCTTGACTCACTCGACGCCGTGGAACTGGCGCGAGCCCTCGATCGGGCGGGCCTCGGGCCCGTGTCCGATGCCGTGTTCTTCGAAGTGCGGACGATCGACGCGCTTGCAGCGCACCTCGACGCGCTCCAGACCGCCCGACCACGCGCCGGTGCGCCTGTCGACGCAACCGCAGCGCTCACGACCGCAACGGGGTCTGCAACGACGGAGCGCGCGGTACGCGGCACGGAACCGACGCCGCGCACTCGCATCGAGCGTGCGTTTCTCCTGCAATCGTCGCTCTTCCCATCATCGCCGCCCTTTGCCTGGCTGCGTCAGACGCTGCGCACACCACTCGATTCGTCGCGGCTGGCAGCGGCGGTCGAACGCCTCGTGCGACACCATCGCGCGTTGCAGACCGGCTTCCGCGACGCTGAGTCGGTGATGGCAACGCACATGCCGCCGATCCTCGAGTACACGGTGGCGAGTGACGCGGCACTGACGCGCCTCGGCGACGCGCTCGCGAATGCACCGTTCGATCTCGCGGCCCCTCCCCTGCTTCGGGTGGCCGTCGTTCATCATGGTGCGCTCACACATCTGTTCCTCGTCGCGCACCATGCCGTCATCGACGGCTGGAGCCTGTTCCTGATCGCCCAGCGCCTCTGGATGCTGTACGCCGATCCGGTTGCGGCGTTGCCGCCGGATTCGACGGCCCCCGCCGACGCAGCGCACGGCGACGGTGATTCGACACCAATTGCTCCATTTCCACGCCTGCCGGGTGTGGGGGTGCTCGATGGGCCGCGCACGGCGGCGATACGGTGGCTGGCGCCCACGCACACCGACGCACTGTTCGCTCAGGCTGCGCGACTGGATGCCACGCCGTTCGCACTCATCGCGGCCAGCCTGGCACGAGCACTGGGCGCATGGGTCGGCGCGCCGACGGTGACGCTGAGTGTCGCGGTGGGCCGCCGATCGCCCGCGACGGCGGACGCGGTTGGCTGCTTTGCCGAGGCCGTGCCTCTCACGTTGCCCACCGACGGCGACCTCGCGGACACGGTCGCACTGGCGACGCAGCGATTCGATCGTGCGCGCAACGGACCAGCAGCGAGTGCGGCGCATGCGCCGGATGGAGGGCTGCCGGTGCCGAGTCCGTTCGGACTGAGTGTGGCGACCTTTCAGGCGGCGATGCCCGCGAAGCTGGAACTGCTCGAGACAGTCGCGCGGACGGCGACGGCGGCGACGAGGATCGGGCTCACCATCTGGCGTTCCGGAGACGGGCTCGGACTCGCGGTGAACACGCCGACTGCCCTGCTTGACGAAACGGAGCGCGACGCCGTGGCGGACCGCCTGGTGGATGCACTGCGCGAGGCGGGGACGGCGGCGTTTCACTCCTGCGTCGACGACATTCTCAGGAGTTGCCGCGACCACCGGTCGGCACCGGCGGTCGTTCAGGACACCCGGACATTGACGTACGGGGAGCTCGAGGCCGCCTCAGGCCGATTGGCCGCAGGGCTCGCGGCTCGTGGCATCGGGCCGGGACAGGTGGTCGCCGTGATCACCGACACCGGACCATCGGCGGTCATCGCGCTTCTCGGTGTGCTGCGCTCAGGCGCGGCGTGGATGCCGATCGATCCATCGGCGCCACCGCTGCGCACCGAACGAATGCTGCATCTCGCCTCGCCGGCATTGGTGGTTGACGACATCGATGCCATCATGACGGATGGCCCGGTGCCTGATCGGCGCGCGGCACCGGAGGAGACGGCCTATGTCATGTTCACCAGCGGTTCCACCGGTGAGCCGAAGGGTGTGCCGATCTCCGCGCAGTCACTGACGGCGTACCTGCGATGGGCGGTGGACATGCTTTGCATCGCGCCCGGCGACCGACTGCTGGCCACCAGCGCGATAACGTTCGACGCGTCGATTCGACAGCTGCTGGCACCCTTGATGGTGGGTGCCGCGGTGCACCCATCCACGGTGGACGAGCGGCGGGATCCCCATGCGTTGCGGGCGAGGCTGGCGAGCGAGTGCATCACGCACCTGAACACGTCACCCGCACAACTGGCGAGGGTGCTCGCCGCATCCGCTGATCCGCTGCCCTGCCTTCGCCTCGTGACGGTTGGCGGTGAGGCGCTCTCCGCGGCGCTGGCACGGGCATGGCAGGCGCGCTTCCCGGTGACGTTGGTGAACCTGTACGGGCCGACCGAGACCACCGTGAACGCGACGTTTCACGTCGTGCAGCCGGACGACGATCCCGTGCCCATCGGCATGCCGCTGCCCGGGTGGCGCGTTGCCGTGATCGACGGCGAACTCTGTGTCAGCGGCGTCGGTCTCACCGCCGGCTATCTCGGCGGCGTCCCGACGCCGTTCGTCACGCTTCCCGACGGCGCGCGAGCGTATCGCACCGGCGACCGGGTGCGGTATCGAGCCGATGGTGCGCTGCTCTATCTGGGGCGCACCGATGACCAGCTGCAGATTCGCGGCGTTCGGGTGGAGCCCGGCGAAATCGAGGCAGCGCTCATGAGTCACCCCGGTGTGCGCCTCGCTGCCGTGGCACCACGAGGCAGCGGCGATGAAGTCTGGCTGGAGGCCTGGTTCGAGGGCGACGAGACGCTGGACGACGAGAACCTGCGATCACACCTGATGGCGCGTCTGCCAGAGGCCATGGTGCCACGTCGCCTCCATCGGGTGGCGGTGCTGCCGCTGGGCCCCACCGGCAAGGTGGATCGGTCGCGACTCGCCGATGCCGCGACGTATGCACGCATCGCGAGGGGCGGGCCGCCGGCGGATGACACCGAACGCCGCATCGCGGCGATCTGGCAGCAGGTCCTGCAGGTGACGCCTGTTGGTCGTGACGATGATTTCTTCGCGCTCGGCGGCGACTCGATGCTGGCCGTGCGCATGTGCATCGCCGTCGGCGCGCCAGCCGCAGCACTGTACCGCACCCCCGTGCTGCGTCACTTCGCCTCGGCGGTCTCGGCGTTGCCCTCGTCCGTGGTGAGCGAAGCGGACACGGGGCGGGATGAGACGCTGTCGGCGGCACAGATGGGATTCCTGCGAGCGGAGTTGCACGATCCGGAGCGGCCCGCGGTCTGGCGTGCACGGTGGCAGCTGGATGCGACGCTCACCGAGACCGGGCTGCGCGCAGCATGGGACGCGCTGCTCGTCCGGCACCCACTCCTCCGGGCACGCCTCGAGGGACGTCGTCTGCGCGTCGCCGAGAGCGGGCCACCGCTGGGACGTGAGGTGCTGCAGGCCGATCTGCCGCGTGGCGGACCACTGGTGCTCGGCACGCTGACACCCTCGTCGTCGGGATGGCTGCTCGAGGTGATCGGGCATCACGTGATCGGCGATGCATGGAGCGCGGCCGTGGTGCTGCGCGAACTGCTCGTGCTGCATGATGATCCGGCCGCCGTTTTGCCAATGCCCGCGGCATGGGCTGCGGTCGCGGCAGCGCAGCGTCGCCCCGCATCGGACGACGACCTATCGTGGTGGCGTGCACAATACGCTGCGCCGGTGGCGGATCCGGGCGATGCCGGGCTGAGCGGACCAGCGCACGTCGCGCGTCGACGCGTGCCGCGCCACAGTGCAGAGGCGGTGCTGTCTGCGCTGCATCGGGAACTGCAGGTGCGCACGGGACAGGATGACCTCGTGATCGCCGTGGCTCGCTCGGGTCGGGATCTGCCGGTGCCCGGTGTGGAAACCGTCGTCGGGCCCCTCGCCGTCGTGCTGCCGGTGCGCATGCAAGGATCGGTCACGCTTCGCGATGCGCTCGCGCACGCCGTGTCACCCGCCGAGCTGGCGGGAATCGTCCCCGCGTGTGCCGGTCGATTCGTGCTGACGTACATGGACTTGCCTGAAACGTGCGATGCACGCGTGCTGTCGGCGGAAGGCGAGATGTCGCTGCCCGCCGGAACTGCGTTGCAGCTGGCGGTGCGAGTGAGCGGAGCGAGCATGGAGTTGTCGGCCGTGGGTGGGCCTGAGGTGGAGCAGCTGCTCGACGCGGTGATCGATGCGCTGCTGGCACCCGTGCAGCCCGTGCAGGAAACCACGCGGTCACCATCGATCGTGTCGCACCGTCATCCCGACGCGGAGTCCATGCGCTGTGATGCCGCACTGATTGCATACCTCCCGCCACGGTCATCGCTGCCGCGCGCGGTGTCGCTCGGCGAGCCACAGCAGCGGCGCTGGATCGGCGTCGCTGACACCCGCTTCGGACGCCTCGCGGTATTGGCGCTGCCTCGATTCGGGGATGAGGTGCGACAGGTGCAGGCCGATGAAGTTGCCGACGCCGTGCGTCAGTGTCGCGCCGCCGGTGCGCGCGTCGTGGCACTCGCCGGGCTGCTGCCCGCACACACGGACTATGGCCACGCGGTGGCGTCACTGCTGTCGTCGGAGGATGCCCGCTGTCTCACCACGGGTCACGCGGTGACGGCCGTGGCAGTGGTCATGACGATAGAGGCAGTGCTGGACAGGCTCGGATGCGACATCGGCGGTCTGCGCGTCGGTGTCCTCGGGGCGGGCAGCGTGGGGCGGGCCGCACTGCACCTCCTGTGCGATGCCCTCGGCGCACCGCGTGACGCCGTCGTCTGCGATCTGCCAGGCAGAAAGGCACTCGTCACGGAGTTCGGCGGCAGGTTGCCGCTGCCAGTGCACTTCGCCGCCGCGGAGCCTGGGGCAGCGGCGGCGCTCTACGACTGCGACCTGATCATCGGCGCGTCGTCTGCCGGTGACACGCTCGATGTCGCGCGGTTGCGGCCGGGCTGCATCGTGGTGGACGACTCCTTTCCATCGTGCGTCTCGATCGCAGCAGCGATCGCCCGGATGCAGACGCATCGCGACGTGTTGCTCGTGGGCGGAGGTCGGCTGGAGCTGGGCGCGTCGCTCGAAGCTGTGGCCGCACTGCGCCCGTTCGCGTCGGCACTGGCTGGTCTGCTTCCACCGGACGGGCTCCCCGGCTGCGCTGCGGAGGCGGTGCTCTGCCTCGGCGGCCTCGCACCCGCGACCGGACTGGTGGACGCGCAGCGCGCGCGCCTTGCATGGAATGCGGCCGAAGCCGCGGGTGCACGAGCCGCGACGCTGCACCTCGGCAGCACGGTCGTGAGCGCGGAGATCATCGACGCGGTGGCAGCCATCCGGGCAGGCTGACGGGTCGTTCGCGCACGCACACAGGAATCATCCAGCGCCCGCGCGGGGCGGCGGTGTCATCACGCCGACAGCCCCCGCTCACGCGTCACGGCATCACGCGCCAGATCACGTCGCGGCCGCCGCCGTCGTCCGTGTGCACGTACAGGAAACCGTCCGGGCCCTGCACCGCCCCGCGAATGCGCGCGATCCCGCCGAAGAGCTCGGCCTGCTGCACCGCACTGCCGCCGTCGGCCGCGACACGCAGCACACGCAACCGGCGCCCCGCTTGTGCCGCCACCATCAGCGAGCCGTCCCAGTCGCGCCACTGCGGCCCCGTCACGAAGGTGCTCCCGCTCATCCCCTCGCTCGCACCGGTGCGGAAGGCCGGACGCATCGCATCGGTGAACTTCACCGTGTCGGTCATGCTCATCCCGCCCGAGTAGCCGCAGTAGCTGATGCCGTCGGCGCAGACCGGGTCCCACCCGCCGTTGCCGCCAGTGCGTACGCGTGTGACTTCGTCGCTGTGCCCCGGGCCATGCTCACTCGTGAACACGTCGCCCGTGCCGGGTCGGACCGCGAGGCCCTGCACGTTGCGGAAACCCCACGCTGCAATGCGGGGATCGGCTGGCCGCGGATAACTCGTCGGGTTGCCGGGAGCGGGAGCACCGTCGCGCGTGACGCGCAACACCTTGCCACCGAGCGAGCGCAGGTCCTGCGGCACGCGCGCGGTGCGCGTGTCACCCGTGGCGATCCAGAGTGCGCCGTCGGCACCGAAGCGGATGCGCCCACCCGAGTGTGCGCCGCCGTTGCCGTACGTGAGTCCGGTCACGATGTCGGTGCGGCCGTCGAGCGTCGAGAAGTCATCGGCGACACGCCAGCGCAGCACATGGTTGGCCGTGGAGCCGCCAAGTGTGCTCGCCATGAACACGTACAGGAAGCGGTTGCTCGCGAACGACGGGTCCAGCGCGAGGCCGAGCATGCCGCTCTGGTCCTGCGCGATGAAGTCGGCCGGATTGGGATACCGGATCACGCGTCCGTCGCGAAGCCGCACGCGCACGCCCCCACCGCGCTCGGTGAAGAACAGCTCCCCCGCCGGCGTGAAGGCGAGGTCCCATGGATTGGAGAGCCCGTCGAGCAGCACTTCGCGCCGCACCACCGGGGCACCGCCGGCGACGGCGGTTGCGACCAGCGTGGCGGGCGTGGCGCCGCTGCGCGTGGCGACGAGCGCGTTGCGCCCAGAGGTCGTCCCGAGGATCCAGCGTCCGGCGCGCGCGGTGCCGGTGCTGTCGGTGGTCGCGGTGCCCTGTTCGACACTCCCGCCGCCTTCGGTGACGGCGAACGTCACGGTGGCGCCGACCACCGGGCGCCCGTCGGGGGCACGCAACACGACCGCCGGAAGTCGGGAGAGCGGCGCGCCGACGCCACCGATCTGCTGGTCCGATTCGGCGACGACGGTGAGCGTGGGGGCGGCACCCGCCGTGACGGTGACGCTGAAGACGGCCTCGGGGAGGCCGGCGCTCCGTGCGACGAGCCGCTGGGTCCCGACACCCGGGCCGAGGATCCACGCGCCGACTGTGGCGAGGCCGTCAGCACCGGAGACCACCGAGTCGCCGGTGACACGCCCGCCGCCGTCCAGGACCGAGAACCGCACCACCACACCTGCCACCGGCTGCCCTGCGCCATCGAGCACGCGGACTGCGGGGCGCTCAGCCACGGCGGCGTTGACCACGCCGGACTGTTGGGCCCCCGCGACCGCGACCACGCGGGATGGGGCGGCGGGTGGCGAGACGGTCGGGCCCTCGCCTCCACCACAGGCGACGAGCGCCCCGAGCAGGGCCACGAGGTGGCAGTGGCGACGAATCGCGGGCATCGGCATGCGGGCGGTCTCCAGGCAGTGGATATTCGGTCGAAGACGCTCGGATGCCGCGGTGTGTAACGTAAGCTCCCAGCAGCAGCACACCACTCCGGCGATTCGGTGACACGTATGCCTCACCTGCTCCACAACCTCGCACGTGCCGTGTGCTGGCTTCCCGTGGCCTGCGCCGCGCTCGGTGCGCAACCGATTCCGACGGCAGCGCAGCCGGCCGCGACCCGCGCGCGTCGCGACGCCGCCGCATCGCGGGCGACGGCCATTACCCACGTGGCCGTGCTGAATGTCGAGAACGGACAGCTGTCGTCCGACATGACGGTCGTGGTATCCGCCCAGCGCATTGCCGCGGTCGGTCCGACCGCGCGCATCCCGGCCGGTGCCCGCGTGATCGACGGGCGCGGGAAGATGCTGATTCCCGGCCTGTGGGACATGCACAGCCACTCGCTCGACCGATGGGCGTGGTCATCGCTGCTCAACGTCGCCAATGGCGTGACCGGCTTTCGCGACCCGGGGGCCGTGATGAGCACGCACGACATCGTGGCGCTGCGCGGCGCGGTGGAGCGTGGCGAGACCTTCGGGCCGCGTTTCGTCGCCAGCGGCTCGATCATCGATGGTGCGCCCAAATCGCGCCGGACGTATGTGGAGATCGTCGAGCCGGACACGATGCGCGCCGAGATTGCCCGACGTCAGCAGGCGGGACTCGACTTCATCAAGGTCTACACGCGGCTGTCGCGCGACGTGTTCCTTGCGGCGGCTGCGGAAGCGCGACGGCTCGACATCCCCCTCGTGGGTCATGTGCCGCTCGCCGTCACGGCGGCAGAAGCGTCCGACGCCGGGATGCGCAGCATCGAGCATGCGTATCGGCACCGTATGTCGTGCGCCACCGGCGAGCACGAGATCAGGCGCATGCTGCACAGCCTCCCGACGCTCAGTCAGGCGGGTAACGACAAGGGCTACGCCGCAACCGAGGACTCGGCATTTGTCCTCGGGCTGAACAGCTACGACGCGGTCAGGTGCCGTCAGCTCGGCGAACGCTTCGCCCGCAATGGCACCTGGTTCGTGCCGACGCTGGTGGAAATGCAGACGCGATTCGGCTCGGAGTACCCACTGAGTGACGAGTTCAAGGCGCGTTTCACGGATCCACGACTGCGATACGTCTCGCCGGCCAAGGTCATCGACTGGCGCACCACCATGGCGATGGATGCAGGTGTCCTGCAGGGTCAGTTCAGCTATGGTCCGCGCGGACCCGACACGGTGTTCGCCGAACGAGCGCGCGAGGTGGAGACGCGACTGAAGATGGCGGCGGATCTGCACGAGGGTGGCGCGTCGCTGCTGGCAGGCACCGACACCGACACGACCTTCCCATTCCTGTTCTTCGGCTTCAGCCTCCACGACGAGCTGGCGCTGCTGGTGAAGGCCGGACTCACCCCGTTGGCCGCACTGCAGAGCGCGACGATCAATCCGGCGCGGTTCCTGAAACGCGAGGCTGAGCTCGGGACGGTGTCCGTGGGCAAACTGGCGGATCTGGTGCTGCTGGAGGCGAACCCGCTGGAGAACATCGCGCACACGAAACGCATCGCGGCCGTCATCGTGAATGGACGCTATCTCTCCCGGGCCGAGCTGAACCAGCTGCTCGATCGCGCGGCCGACATCGTGCAGCGGTAGCAAGGGCCCCGTAGCCGCGCGCGGCTTTCACAGGCGATTCAAGGGGTCGATTCAAGGGGTCAGAGTCCTTGAACTCAGCTTCAAGGGGTCAGAGTCCTTGAACTCTGCGACGGGCCCAGCGGCGCCCCGGTGAGCTTCGCCGCCACGCGTGCCGCGAGCACCTCGGTGGTGAACGGCTTGGCCACGAAGTCGGTCTCGATCTGCAGACCCGCCACCTCGCTCAGCGCGTCCTCCGGATACCCCGACATGTACAGCACCGGAATGCCGGGGTGCGTGGTGTGCAGGCGAGCTGCCAGCTGCGGCCCGGTGAGCCCAGGCATCATCACGTCGGTGAGCAACAGATCGATGCCCCCGGCGTGTGTCGCGGCCATCCGCAGTGCCTGCAGGCCGTCGGGCGCCAGCAGCACGGCGTAGCCCAAGCGCTGCAGAATGCGCGTCACGACCGCACGGGTGCCATCATCGTCCTCGGCCAGCAGGATCGTCGCACGTCCCGGGTCGCCTGACGCCACCGGACGCGCCGTGGCCACCACGATCTCTTCATCGGCAAACGGAAAGGTGATGACGACGGTCGTGCCCGTCCCACGTACCGAATCGATCTCGACACGGCCACCGTTCTGGCTCGCGATTCCATGAACCGAGGCGAGCCCCAGCCCCGTGCCACGCCCTCGCGGCTTGGTGGTGAAGAAGGGCTCGAAGGCGCGTGCGCGCGTGCTCTCGTCCATGCCACAGCCTGTATCGCGCACCACCAGGCGCACGCACGTCTCGTCGTCACCATGCGGGCACCGCGTGACCGAGACGGTGCAATCGCCACTATCCGGCATGGCATCGCGCGCGTTGGTGACGAGGTTCACGAGTACCTGCTCCACCTGCGCGACATCCGCGCGAATCCGGCAGTCAGGCTGCACGTCGCAGGAAATGCGCGTCTGCTCACCGGCCACACGCTGCAAGAGCGCGCGCAGCGACAGCACCTGCGCCGACAGGTCGAAGACCCGCGGCTGGACGACATCACGGCGGGCGAATGCCAGCAGCTGGCGGGTGAGTGTCGCGCCACGTTCCTGGGCCGAGAGGATGTCATCGATCAGCGGGACGTGCCGATCATCGGAGATGTCGGCGCGCAAGACTTCGGCAGAAGTACCGACGATGGTGAGAATGTTGTTGAAGTCATGCGCAATACCGCCCGCCAATCCGCCAACGGCCTCGAGTCGTTGTGCATGCGCAAGCCGCACTTCCATCTCGCGGCGCGCCACGTCTGCCCTGACACGTTCCGAGATGTCGCGCAGCACGAGCTGACGGCGGCCGCCATCCATCGCGCGGCTGCTCACCTCCACATCGGACCGGCTGCCGTCCGGCCGCTCGAACGTCCAGACCTGCGGAGGTTCGGTGTCGCCGAGTGCCGCATACAGCTCCTGCGTCGCCATACCCGGCGAACGGACCGCCTCGATGACGCGCGCCAGCGGCTGGCCGATCCACTCCGCAGCCGGCCCACCGAGCAATCGCGCGGCTGCCGGATTCGTCACCTGTACGGTCGAGTCGGCGTCGATCACCACGATGCCGTCGGGCGACGTATTGATGGTCTCCGACAACGCCCGCTCCTTGTCACTGACTCGCTGAAAGGCGCGATCGAGCACCGAGAAGCCGAGCGTCACGATCGACCAGATCACCAGCATCGCGACGGAATGCGTGACGAGCCAGAACACCGCATCGACCGTCAATCCACCAGACCGTCCGATCGCGCCAAAACTCGCGGCCGCCCACGGCGTGACGATGGTCGCAATCCCGAAGAGTCGTGCGGCACGTGGCGGCAGCAGCAGGGTGGCTGCCACCAGCAGCGCGGGCGACGCCAGCAGCGACGGTGACGGGAACTCGGGCAACGTGGCGAGCGCGTAGTGGGCCTGCAGCCACACGGCACTCAACGCCACGATCCCGCCGGCACGGACACGCCCAGACGCGGCCAGCAGGCAGCAGACGGCGCAACCGAACGCGGCCAGCAACAGCGGCAGCCGAAAGAGCGACCCCTCCCATCCGGCGGCGACCACCGTGATCCCGAACAGGAGGGCGTAGCCAGCGCTGGATATTCCGGCACCGACGATCACCCACTGACGCGTGTCGGAATTCACAGCGCGTAATGGTCGCGGATCATGCGTCACGATCAAGTCACTCCGGATTCATTCACGTCGCGTGTCGTCTCGGAAAGCCGCGCGGCAAGATAGCCCCGGATGACCACTTGCTGTACGCGACCATACGCCGGCTCGTTGCACCCGCATGTCACGCCGACGATGTGCGCCGCCGGAGCTCCTCGGTCGCACGCCACCGCTCGAGCTCCGCGACGCGTGATTCGAGGGTGACGCTTGCCGTGTGCTCGCCCGTCGTGCCAGCCGCTTCCGCTGGCCCCGCGTTCCGCACCGGCGCCTCGGTGAGCGGTGTCGGCGGCGTCGCGCTGATGCGCAAGGCTTCGGTGCCGGTGTTCGTCGGCGGGATGGTGCGGCCCACCTGGCCTGACGCCGCGTCGCGGCCGAGCAGCAGGGCACCCGGCACCCCAAGCCAGAACCAGCGGAAGAGGCGCTCACCGATCGGCATGCGCAACGGGCTGCGCAGGATGGCAACAAGCGCTCCGCCTTTCATCACGCTGACCAGAAAGAAGGTCGCTTGCGCTGCGGGTGGTACGTACCACCACGTCGGACCGATCTGGGTCCGGCTTGCCATGGCGATTCGGTTGAGCACGATCGAAAGGATGAAGATGCCGACCGCACTCAGTACCACACGCCGTCGTCGCGCGATGACGGCCGGCTGAGCACGGAGCGCGGCACGACCCGATTCCTGTTCGTCGACGATGGCCTGAAATCCGCGACGGATCGCGGCGCCATCGTACCCGTCGGCGTGCAGGCGGAGGCGCTCGACACGCGTCTGCCAGAGGCGCGCGATCAGGACCGCCACGACCATCGACTGCGAGGTCAGGGCGTCGGCGGCTGACCATTCCTTGACCACCGTCACGTAGAACCAGATGGCGGCACAGGCGGCGATCGCTGGGAGCACCGGGTAGTGTAGCGTCGCGACTTCGCGCGCGAAGCGACGCAGCACGTACGGTACCTCCGGCGCCGCCAGCTGCGCCGCATCGAGTGCCTCGATCAGTAACTCGGCAGTGGCGAAGCGCTCATCCGGCTCCTTGCGCGAGCAGCGATCGATGGCATCGACCAGCGCGGCGGGAAGATCAGGACGTGCGCTGGCAACGGAGGGCACCGGCTGCGTCAGCTGCTGCACCAGAATCCGCTGTGTGGACTCTCCACTGATCGCCAGCTCACCGGTCAGCGCGAAGTAGGCCACCAGCCCCAGCGCATACAGGTCACTCCGCCCATCCACCGCATCCCCACAGGCCTGTTCTGGCGACATGAACTCGGGTGTGCCGACCACTTCACCGACACGTGTGAGGCCCGGAACCGCGCTGGTCGTTTCGGTGCTGATGGTGCGCGAGATGCCGAAGTCCATCAGCAGCGCGCGACCGGTGGCACGCTCCAGCATGATGTTGTCGGGCTTCAGGTCGCGATGCACCACACCGCGACCATGCGCATAGGCGAGCGCATAGCCGATGTCCTGCAGCAGCCTGACGGCTTCGCGCGCGCTCAGCGGTCCCGCC
>JANOCB010000040.1:0-33274 GCA_031411975.1 Gemmatimonadaceae bacterium
GGCGGCAGGTAGAAGCGCAGCACGGAGTGGTCTGCTTCGACGATCTCGATGGCTGTCAGACGGTCGCCGTACTCTTCGGTCAGCCGTGCCAGCTCGTCGTCGAAGACGTCCGACAGGCGCTTGAGGAAGAGCAGGGGGAGCAGGTAATCCTTGAACTTGGCGGCGTCCTTCTGCCCGCGGATGGAGCAGGCGGCGTCCCAGAGCATCTGCTCCATGGGCTTGGTGGAGGCCGGGGAGGGCTCGGCTTTCCGACGGCGGCGGGTGACGGCCGCCGCCGCCGATTCGCCGCCGTCCGCGCCATCTGCATCAGCGATGCCGGCCTTGGCCGCCAGCGAGGCAATCAGCTCGGCCGCGGCCTTCTGGGGTCGTCGGCCGCCAGACTCCCACCGGTTGACGGTGGCGAAGGATACGCCGAGCTCATCGGCGAGATGCTCCTGCGTGAGATTGAGCTTGGCCCGGATGGCGCGCAGAACTGCCGCTGTGTGAATGTTTTGTGTCATGTCTTACAAGTGTGTTATATAACACTTGCGTTCGCAATGCCTTTCGGCGTATTTTTGGTACGAACACGAAGCCCCCGTCCGGCGGCAACCGGACGAGGGCGGACAACTGAGGCGCGGGAGGGTCGAAAACTGCCCGCGTTCTCGTGAACTCGATCGAGCCATGGCGACACGGCCCGTCTGAACAGCGGAGGAAAGAGTACGCCTCGGGGTGGGCCCGGGCAAGTGAGCTGCACCACGGAAATCGCACGGACGCGATCTCCGGACTCTTTTCTCCTTTGTGAGGATGCTCGACATGGCACTCTATGCCATCAACTACGATCTGAAGCAGCCGGGGCGTGACTACAGTGCCCTCCACAACGCAATCAAAGCATTCGGCACATGGTGTCGACCGACCGATTCTTTCTGGATTGTCCAGTCAGCGTCGAAGGCCCAGCAGATCCGCGATACCCTGTGGACGCACATGGACAAGAACGACGCTCTCCTCGTGCACCGGATGGCTGGCGAGGCGGCTTGGATCGGCACTGACCAGCAGGTTTCCGATTGGCTCTCGCGGCAGCTGAACGCCGCTCTCGTCTGATCTAGCTGGAAGCAGGACGAGCCCTCGCGAGAATCACTCGCGAGGGCTCGTCTCGTTGCGTAAGCCGACAGCGTCCGGTTTACGCCGTGCGGCCGGACATGGCGAGAGGTTCACCGTTCGCGCCAAGCCCCAGTTCGTCGTGCAACCGCTCCTTCGCCGCAGCGATGACGGTGCGCGTCCGTTCCTTGAGAGTCGCGAGGTCCGCCAGAGTTAGACCGGTGGTCTCGATTGGTTCCAGTACGCGGCAGATCGCCCGGGTCTTCTGGAACTGAAAGGTGTGCTTCGCCATGGCGCGACGGGTGCCGGCGATGACGATCGGCAGGATCGGCGTGCCGTTCTCGATGGCCAGGCGGAACGCGCCGTCGCGGAACGGGAGCAGCTCACCGTCGGGCGTCCGAGTGCCCTCCGGGAAGATCATCACGCTCAGCTTCTGCTGCAGTCGCGCCTTGCAGCCGTTCATGGCCGACACGATGCTCTCCTTCCGCCCGCGCTTCACCGGGATGTCACCGGCGAGCCACATCATCCAGCCGAGAAACGGGATCTTGAAGAGCTGTTCCTTGCCCAGCCACTTCATCTCCCACGGCAGGTGCGAGATCAGGAAGATGTCGGCGTAGCTCTCGTGATTGGAGACTGCCACATACGGGCGCCGCGGATCACGGATGCGGAGCCCGTCAGTGCTGAACGTCCAGAGCGGATTGAGCCAGACCGTGGAGCAGCCCACGAGACGGAAGGTCCGCCCTGCCGCGTACCGGCTGCGGTCGAACGGGACCGTCACGATGAAGACGGCCAGCACGATGAAGAACCCGATGATGATCATGGCGATCAGGACCACCCAGGCCCACGCGTTCAGCACTTTCTGCAGCACGGGTCAGCTGGCCGAGATGGCGGTGATGCAGGTGCCGTCGAACCCGGCGGACTTGTGCTGCCCGTCGCAGAACGGCTTGCGCGAGCTGGCGCCGCAGCGGCAGAGGAAGACGTTCTTGCCTTCGGGCAGCGGAATCACGGCGCCCTCGGCGTCGGTCAGCGTGACGGAGGGTGCGTCGGCGGCGCTGATCATCAGCGGACCGTTGGTGTTGACCTTGATCGTGATCGACATGGGTGGGGCTCGGGAGGGTGCGTCCGGGCAGTGCGCCCGGAACCGGGCAGAATAACGCCCGGCCGGGTTCGCCGTTACCCGGGACCGTCACGACATCGTGTCTCAGGCCGCCTGAGCGGCGTAGCGCTTGAGGCGCTGGATCATCGCGTTCAGCCCCACTTCGCGCCCCGCCAGCCCGATGTCGTGCATCAGCTGGCGCACCACGTCGTTCGGGATGGCGAGCGTCGCCGCAGGAGGCTGGCCGTTCACCGCCTGAAAGACGATGGCCAGCACCGCCGCCACCGTGGGCGACTCCCGGACGTTCACGTCGGCGTAGAAGTGGAGCGACCCTTCCTGCAACTCGGGAAAGATGTCCACGCGCGTCTGGCATTCCGGCACCGTGAAGGCGGTACGGTCCATCTCGGCCAGGTGCGCCGGCAGCGGCTCCAGCTTGCGGGCGTAGGCCACCAGGCTGGCCATCTTCTCCTCTCGCCCCATCGCCCGGAAGCGGGTCAGCACCTTCTCGAGCGCGGGCGGCATGATCTCGGTCTGCGACATGCGTGAAACATAGGCAGCCCGGGACATATTCCAGCCGCATGCATCTCGTGATCGTGACTTCCGGTTCGCGCGGCGACGTGCAGCCGTATCTGGCCCTGGCGGTGCGCGCCGCATCGGCGGGCCACCGTGTGACGCTGGCCACACACGCGCAGTTCGAGCCGTGGATCGTGTCGCACGGCATCCACTTCCGGGCGCTGCACGGCGATCCGGGCCGCATGCTCAGCGCGCCCGGCGCAAACGCATGGCTCAGCAACGGCTCGCTGGCCGGGCTCTGGCAGTTCGTTCGTGAGTTCGGCCGCGACTTCCCGGCGCTGCTCGATGGATTGCTGCGCGATCTGGTCACCGTCACCGCCGACGCCGACGTGGTGCTCTACGGCGCGGTCTGCATGGCGGCGGCACAGCTGCACGAAATCCGCGGACTGCCGGTGATCGGTGGCTTTCTGCAGCCGCTCACCCCCACCCACGCCTTCCCCGCCGCCGGGCTCACCTATCGCACCCCCGAAACGGTGTGGGATCGCCGTCGGAACCGTCTCACGCACGTGATTGGCGAGCAGTTGCTCTGGCAGCCGGCGCGCAAGCACGTGAACCGCTGGCGTCAGCGTGAGTTCAGTGCGCCGCCGGTGGCGCTGCGCGGACCGTTCGCCTCGCAGCGCTCGTCGGCCTACCCGATCCTGTACGGCTACAGCCCGTCGGTGCTGCCGACCCCTGACGACTGGCCGCCGTGGGTGACGCCCACTGGGTGGTGGTACCTCGACGAACCACGCTACGAGCCACCGGCCGCCCTCGCGAGCTTCGTCACCGGCGGCGAGGCGCCGATCACCGTCGGCTTCGGCAGCATGACGCCGCAGGACTCCGAGTGGCTCACCCGCACCGTGCTCGACGCCTGCGAGCGCGCCGGCACCCGTGTGATCCTGCTGCAGGGCTGGGGCTCGCTCGGCAACACCGCGCTGCCGACGTGGGCGCATGTCGAGAAGGAGGTCCCGCACGGCTGGCTCCTTCCACGCAGCACGGCCGTCGTGCATCACGGCGGCGCCGGCACGACCGGCGCGGTGGTGCGCGCGGGTGTGCCGTCGATGGTGGTGCCGCTCGGATTCGACCAACAGTTCTGGGGCACCCGCCTGCACCTGCTCGGCGTGTCGCCGCCGCCGATCAAGCGGCGAGATCTCACTGCCGCCAATCTCGCGGTCGCCATCACGCAGATGCGCACCGATCCCGTCATGCGCGACGCTGCGTCTGCGCTCGGCGAACGCGTTCGCGCCGAAGACGGCACCGGGGTCGCACTCGCGCGCATCGAGGCGCACGTTCATTCCAGGCTTTAGGCTTGGCCACGGGCATCGTCAACTGCACTCACACGGAGGCACGGAGCCGCAGAGGGCACTCGCTTTCAGTCAACAGCCGTGCGAGAATGAGTGGATCGGTGTGGGAAACACGTTGTTCCCACACCCGTGCAGTCTCCGTGCTGCCGTGGCTCCGTGTGAGCGGAGTTCCCGATTGCTCGCATCGCGCACAGGTCAGGCGACGCCGAGCACCGGTCGCTCCGGTGTGGACGCGGCGTCGGTGAGTGCGGCGATCAGCAGCGGCCGCGCGCTGCCGAGCATGGCGGGCGAGTCGAGTACGCACTCGACCGCGATCCTCGCACGAGCATCGACCACGGCGTTGAGCCGCGCTTTCGCTGAATGCACACCATCGACACCGGTCGCTGCCACTTCGCACTTCGACGCAATGTCCAGCAACTCGGCGCCGGTCATGCCATTCGCCGACACGCCAACCGTCAGCGGCAGCATGCGGCGTTCGGTGCGCGAGTTGTTGGTGAGCCTCGTCTTCATCACTTCGGCATTGGCGATGCTGACTTCTTCACCGGTGCCGAGCCGGAGACGCGTGGTCTTGAGCCCCACCTTCTCGACGCGGCCGGTGATGTCGCCCACGTGAATTTCGTCCCCGACGGCGAACGGCTTGTCGAACGCGATCGCGAGTGCGGCGAGCAGGTCGCCGAGAATGTTCTGCACCGCAAGTGCGACCGCGATGCCGGTGATGCCGAGGCCCGTGACCAGCGCGGTGACGTTCACGCCGAAGTTGTCGAGTGCCAGCACGATCACGATCACGAACACCGCCACGCGGATCAGCACACCGACCACGGCCAGTGACGCGCGGCTGTGCTGCGCGCCGTCAGAGGTGCGGCCCATCGAGCCGAGCCAGAAGTCGATGGAGGCGTTCGCCCAGCGGAGCAGTTGCCAGCAGAAGGCCGCGATCAGCAGCAGGCGCAGCCAGGTCGGCAGCTGGCTCTCGGAAGTCTCGTAGAGGCCCGCCGCAGCCACACCCATTGCGATCATGTAGATGCGTGACGTGCGACGTGCGAGCAGCAGGAAGAGATCGTCCACCCATGTGTCAGTGGTGGCCGCATTCGCGAGCCGGCGGATCAGCACCTCCCGAATGCCCCAGAGTGAGGCGGTGGTCGCCGTCCCGATGATCAGGCCGCGGATCCACTCCAGCCAGGTGATTCCGAAGAGCGCGTTGTCGCGCAGGGTGGTCAGCAACATCCGGATCGGCTCAGTAGTCGTAGGAGGGACGGGAACGTTCTGGCGGACCCATGGCTACAGAAATGCCGGGCTCCGCCCGACCAAACTTATCTTGCCGATCATGCGATTCCTTCACCCGTTCCGCGTTGCCGTTCTGGTCGCGCTGCCGTCGCTGGTCACCGCTCAGTTGCCTTCCGTCCGTCCTGACAGCGCCACCTGTGCGCGTGCTCCGGGTACCGCGGGCTGCCGCCGTCTGCGCGATTCGACCGTCGCCGTACCGCTCTCGGTGGTGAGCGTGGTGTCCGACCGGCCGCGCCCACTCCTGAACCGGAGTACGGCCACGGTTGGCGGCACGGTGGAGCGGAGCGAACTGAATGCGCTCCCCACCGATTCACGCGACCCGATCTCGCTGGCCTTCGCATTGCCCAACGTGGCCCAGGCCACCGGCTTCTTCGGCGACGCGCCGCGGCTGACGATCAATGGTGCCAACGCGCTGTATACCTCGTACACCATCGATGGACTCGAGAACAACGAGGGTTTTCTTGGCGGAGCGCGTGTCGAACTGCCGCTCTCGGCGCTGGAGCGGCTCAGTGTTGCGGCCAACACGTACGGTGCCGACATTGGTCGCAGCAGCAACGGCGTGGTGCAATTCGACACGCGCGCGGGGAGGTCGACGTGGGGCGGCGAGGTGTTCATCTACAACCGGCCCGGTGTGCCGTTCGATGCCCGCGCGAAGATCGTGCCTGGTGGCAACGCCGCAGCGTTCGACCGGGCGCAGGACGGGTTCCGTCGCACCCAGGTCGGTGCGGCAGGCGGTGGACCGCTGGCGACGAACCGGACCTTCGTCTTCGGTGCGCTGGAATACACCAATGAGAACGAGGATCGGATCGCCAGCACGGTGAGCGTGCCATTCGTGGGCCGCGAACTGCGCCAGATCTACAAGGGATTTGCGCGTCTCGATCACGGGCTGGGTGCCGCCGGCAGCCTCACCGCGAAGGTCGCCCTGACCAGCACCGATCGCGCCGGTCAGGGCAGCGGTATCCTCGCCCCCGAAGCCGACACGCGCACGCAGCGTATCGGCAGCCTCACCAGCCTGACGCACCGCACGCCGCTCAGCCGCGGCCGCGCGAGCCAGGTGACGTCGCTGCAGTTCGGTACCTTCCGCTGGAACTTCCCACCCACGCGCAGCAGCCTCGCGGTGCCGCAGGTGACCATCGTCGCGAATGATCCGGCCCGACCGGGAAACACCATCACGCAGGCGATCGTGGGGTCCAGCAACTTCGTGTTCGACGAGTCGGAGCGGCAGGTCCAGTTCCGCACCGAGCATCGCCGCGAACTGGGTGACCGGCACGTGATGAGCGCGGGCATCGATGCCGCGCGCAGCACCTTCCGCTTGTCTGGCTCCAACACCAACCCGATCGGCAGTTACACGGTGCTCAACACCGGCAACATCACGCCGTCAGCCAACGGATTCTTCACCTTCCGCGACGTCCCATCCAACGCACAGGTTCTGCGATATACGGTGGATGCCCGCCAGAAGCAGGTGAACCTGTCGCAGCTGCTCTCGAGTGCCTGGATAGAGGACAAATGGGTCCCGACATCCGTTGTGACCATCAACGCCGGCCTGCGCTGGGACTACGATGACCTCACCAGCCGCGGAGAGAGTTCGCCCGATCTGAACAACCTGCAACCACGCCTGTCCGTGAACTGGACGCCCACCGGGCGCGCCGTGCTGCGTGCAGGTGCCGGCCGCTACACCGGCCGCTTTCCCTATGCCATCTACTCCGATGCGGTACAGTTCGGCCCCGAGGGCAACGCCACCATCACCCTCGATGGCGCACAGGCGCCTGCGTATCTGCAGGGGCCCAGCGGTGCCACGCTCGCCGGACAGGTCAGCACCTTCCCGCCGCGTGAAATCCGGCGCCTCTTCGCGCTTGGTCTCGAGCAGCCATACAGCGATCAGGTCAGCGTCGGCGCGCAATATCAGCTCACCCCGGCCGTCGGCATCACGTTCGACGTGGTCGCCACGCAGTCGCGCAACCTGCCGCTCTCCTACGATCTCAATGCCAATTCCCGCGGCATCCGCGCCGGTGACGTGACGTCGGTGCCGGTTGCCGAGGGAGACACCTTCCGCCCCGTCACGCCGGTCACAGGCAGCTTTCGCCGACTCTCGACGTCAGCGTCACTCGGCGAGGCGAACTATGTCGGCGCCACCTCCGCTCTCCGCTGGCAGCCCGGCCGCACCATCCTGCTGGACGCGAACTACACGCTCAGCCGCAGTCGCAACAACACCGAGGACATCAACTTCAACGCCACGCAGGGCAACGACTTCGATGCCGAGTGGGCCGATGCGGTCAACGATCGCCGGCACAAGTTCGCGTTGCGCGCTGTCTACATCGGAGTGAAGCGCCTGACGCTGAGCACGGTGTTCGACGTGCAGTCGGGGACGCCCATCAACCGGATCGCAGGCTTCTGTGGCGCGGCGTTCTGCGACCTGGATGGATCGGGCGATACCTTCGGGAATGGCTTCCTTGGTAATCAGGACCGGTTCTTCGGTGTGCCGCGCAACGGTGAGCGTCTGCCCGCGGCCACGCTGGTGAATCTTGGTGCCGCGTACGCGCTGGGGGGGGTGCAGGTGCGCGCCGACCTGTTCAATGCGCTCAACACACGGAACGTGAGCGGGTTTGCGAATGGCCTCCCCGGTGGTGGGGCGCGCACGCAGGTCGGCCGTCCTGGCGATCCGGTGGTGTATCCCAGCGCGGCGCCCGCCCGGCAGGTGCAATTCTCGGCGGCGTATGTCTTCTGACCTGCAGCTGCCTTGAAACAACTTCGTGGCCCCTCCGGCCGTCGCAGCATGCTGCTGGCGCTCGTCGCAGGCGCGCTCGTGGCCGCCTGTGTGCGCACCGCGCCGCCGCCTGTCAGCGCAGCGAGCGTTGCCGCGCTGCCATGGGACAGCGTGCTGGCCCGTGCCAGAGGCACGACGGTGATCTGGCGGATGTGGCGCGGTGATCCGGCGGTGAATGCGTACGTGGATCAGTGGGTCGCGCCGAGGCTGAAGGCGCAGTACGGCGTCACACTGCAGGCCGTGAATGGGCAGGGCAACGAACTCGTGGACCAGCTGACGGTGGAGAAGGAAGCCGGCGCACGGACGGGGACGGCCAGCCTGCTCTGGATCAACGGGGAGACCTTCGGCGCCCTGCGTGCGCGCGAACTGCTCGGCGGACCGTGGAGCCAGGTGCTGCCAGCCGCTGCATTCGTCGACAGTGCGTCGCCGATCATCAGCCGCGACTTCGAGCAGGATCCAGCCGGATATGAATCGCCGTGGGGAACGGTGCAGCTGGCGCTGATCTACGACGCTGCACGTACGCCGCAGCCACCGCGCACGGCCGCGGAACTGGCGACATGGATCCGTGCGCATCCCGGTCGCTTCACGTATGACCAGAGTTTCGCCGGCACCACCTTCCTCAAGGGGTTGCTGTATGGCTTCGGCGGCGGCGTGGACAACTTTCGCGGGGGGTTCGATTCCACGCGCTACATCGCGGCGCGGCGCGGACTCTTCGCGTGGCTCGATTCCCTCGAGCCCTCGCTCTGGCGCAACGGCACGCAGTACCCGCCCGATGTGGCGGCGCTGCACCGGCTGTTCGCGAATGGCGAGATCGACTTCAGCCTCTCCAACAACCAGAACGAGGCGGTGACCAAGTCCATGCAGGGCGTCCTGCCGAAGAGCAGCCGCGCCCTCGTGCTCCGCGATGGCACGATTGCCAACACGCACTTCCTTGGCATTCCCGCCAACGCCCCCAACCCGGCGGGTGCGATGGTCGTCGCCAACTTCCTGTTGTCGCCCGAGGCCCAGTTCGAGAAGCAGCGGCCTGCGGTGTGGGCCGATGGCACGGTGCTGCGGCTGGCGACGCTGCCTGCGGAGTGGCGTGCACGCTTCGACTCCGTGGTGAGCGATCCGCGGCTGGTGCCGGCCGACACCTTGCGGGCGTACGCGCTGCCTGAGGTGTCGCCGCGCTACCATGAGCGGCTGCAGGCCGACTGGCGCCGGATGGTCCGCTGATGGTTGCCCCTGAGACATTGCGCCGCTACCGCGTCGTCTCCACTCTCCGCCCGTGAACTCCACCACGCCCTCGCTCCGCACCCGTGCCGTGCCGCTCCTGATGGCGGGGGTGCTGCTCGGCGTGCCCATCGTGGCCGGCGTGGGCTATCTCGTGGCGGGCGCGTTCGGGATCGTGGGCAACGCGACGCCCGGCGGCGTGTCGCGTGCGCTGAGCGACGGGGCCGTCTGGCGTTCGGCCGCGCTCTCGTTGTGGATCGCCGTGATCGGCACCCTGCTGGCGACCGTCGGTGCGCTGGCGGTCGCGCTGCTCTTCGCGGGCAACAGGTCGCTGGATCGTGTGGCGCAGCGCGTCGCCGTGCTGCCGCTGCCCATCCCGACCGTGGCGGCGGCGGTGGCGGTATTGCTGCTGCTGTCGCAGAGCGGATGGTTGTCGCGCGTGGCGACACGACTGCAGCTGATCAGCGTACCGGCCGACTTTCCCGAGCTCGTCTACGATCCCTACGCCATCGGTGTGATCGCGGCGGTGGTCTGGAAGGAGCTGCCGTTCCTGCTGCTGGTGGCGGCCTCGCTGTTGTCGCTGCGCGGTGGTGCGCTGACCGAGGCCGCGCGCACGCTCGGCGCCACGCGCGCGCAGGTGCTCCGTCGCATCACGCTGCCGATGCTGCTGCGCGGCATGTCGCCGAGCATCGTGGCGGTGTTCGTGTTCGTGCTCGGTTCGCTGGAGTTACCGCTGGTGCTGGCGCCCAGTTCGCCGCTGGCGCTGCCTTTGCTGATCCAGGAGCGACGGCAGGCATTGGACGCTGCGTCACATGGGGAGGCATACGTGATCGCGGTGTTGGCGACGCTGCTCGCGCTGATTGCTGCCGCGGTGCACGAATGGCTGCGTGACGACGCATGATGCCTCGTGCCTCGCTGATCCGGTCGCTGTCGTTCGTTGCGCTGCTGCTCTTTGCCACGGCGCCGCTGCTGCTACTGATCGTCACGTCACTGGCGCGCGGCTGGTTCTATCCGGCCGCCGTTCCCGAGACGATCGACACGGGCGCGTGGCGGGAGCTGTTCACCGATCCGGCTCGACGTGATGCGCTCGTCAATTCGCTGACGCTCGCCGTGTGCACGGCGATCACGGCCACGATGCTGGCGCTGCCGCTGGGCCGCAGCGCGGCGTTCAGTACGCGCGGCGTGCGTCGCGCAGTGGCGCTGCTGGCATTTGCGGCGGTGGCGTTGCCGCCCGTCGCGCTCGGCATCGGGCTGCAGCTCACGGTGCTGACGCTGGGACTCGGCGGCACGCTGTTCGGCGTGTTTCTCGCACATCTGATTCCGACGCTCGGTTATCTCACACTCGTCTTTCTCGGCGTGTTCACGCGCTGGGACAGGCGCCTCGAGGAGTCGGCCGCCACGCTCGGTGCGAGTGAGGGTGCACGGTGGCGACGGGTGCTGCTGCCGCTGCTCCGGCGGCCGATTGCCGATGCGCTGGCCCTCGGCTTTCTGGTGAGCTGGGCGCAGGTGGCGCTGACGCTGCTGGTGGGCGGTGGTGCGGTCCGTACGTTGCCGCTCGACGTGCTGGCGATGTTGCAGGCGGGTCAGGATCAGCGGGCCGCGGTCGGTGCACTCGCGCTCGCGATTCCGGCGCTGCTGGTCCTCGCGGCAACGCGCAGCGCTGCGCGGAACACGGCAGCGGTGTCGGCATGAGCGCCACGCTCGACGTGCGCGACCTGTGCGTGCTGTTCGAAGGGCCACCACAACCGTCGCCGATCGATGGGTCGGTGCGCTACTTCGTCGTCGATGCCGGCACACAGTCGATACCCGAGGTGGCGCCGGGGCATCGGATCGGATTGCCGGGTGTGACGTTCACGGTCAATGCCGGCGCGTGTCTGGCGGTGCTGGGCACATCGGGTGCCGGCAAGTCCTCGCTGCTGCGCACGCTGGCGGGCCTGCAGCCGCAGGGGCGCGGCAGCATCAGCGTCAACGGCCGCGACGTCTCGGCGCTGCGTCCTGAGCAGCGCAGCGTCGTGTACCTGCATCAGGAGCCAGTGCTGTTTCCGCACCTGTCGGTGCTGGAGAACGTGGCGTTCCCGCTCACGGTGCGCGGCACGTCGCGGCGTGAGGCAGAGCGGCGTGGCTTCGAGATGCTGGTTCGACTCGGCGTTGGCCCCGTCGCCGGCAACGCGGCCACGGCGCTCAGCGGCGGGCAGCGGCACCGCGTGGCCCTGGCACGGGCACTCTGTGCCGATCCTGCCGTGCTCCTGCTGGACGAACCGCTTGCGTCGCTGGACCCGGCGGTGCGTCGCGACGTCCGCGCGGCGTTGCTGGAAGCCCGTGCCATGAGTGGTGCCGCCACGATACTCGTCACGCACGACCTCGACGATGCGATGGCGGTGGCCACGCACATCTCCGCGATCGGGCCCTTTGGCGATCTCAGCGTCCCTGCGTCACCCGCGGATCTGCTGCGCGAACCACCAACGCTGGCGGTGGCTCAGCTCCTTGGCGTTTTTGCCGAAGTACCGGGGGTGGTCGAGCGCACGGATGATGGCGCGTCGCGCTTCCGCTGGGCGGGCGGCGCAATCAAGGCCGCAGGAGTCGCGCCGGGGTCGGCCATCGCGTGCGTGCGATCGCACGACGTCGATGTGTCCGCGGCGGGTTCTGCAGAGGCGCCCGTGCTGACCGTGACCGGCCGCCGCGACGCCGTCCACGAGGTGATGCTCGATGTGTCTGACCCGTCGGGTCGGCTGGTGACCATGCGGGTCCCGGGCACGACGGCTGCTCGCGTCGGGGACCGGGTGCAGATCACGCTGCGTCACGCGCGCATCTACTCGACCCACTGACCGATGTTCGATCACCTGCTTCGTGGACTGAAGGACCGGTTGCTGGCCCCGCTGGCGGCCCTGCTGCGTGGTGTGCCGCCCAACGTGCTCTCGGTGGTGGCGCTGTTTCTGGGGCTCGGCGCGGCCGCCGCGGCCGCACGCGGGGTGTGGGGCGTCGGGCTGGCGCTCTGGATCGCCAACCGGGTCACCGATGGCCTCGATGGAACCGTGGCGCGTGTCACGGATACGCAGACCGACTTCGGCGGCTACCTCGACATCCTGCTCGACTTCGTCGTCTACGCCGCCGTCCCGTTGGGGTTTGCCATCCAGTCCAGCAATCGCCTCGTGCTGGTAATGGCGGTGGCGCTGGAAGGGGCGTTCTTCGTGAACGCCTGCAGCTGGATGTATCTCTCGGCCGTACTGGAGAAGCGTGCATCCGGCGCGCGGTCCACCGGCGAACTCACCACGGTGACCATGCCGCCGGCACTCGTGGCGGGGTTCGAAACCGTCGTCTTCTTCTCGCTGTTCTACCTGTTCCCGGCAAAGCTGCCGCTGCTGTTCGGCCTGATGACGATTCTGGTCGCCATCAACGTCCTCCAGCGGCTCGTCTGGGCCCGACGGGTGTTGTAGCCTTCAGGGCCGGTGGTGCCGTCCGCCTCCGCTCCGTTTCCCCAGCTTTCCCTGCCATGCTGATCCGTCGCAACCGCATCGAGCCACCCTCCTCCGAAATCACGCCGGAGCAGGACTACCTCAACCGCCGCGAGTTCCTTGGCGTCGTCGGGAGCATCGGTGCCATCTCCGCCACGGGCGCGCTCACCGAGGCGATGCTCGGCGGGCTGCAGCCGGCGGGCGCTCAGCAGCCGTCGGACGAGATCACCGACGAGGAGAAGGTCACCAGCTACAACAACTACTACGAGTTCGGCACCGACAAGGAAGATCCGAAGGCCAACTCGCAGCAGTTCCGCGCGCGCCCCTGGTCGGTCAAGATCGAGGGGCTGGCGCGCAAGACCGGCGACATGCCGCTCGACAATTTCCTCGCGCCCAGCAAGGTGCAGGATCGGACCTACCGCTTCCGCTGCGTCGAGGCGTGGAGCGCGGTGATCCCGTGGCGTGGCATTCCGCTGGCCGACGTGATCCGGCGCGCCGAGCCGCTGCCCGGGGCGAAATACATCGAGATGGCCACGCTGTACGATCCGGCACGGATGCCCGGTCAGCGCATGCGCACCATCGACTGGCCGTACATCGAAGGGCTGCGGATGGACGAGGCGCTGCACCCGCTCGCGTTCCTCGCCACGGGCATGTACGGCAAGACACTGCCGAACCAGAACGGCGCGCCGCTGCGACTGGTCGTGCCCTGGAAGTACGGCTTCAAGAACATCAAGGCGATCGTGAGCATCAAGTTCACCGACCGTCCATCGAACACGACCTGGATGCGTGCCGCGCCGGATGAATACGGCTTCTATGCCAACGTGAATCCGGCGGTGGATCATCCGCGGTGGAGTCAGGCGCGCGAGCGGAAGCTGGGTGACATCCTGCGCAAGCCGACGCTGATGTTCAACGGCTACAGCGAGGTCGCGTCGCTCTACAGCGGCATGGATCTGCGTCGCAACTTCTGACGCAGGTCGGAGCGTGACCGCAGCAGCACGGCCGCAGGCTCGTCCGCGCCCCCTTGGCCCCCGCATTGGTCGTGGGCTCAAGCCGGTGGTGTTTTTGGTGCTGCTGACACCGGCGGTGTGGCTGACGTACGCGCTGATCACCGGGCAGCTCGACGGCGACGTGGTGAAGATCCTCGAGATAGACACCGGTACGCTCGCGCTCCGCAGTCTGGCGCTGACGCTGCTGGTGACACCCCTGCGCAAACTGACCGGGTGGGCGTGGCTGGCCACCTATCGGCGGATGCTCGGCCTGTTCGTGTTCTTCTACGCATCCGTGCACATGATGGTCTACTTCGGTCTCGACCTCGAACTGCGCTTCGACGAGATCTGGACCAGCATCGTGAAGCGTCCGTACATCACGATCGGCATGCTCAGCTGGCTGCTGCTCGTACCGCTCGCGGTCACGTCACCGAACGCGATGGCGAAGAAGCTCGGCGGTGCGAAGTGGAAGCGGCTGCACCAGCTCACGTATGTGGTGGCGATCACGGCCACCACGCACTACCTGTGGGCGGTGAAGAAAGACACCTTCTGGCCGCTGGTGTATTTCGCGCTGTTCGCGGCGCTGCTGCTCAGCCGTGTCATCGAGCGCCGAAGGGCGGTGTCACGGAACGCGGCTTCGTGATGGCGAACTTCGTTTCGCACGAACGACAGCAACAGCAAACTCTGCTCACACGGAGCCGCTGAGGAGAGGAGGAAGCGAATCGTGGGGTGGTCGAATGCCCGCGATCCGAGCCCGCACCCATTTTTTGTTCTCCGTGTTTCCGCGGCTCCGTGTGAGAGGTGTCGTATCGACTCGACCGGCCGTGACAGCCTGCGGGACATCATTCCCCGCTGAACTGGTCCGCGGGGGGCGTGACAGGAGGGGGCGCTTCGGTGACCACCCCTCCTCCCGTTTCGATCAGCCGGCCACCGGGAGGCGCTAAGTTGCCGGTGTGTCTACCACCTGGTCCGCCTTCGCGATCACCGCTCCCGGTATCGCCCCCGTCACCGCCGCCGAACTGACGGCGCTCGGCATCCCGCATGAGCCGCCCACGCCGGATGGTGTGGCGTTCCCGGCCGACTTCCGGACGATCGCCCTCGTGAACCTCTGGCTTCGGACCGCGTCGCGCGTCATCGTGCGGCTCGGCGAGTTCAAGGCGCAGGGTTTTCAGGATCTGGAGAAGGGCGCCGCGAAGATGCCGTGGGGACGTGTGCTGCTCCCCGGCCAGCCGGTCTCGCTGCGCGTCACCTGCCGCAAGTCGCGGCTGTATCACTCCGACGCCGTCGCCGAACGCATCGCGCGGCAGATCTCGAAGCACTTCGGCGTGGATGCGCCCGTGGTGCGCCTGACCGAGAGTGACGACGACGATGCGCCCACCGACGAGGCGCAGCGGTTTCTCGTGCGGATCGTGCACGACGTGTGCACCATCAGCGCCGACACCTCGGGTGAGCTGCTGCACCGACGCGGGTACCGGCAGGCCATCGCCAAGGCGCCGCTGCGCGAGACCGTCGCGGCGGCCTGCCTGCTGGCCGTGGACTACGACGCCACACAGCCTTTCATCGACCCGATGTGCGGCAGCGGGACGTTCCCGATCGAAGCCGCGCTGATCGCGCGCAATCAGGCGCCCGGTCGCGCGCGGCCGTTCGCGTTCGAGCACTGGCCCGGCGCCGATCGCGACGTGCTGCCGAATCTCCGCTTCTCGACCAAGGCCGCAGGCGTGGATGTGCTCGATCTGCCGATCGTGGGGAGTGATCGCGATCCCGGGGCGATCCGCATGTCGACGGAGAATGCCGAGCGAGCGGGGGTGGCCGGGATGATCACGTTCGAGCAGAAAACCATCGATGCCGTCACGCCGCCGGCGGAGTCGGGGACGTGGTGCAGCAACGCGCCGTACGGTCGCCGGGTGGGCAACGCGGATGCGCTGACCGGGCTGTTCGTGCAGATCGGCAAGCTGGCGCGCGGGCCGTTTGCCGAGTGGCGGGTGGCGCTGCTGCTGGCGGAGCAGTCACATGTGAAGGCGCTGCAGTCGCCGACCACCGAGATCCTGCATACGCGGGTGGGGGGGATCCAGGTGGGGTTTCATGGGCTGGAGGTGTAGGTCGGCACCTGCAACAGCGCACGGCCAAACGCAAAGGGGCAAAGGGGCCAAGACGCAAAACGGCCAAAGCTGGGGAACTGCTCGCTGGGGGCGTGCGCAGTTCCCACTTCCCTGCAGTGTTGCGTCCTGGCGCCTTTGCCCCTTTGCGTTTGGCTTTTACCAGCCTTGAACGAAAGTACTGCGGTGCGTTGGTCGCTCGGCACCCTCAGGGCAGTGCGACGAATTGCCCCAGGAAGGCTCGTGCCGCGTCTGTGTCGACGCGGTGGCTCACCGAGGTTGCCCGGCAGGGCGCGTCACCCCACGATAGCACCCCGACCACGATGCGACGATCACTGCCCACGAACTTCGGGCTGCCGGAATCACCGAAGCAATCGCCGCCTTCGCCGGTCGCTGCGGTCTGCATGTTGAGGATCAACAGGTTGCCACGCAGCGCCTGAAATGGAGAACGGGACGTGTTTCGATTCCCGTCATAGCTGAATTCCGGTCGACCGGTGCGCACGGTGGTAGCGCCGTAGCCTACGTTCGTGAACAAGGTGCCCCGAAGCCCGCCTCTCGCTGCGAGTTGATCGAGGTAGTTGACGGGCGGAAGGGAGTGCGGGGTGAGCCCCGTCGTCGAACCGGCAGGCAGGACGACGACTGCGATATCGGGCGGCGTGTTCGAGCTCAGCGGACCGGGATTTCGTGCGAAGTGGGTGCGTACGGCGGGGATCACGCCGCTCGTCGCAGGAAAGAGTGCGTGATCAAAAGTGACGTACACCTGAGCTGATGGCGGCAGGAAATTCAGGCAGTGCGAGGCAGTCAGGACCACCTCCGGTGCAATGAGGGTGCCGGTGCACAGAATGTCGCTGCCGTCGATCACGCCGTTCGCGTCGAAATCATAGAGAAGCGCGCCGACACTGGCGAAATCCGTTGGCCCAGTGGGGCTTCCGTTGATGATCAGGTTCACGTCATCAATGGCGGCGGGGGTGGCTGCCGTGCCGTCCGTGCACGCTGCAACGGTGACGACGAGAGCGATGGTGCGAAGAAAGTTTTTCATTGGAGGCTGAATTGGCGAAAGGGGCGAGAAAGGAGCGCGTAAGCAGCGTGCGGGCCAGCCATTGCGCTTGGCTGGGTCAAACCTCGACGTAAATGCGCTACGGTGCCTTGGTCGGCCGCACCGTGATACGTGACGTCACTTCGTAGTTGCGTGAGACCAGCCGGCGATTGTTCGTCACCTTCTCGCCGAGCTTCGGCAGGTAGACGAAGTGACCACGCACGTCCACATCAGTTCCCGCGGCAAGCCCCTCGTACGCCACACGCAGCGGACCACTGGTGCTCATCGTCAGGCTCAGCCGACGGATCTCCATCCCCTCTGCGGGAAAGAAGGTGAAGTGGGTGATGTCCGGCATGCCGACGTAGGTGGCGGGAAGGATTAGTTCCGCCGAGAGTGACACATCGCCGAGTGTGGGAGCCTTCGGCTGGTCGCTGAGTATCGGATACTCAGTGCCGTCGGCGCCCACGACCACGGTGAACCCGTTGGCCGGCGTCGACAGGATCACGAACGTGTTCCGTGCGTGAATGTTGACGACCAGTCGGCGTCGACCGTCGGCCAGACGCGATTCGCTCACGCCGCCCGTGTAGGAGTACGGCGCGTACGATGGTAATCCGTTGCGATCCCACCATGCCCTGTTCACGCCTGCGAAGTCGGCAGACATCCCGGGATTCTCCGCGCACGACAGGATACACCACCCGAGGAGGTAGCCAAGGCCGAATTCGTCGATGACATCACAGTCTCCCGGAATGTCCCGCACGCAATACGTGCCCTGTGCCGCCATGAATGCGTCGGTCAGCGACTGATTTGTTCCGGCTGCGGCACGTGTCGACACGTTTGTGGGTGCGGTGACCCGGTCGGCGCTGTCGCAAGCCGCGAGTGCAACTGCGAACACCAGCATGCATGTTGTGAGAAGTGAGGACAGGCGACGGCCTGTGCGTTGCGTGCGACGTGTCGTCGTCGCTGATGATGGAATCGGCATCATGACCATCCAGAAGGTGAGGGTGACGTGCGGCGTGGTATGAGAGCGGCGGCGGGGGGCGCCTGGGGTGATCGGTCGTGCGGATGGCTCAGCGCAGCACCTGCACGCTGATGCGCGCATTCGGGGAATAACCCGTCGCCATCAGGTGCTTGCTCGGCACCTGCCGGCTCTGGAGTTTCAACAGCGCGTTGTTCATGCCGCTGACGCGCACCATCGTCCCCGCCGGAATGCCGTCATAGGCAGCGCGCAGCGGTCCTTCCACCGCGGCGGTGAAGTTCATCGTGCGGACCTCGATGCCACTGTTCGGATCGAACAGCGCCTGGATGATGTCCGGATATCCGACATAACCGAGCGGTAGCAGCAAGTCCGCATGCAGCGTGGCCTCGCCGAGGAGCGGGTTGTACACGGCGTTGCCGCCGAACGGCGGATACTCCAAGAAGTCGGCGCCCACGAGCATCGTCAGGTTGGCGTCGAAGAATGCGACGAAGGTGTTCTCGGTGCGGATGTTCACCACCAGGCGCCGACGGCCATCCTGCTGCACCGACTCGTTCAAGGTGCCCGTGCTGCGGAGCGGCGCGGGATACGGGGCGAGCTGCCGCGCGTCCCACCACCTGCGATTCACGCCGGCGAAGTCGGCGTTCATACCGACCGCACACTTGGCCCCACAGAACGCGTAGATGTATTCCACGCCATAGAAGCCATCGACGTCGCAAATGATTCCGATGGCATCGTTGCAGTACTTGCCCTGCGCAGCCATGAATGCTTCGATCTGTGACTGATTCGGTTCCTGTGCGGCACGTGCTGCCACTGCACTGGCTGGTGCGGTGGCACGCTCGGCAGCATCGCAGGCCGATAGTGCGACCGCCGCCAGCATGATGACGGTGAGTAAGAGTGCCGACCCAAGACGGTGGGTACGAGGGTCAGTGCGTGACGACGTGAGAGATGCGCGTAGCGACATCATGTCCATCCATGTGTGAGCGTGCGTTGATCGTATCAGCGAGGCCCGCGAGTAGTGTCGAGCCACGGCCGAAGCGACAGTGGATGCTGCGAGTGGTCAGCGCAGGGCGTGCACTTCGATCCGTGACGTCGGGTCGTACTCCAGTGCGATCAGGCGACGGCTGGGCACCCCGCGAGCGCTCAGCTTGACCAGCGAGCGACTCACGCCATGGACACGCACCATCGTGCCGGCGGGCATGCCGTCGTAGTCGGCACGCAGTGGTCCCTCGACTGTCGCCGTGCCGTTGAGCGAGCGCAGTTCGATGCCGCTCGCCGGATCAGCCAGGACCTCGACGATGTCCGGATAGCCGACATATCCGGCCGGCAGAACGAGATCCACGTGGACCGTTGCCTCGCCGAGCAGCGGCCGGTACGACGGGGTGCCATTGGTGGGATACTCGAAGAAGTCGGCACCGACCAGTGGTCCCGTTTCCGCGGTGTAGAAGACGGTGAACGTGTTGCGCGCACGAATGTTCACGACCAGTCGTCGCCTGCCGTCCGCCTGTTGCGTTTCGTTGACCGTACCAGAACTAATGTACGCTGCCGGGTATCTGCCGAGATTTCGTGCATCCCACCAGCGGCGATTGACGCCGGCAAAATCGACGACCATGTCCGTCCCGCAGTTCACGGTACAGATGCCATAGAGAAAGCCGATGCCGTACGTGACCGTCGGTGCGCATGGAACACCGACGGCGTCGTTGCAATAGGTGCCCTGCGCGGCGAGGAAGGCGTCAACCCGGGACGCGGGTGTCGCCGCTCGTGCGAGTGACACCGGGGTGGCCGTGACGCGGTCCGCAGCATCGCAGGCTGCCACGGAGACGGCGAGCATCGCCGCGGTGGACAGTCGGCACAACGTGGTGTGCCATGCCGGTGGTGAAATCTGTGTGATGGTGGGAAGGCTCACGTGCTGTGCCTCGCGTGAAAGAGGGAAGCGTTCGCTGACCGCGACTGGCGGGGACGCCCGCCGCGGTCACGCGCCATCCTCGCTCCACCGCATCAAACGCCGGTCAAATGCACGCGCCGACCTGTACTGTCCACGCCGTAGCTCGCCAGACGCTGCAGGACAACGACGGTGTTCGTACGCGCGCAATGCGACGGCTTATTGCAGGCTACTGCGCAGGCCCGAGAGTTCGCGGTGCACTGCGGCGGAGCTCGGTCGTGCCCCCGGTTCGCGCTCGAGCATCGCTGCGACAAGCCGATCGAGACCACGCGGTCGCGGGTGCTCACGCAGCGCCATCGGTGCCGCTGGCTCACGCACACGCGCCGCCAGCATCGCGCGCGTCGAGGAGCCGGCGTGGGGCGGGAGACCGGTGAACAGCTGGTACAGAATGCACCCCAGGCTGTAGACGTCGCTTGGGGCTTCCATCGCCCCGTCGCCCATCAGGAGTTCGGGGCTCATGTACGACGGATTGCCGAGCGGAAACCCGCTGTCGTGGGGCGTCCGTGCGAGGGACGCGCTGAACGCGGGCAGGACGCCGAGCTCGGTCAGCGTGGCGCCTGGCGCGCGCATCGCCACACGGCGCGGGGTGAGGTTCCCGTGCGTGTGGCCATGCTCGTGTGCATGGGCCAAGCCCGCGGCCAGCTGCGACCCGATGGTCACGATATCACCGGCAGGCACAGACGAGTCGGCGGCGACCTGATCACGCAGGAGTGTTCCTTCCGCCTCCGTGACGGCGCAGTACATGACGCCCTCCACTTCGGCGACCTCGTCCGGCGACTCGATGTGCGCGTGGCGCATCCTCGCTGCAGACTCCAGCAGTGTCAACAGGCGCTGACGATCGGTCCGCGCGAGAAGATCCGGCACGAACACCTTCAACGTGACCGGCGAGAGGTCGGCGGTACGGCGGGCAGCGAACGTCGTCATGAGCGAGGTGCGTGCGACGAGCCCATCGACGATGAATCGGGTTGCCAGGCGGTCGCGCACGAGGGCGTGGTACGGATCATCCGGTGCCCTTGGCACGCCCGAGGCGGTCCGAGCAGTCCGGGACCGCAGTTCGGCGCCCACTTCCTCGATCAATCCAGCGACGTCGGCCGAGGGCGACAGGTCGAGGTCGTTTCGCAGGGCCTCGACATGGCGGCGCGCGAAGGCCATCGCCGCGATGCCGTCACCGCTCGCGGCGAGGAGGCGGATGACCTTCGACGCCGTCGGTCCACTGTGTGGATCGATGGCCGCGAGACGCTGCCACCAGGTGATCGCCTGCGCCGGATCGGTGGATTCGTATCCGCGTGCCACCTGTTCGATTGCACGCTTGGCCTGTGCGTGTCGCTGGGTGCGTGCCCGATCCAGCCACTGCTGAAACTCCGGCGCATTGGAGAGGAGCAGCCCCTCCAGCAGCGGCCCGCGATAGAAGCTGGCCGCGCGCAGCCACTCCTTTGCTGCGATTGCCGTATCAAATTCCGCAACGTCCGCCGTCATGCGGTCGGTGTTCAGGCGCAGGGTCTTCGACCCCGTGATGAGGTCGTCCGCGCCGAGGTCACGTCGTATGAGGAAGAGCCACTGCGACAGCGCATGCCGGGCCCGGTCCTCGGGGCTTTCAGGCCACAGCAGCGCCAGCAGGGTGTCGCGGCTGATGCCTTCGATGCCGGCGCAGGCAATGACGGTCAACAGCGCGATCCGCCGGCTTTGCGACGCGGCGCCGTCGAGTGGGATGCCGTCCCGGATTACGGCAGCGCTGCCCAGCGCACGAAGTCTCAGCATGTGCACGTGGGAAATGGCACGGGTCGGTTCGAAAGGGTCGTTTGTCAGCCATTTGACGTCGGCGTCATACAATATTCGCGTGCACGCCGGTGTGGCAGCGCAGGGTGGGGGCGGTGTGCGTCGCCGCAATCTTGACTGCGCGTCGCCGTGGACTGTGTGTCGGTCGGGCAGATACCTGCAGGAGGGGACGTGGGAGAGACGACACGGGTGGCGCGGGTCAGGGTGCGCTTCCGACACCTCATTTTCGCTGGGCTGCTCGCCGTGATAGCGGCGGTGATGGCGCCTGCAGTGGCGCCTGCAGTGGTCGGTGCGCAGGTGGCGCCTCCCGACAGTGCGGCGATTTATGAGCGGTTGGCGGATACGATATCTGATCGACGCGTAGCCCGGTCAGCGCCGATGCCGGTCAAGTCGACCCATGCGCGTCGTGCCTTCACGCTGTACGAGCAGCGCAGTGACACGGCGGGCCAGGCTCGCGCGCTACTCCTGCTGGCTGAGGCGTACGGGATCGGTTCGATCGACTCTTTGATTGGGATTTCACGCCGCGCAATCGCGCTTCTTCGCCGCCCCGGCGCGGATTCATCGGTGCTCGCCGAGGCGGTAGGACTGCTCGCGTATGGCCTGCTCAACAGCCCGGCGCCAGTCGACTCCGCCGCACGCTATCGTGCCGAGAACATTCGCCTGCGCGATCAGTATCCCGCGCCGCGAAAGAAGGCGCGTGAGCTCTGGGCATACGGTCAGGGATTCCAGGCACGAAGGTTTGCTGACTCTTCTGCCATCGGTAAGTCCTTCGTCGTCGATTCAGCACTCTGGTATCTGCATGCGGCGGTCGCCGTCGCGCGCGCTGCCGGCGATAGTATGGTCATCGCTGGCGCCTATGGTGACATCGGCAATGTCTGGGCGAGCTCGTCGCGGTTGGATTCCGCAGTCTCGTATCGTCGGAAGAGCTTCGCGATCTCGCGCTCGTTCAGTGATCCGACTCAGATGGCCTTCGATTTGGGCAGTATCTTTCAGTACTTCTCTGTCGCACCGACGCGAGATCAAAGCAAGGGTCTGAGGAGAAATGATGACTCCTTGCTGACATGGGCGCGCGTCGGCTTGCGCGAATTTCAGCGGTTTGGCGCGGATTGGGATTCTGGAACGCGGCTCAGGATGTCCAATGCTCACAGTCGTGTCGGCAATGCGGACTCGGCGCGATTCTACCTCGAGTTGGTCAGGGTCGCTGCTGCGAAACAAGGAGACGAAAATGCGCTGAATAGCACGCTTTCGATGCTGGTAGTTCAGTACGAACTCGCGGGCTTCATGGATTCTGTTCTGACCATTCGACGAGAAATCGAAAAGAGGTCGCGAACGTTGAGCGGACGGGATGCACGCTTTAACCAGCTCAACTCATGGGTGGCACTGGCGGCGTCGCACTATTTCCGAGGCGATCTTGATTCGGCGATGACGTGGTATCGAGGTGCGGCTGACGCTGCTGTCTCCGATCCGCTGGTCGAATCCATCCTCGGCGTTGCACTGCGCGGTGTTGCCAAAGTGCATCAGTTGCGCGGTGAGCCGGATAGCGCGATCGCGACGTTCCGGCGCATCCAGGTAGCTGATCCGTTGAACCAGCAGCGGACGCTGCGGCCCCCACTTCAGGAGCGGAGAAGCAGGGCGTGGCTCGGTGAGGCAGAGATTCTCGCGAGCCTTGGTTTCATGGACGATGCGAAGGCACTGGTCGAACGAGATCTCGCCGCAAGGCAGTCATATCCACTGTTTCGTCAAGCGGGCGATTCAATCTTCCCACTGAGTGCCCTGGCGCGCATTCACCGGTTCCGTGGTCAGCCCGACTCAGCGCTCAGGTTTGACCGCTACGTCCTTGCGCTGGCCGAGGACATCGCAAGTTACGTCAGGGAAGTCGAGGCGCGCGTTGCCATCGGTGAGGATCACGAAGCGCTGGGCGCTCTTGATTCGGCACAGTTCCATTATCGGACTGCCGCCATGATCACCACGCGGCGGCAGATGCGCCCGCAGGCGGTGCTCAGCCTCGGCGCACTCGCGTCATGGCATCTGTCCGTTGACGCTCCCGATTCGGCACTTACCATCGCGCACCGTGCGGTCGCTCGCGCCACCGAGACGGCCAGCCCGTGGCTGCTGGCGGACGCGCGCTATCGTCTCGGCATCATCTTCGGCGCGCTCGGGCAGTCGGATTCCGCGGTCACGCATCTCGAAGCGACGCTTGGCCAGCGCGGTAGACCGATCGGCCCATCACTGGTGGCCCTCGGCAATCTGCGCCTCCGCATGGGCCAGGCGGATTCCGCGCGTGCGCTGCTGCAGACCGCGCTGCGTTCGTACCGCGCCAGCGGTGCCCGTCCCGCCATTGCGCAGACGCTGACCTCCCTGTCACATGTCGAGCAACGACTCGGTCGCCCCGACACGGCCCTGGCGATCGCCAGCGAGGCCCTGACGCTCGCGCGAGCCACGCAGGACCGTCTCACCGAAGGCCGCGCGCTTGCTGCGTCAGGCCGCGCCCGCTTCCTGCTCGGCCAGACGGACTCGGCGCGCGCAGAGTACGAGCGCTCACTCGCGGTCTTCCGCGCGACTGGCTTCACCCGCGAGGCACGCGAGACGCTGGCCGAATTGGCCGAGCTGTTCCGCCTCCGTCGCAGCCCCGGCGACCTCGAACGCGCGACGACCTACTTCGACTCCGCCGCCACGACCTTCGACAACGCGCGTCGCCGCACCGGCGATGACGAACTGGCCGTCACCTTCGCCGAGCAGCAGACGGACATCTACGGTGGTTGGGCGCGCGCGTGGCTCGGTCGACGCCGCGACGTGGGCGCCACGCGCGCCACGCTCGCGGCACTCGGCGCCGTCGAACGCGGACGCGGACAGGCGCTGCTCCAGTTGCTGCAACGCAGCGCCGGTGCGATGCCTGCAGGCAGTGCACGCGCCGGTGGCGATCTCTCAGACGAAGCGACGGAACTGCTGGCCAGCGTGCACCGCTCACGCAGCGCTGCCCTCAGCTACCTGCACGCTGGTGACTCGCTCTTCACCTGGTTCGTGGGTCCCGATGGTCGCACCGAGATGCTGCCACCGCAGGCGATCACCGCCGAGGTACTCGCGCGGCTCATCGCCTCCGCGCGCCGCAGCTTCGTCGCGAGTGATTCACGGAGCGCGGAGCTCGATCCGGATGCCGTGAGCACCGATGGCGACTCGACGGTGACGCTTCGCGACCCGGCAGACGACCTGCGCCGTCTCGCCACGTTACTGCTGCCTGCCGATCTCGCGTCGCGCGTGCCGTCGGGCACACCGATCATCGTGATTCCGCACGGCGCGATCGCCTCGGTGCCATTCGCCGCGCTCGACACGCGCGCGAACGGCGGCAAGCCGCGGGTCGGTGACGACAGGATGGCAAAGCCGGAGCGCGACTCCGCGTCCACGCTGCTCGGTGCCCGGCATCCGCTGCGATTCGCGCCGTCGTTCGCGGCGCTGCGTGCCACGGAGCGGACCGCGCGGGTGCTCGCCATCACGACCACTGGCGAGCCCCCGGCATCGGCGCCACGTCCCGAGCGCGTGTGGAGTGCCACACGACCGGTCGGCGCCGCGCCGCCGCCGCCTTCACCGGAGCCACGGCCTGCCGCGCGCGGCCGGCGGACGGTGGATCGCACCCTGCTCGCGCAGTCGCTGGTGGTCGGCAACCCGACGATGCCGCTCCTGTACAGCGGTCGCAGCTCGACGCGCTCGCAGCTGCGTCCCCTGCCCGGCGCCGAAGCCGAGTCGCGCAGCATCGCGCGGCAGCTCGGCGCGCGCGTGCTCACGGGCGCGGCCGCCACCGAGACGTCCGTCCGCCGTCGCATGGCGCGCGCCCCGATCATCCATCTCGCCACCCACGGCCTGGGCTACGGTACCGCCGCGCAGGCGCGGCGCTCGTATGTGGCGTTCGCGCCGGACAGCGCGCAGGACGGCCTGCTCACGCTGGGCGAGTTGATGGACGACCGGACGCTCACGCTGCACGCCGAACTGGTGGTGCTGAGCGCCTGCCAGACGGGGCTGGGCAACCTCCAGCAGGCGGAAGGGACGATCGGCTTGCAGCGCGCCTTCCTGGCGAAGGGCGCGCGGAGTGTACTGGTGAGCCTGTGGAACGTCGACGACGCGGCGACGCGGCTGCTGATGGAGCGGTTCTACGCGGCGTGGCTGGACCCGGTGACGCCACGGACGAAGGCGCAGGCGCTGCGCGAGGCGCAGGCTGCGGTGCGCAACACGCCCGGGTTTGCGCATCCGCGGTACTGGGCGGCGTTTCAGCTGGTGGGGGCGGAGTAGATGATGCGATTGATGACGCTCCTCTACCTCGCAATGGCGGTCTGCGGGTCTGCCTCTGGCGTGAGCGCTCAAGTCGCGTCCACCGACAGTGCGGAGATCTATGAGCGGTTGGCGAGCGCGACGCCAAGCCGACGCCGCTCCTTCGTGGGTGGGAACAAGCTGCACGACGCCATGCGCGCATACGCGTTGTTCGGCCTACGCAGCGATACGGCGGGTCAGGCGCGCGCGTTACTTCTGGCGGCCGAGGAGTACGATGGCGGCCGAATCGATTCCTTGATTGTCTTATCACGCCGTGCCGTCTCCCTCCTGCGGCGCCCTGGTGCAGACTCGTCCGTGCTGGCGCAAGCGCTCGGGTTGTTGTCCTACGGTCTGCTTAGCAGTCGCGCACCGCTGGATTCTGCAGCACGATACCGTGCCGAGAATCTTCGCCTCCGTCGTCGCTTGGCGACGCCGAAGCAGGAGGCGCGGGAGCGGTGGGCGCATGGACAAGCTTTTCTGGACCGCCGGGGACTTTCCGACGCTATGGGAAAGTCATTCGTTCGCGACTCCGCGCTGCACTATTTGCACAGTGCGGTTGCGCTCGCGCGTTCTGCCGGGGATAGCGCGACGATCGCCGGCAGCTTCGGGGACATTGCGAACGCCTGGATGGCGACGTCGACACGTATTGATTCGGCGCTGCTGTACCGCCAGCGCGGCTTTGCAATATCGAGTGCGCTCAAGGACAAGGTGCAGATGTACCATGATCTCATTAGCATCATACAATATTTCCGTATCGCCCCGTTGCGTGACCGAAGCGCGGGCGTGACCAAGAATCTCGACTCCGTGCTCACTTGGTCGCGCACCTACGCTCGGAGCATGGAACAGTTTGGGCCATCCGATGCGCTCCAAGCCATGCTCGTGCTTGGCTCAGCGCACAGGAATCGTGGAAACCTCGACTCGGCCCGGTCGTATTACGGGTCGGCTTTGGAAATTGCCAAGCAACTCAAAGCCCCCGACCGGGTGTACTCCGTTCTGGGCGCGTTGGCGACCTATCATGAAGCAGCCGGCTTCGTCGACTCCACGCTGCTGCTGAGGCGTCAGAGGGTCACGGCTGCACGAGCTCAGTCCAGCCAAGCTTTACGCAACGATGAGATGTTCGATCACTACTCGCTCGCTGATGCACACCTGAAGAAGGGTGACCTCGATTCAGCGATGGTGTGGTATCGCTCCGCAACCGATACCGCGCGATTCAAGCAATTAGTGAGCCCGAGTCCAGAGGCGCTGAAGGGTTTCGCGTCGGTGCACAGGCTCCGTGGCGAGCCGGATAGCGCGATTGCAACGTATCGGCAGTTGCTGGCTGGGTATAGCACGGCTCCCCCGGGATGGCCCTCGGGAATTCCCACGAGCTACCAGAGGCGGACCGCCTTGCTCGGCGAAGCGGAAATTCTGTTCGAGATCGGCATGGTCGATTCCGCACAGATGCTGATCAAGCGACTGCTGGTCGACATACCATTGAGCCCGACAGCAGAGGACGCACGGACGGCGCTTCCGGTGTTCACGGCTTGGTCGAAAGTTCTTCGCCATCAGGGCCAGTCGGACTCCTCGCTCGTATACGACACGCGAGCGTTGGTTCGGGCGCAGGAGATGTTCTGGACGATCGAAGGAGTCGAGGGGCACCTTGCCGTTGCGGCGGATCACGAGGCACTCGGAATGCTTGATTCCGCGCGTGCACACTACCGAGCGGCAGTGACGATGAGCGAGCAGCAGCAGATGCGCCCGCAGGCCGTGTTGAGCCTCGGTGCCTTGGCGTCGTGGCATCTGTCCGTCGACGCCCCCGACTCCGCCCTCACTCTCGCACGCCGCGCCGTCGTCCGCGCGACCGAAACTGCCAGCCCGTGGCTGCTGGCCGACGCCCGCTACCGCCTCGGCATCATCTTCGGCGCCCTCGGCCAGTCGGACTCCGCGGCGACCTACCTCGAATCCACGCTCGGCCAGCGTGGTCGCCCCGTCGGCCCTTCACTCGTGGCGCTCGGCAACCTGCGCCTCCGCATGGGCCAGGCCGACACCGCCCGCGCCCTGCTGCACACCGCTCTGCGCGCCTACCGCGCCAGCGGCGCCCGCCCCGCCGTCGCGCAGACGCTGACGTCCCTCGCCCAGGTCGAGCAGCGTCTCGGTCGCCCCGACTCGGCGCTCGCGATCGCCGGTGAAGCCCTGTCGCTCGCCCGCGCCACGCACGACCGCCTTACCGAAGGCCGCGCCTTCGCCGCCCTCGGCCGCGCGCGCTTCCTGCTCGGCCAGACCGATTCGGCGCGGACGGAATACGAGCGCTCGCTCGCGGTGTTCCGCGCCACCGGCTTCACTCGCGACGCCCGCGAAACCCTCGCCGAACTGGCCGAGCTGTTCCGCCTGCGTCGCGCGCCCGGCGATCTCGAACGGGCCACGACCTACTTCGACTCGGCCGCCACGACCTTCGACAACGCGCGCCGTCGCACCGGCGACGACGAACTCGCCGTGACCTTTGCCGAGCAGCAGACGGACATTTATGGCGGCTGGGCGCGCGCCTGGCTCGGCCGACGCGGCGACGTGGGTGACGCGCGCGCCACGCTCGCAGCGCTCGGCGCCGTCGAACGCGGACGCGGACAGGCGCTGCTCCAGTTGCTGCAGCCTACGGCCACGGGCACCAATGCCGTCGGACGCGCCGGCACTGACCTCGCGAACGAAGCCGACAGCTTGCTTTCCACGATCCGAAGCACCGGCAGCGCCGCGCTCAGCTATCTGCAGGCGGGTGACAGCCTGTTCACGTGGTTCATCGCGCCTGACGGTACGGTCGCACTGTTGACACCGCAGGCCATCACCGCCGAAGAACTGGCACGTCTCATTCTGTCCGCGCGCCGCAGCTTCGCGGCGAACGATGCACGCAGTGCGGAGCTCGATCCGGACGTCGAGGCTGCGCCGCGCGACTCCATCGGCGGGCGGCGGGACCCCGCCGACGACTTGCGCCGACTCGCCACGTTGCTGCTGCCTGCCGACCTCGAGACCCGAGTCGCGGAGGGCACGTCGATCGTCATCGTTCCGCATGGGGCGATCGCCTCGGTCCCGTTTGCCGCGCTCGACACACGCGTGCGCCGCGTCACGGTGCGCAGGAGAGGCGACGGTGCTGTCTCCGGCACGGCAGCGGCCGACGATTCGACGACCACTTCGCTCGGCGCGCGCCATCCGTTGCGCTTCGCGCCGTCATTTGCGGCGCTGCGTGCCACCGAGCGGACACCGCGTGTGCTCGCCGGCGCGGAGGAACCGCGTGCCAGAGGCCGCGTGTGGCGCGCGACGCGCAGTTCCGGTGCTTCACCGTCGTCGCCGAGACCGCGCGCGACGCGCACCCTGCTCGCGCAATCGCTGGTGGTCGGCAACCCGACGATGCCGTTCCTGTACAGCGGTCGCAGCTCGACGCGCTCGCAGCTGCGCCCCCTGCCCGGCGCCGAGGCCGAGTCGCGCAGCATCGCCCGGCAGCTCGGCGCGCGCGTACTGACCGGCGCCGCGGCGACGGAGTCGTCAGTTCGCCGCCGCATGGCGCGCGCGCCGATCATTCAGCTCGCCACCCACGGCCTGGGCTACGGCACGGCCGCGCAGGCGCGCCGCTCGTACGTGGCGTTCGCGCCGGACAGCGCGCAGGACGGCCTGCTTACCCTGGGCGAGTTGATGGACGACCGGACGCTCACGCTGCATGCCGAGCTGGTGGTGCTGAGTGCCTGCCAGACGGGACTCGGGAACCTCCAGCAGGCGGAAGGGACGATCGGCCTGCAGCGCGCCTTCCTCGCCAAGGGCGCGCGCAGCGTGCTGGTGAGCCTGTGGAACGTGGACGACGCGGCGACGCGGCTGCTGATGGAGCACTTCTACCGGGCGTGGCTGGACCCGGTGACGCCGCGGACGAAGGCGCAGGCGCTGCGCGAGGCGCAGGCCGCGGTGCGCCACACGCCGGGCTTCGCGCACCCGCGATACTGGGCCGCGTTTCAACTGGTCGGGGCGGAGTGATCAGCCCTGAGGAACCCGAAGACGCTCGAACGCTGCGATGCCGCGCAACTTGTCGAACGCTGGATCGCGATGCAGGTCCAGTCGCTGCGACCACCCCGCGCCGCGACTGAACGCATCCTCGAGCAACTCGATCGCGCGCCCGGTGTCACCGAGTGCGGCGGCGATCCGTGCGCGTGTCCATGAAGCCAGGCCGCGGCTGCCATCGGCGCGTGTGCCCTGCGCGATGCGTGTTGCGAATTGCTCCGCGACACTGCGTTCTCCACGCAGTGCCGCTGCCAGCCCCACGATGCCGAGTACCGCGATGTCGATGTCCTCGGCACGTTCGCGCAGTGCGGGCTCGGCGAGCGTGCTCAGTGCGGTGGCGTCGCCCGAGTAGCCGTACGCCTCGATGCAGTCGAACGCCACGGCGCCATTCTGCAGGTCGCTTGCCGTGCGACGCGAGCACCACGCGACCGCACGTTGCAGGGCTGCTGTGCCCTCCGCGCGATGCCGGTGCGCGGAGAGTTCCCATGACGTGCGCAGCAGCACGTACGCGAGGGACGAGCCGGGTTCCGACGGCAGCTGTGACGCATCATCCAGCAGCCGTTTGATCACCGTCACACTGTCCAGCGCGGCCAGTGATTGCAGCAACGCCTGCTGAAAGCCCAGGCTTTGCGCCGTGGAGGGTGCCCGCGCCTGTTCCTCACGCA
The DNA here is from genome assembly GCA_031411975.1 of Gemmatimonadaceae bacterium. Lineage (GTDB taxonomy): Bacteria > Gemmatimonadota > Gemmatimonadetes > Gemmatimonadales > Gemmatimonadaceae > JACMLX01. The sequence continues at coordinate 30,523 of JANOCB010000040.1, forward strand.
AGGCGCGATACTCTGCCGCGAACTCTCCGACGTAATGGCGCAGGCTCGGGACGCTGCGCGTGAAGTGCACGTCGTCACGGCCGAGGGTGTCGATGATGGCGAGCGCCTCACGCGGACGATTGTTGTCGCGCAACTTCATCGCCAGCCACCAGCGGTTCGGCCATGACGGTGCGAGCGTGCGCGCACGTCGCCATCCTCGCACGGACAGCTCGTGGTTGCCGCTGGCGTCCGCGCGCAGCGCATCGAGCAACGCTCGTTCGTATTCGGTGAGCTCTTCCAGCTGCTCCTGCACCAGGACGATGGCCGAATCGGCCAGGACTTCGCCACCTGGCCGGCGAAGCGCGGCGCTGGCGAACCAGAGCCGCGCCTGCGTGAACTCCGGGTCTGCCTTGAGCGCACGATCGAACCGCACCAGTTCCGCCAGCGATTCGTCTTCCTTCGGATCGGGCTGACGCAGCCCCGCCTCGAGCTGCAAACCTTCGCGTAGCGCCTGCACTGCCGGCATCAACGGCGGCATGCCGCTGGACAGCATCGCGTGCGTGAACTCCGGTGCGGTGGCGGTGGTGACGGCGCCGGCGATACGCTGACGCATCTCGGCCATCGCTTCGACAAGATCCGCACGGGTTGCGCGCACCTCCGGGAAGGCCCGGATCTGCTTCCCGTCCGTTCCGGACACGAGGGACGTTCGCACCGCGACAGTGTCAGTCCCGACCAGCGATACCTCACCGGCAACCACCAGCCCCGCGCGCACCGCCGAGGCGAGCGCCAGCGGTGATGCGTCGCCGGCCGCGGCCGCCTTCTCTGCGCGCTCCACCTCCGCAGGCGCGACGACGTCGCTGCCGACCAGCGCACTCAGGTCCGTCGTGATGGCGCTCGCGATCGAACGCGCCAGCGGCGTGAGTGACGAGTCGGCCGAGGCATCGCGAAACGGGGCCACGACGACGCGGTTCGGAAGCGGAAGTGCCTTGTCGATTGACGGTGGCCAGAATGAGGCGGCCGCGACGGCCGCCGACACTGCGACGGCTGCGATGCCAATCGGCATGACCTTGCTTCGCGGCGTAGCGGGCGCACGCTTCTTCGTACCACCAGTGGCACGCATGGCCGACGCCGCCGGCGGTGCCACGTGATCATCGGGTGTCACCGTGCGCAGCAGCGCTTCGAGCTCCGTCACGACCTCCGACGCCCGCTGAGGACGGTCTGCGGCTTCCTTGGCGAGACAGCGCATGACGAGCTCGGTCAGCGGCTGTGGCAACCCCGGCCGGCGATCTGCAATGTCCTCGGGCTCGGTCGTCAGATGCGCCGTCAGGATCGCTTGCGCCGACCCGGTGAACGGTGTGTCCCCCGACAGCAGTTCGTATGCGATCACGCCCAGCGCGTACAGGTCGGTCCGATGATCCGCGTCGGCGTCGGCTGCCACCTGCTCGGGCGCCATGTACGCCGGTGTTCCCATCGACATGCCGATGGTCGTGATGGGGTTCACGGCTGCGCTCACGCGCGACATCGTTGCACTCGCGTTCCGCAGCGCCTTGGCGATGCCGAAATCCGCGACCACCGCATACGCGCCCGACAACAGGATGTTGTCCGGTTTCATATCGCGATGCACCACGCCGCGTTCGTGCGCATACGCCAGGGCGGAGGCGACGTCACGCAGCCAGCGGAGTGCGTCGCCGAGCGCGGGCAACCCCTCACCCAGCCGCGTCCGCAGTGACTGGCCGTTCACGAAGGGCATCATGTAATACAGCGTCCCGTCGTCGGCCTCGGCGGCGGACAGCAATGGCACGATGTGTGGGTGCTGCAGCCCTGCGGCGAGCACGACCTCGCGGCGAAAGCGCTCGGCGCTCAGTCCGGCGGCCCAGTCCGACGGCAGCACCTTCACCACCACGCGCCGTCCCAGCGCCACATCCCGGGCCACGACGACCCGGCTCATCCCGGCGCCCAACTCGCGCTCCACGACGTAGCCGTCGCCAAGGACTGCCGAGATTCGCTCGATGAAGCCGTCGCTCATTGGTTCAGGCGGCAGGGTGGGCGGCAGGCATGACCGGCGTCAGGAGCATCGACACGGCCGTGATCGCGGGCGTCGCTTGCGTCCGGAAGACTATCACGCGGCAGTGATGCGTGAAGCACCCCGATGGCGCCCAGACCCCCACAGGCAATTCCGGCGCGCTCCGGAGGCCAAAGGTGCGGCATCCAAACCATGGTCGGGTTCGTTGGGCGTGAATCGTAGGCGAAGCCGCGCGGTGTGCCGGGCCGGTACAAGGCCTTTCATGGCCGTTTCATCCAGCCGTCGCAGGTTGGTCGCACGTCGTGACCCCGTCGGGCGCCGCACCACGTTGTGCGGCGCACGTCAGCACGCATGGCCGCTTGGAGATGCTCTGCGTTCCATCACTTCATGAGGGTGGCATCTAGGTTGGATTCCACGGGCTCGAGGTGTAGGTCGGCCCCTGCAACCGCTTACTGCCAAACGCAAAGGGGCAGAGGGGCCAAGACGCAAAACGGCCAAAGCTGGGGAACTGCTCATTGGGGGCGGGCGCAGTTCCCACTTCACTGCATTCTTGCGTCTTGGCGCCTCTGCCCCTTTGCGTTTGGCAGTTTACGATCTCAGCCCTTCGGACCGCTGCTCCGGCACCGATCCGAGCAGTACTTCACGTTCTCCCAGTCCCGCTCCCACTTCTTCCGCCAAGCAAAAGGCCGGCCACAGGCCAGACAGTCCTTGCTGGGGCGCTCGGAGGGCGGTCGCGCTCGATTCGGACGC
>JANOCB010000041.1:0-88178 GCA_031411975.1 Gemmatimonadaceae bacterium
ACCCGGCGCCACGCAGCCCTGCCCGAACAGCGCCGACTGCTGGTCGCCGGCCACGCCGGTGATCGGCAGCGCCACACCCAAATGTCGCGCGCTGATCGTGCCGAAGTCGCCGCGTGAGGTGCGGACCTCGGGCAACATCACCCGCGGCACACCGAACAGTGCGCACAACTCGTCGCTCCACGCATGGCGATCGATGTCGTAGAGCATGGTGCGGCTGGCGTTGGTGGGATCGGTGGCGTGCACCGCACCATCGGTGAGGTGCCAGATGAGCCATGAGTCCACCGTACCCGCCAGCAGCTCACCGTTCATCGCGCGCTTGAGCAGCGTGCCGTTGCTGCGCAGGATCCACTCAATCTTGGTGGCACTGAAGTAGGCATCCAGCACGAGACCCGTGCGCGATGCGATGAACTCCTTCTGCGACGCGAGCGCCACGCAGCGATCGGCCGTACGCCGGTCCTGCCACACGATGGCGCGATGCACCGGTTCACCGGTGGCCTTGTCCCACACGACCACCGTCTCGCGCTGATTGGTGATGCCGATGCACTCCGGTGTCACCGCCGCCATCGCCAGCGCTTCGCGCGCGGCATCGAGCGTGGCACGCAGCAGGTCTGCCGGGTCGTGCTCCACCCAGCCGGGCTGCGGAAAGTGTTGCGCGAACTCACGATAGCCGCGCCCCAGCACGCGCCCATCGGCCGAGATGACGAGGGCGGTGGAACCGGTGGTGCCCTGATCGAGTGCGAGGACGGAGCGCATCAGCTGACGAAGTGAAATGGTGGATGAAACACGCCGCGATCGGTGACGATGGCCGTCACCAGCGACGCTGGTGTGACATCAAAGGCGGGATTGTGCACCGCAACACCGGCCGGTGCCGTCGGCACACCGCCATGCGTGCGCACTTCATCGGCGTGCCGGAGCTCGATGTGCATGGCGTCGCCGTCGGGTGTATGCGGATCGAGCGTGGAGGTTGGCGCGAGCACGTAGAACGGAACGCCGTGATGATGCGCCAGCACCGCCACGCCGTAAGTGCCGATCTTGTTGGCCACGTCGCCGTTGGCTGCGATGCGATCGGCGCCCACCAGCACCGCGTCGATCGCACCGGAACGCATCACGCTGGCGGCCATGCCGTCGGTGAGCAGCGTGACGGGCACAGCGGCGCGATCCAGCTCCCATGCCGTCAGTCGTGCACCCTGCAGCAGCGGGCGCGTTTCGTCGGCATACACACGAATCACCTCGCCGCGCGCATGCAGCGTGTATACCGGCGCCAGCGCCGTGCCGATCCCCGCCGTGGCCAGCGAGCCGGCATTGCAGTGGGTGAGCACCGTCATGCCATCACGCAGCAGTGTGGCACCATGTGCGCCGATGCTCGCACACATCGCCACGTCGTCGTGCAGGATCGCCTCCGCCTCGGCACGCATCGCTGCCGCGCGCAGATGCGGCGCAGCTCCACCCACCTGCCCCGCCGCCAACACCCGATCCACCGCCCACGCCAGATTCACGGCCGTCGGACGTGCCGACCGCAGCGCCGCGGCCGCTTCCGCAATCACGCCGTCAAACGTCGCCGGATTGTCGGCGGCCGCCTGCTGCGCCAGCACCGCCAGCCCGATCGCACCCGACACTCCGATCGCGGGCGCACCGCGCACCCGCAGCGACTGGATCGCCTCCACCATCGACGGCAGATCCGTCAGCGACAGCTCCACCAGCACTCCAGGAAGCTGCGTCTGGTCGATGATCGTCAGCGCGGCACTGTCAGGCGGAAAACGGACGGCAGGCAGTGGGATGCCAGTGCTCACGTGAGACTCAGCGGAAGCACTGCGGATAGGCGGGATCGGCACCGGCGATCTTCGGCCGCTCCGCCCGCATCGCGATCGCCATCATCACATCGTGGATGAACCGCCCCAGCCGCGCCGAATGTTCGTACTCGATGTACTGCGGTTCGTCCGTCAGCTGATGATAGTCCTGTGCATACCCCAGCGAGAAATACGTGACGGGAATGTCCTTGCGCACGTAGCTCACCTGATCGCTGCGGCAGAACCGGTTGAGCGGATTGGCCGTCACGTCCCACGACTTGTCGATGGCCATCACTTCGGTGCGGTTGGCATTGACCGAGTCGATGATGTCGCCGAACTCGCGTGACAGACGGCGTGCACCGAGCATCTGCACCGACGCCGGCCCGCCGAACTTCACCTGATCGGCGCGGCCCTTGCCCAGCATGTCCATGTTGTGCGCGGCGACGATCTGCGTCAGCGGCACCGTGGGGTGATCGACGAACCACGCCGAACCGAGCAGCCCCGATTCTTCACCCTGATGCGAGACGAAGATGATCGAGCGCTTCGGCTTCTCGGCCGCGAACTGCTCGGCGATTTCCAGCAGCACGACGGTGCCCGAGCCGTCATCGTCGGCGCCGTTGAAGATCGAATCACGGCGCGGCGGACGCACGCGGCGGGCCGCCGCGATCAGCGAATCGATCTTCCGCTGCTGGTCGGCGGTGGGCGTGCACACCGGGTCGTTCGCACCCTGCGGCCGCGTGACCGTGTTCACCGCACGCAGCGAATCGTGATCGATGGCGACCGGGCTGCGGCCCACATGATCGTTGTGCGCGCCGACCAGCACGTACTCCGACGCCAGCGTCGGATCGGCGCCCGGTAGCACCGCGACGACGTTCCGCGCCGGCGCGGCCGATGGCTTCCAGGCGTACGTCCATGCGCCCGATACCGGCGCGCCTGCCGTGCCAACGGCCAGCTGCTCGACGTTACCGCCGAACAGCTGCGATGCGACGGCCGTACTGATCGTCGCCGCACCGACACCCGTGGTCACCGGCGCCGTACGCATGCCGGCGCGGGGTGCGAACGTCCCGGCGACGGCGGCGGGCGACATGCCGTCGAGACCCACGATCAGCACACCCACGGCACCGGCATCCTGCGCGCGGGTGTCGCGCAGGGGCGGCGTCCCCGCCACCCGACGCGGCGCGCGCCCCGACGCCTCGGCGGCGATCACGGCGGCGGCCCCGAACATGTCGGGTCGCGCATCACAGCTCAGGAACGATGCCGGCGCGCCGCTGGCCGGACCCACCACCTGTGCGGCCGGCGGAGCCCGGAACACCACCACCTTGCCACGCACGAGCGCGGCATCGAGCACCACGCTCGTATCGCCGTATCGCCCGCCGAACACCGTCGCCACGTTCTCCAGCATCGCCTGCCCCGCCATACGCTGCGGGCCCGACGGCACCATCGGCACCCAGTCGCGGCCGGCTCGCAACGCAGCACCACGGACACTCAGTCGCGACGCGCTGCTGTCGAATGACTGTGCGCCGTACGGCAGCACCTGGAAATACGTGCCGCTGTCGCCCGCCGGCTTGAGACCGAGCCGCCGGAACTCCCGCGCGATGTAGTCGGTGCCCTTCGCATTGCCGGGCTCCCCAATGCGCCGCCCCTCCATGGAATCGTCGGCGAACTGATAAAGCCGAGTGCGGAGGTCGTTGGCGGTGATCGGCGCGGTGGTGGGGCGCGGGGCCCAGGTGCGCGGGCCCTCGTCGGGCCAGACGGTCTTCGCGGGGCGTGCCGACCCGCCGCGCGCGGCCTGAGCGGCGCCGGACTGCGGGACGACGAGCAGGGCGGCAACTGCCGCAGCAGACAGAACGGTGGCGAACGGCTGGGATCGCAACACGGATCGGCAGGACCAGAAAGGGCAGACGGGCAATCGGCGCGCGCAGAGCCACCGCTCGGGAGTCCCGAAAAACTACGGCACGGGCACGGCGGATGCCCGTCGCCGCCTACGGTACCTTTCAGCCACGCCATCCCGGTCCCGAAATCACGTCCTCCCCGAGCCTGTCCCGGCATGTCCTACGATTTCCTGCTCTACTCCGTGGCCGACCGCATCGCCACGATCACGGTCAACCGCCCCGACAAGCTCAACGCACTCAGCAGCGCGGTGATCCTCGAGCTCGGTGCGGCCATCAATGAGGCCATCGCCGATGACGCGGTGGGCGGCGTGATCCTCACCGGCGCTGGCCGCGCGTTCGTGGCCGGTGCCGACATCAGCGAACTGTCCGGCCAGACCCCGATGAGCGCGGTGGCACGGGCACAGCGCGGACAGGAAATCTTCGGCCGCTACGAGAAGAGCCCGAAGCCGACCATCGCCGCCGTCAACGGCTTTGCACTCGGCGGCGGCTGCGAACTGGCCATGGCCTGCCATCTCCGCATCGCCGGCGAGTTCGCGAAGTTCGGCCAGCCCGAAGTGAAGCTCGGCATCATCCCGGGCTACGGCGGCACACAGCGCCTGCCGCGACTCGTGGGCACCGGCCGCGCCCTGCAACTGCTGATGACGGCCGAAATCATCGACGCCAATGAAGCGGTGCGCATCGGACTGGCCAACAAAGTGGTGCCGAACGCCGACCTGATCCCCGCCGCCACGGCCATGCTCCAGACGATGATGTCCAACGGTCCGCTGGCCGTCCGCGCCTGCATCGATTCCGTGATCCGCGGACAGGACATGCGGCTGGGTGATGCGCTCGCCTACGAGGCGGCACACTTCGGCACCCTCTCGTCCACCACCGACATGCGCGAAGGGATGACCGCCTTCCTCGAGAAGCGCCCGCCCGCCTTCACCGGCGCGTGAACACCGCCGTGGGTGCAGCACCGACCGCCACCGATGCGCACACGTCCGCCTCGGTGCGCGTGTCGCGCCTGACACTCACCAGCTTCCGCAACTACGGCCGCGCCGAAATCGACTTCAATGCCGACGGCGCCGCACTCCTCGGCGACAACGGACACGGCAAGACTAACCTCCTCGAGGCGATCTACTATCTCGAACTGTTCCGCAGCGCCCGCGGCGCCCGTGATCGCGATCTGGTGCGGTTCGGTGACGCAGGATTCCACATCAGCGCCGCTGTGGACGGCTCACCACGCGGCGCACTGACCATTGCAGCAGGCTTCGACGCCAGCACACAAAAGAAGAAGGTGATGCTCGACAACGTCGAGGTCACACGGCTCAGCGATGCGATCGGCGCCGCACCGGCAGTGCTCTTCTCGCCAGCCGACGTCGCACTCGTCCGCGGCGCACCGGCCGAACGCCGCCGCTACCTCGACGTGATGCTGGCACTGGCCGACCGGCACTACCTGCTCGCACTGCAGCAGTACCGCCACGCCCTCGCCCAGCGGAACGCCGCCCTGCGCGCACTGCTCGGACACGCCCGCGACGCCGAAGCACTCGATGCCGTCGCCGCCTTCGAACCGGCACTGGCCGCCGCCGGTGCCACGATGCTCGTGAAGCGGCACGCCTGGGCCGACGACGCGGCATCGGCCTACGCCGACGTGCTCGACGCGATCGGCGAACGCACCAGCGTCAGCCTCGCCCTGAAACGGGGCGGCGGCTCCCGCACCGACGAACACGAACTGCACGAGTGGCTGCGCACCACACTCGCCGCCCAACGCCTGCACGACGTCAAACGGGGTACCACCCACACCGGCCCCCACCGCGACGAAATCCAGCTCCTCCTCGACGGACGCGACCTGCGCAACTTCGGCAGCAATGGCCAGCAACGGAGCGCCGCCATCGCCCTCCGCATGCTCGAAGCGCGCACCCTCCACTCCGCACTCGGCTCGGCCCCACTGCTGCTCATGGACGACCCCTTCGCCGAACTCGACGCCGATCGCAGCGCCCGCATCCTGGGCCTGCTCGGCCGACGCGGACTGGGCCAGGTCATCCTCGCGGTGCCACGCAGCGAAGACATCCCGCGCGCCCTCACGGGCCTGCAAACCGTGCGCGTCCATCAGGGCACACTCACACCGGATGCGACATGAGTGGCCCCTTCAAGAAGTCGCAGCCCACGAGCATCGCCGACGTCATGGCGAAGATGCTCGAGCAGAAAGGCATGTCCGAACGCATCGCACAGGTCAGCGCCATGGACGACTGGCCACAAGTGGTCGGCGCACAGATCGCATCCGTTACCGAACCACTCAGCATCTCGGCCGATGGCACACTCTGGGTGCGCGTGACCACCGCTGCCTGGATGAACGAGCTCAGCCTGCTGGCGCCAACGCTGCTCAAGCGCCTCAACGACATCCCCGGCCGTCAGCCCGTCAAACAACTGCGATTCAGGCTCGGCCGCGCCTGACATCACACGAATAGCCAACGCCGGACGACGGAAACCCTCTCCGCCACCCGGCGCTCGCCGGGAAGACGGATGCGTACGGCAATAGTCACGACAGGCTCAGTCGAGCGCCTCCGCGAGCGGCATGACGAAGCCCGGCAGTAACTCCTCGCCGTCGAAGGCACCGTCGGCATCGACCAGCCGCACGGTCCCGTCAGCACGATGCACCGCTCCCCGACGGCGCTCCGGATCGATGAGCCACACGAGACGAACCCCGGCCTGCAGCCACGCTGCGGTCTTCTCGCGGATTTCCCCAGCCCTGTCGCCGCGCGAGCGAACCTCGATGACGAGATCCGGCGCGAGCTCCGCATAGCCAGTCACGTCGGTCGGCGGCAGCCGTTCAGAGCTGATGAACGCCGCGTCCGGCGCACGCACCGAGTCAGGGTTCCGGCGCAGGATGAAGCCCGTTTCTGCACCGACGACGACTCCGAGTTTTCGTGGGCGAACCCAGTTGAGCAGCAGCGCACCGACAACGGCGGCAACCGCACCGTGTCGATACGCGCCCGGCTCCCGCACCCGCATCACCCCATCCACCAACTCCGACCGCATGTGCGGCGGCTGCTGCACCAGCAATTCCTCAGCAGTCATCAGCTTCGCATCGAGCATGGAACATGCCTCCGTCGCAGCAGCAGTGACGATCACGCAGTCTTCGCGCCGTCACAGTAGCGCCGCGTTTGCGGATTCATGTCATCGTTTTCACGCGTGCGAAACCGATATCACTCCGTCAGATCCAGCGCCGGACCGTCTGCCGGTACTCCCGGTACGGCGCACCGAACGTCCGCTCCAGATACCGCTCCTCACGCCGGATCACGAACCAATGCATGAGCGGAAGCACGACCAGCGCCAGCGCGAGTAGGGGCCAGAGCGAATTGGCGCAGAGTGCGATGCCCAGATAGATGCAGGTGAAGCCCAGATGCATCGGGTTCCGGGTGAACCGGTAGGGGCCTGCGATCACGAGCGTCGTGCTCGGCTTCCAGGGCTTCGGATTGGTTCGTGCTTTCCGGAAAGCCGACAGCGACGGCCAGAGCAGACAGCAGCCCGCGACAAGCAAGGACGGGCCGAGCACGATCGGCCAACGGCCGAGTGGCACTGGCCGAGGCAGCCAGTGATCGATGGCCAGCGTCACGGCCAGCGGGAGCAGGTAGATCAGCGGAGGCGGCGCGACGACGTGGGGAATGTCGGTCGACGGCGTAGATCGCGCATGCTCGGCGTCGGCCATCGTCAGCCGTCGGAGTCGCCGCGTGCGGAGCGCCGCGTGACCCTGCTCAAAACGATCACCGGCGCCATCACGCCGGCGTGACGGAGTCGAAGATCTGCACCTTCGTCCAGAACGGCCCGCATTCCGCGCGGAACGCATCATGTTCCGGGTCCACCTGATATGCCTCCTCGGCCGCCGCGTCGGCGAAGAGCAGCACCAGTGCGTACGAATAGCTCCGCTCGATGACCGGCCGATCGGTCGCCGCCGGCACGCCCCAGTAACCCTGACTCACACTTTGCAGCGCACAGAGCCGCGGCATCCAGGCGACGAAGGTGGCCCGATCGGCATCCGACAAGTCAGCGCGAAGCCAGAAGTACACGGCGTGGACGAACATGCAGGCCCCTGCAATCGGTGAAAGTCGGGAAGCGTGAGGATCTTCGGTCGTCGCTCGTGACGGCGGCAACCGACCGCAACGTAGCAAGCTGCCGAACGGGCGTCCGCAGCAGCGGTCGAGTGCGCTTGCACCCGGGCCCACGACGCACGACACTGCCACCGGGCGCGGACCCATGCATTAGCGTTCGCTCACACTACGCATCGCCGTTCGACCACACTCATCCATCCCGAGGGTCATACCATGCTGGAAGGTCTCGCCAATTCCCTGAAGAGTGTCCTGCCGGATGCCGCCGACGCGCTCATCGACAAGGCCATGGGTGCCATCAACGACCCGGCGCATGGCGGCCTGACCGGCGTGGTGGAGAAGCTGCGCGCCAGTGGCTTGGGTGACACCGTCAATTCGTGGATCGCCACCGGGACGAAGAATCTCCCCATCACCGGCGATCAGATCCGCGCGGCGCTGGGCAATGAGCATGTGACAGCCTTGGCCTCCAAGCTCGGCATCGACCCGGCCAGTGCCGCCGAGAAACTGGCCGCGATGCTGCCGGATGCCGTCGACAAGGCAACGCCGACAGGGACGCTTCCGGGCTGAACTCCGGCAGGTGTTTCGCGGCCCGGCTTCGCAGTTTGCGTGGCCGGGCCGAGTCGTGTTCTGGCATCGTGGCGGCCACATCACAGGCTCGGACCCGCTCGCGAGGGCTTGACGCATTGCGCTGGTGCCAGCTGAAGGGAGCGGCAGGTCAGCGAGGAGCTGGTCTCGGCGGCGCAAGGCGGCGAATCAATGCGCCAGTACAAGGCCAGCAACGCCATCCACCCGCGGTAGGTGCCGGTACGGCACCACCCATCTAAGTTGTTGCACATCAACGCATTAGCAATCAGTTCCCGAGTTGCGCGACGGCGTGGGATCCGCTACATTCCGGAAGCATCCGACCACCATTCCATTCGGAATTTCTACGGTCGGCCGTCAGACCCGCAGCGAAGGGAGCAGCATGGCAGACGAGAACGGCAATCGTGGCGATTACGGCGGCGACGACATTCAGGCCCTCGAGGGGCTCGAAGCCGTCCGCATGCGCCCCGGCATGTACATCGGGTCCACCGGGTCTCGCGGCCTGCATCATCTCGTCTACGAAGTCGTGGACAACTCGATCGACGAGGCGCTCGCCGGCCACGCCAACCGGGTCGACGTCACGATCCACCTCGACGATTCCATCACCGTCGTCGACAACGGTCGTGGCATCCCGGTCGAGAACAACACGAAGGCCGGCATCCCCGCCGTGGAACTGGCGCTCACCGTGCTGCATGCGGGTGGCAAGTTCGACAAGAACAGCTACAAGGTGTCGGGCGGCCTGCACGGCGTCGGTGTGAGCTGCGTGAATGCGCTCTCCGAATCGCTCAAGGTGTGGGTCAAGCGCGACGGGAAGGAGCACTACATCGACTTTTCCCGCGGCAAGACGATCACCAAGCTGCGGCAGACGCGCGACATCCCGAAGAAGGAGACGGGCACGACGGTCTGGTTCAAGCCCGATGCGCAGATCTTCACCGAAACGGTCTTCGACTACGGCATCCTGGCCAACCGCATGCGGGAGCTGTCGTATCTCAACAAGGGGGTCACGATCGTCCTCACCGACGAGCGCGAGGACAAGCAGAAGACCGACACCTACCTCGCCGTCAACGGCCTGCGCGAGATGGTCGAGTTCCTCAACAGCCAGCGCAAGGCACTGCACAGCGACGTGGTCTACATCGACACGGAGCGTGACGAGGTCGCCATCGAACTCGCGATGCAGTACAACGACGGCTACGCTGACACGACGTTCTCGTTCGTCAACAACATCAACACCCACGAAGGCGGCACGCATCTCACCGGCTTCAAGAGTGCGCTGACCTCGGTGGTCAACAAGTACATCGAGCGCTCGAGCCTGTCCAAGAAGGACAAGGATGGCATCAAGCTCACCGGTGACGACGTGCGCGAAGGCCTGGCCTGCGTCCTCTCGGTGAAGATCAAGGAACCGCAGTTCGAGGGCCAGACCAAGACGAAGCTCGGCAACCCGAGCGTCGAGGGCATCGTGCGCAGCGTGGTCAACGAACACCTCGCGCAGTTCCTCGACGAACATCCGAAGATCGGCAACATCATCATCGAGAAGGCCGTCAGCGCGGCCCGCGCCCGCGAAGCCGCCCGCAAGGCGCGCGACCTGACCCGCAAGAAGAACGCACTCGACATCGGCAACCTGCCGGGCAAGCTCGCCGACTGCTCCCTCTCCGAGCCGTCGCTCTGCGAGCTCTACCTCGTCGAGGGTGACTCGGCCGGTGGCTCCGCCAAGCAGGGCCGCGAACGCCAGAACCAGGCGATCCTCCCGCTGCGCGGCAAGATCATCAACGTCGAGAAGGCCCGCATCGACAAGGTGCTCAGCAACGAGGAAATCCGCACGATCATCACCGCCCTCGGCTGTGGCATCAAGGACGACTTCGACCTCGGCAAGACGCGGTACCACAAGATCATCATCATGACGGACGCCGACGTCGACGGCGCCCACATCCGCACCCTGCTGCTCACGTTCTTCTTCCGCCAGATGCCCGAGCTGATCGATGCCGGCTACATCTACATCGCGCAGCCGCCGCTCTATCGTGTGGCACGGGGCAAGGAAGAGTTCTACGCCTACGACGAGCAGGAGCGCGAGACCTACACCGAACGCCTCAGCGGCGGTGACGCCCGCAAGAACGTCTACGTGCAGCGCTACAAGGGACTCGGCGAGATGAACCCCGAGCAGCTCTGGACCACCACCATGGATCCCGAACGTCGCACCATCCTGCGCGTCGGCATGGACGACGCCGTGATGGCCGACCAGATCTTCCAGACGCTGATGGGTGACGCGGTGGAACCACGCCGCGAGTTCATCGAGGCAAACGCCCGGTTCGTGACGGTTCTCGACGTCTGAGGCCGACGGCCGGACTGCTGTCGTTCACGGGCCTGGCGCACTGCGCCGGGCCCGTGTGGCAAGCGCCCGTTCCTGCGTCAGGCGCGTACGGGAATCGGTGTGCGCCGGATCAGCGGCAGCATCGACACCAGGGTGACCACCAGCAGCACGATCTCGATGCTGTAGACCAACGCATACCCGGTGGCCGGCCCCGACAAGCCCTGACCGAAGGCGTTGCGGCTGCTCATGCCCTGCACGACGTCGCGTGCGATGCCGCCGAAGGCCACCGCCAGACCCGCCGCCGACGCCTGCACGGCACCCCAGGCCCCCAGCGCCAGACCGCGCTGCGCTTCGGGCGCGTTGTGCATCGTGGCGGTGAGTGTGCCATGGCTCAGCAGCCCGCCGCCGAAACCGATCAGGAACGTGCCGGCGAAGAACAGGGCCGCCGAATGGGTCGGTGCCGCGAGAATCACCGCCGCGAACCCGGGAATGCCCGCCAGTGCCCCGTAGCTCGACATGCGGAACGGATCCCCACCGCGACCCAGCACACGCGAGGCGAGCAGGAAACCCAGCAAGCCACCGAGTGAGAGCGTGGCCGTGAGCCGCGTCGTGTTGGCCACGGTCAGCCCAAGCACCTGACCACCGTACGGCTCCAGCAGCACATCCTGCATGCTGAACGCCATCGTGCCCATGCCCACGGCGATCAGTCGGCGGACCGCGCCGCTGCCCGTGATGAAGCTGTCCCATGACTCGCGGAACGTCGGCTCTTGTCGGCCCTCGCGCGTTTTGTAGGCATCACGGGCTTCCTGTTTCCAGACGGCGATCACGTTGAGCACGATGGTGGTCACGGCCGCACCCTGCACCACCTGCACAAGCCGCCCGCGCGTGAAATCCTCGAGCAGTATGCCGAACACGATCGCGCTGACGATCATGCCGACCAGCAGCATGACGTACATCAGGCCCACGACGCGGGGCTGTGAGTCTTCAGTCACGAGATCGGTGGCGAGTGCGAGGCCGACGGTCTGCACCATGTGCAACCCAGCACCCGTCAGCAGGAACGCGAGCCCTGCGCCGAGCCAGCCCACCCACGGCGGGACCGGGATGCCATTGTTGCCCGAGAGCACCAGAATCGCGAACGGCATGATCGCGAGCCCGCCAAACTGCAGCAGCGTGCCCTGCCAGATCCAGGGCACACGTCGCCAGCCGAGTGCGGAGACATGCGTGTCCGACTTGAAGCCGATGAGGGCGCGAAACGGGGCGGCCAGCAGTGGCAGCGAGATCATCACGGCGACGACCGAGGCCGGAACGCCGAGCTCGACGATCATGACGCGATTGAGGGTGCCGATAAGCAGCACCGAGGCCATCGCGACCGACACCTGAAACAGCGAGAGTCGGAGCAGCCGCGAGAGCGGCAGGTCGGCGGTCGCGACGTCGGCGAATGGCAGGAAGCGTGGTCCCTTTTCGGCCCACGTCGACAGCATCTTCCGGGAGAGACGATTCATCATGGGATGCGTCGGACCTGCGACATGCGAGGTGCCGCCATCAGCGCGGCACGGTCAACGGGTGAAACGCGACACAGGGGCCGGGATCGTGAAATCCCGGCCCCTATGACGGCGTGCGAACCATCACCACCATTACGGCGTGACGGAAGCCGGCGCTGCAGTCGACGGCGTGGCGGCTGCAGGAACCGTCTCGACCGCAGCCGGAGCCGCGGCGGTCATCGGCGCCTTGGCGCTGCCCTGCCAGTAGGCAGCCATCCAGGTGGTGTTGTTCAAGATGGCGAAGTGCACCGTGAACACCATCAGACAGACCGTGCCGAGGAACAGGGGCACGCCGACGTTCGGCTTCACCACCGTCCAGATTTTGCCTTCATTCATTGGTCAAACTCCTCTTAGTGAAGCCAGGGTGTCTGGATGAACGCGAGAATGTGAGCCACAATCGCGATCGCACCGAAGATGCGCGTGCCCTGCTTCAGACCGTCGTGCAGTTCCTCAGCTTCCCGGGTCGTGAGGCCTGACGGCCAGACGCGGTTCGGATCGTTATCAGCCATAACGAGTGCTCCTGGAGCAACAAACACCGTGCTTGACCCGCACGTGGGGGGACCGTGGCTCGGGTAGCCACGCAGACAACAGGACCGATTCCGCCGCTCGACTCAACTCCCGTGTCGGAATCATGGTCCTATCATGCCCGCCGATCCGAGAGTGTCAAGTCTTGTTGTCAACTTAGAGTGTCAACTTCAGTTGACACATAAAAAGCAGACGCAACCACCCGTCCAGACAGCGTCCCAGCGACAAACCCTCCACCGGCAGAGGCTCGGGTTACACCAGCCGTTTCTGCCGCCTCGACAGTGCCTTCATAACCGTCGAACGATATTCAGACTGGAATTTGTAGGGACAATCCCTACAAGGCTCCGAGCTACTGTGGGCTCCAGGGGAACCGGCCAGCACCGCGAGGAAAAACCTGCGCTGAGCGCGCCCGACGTTCGTACACCCGTACGAAGTCCACTTCCATGACGCCCGGGAATCGTGTGCTCGCGTCGGGGTTGCCGAGGAAGTTGCCGCCGACGGCGAGGTTCATCACGAGGTAAAACGGCTGGTCGAACGGTGCGGGCCACGGATTGAGGTCGGCCGCACCCGGAGTGCCTGCGGTATCACGCGGTGAGGCGCTCCACCAGAATCCCTGGCTCTGCGTGTGCACACCATCCACGAACCAGCGGATGCGCCCTGGCTCCCACTCTACGGCGTAGGTGTGAAAGTCGGCGATGCTGCCGCCGCGCGGCAGCACGTAGTCGGCGCCCGTGTGTGTGTTGGCAGGCCAGCGGGCACCGTAGTGCAGTGTGCCGAGTACGGTGGATGGTGTCTGGCCCCGCGCTTCCATCACATCGATCTCACCCGACGCTGCCCACGTGCCGTACGCGTCAGCCAAGGGCAACATCCACAACGCGGGCCACAATCCCTGGCCCATCGGAAGTTTCGCCCGAAACTCGAAACGACCGTAGCGCTGCGCGAACAGTGCACGGCCATCGGGCCGTCGCGTCTTGAGACGTGCCGACGTGTACGGACACGTCGCATCGGCAGACGGCAGCGCACGAATGTGCAGCCGTCCGTCGTGCACGGCGACGTTCGCCGTGTCGCGCGTGTAACACTGCAACTCGTTGTTCCCCCACCCGTCCACGAGGGTCTTCCCGTCGGGCGCAAGGAAACCGCGGCCCAGATCGAAGGCCCAGCGCGTGGTATCGATCGCGGCGCCATCGAATTCGTCGCGCCAGACGAGCCGCCACGACTGGGCCGCGCGTGCCATGCGGCGCGGTGTCGACGATTGTGCATCGACGCGCACCGCGCCGGTCACACAGAGCGCCGCACCGAGTGCGCCGAGGCTGGCCACACGTCGCATGGCGCGACGCTGGGCAGGTGTGCAGATCGTCCGTGTGCGGATCATGGTGTCCACTGCTGATTGTCGGTATCGATGTCAGGACGGGTGCGCCTGGGATCGAGGGTGATGCTGCGCACCCGCCGCGCCTGCGCGATGCGCAGCGTCTGCACGGGTGCCACGCGAAATGCAGCGGCGGCGATGCGGATCGTCTCCACCGTGCCATCATCGCGCCGGATCTCCACTGGCACCGAGAGCCGCGCGCCGCCACTCACGCGCACCTCCACGACGAGGGTGTCGCGCGCACGGGTGACGGAACCGATCGACGCATCGAAGGTGCCCGTGCCGCGAACCCACTCGCGCACGAACGTCTCGCGGTCGTCACCGGCGGCGGCGAAGAGTGTGCGCGTGATGTCGGGCGGGTACGGATGGCGGCCACTCCAGCGCGCGCCGAGTGCCTGCATGCCCGCCAGCAACGTGTTGTCGCCATACTCGGCGGCGAACGCACGCAGCACCACCACCAGCTTGTCGTAGCTGGCCATGGTGTAGGCCATCGAGTTGGCGTAGTGATCGGCATGCACCATCATCGATGGGGCAGCGCGCGTGGCCATCATCCGGTACAACACGGGAAGGCCATCGTCGTCGTCATCGCGTCCGGTGGTGGCCACCATCAGGCTCCGTTCCAGCCAGCTCGCCAGGCCCTCGTCCACCCACGCGAAGCGTCGTTCGTTGGTGCCCACCTGCATCGGAAACCACATGTGTCCGATTTCGTGCGCGATGGTCGAGCGGAGTTCGCGGGAATCAGGGCCCACCGACACCGCCGTCAGCATCGGGTATTCCATGCCGCCATCGACGATCCCTTCCACCACCGTCATCTGCGGCCAGGGGTAGGGCCAGAGCCGCGCCGAGAAGTGCTCGATGCTGCGACGTCCATCATCCGCGGCACTGCGCCATGCGCGCACACGAGGGCGATAGAGCGCATGCACCATCACCGTGTCGGATGCCGCCCCGCTGCGCGGCACCAGCGCCGCCACCGCATCCCATACCACGTCGCTCGAGGCGTAGAAGGTGAAGTCGCGCACACTGTCGGCGGTGAACCGCCAAGTGAGTGTGGCGCCGGGCAGTGTCCCGCCGTGCGCGCGACGCATGCTGTCGGAGACGATGGGCACCACTACCTGGCTGCGTGCGGCATGCTGCAGCCGCTCGCGTGCCTGCGGCGTGAGCACCGACTCCGGATTGCGCAGCACGCCGGTGGCCGCCACCAGCATCGCCGACGGCACC
Source organism: Gemmatimonadaceae bacterium (assembly GCA_031411975.1). Taxonomy (GTDB): domain Bacteria; phylum Gemmatimonadota; class Gemmatimonadetes; order Gemmatimonadales; family Gemmatimonadaceae; genus JACMLX01. Next base: position 15,302 of record JANOCB010000041.1, read on the forward strand.
GTCACCTGCACGTCGTAGTCGGCGTGATCCATGTAGAACTCGCCGGTGGCGAGATACGGATCGGCGTCCCACCCTGCCACGTCGTCGTACACACGAAACTGCGGATACCAGTAGGCCAGCAGCGCCACGCTGCCATCGCTGCCCATGCGCGGCGCGTCCTCGGTGGGAATGCTGAAATGCCAGCGTGCGCGCACGTCCACCGAATCACCGGGCAGCAGCGGCACCGGCAGTGTGAGCCATGCCACCGTGAAATCCACGCGCAGGTCTGCGGTGACGTCGTCGCGCGCGGTGCCGCACAGCCGATGTGCCGGCGCGTGCGTGAGTCGCGCGATGCAGAACCCGTCGAGCATGACGCCGCCGGTGACCGGGACCGGCTCGTCGTGCGGGGCGTTCGGTGCGAAGAGATTCTGCGCGAGGCTCAGCGCGACGACAGCCAGCGTATCCGGTGAGCGGTTGCGATACCGCAACAGCCCCTCGGCCTGCAGTGATCGCAGGGAGGGGCTGAGCGTGGCGTGCAGTTCGTAGCGGGCACTCTGGACCCAGTGCCGGGGGCCGGGCGCCCCGTCGATGTCGCGTGTTCCGCGGATGACGGCGTCATTCCAGAGCGAGTCGGCGGCCTCCACGACGCGACGGCCGTCGAGTACCGGCCGGGCACGCTGCGCGCCGAGTGATGTGACTGCGACGAGCGCGCCAGCGATGACCAGCCAGCGCGATCGCCGCGTCACCTTACCGCTGCTGGTTCTTGGCGCCGTTCCAGAGCTGGCGGAAGAACACGATGCCGACGGCGGTGATCGCGGTGAAGATCACCCCGACGGCGAGGCGCGAAATGTTCGACGAGCCGATGTCGAGACCGGCGGTCTCCGGCGTCACCGGCGTCATCACGGCGAAGTACCAGCCGAAGTAGAACGCGACGGCGAGGATGGCGACACCCAGTGCCGCAAAGGCCTGAAGCTTGAGCATGAGGAGGGCTGTGTGAGCGGTCGGTGGGCAGCGCGCAGCGGGGTGGCCATGCGCCGACCAGGAGCAAAGATCACCGGACCGGGGGGCGGAGGGTAGGGTCAGCCGCCATGAAAGTCCTCCGCGATCATGGGGTCAGAGACCTTGAACGTCCTCAGCGATCATGGGGTCAGAGACCTTGAACGTCCTCCACCCCGGCCGCCGTGACGCGGTGACTGATCCATGGCAGCGGGGTGGCGGGCTCGTCGTCGATCGTCACGATGGCCTGCAAGCGGGCCAAGGCGGTGGCGAGCGCTGCGGAGTCGGCGGCGTGGACCGTCGCCAGGCTCTGGCCAGCCACGACGGTGTCGCCCACCCGCACCCGGAACACCACCCCCACCGACGAGTCGATGACGTCCTCGGCCGACGTCCGGCCTCCACCCAGTGCGATGATGGTGTGGCCGATCGGCCGCGGCGGCAGGGCGACGACGATGCCGTCGCGCGATGCCGGGACCTCGCCCGTGACTGCGGCCTGCGGGAGCCGGTCGGGATCGTCGAGGGCGGCCACGTCGCCGCCTTGCGCGGCCACGATCTCCCGGAACTTCGCCAGCGCCGCACCGCTGGTGATGGCGTGGCGGAGGATGGTGCGGGCGTGTGTGGCGTCGAGCTCACGGCGCGCGAGCCGCAGCATCTCGACGGCCAGCGCTTCCGTCACCGTCCAGAGGTCTTCGGGCCCACCCCCGCGCAACGTGTCGAGGCATTCGCGGACCTCGAGGGCATTGCCGCAGGCGTTGCCCAGTGGGCGATCCATTGCCGTGACCAGTGTGACCACCGGCACGCCGGCCGCCTCGCCCAGCGCGATCATGGTCTGTGCCAGTTCGAGTCCGCGGTGCAGTTCGGGGAGGAAGGCGCCGCTGCCCCGTTTCACGTCGAGTACGAGGCCCGTGAGACCTTCCGCCAGCTTCTTGCTCATGATGCTGGCCGCGATGAGCGGAATACACTCCACCGTGGCCGTGGCATCGCGGAGCGCGTAGAGGCGACGGTCGGCCGGTGCGATCTCGGCGGTCTGTCCGATCAGGGCGCAGCCGATGTCGGCCAGCTGCTGTCCGGCGCGCGCGAGTGTGAGGTCGGTGCGGAAGCCGGGAATACTTTCGAGCTTGTCGAGCGTCCCGCCGGTGTGTCCCAGTCCCCGTCCCGACATCATCGGCACGGCCACACCCACCGACGCCAGCAGCGGCGCAAGAATGAGTGACGTCTTGTCACCAACCCCGCCAGTCGAGTGTTTGTCGATCCAAGGGGGCGCACCGGAGGGGCGCTGCAGCTGGCTGCCCGTGGCCAGCATCGCGGAGGTGAGCGCGCTCGTCTCGGCGCCGTCCAGCCCGCGCCAGAAGATGGCCATCAGCAGCGCCGCGAGCTGGTAGTCGGGGACGGAGCCCGCGGCGGCGGCCAGTGCGACGTCACGCAGTTCGCGCTCGGTGAGCCGTCCGCCGTCGCGCTTGTGTTCGATCAGGTCCCGAAGGATCATGCGGCGAACCAGCTGGTGACGAATGGGGTACGTTCACTGCTCCTCGAGGTCATCGACTCCATACGGGATCCGGAATGAAGAGAACATGGCGCGCGGTGATCACTGCGTTGCACGGCGTCGCACTGGCAGTGGGCACGATGGCCCGGCCGGATGCCGCACACGCACAGGCACCGGCTGCCGTGATCGAACTGGCGGAGCAGGACCGAGCCGCGCGCAACGCCACCGCAGCGCTGGGGCGCTACGAAGCGGCACTTGGTGCGGCCCCGACCAACTACGACCTGCTCTGGCGCGCCGCCCGCGAGTTGGTGGACCTCGGAGAGGCTGCCACCACGCCGGCGCAGCGCACCGAGTTGAATACCAGGGCGGAAGCCTACGCGCGGCGCGCCGTCGCCGCCAACACCAACGGTGCCGACGGGCATTTCATGCTCTCCGTTGCCCTCGGGCGCACCGCGCAGACGGTGGGCAGTCGTGAGCGCGTGAAGTACGCCACGGAGATCTACGATCAGGCGGCGGCGGCCGTGAAGATCGATCCGCGGCATGCAGGCGCGCTGCATGTGCTGGGCGTCTGGAATGCCGAGATCATGCGGCTGAACGGGATCACCCGGTTTGCGGCCCGCAATTTCCTCGGCGGCAAGGTGTTCGACCGGGCCAGCTGGGCCGATGCGCGCCGGTACATGGAAGCGGCGGTCTCGGTGGATCCCGGGCGCATCACGCACCGGCTCGACCTGGCGATGATCTACGCCGACGCCGGCGACAAGGCGAAGGCGCGGGCCACCTGTTCCGACGCGCTGCAGATGCCGTCGGTGGAGTTCAACGACGGCCGCTACAAGCAGCAGTGCGAGCGGCTGTTGGCGAAGTTGCGCTGACCGACCGCCCCGAACGCCCCGAACGCCGAACGCGGCGCGATCCCTTCGCAGGAACGCGCCGCGTTCGGTCGTTGCAATCGGGCTGGCTCAGCCCATGCGCTCCATCTGGCGTCGGACCTGACGGCCGCGACGACGGATCTGGCGACGCAGCTCCTCGGTGGTCTCGTCGAGCACACCGCCGGCGGTGTCGCGCAACCCCTCCGCCCGCTTCCGGATCACGCGGCGCATGTCCTGCCCGGTGCGGGGCGCCATCATGAGGGCCACGGCCGCGCCGATCGCAGCACCGGCCAGCAGGGCCAAGGCGACGGTACCCGCGTTGCTCTCGCGCGTCGTCACCGTTTCCTGTTCCTGACCGTTCTCGTCGATCAGCTCGTCATCTTCGTAAATCATCACAGCCTCCCATATACGGTGTCAGGTCGTACGCATGCTGATACCCGGCAGGGCAGTTTCCGTGCCCATGTGCCCGTGCATCCGATACCGGCGTCTACGCACGGGCCGGGCGAGTAGATTCGGCGACGACCTCATCCAAGTGACTGTCACGATTCATGCCGACCACTCCCCCCCCGAGCGACATCCCTGACACGCAGGCCCTACGCGCGGCCGACCTGCGTGAACAGCTCACGCGCGCCAGCTACGAGTACTATGTGCTGGATCGGCCTGCGTTGAGCGACCGGGCGTACGATCAACTCTTCCGTGAGTTGCAGGAGCTCGAGCGTATGCATCCGTCGCTCCGCACGGCGGACTCGCCGACACTGCGTATCGGAGCGGAACCGCAGTCGGCGCTGCAGAAGCACACCCATCGCGTGCCGATGCTGTCGCTGGACAACGCCTTCGACGAATCGGAGCTGGCGGCGTGGGATGAGCGTGTGCGCAAGCTGGCCGGCGAGGCGGTGCGCAACAGCGGGTACAGTTGCGAGCTGAAGATCGATGGCGCCGCCGTGTCGCTGACCTACGTGGACGGTCTGCTGGTGACCGGCGCCACACGCGGGAGCGGCACGGTGGGTGAGAACGTGACGCCAAATTTGCGGACGATGCACGATGTGCCCTTGCGCCTGCAGACCGACGCGCCGCCCTCGCTGATCGAGATCCGTGGCGAGGCGTATTTCCCGTTCAGCCGTTTCGTGACGATGAACGAGGAGCGCGTGCGCGACGGGGAGCCCGTGTTCGCCAATCCGCGCAATGCGGCGGCGGGTGCCCTGCGCCAGCTCGACCCTGCCATCACCGCAAAGCGTCCCCTCCGTTTCTTCGGGTACTCGGCCGTGCACCCTGACGGTGCGGCGGCCCTGCCCTTCGCGTCGCAGGACGAGCTGCTGGCCGCATTGCAGCGCTGGGGGGTGCCGGTGGCGCCGCATCGGGTGGTCTGCCACACGCTGGACGAGGTGAACGCTTGGGCGTCGCGTGTGGAGAGCGAGTATCGCGCCAGCATCGACTTCGCGATCGACGGGGCCGTGATCAAGGTGAATGCGCTGACGTTGCAGGAGGAGCTGGGCGAGGTCAGCGGTCGGGTGCCGCGCTGGGCGATCGCGCGGAAGTTCGCGCCTGACATCGCCGAAACCACGCTGCTCCGCATCGGTGTGAACGTGGGGCGGACCGGGTCACTGAATCCGTACGCCGAGCTGGAGGCGGTGGAGATCGGCGGGACCACGGTGCGCATGGCGACGTTGCACAACTTCGACCTGATCACGTTGAAGGATCTGCGCGTGGGTGACCGGGTGCTGGTGCAGCGGGCGGGCGAGGTGATTCCGCAGGTGATCGGGCCGGTGCCCGAGAAACGGAGCGAGTCCGACCCGCCGGTCCCGTTCGAGGCGCCGACGGTCTGTCCGTCATGCGGCACGGCGGTGCGTCGCGATGACGACGAAGTGGCGTTGTACTGCCCGAACGTCGCCTGCCCTGGCCGGTTGCTGGAGGCACTGGTGCACTTCAGCAGTGTGGATGCGATGGACATCCGGGGGCTCAGCTACGCGCGCATCGAGCAGTTGGTGGCCGCGGGGCTGGTGCAGGATGCCGCCGATTTTTATGGGCTGACGGTCGAGCAGGTGTTGCCGCTGGAGCGGATGGCGGCGAAGTCGGCGGCGAAACTGATCGAGGCCATCGACGCATCGCGTGCGCAGCCGTTGTCGCGGTTGCTGAATGCGCATGGGATCCGGCATGTCGGCGCGGTGGCGGCACAGCTGCTGGCGCGTCGGTTCGGCAGCATCGAGGCGCTGCAGGTGGCCTCAGTCGACGAGATCATGGCCGTGCGCGGCATCGGCGATGTGATTGCGGCGTCGGTGCGGGAGTATTTCGATGATGCCGCAGCGGGTGTGCTGGTGCGGAAGCTGATCGCGGCGCGGGTGCAGACCGTGGAGCCGGATGTGACGGTGGGCGAGGGCCCGTTGACGGGGATGACGGTGGTGTTGACGGGGACGTTGCCGACGTTGTCGCGGACGGAGGCGACGGCGTTGGTGGAGAAGGCTGGTGGTCGCGTGACGTCGAGCGTGTCGAAGAACACGACGTTTCTGGTGGCGGGTGAGGAGGCGGGGTCGAAGCTGGAGAAGGCGCGCGGTCTGGGGGTGGAGGTGATCGACGAGGCCGGGTTGGTGGCGAAGGTGGGTGGGCCGGCGTGAGCGTCGGGTGACGCGCGAAGGTGTTGCGCGGCATGGACTTTGGTGACGGGACTCGGCAGAAGGGGGTCAACGCGTGCTGGGGATTCTGTGGCAGCAGAAGGCTGGATGGGCGGTGGTTGCCGGGGGAATTCCGGGGCTATGCGGAATACTCGCGATCCGTCCAATTCTGGACGCGGGCACAGGTGCTGGAGAACTACCCGACGCTGAGCGCGGACGCACTCCGCGCCGTGTTCGCCTTCTCGGCGCAAGTGCTGCACGACGAGGCGCTGTACTCCCTCCGGTTCGACGCGGCGTGAAGGGGCCGGGCGCTGCTTGCCCGCTGCTCGCCGACGAGAACGTCCCGCGCGCCTCACCGCTTCAGCTTCGTCCGCAGCTCATCGAAGAAGTTCTGCACCACCACCAGCGTGGGCGTCCCCGCCATTTCCCCCCACCGGTTGTCGCGCACCATCAGAAACCGCTGGTCGTCCGGTGAGACCGCAAACGTGCCGCCATCCAGTGATCCCGCGCGCACGTCGGCCGGGATGGCGAAGAGGACGCGCGGCGATTCGGCGGAGAAGGGCCGCCCCGGATCGATGCGCACGACATGCATCTTCGCGTTGGCGACGTAGAACAGTTCGCGGCCGTCATGCGACCAGACCGGCGCACTGCCGCCGCCGCGCGACACCTGCCACTTCCCGCCGTCGACGTCCGGGAACGGGCGGACGAACACTTCGTTCGTGCCCTGCTCGTCCGAGACGTACGCGAGCCAACGGGAATCGGGGGAGAGCGCCGCGCCCGATGCGTTGGATCCGGACGCCACGAGTGTGCGTGCCACGCTGTCGGCGTCGGGGCGCGCCGCGAGAATTTCGGTTCGCGCTGCAGCCCCCGTCGATCTCGTTGCGCCAATCACGAGCCACTTGCCGTCAGGACTCCGGAAGGCGTTGGCCGGCGCATCCTGCGCGCGCAGCAGCCGTGCGTCGCCGGTGCCATCTGCGGCCTGCTCCCAGATGTTGAACGAGTGCACCTTCGCGGCCGAACCGGTCGCGGTCGGACGGTCCGAGAGAAACGTGATGGCTCGGCCGTCAGGCGTCCACGCGGGTGATCGGTCGGTACTGGCGTGCTGCGTGAGCCGTGACACCGGACCTGTCGGAAGCTGCTTGATCCAGACGTCGGTACCGAGCTCCGTCAGCATCGTCAGCGCGATGCGCCGTCCATCCGGCGACAGGGACAGTCCCCAGTCCATCTCCGTCAGACTGCTGTACCCTCCGCCGGTATTGACCTGCCAGGTGGAGTCGACCGGCTCGACGCGCCCCGTACGATCCACCCAGACGACGGCCGCATTCGGCACCGGACCGGGCGCAAATTCGGAGTGGCCGAGCAGATAGTACGCGGTGCCGTCATTCGAGAGCATGAATCCCGGTGCCTGAATGCCGTCCATCACCGGCACGGGACGCCCGGTCGTCGCCAGCGTCGAGTTGTCCCACGGCGCGGCCATCAGGATACCGGCGCTCGTCAGGTACAGCACGTGGCCGGTTGGCACATGCCAGGCACCGATCGCATCGTCGAACAGCGCACGAACGGTATCCCTCTGCGCGTCGTACACATACACTCGACTCGGACGACAGCTGACAGGCCCCAGGCACTGCGTGAGATGAGCCGTGAAGAGGACGCCGCGCGACCCCGGCAGCGGAGAAGGCAACCACGGAAAGCGGCCGCCCAGCATCTCACGCGACACGATCACACTCGCTGCGGCATCCCCGGCACGGAGGCGGAGGAGCGTGCGCGTCGGCGCGTCGTAATAGACGATCGACCCGTCGACCAGCCAGGCGCCGCGGTTGTAGGTCGCATCGACGGAGTCGGCGAGCGTGAGCGAAGCTCCACCCGTGCTCGGGATTCGTTTCAGTCGGCCGTCTGCGACGAATCCGATCCACGCGCCGTCGGGCGAGAAGAAGGGACCCGAGCCGCCCTCCGTGCCGGCCAGCGGCCGCGCCTCCACTTCATCTCGGCGCTTCATGAACAGTTGGCCGGGGCCGGTCAGCGGACTGCGGAACACCAGTGCCGATCCGTCCGGTGAGAGCGCCGTTTCGATCCCGAACGTGATCCCGTCGAGGGCACCCGCCGCGCCGAGCGTCGTCGTGTAACGTGCGACCGACGTGGTGCCGCTCGGGCGCATCCAGCCCCATGCCCCGACCGCCGCGGTCAGCAGGGTGACGGCCAGCAATGCGGGCACGACAACGCGACGCAAGGACGGCATCGTGGCCGCAGCGTTCGTCGGCGCGACGATCGGCCAGCTGAACGCGGGATCGCGCAGCGCGTGGGCAAATGCCTTCGCGCTGTCGAAACGATCCGCCGGCAGCTTTTCCAATGCCTTTGCGACGGTGGCAGCGACGTGCGGCGGAACCGCCTTGCGCAACTCCGTGACTGGTCGAGCCGCGTCCGCCACGATCTTCAGGATGATCGCCTGCGCCGATGGGCCGGTGTGCGGTGGTTCACCCGTCAGCAGTTCGTACAGCACGCAGCCGAGCGAAAAGATGTCGGACCGGTTGGTGATGTGTGTGTCCGCTGTCGCCTGTTCGGGCGACATGTAGTGCGGTGTACCGAGCGAGAGGCCCGTTTCCGTCATCCGGCCGCCGGCCGCTGCGCTCACCGCCAGCGCGATACCGAAGTCCGCGACGAACGCGCGACCGTTGCGCAAAAGAATGTTTTCGGGCTTGATGTCCCGGTGGATGACCCCTTGCTCGTGCGCGAACTGCAGCGCGTCCGCGACCTCCGTCGCGATGCTGACGGCCTCGTCGATGCCGAGCTGCTGTTCGCGCTCGAGTTTCGCCCTGAGCGTCTCTCCTTCCACGTACGGCATGACGTAGTACAGCAGCCCAGCATCGCCCTGCACTGCGGCCGTGCTGCCACTGTCGTACAGCGGCAGGATGTGCGGGTGCTGGAGTCGCGCCGTCGTCTTGATCTCCTGCAGGAACCGGTCGGCGCCGAGCATGACGCCGAGCTCGGGCCGAAGCACCTTGACCGCCACCTTGCGGTCGTGCCGCAGATCCTCGGCCAGATACACGGTGGCCATGCCGCCTTCGCCGAGTTGGCGCTCGATGCGGTAGCGACCAGCGAAAGCCGTGGCGAGGTGCTCGCCGATGTCAGTCATGCGCTTCACGATTCAGCATGCAACGTGACACTGCCTCCGAGACCGGGCCTGACGTTGAGTGACACGACGATCGGTGCGGATCAGCAGACCGACCCACCGGGGATAAGAAATTCAATCGGGGCAGGTTGAGTATAGGCCGCCGTCGCTGTCCTCGCGCGCGGCGGCAAGTGGGCGTGCGCTCCGCCGCGCTGGCGCACCCTGTGGCTGTTCGGATCGCGTTGCTTCGGGGCGACGCGGGAGCGGCGGGCGGCCTCGGTCGGGCCAGCCGTCGTGCGGGGACGTCGCGGGCGGCCTGCCGCCGGATGGTTGCCCAAGTCGACGCCAGCGCGTCTGATGTAACGGACGCAAGTATCAGGGTCGATCAGGGGTCGTACTCGGCAAGCGCCACGAGCGCAGCAACCCGACTACTCCCATTGCCCATTCTCATTTCGGGGTCAGAGTTAGGTTCCAAGCCAATGGCATCCGATCACCGAGACGGTTCCGACCTCCCGCCCGCTGCGCGCACAATAAGCCGACTCGCCCCAGGTGATCGTGTCGTGGTGATCGGTGCCGGCCCCGCCGGCCTCACGATGGCCTACCTGCTCGCCAAGCGCGGTTTCGTGGTCACGGTCCTCGAGGGGACCGACATGGTCGGCGGGATCTCCCAGACGGCGCGCTACAAGGAATATCGATTCGACATCGGCGGTCACCGCTTCTTCACGAAGATCCCGTGCGTGCAGGAGCTCTGGGAAGAACTGCTCGGTGAGCCCTTCATCGAAGTGCCCCGCCTGTCGCGAATCCTCTATGGCGGCAAGTACTTCCATTATCCGCTGCGGCCGCTCAACGCCTTCTTTGGCCTCGGCCCGGTCGACTCCGTGCGGATCGTCGCGAGCTACGCCTACTCCTGGTTCAACCCTGAACCGGTGCAGGACACATTCGAGCAATGGGTCGTCACGCGATTCGGGCGTCGGCTGTACGAGATCTTCTTCCGCACGTATACCGAGAAGGTCTGGGGGATCCCCTGCACCGAGATCCGCGCCGAATGGGCGGCACAGCGCATCAAGGGGCTCTCGCTCGCGCGAGCGGTACTCTCGGCGACGTCGCTCACCAACCGCGACGCGGGGATCAAGTCGCTGATCGACAACTTCCACTATCCGCGACTCGGCCCCGGTCAGCTCTGGGAGGCCTGCCGCGACAAGCTCGAAGCGCTGGGCGGGCGCGTGCTCATGGAGCATCACGTGCATCGCGTGGAACTCAGCGATGGTCGCGCGACGGCCGTGGTGGCCGACCATGCCGGGGAGTCGGTCCGGATCGAGGCCGAGCACGTGGTCTCGACGACCGATCTGCGCACACTGGTCGGTGCGTTCGGCGATCAGGCTCCCGCCACAGCCCGCGACGCCGCAAATGCCCTGCGGTATCGCGACTTCCTCGTGGTCGCGCTGATCCTCGAGGGCGAAAATTTCTTCCCCGACAACTGGATCTACGTGCACTCCCCCGGCGTGCGGGTTGGACGCGTACAGAACTTCAACAATTGGAGCGCCGAGCTCGTGCCCGTGCCGGGTCGCACCTGCCTGGGGATGGAGTACTTCTGCTTCGAGGACGACGACCTGTGGGGCTCGACCGACGAGGCCCTCATCGCGATGGCGTTTCGCGAGCTTGGGGCGCTCGACCTCACGAAGGGCGCGGCGCTCGCTGACGCGACGGTGGTCCGGATGCCGAAGGCGTACCCGGTGTATGACGCCGAGTACCGCGCACATCTCGACGGGGTGCGTGCCTTCATCGATCGTGTGCCCAACCTGCACACCGTCGGCCGCAACGGGATGCACAAGTACAACAACCAGGATCACTCGATGTACACGGCGATGCTGGCGCTGGACAACATGCTCGGCCATGATCCGCGCGATGTGTGGGCGGTGAACACCGACTTCGATTACCACGAGGAGCAGCGCCTGATGCCGCCCTCCTTGGGCGCCGCCGCGGTGTGACCGACCGGCCGGTGGGTGACGCGGCGGCGACAGGGCGATCGGTCCCGGTCGTGTCGGTGATCGTCCCGGTGCATCAGGGCGGCCCGATGTTGGGGGACTGCATCGCCGGACTCGTCGCGAGCGACCTGCCGCGCGACCGCTGGGAGCTGGTGATCGTCGACGACGGCAGCACCGACGGCTCGGTGGCGCAAGTGGCGACGAGCGCGGACCGGGTGCTGCGCGTGGAGGATGGCCCGCGCGGACCTGCCCATGCACGCAACGTCGGCGCGCAGGCCTCACGCGCCCCGCTGCTTCTCTTCGTCGACGCTGACGTGGTCGTCGCACCGCACACGTTGCGCGGCTTCATGGAGCTCATGACGGCCGACCCGACGCTGTCAGCAGCCTTCGGCTCCTACGACGAGCACCCGGCAGATGATGGCCTGGTCTCGCAGTACCGGAACCTGCTCCACCACTTCGTCCACCACGCGAACGCCGGCGAGGCCGAGACCTTCTGGGCCGGCTGCGGCATCGTGCGGCGCGACGCGTTCGATGCGGTGGGCGGGTTCGACGCGGCGCGTTTCCCGCGACCGCAGGTGGAGGACATCGCGCTCGGCTATCGCCTGCGCGACGCCGGCGGGCGGATCAGGCTGGAGCCATCGTTGACGGGCACGCACCTGAAGCGGCTCACGCTCGCCGGGATGCTGCGCACCGACTTCGCCGACCGGGCGGTGCCGTGGTCACGGCTGTTACTCGAGCGCGGCGCGGGCCTGGACCATGCACCACTCAACCTGAGCCTTCACCACAAGCTCCTGACCGCGTGCGCGGCGATCACGATGCTCGCCGCCCCGCTGGCCTTGGTCACGCGTTCGGTGCCGATCGTCTTGCTGGCGGTCGCCGCCGCGGTGGCGATGGTGCTGGGCAACGCGCAGCTCTTCGCCTTCTTTGCGCGGAGTCGCGGTGCATGGTTCGCGGTGCGGGCCGCGCCACTGCAGTGTATCCATCATTGCGTGGCCGCCCTCGGTGCGGCATGGGCGATCGTCACGCGCCCCCCCGTGCCGCTCTCGCCGCCGCGCTGGAGCGCCTCGGCGCTCGCCGCGGCGGCCCTGGCACTGTCGCTCCACGCGTGGCTCGCGTGGACCGAGCGGATTCCGATGATCAGCACTGCCGGCGACGACGCGGTCCTCCTCTCCCTGGCGAGTGCGCTACGCGATGGGACGTATCGCGAACTGTGGTCAGTCGGCACGCCAACGCATGCGATGTACCCGCCGGTCTATCCACTGCTGCTGGCGATGATCGGAGCGACGGGGATCGAGGAACTGCCGCGCGTCATCGGCCTCAACATCTTCGCGTCGGTCGTGGCGCTCGCGCTCACGGCGGTCCTCGCCGGACGGATCGCGCCCTGGCTGGGTGTCGCGACGCTCATGGTCCTCGCGCCGAATCCGAGCCTCGTGCATGCGGCCGGATACTCGATGACCGAACCGGTGTTCACGGCGCTCGTTCTCGCGACACTCGTCGCACTCCCGGTGGGGGGGCGCTCAGACCGACGGCTCGTGCTCGCGGGGGCCTGTGCGATCGGTGCGTCGCTGACGCGCAGCATCGGCGTGGCGCTGATCGCCGCTCTGCTGATCGAGTGGATGCTCGAGCGTCGCTGGCGCGCCGTGGCACTGCTCGGCGCCGCGTCGGCTCTCACCGTCGGCAGCTGGCTCGTCTGGACCGTACGAGCGCCACGACTCGCGGCGGGCTCCTCCTACATCGCCGACGCGATGTACGCGTCGACCGTGGCACCGCCACCGCTCGGGATGCTGCTCGCAGAGCGTGTGGTGCGGAACGTCCCCGCATACCTCACTCGCGCCGTGCCAGTGGTCCTCGAACAGCCAGCCGTGCCCGGCACGCCGATCGACAACCTGCTGGGGCTCGCGCTGACGCTCGCCCTCGGCACTGCGGGGACGCTCTGGCTGGTGCGTCGCCAACGCGTCGGGGTGCTGTTTCTCGCAGCGTACGCCGCAGTGATGGCGCTGTGGCCCTACTGGTTCCCGCGTCTTCTCGTGCCGCTCCTGCCGCTGCTGGTCCTGCTCCTGCTCGCTGGTGGATGGAGTCTCGGTGCGCGCGCGGGACACCGGCAGCGCGGTGCGATCGTGACGGCCGCCGTGGCGCTCCTCCTGACGATCATCACAGTGCCGCCCATGCGCGCGCGGCACAGGGAGACCACCAGCTGCGATCGCAGCGTCGACGCCAGGCGGTCGCTCTGGTGCGTGAGCGATAAGCAACGCGACTTCTTCGCAACAGTGGATGAAGTCGCGCGCCTTGCGCCAGCAACGACGCCATTGCTCGCCGCGAAGGCTCCGACGGTCTTCGTACTCTCCGGCCGCCAGTTGGTGCGGCAGGAGGATGCGTTGCTGCAGCGCGATCCCGACCGCTTCATCGCGTGGCTCCGCGAACAGAAGGTGGAGACGGTCCTGCTCTCGCACATGGACGGACAGCAGGTGAAACTGCGTCCCATGCTCGAGGCGCGCTGCCGGTCGTTCGAGCTGATTCGAAGCTTCCCGACGCACGCGGCCGCGCTACGGCTCCTCCCGGCCGATGCCCTCACCCCTTCGGCGGAGAGCGTCGCTGCCTGCGAGGCAATCTCCCGTTGGGCGCGCATCGATTGGATGGCCGAAGTCGAACTGGTGCGCCTCGGGATCTGGTGACGAACACCAACGCGCTACCCTGTGTCGCGGTGTCGATGCCCGCGCGCAATGCGGCTCAGTTCATCGCGGCCGCAATCGACAGCGTGCTGGCGCAAACGGATGTCGTCGTCGAACTGGTCATCGTGGACGACGCTTCGACGGACGGAACGGGTGAGATCGCGGCGCAATACGCCGACCGCGGAGTGCGGGTGCTCAAGAACACGGAGCGCCGCGGTATCGGATACTGTCACAATCGTGTGATCGAGCACACGACAGCCCCGCTGCTCGCCCATGTGGATGCCGACGACATGATACTCCCCGGCGCGCTCGCGAGGCTCGCGGCGGCGGTCATCGGCGACGACGGGGTTGGCCAGGCGTACTGCGACTTCTACGAAGTGAACAGCAACGGCGTCACTTCCCCGGCCGCGATAGAGGCGTGGCGTGCGTTCTTCGCGCGCCATCGGTCGCCACCCATCGACCACCCTCGAGAACTCGTGGTCTTCGGCATGGTGGTGAGTGCCCTCAGGATGTACCGGCGAGCCGTCTTCAAGACGGTTGGCGGATTCGACGAGGTGCTTCCATGGGCAGTGGACTACGAAATGGCCCTGCGTGTGGCCGGGTGTTATCGCTTCGCTCACGTCCCGGAACTGCTGTACGTCCGGCGCGTGCACGCCGGCGGAGCGAGCCAAGGGGTGTCGGCCCGTCGATGGCGCCAGTGGTGGATGCGGTGCAACCTCGTGCGAGGGCGCCTCGCCTCGAACGGGGGTACGCTCTTCGGAAAAGGGGCACTCAGGACGCATGCACTGCTGCTCCTCGGTCTGGCCTACGTCGGCCGCGACGCCATCATGCCTGTCAGGATGGATTCATAGCGCCTCTGCACCTCCGGAAGAGCGAACGCGCGAACGCGCTCGCGCGCCGGCTCGGTCAACGAGGATCGGAGCCCTGCGTCGGACAGGAGTCTGCCAAGTCCGCGTGCGATCGCATCGACGTCTTCCGATGGGACGATCAGCCCGCAGTTTCCCTCCTGCAGAAGCTCACGGACTCCACCGGTGCAGTCGGTGGCGAGCACGGGCACGCCGATCGCCATCGCTTCGGCGATCACGCACGGGAACGCTTCGGTGCGCGACGTGACCGCGATCACGTCGGCACGGGCCATGAAGCGCCAGGGGTTGTCTCGGTGTCCGGCAAAAGTGACGGCATCTTGCAGGCCGAGACGGGCCGTGAGCGCTTCGAGCATCCCGCGGTCGATGCCGTCTCCGACGAGGATGAGGCGCACATCGCACGTGGCGCGCAACCGGCTGAAGGCCTGCAGGAGCAGGTCGTACCCTTTGAGATGCACGAGTCGTCCCACGGCAACGATGCAGTGCTGACCCGGCGCCGTCGCCCAGGACGGGTCGAGTGGCTCCTTGGCCTTGGCCCTGATGTGCTCGATGTCGAGCGGGTTGTTGACCACATCGATCATTCCCGCCGGCAGTCCGTGAGTTGCAACTAGGTCGCGCTTGACTGCGTCCGCGACCACGACGATGCGATCGGCCTTCGGAAAGAGGTTCCGGATGACCCATCGCGACATCGCCTTGTCACGGTTGGTCGGGTAAAAGAACCGTTCAGACTCGGACAAGTGTTCGTGAATGTTCAGCACCACCGGCATCTGCGGCCGAAGCAGGACCTTCGTCAGCAGCGCGACGATGTGTGCGCGCATCAGGAATGAGGAGACCACTTCTGCCACGGTGGTCCGCAGCACGCGGTCGAGCCACAGACACTCGAGCCCGAGCCGCGCGAAGCTCTCGCCGGGAATGCCCGTGGCCATCTGCGCGATACGGGCGTGCAGGTGGCGGTGATCGTCACGTGCCACGCACGGCACGTCGTTCCGCAACTCGCTCAGCATCCCGCCCTTGCGTTCGAGCAGCGCGACGACCGGCCGCACGGCACGTGCGTTGTTCACGAAGTTCAGGAAGACGCGCTCAGCGCCACCAGTGAGCAGGTTGCGCGTGAGGAAGAGCGCGACAGGAGGTGTGGGCGCGGGCGAATGAGCGAGACCCGAGCGGTTCATCCCGGCGTCAGCCATCTGCCGGTCGAGATCGAGCGCCACAAGCCGTTCGGATCCGTGCTCAGGTGGAGATTCCAGTCGCGGGGTGAGAAATCACTCACGCCGGCGTCGCGCGCGCGCAGGCAGTCAGCCATGAATGCCTCTTTGTGGCGGTCGAGGAATGCGCGCAACGGAAAGGGGAACCCCATCTTGTCCCGTCGCCAGACGATCGCCGCCGGGAGGAATGGCGCCATCGCGAGTCGAAGGACGTACTTGGACCAGCCGTCCCGGTAGAGATACTCCACCGGAAGCTGGAGTCCAAGTTCGACCACATCGACGTCGAGGAAGGGGAGCCGATGCTCGAGCGGAATGGACATCGTCAGGTGATCGCCGCTCCGGAGGTAGTATGGGAGCTGCGCCACGGTGAACTGGTAGAGCGCGCGCTCGTGGAAGGCGAGCGACGAGTAGCGGGCGGCGTGTGTTCCCGCCCCGGTCGCGGCGGAATCGGGCAGGGCGAGTGGCTCACCTGTGCGCCCTGCTGCCAACCGACGCCGTAAGCCACCGATTCCCTCGGCGATCGTGAGCCGAGCGCGGGCTCGACTCCCGAATCGCATCGCGAACGCGTGTCGCCGGACCGCCGAGCGGTGCCCGAGCCGCCACAACTCTTCGGCAGCAGCTGGCCAAAATTCGTATTCGTATCCTGAGAGCGTTTCGTCCCCGCCCGAGCCGGACAGCACCACCGAGACTCCCTCGGCCTTCATGGCGCGACGCATCTGCCACGCAGTGAAGCAGTTCGGCGAGTGATACGGTTCCTCCATCAGATCGTCAAAGCGCGGTCCGTCGTCGTCGAAGCGATCCGCGTCCCCGCGCAGGACGCGGTAGTCGAGTGCGCAGCGAGTACGCATCGTACGCGCGAACGGCTCCTCGTCGCTGCCGGGCACAGAGATGGTGTACGTGCGGATCGGACCTGGGCGGAGCGTGGCAGCAGCCGCGACGATCGACGAACTGTCGAGGCCACCACTGAGTTCGAACGCCAGCGGCACATCGGCCCTGAGCCGCAGCTCCACCGCACGGAACAACGCAGCACGCAGATGCGACGCGGCCTCGCCGAGCGAGAGATCTTTCGCGGTCAATCGCACCTGCGGGTGACGCCAGAAGTCCACGCGCTCAGCATCCGCGACCCGGTGGACATGTTGGGCGAATCGGAGGACCGCCGCCGGCGGGACGGATCGGACCTCCTGATAACAGGTCGCGGCATCGAAATCCTTGATGCCGTGTGCGACGAATCCGCGCACCGCATCGCGATCGAGCGTCTGGGTTCGAGGGACCAGCGCGAGGAGCGGGCGGATGGCGCTGGCGAAGAAGAAGCCCTCCTGCGTCTCACGGTAGTACAGCGGACAGACCCCCATGCGATCGCGGGAGAGCACGAGCGTCCGGCTCCTGGCGTCGTAGAGCGCCACCGCCCAGCACCCGTTCAGGCGGCGCCAGAGATCGTCCTTCCACACGCGATATCCTTCGACGAGCACCTCAGTATCGCTCGACGTGCGAAACGCGACACCGAGCGCGCGGAGTTCGTCACGCAACTCGACGAAGTTGTAAATTTCGCCGTTGAACGCTCCCACTACCGTCCCATCCCGACTGCGGAACGGCTGATGCGCCCGATCGCCCACGTCAACGATGGCGTAGCGCGTGTGAACGAGCGCCAGGTCATGGTCGTATCTTCCGTCAGCCTGGAGGGCTTCCAGTCGGTCCCGGACCGACGGCACGGTGCCTGGCGTACTGAACTCCGCGAGGCTCCCGGTCGAACGATTCGCCAGCGCCACGCCCTCATCGTCCGGGCCGCGATGTCGGAGGCCGTCCAGCATCGGTCCGATGAGCGACGGCGCATGCGCCAACGACCGGCGCAGCAGGTATCCTCCTATGCCGCACATGTGCGCGGTCGCCTCGTGCGAGAGATACTATCGCGCCACGGCGCCGTGCGCGATACTCCGTCATGGCGCGGATCGTGATGGTCTACAATCGGGAGCGGCTCGGCATCGCCAAGCCGCTCGACATGGCGCGCATCCAGATGATCGAATCTGCGAACGCGCTGGCGCGGTACGGCCATGATGTCGACATCGCGACGGCCGAGCTCCGGCTGCAGTTCGGCCGCTCTCCCGAGGTGCTGTCGGAGCGGGTGCGGCGCGTTCCGATCTCGCGAGTTCGCTGGGGTGAGTACGACGTGGTGGAGACGAACTTTCATCAGGGCTGGGAGACACTGAGGAGATATCACGGCACCGAGCACCCGTTCATCATCGCAAAGCTCGGTTCCGTGGTCGGGGCAGCGGACATGCCCGGAATCTACTTCTACGGTCGCATTCGCGAGCAGATGTTCGAGACGCAGCGTGAGATCCACGCGGGCGCCCGGTACATCACACTGCTCTCCCGGCCGGCGCAAGACCTCTGGGCGCAGAACCACGGAGCGCGGGACGGACATCTGCTGGTGCCGGGTGCCGCCGCGGCGAACATTCCGCCCCTGGGACAGGACCCGCTTCCGAAGCGCGGAACGACCCGAGTGCTCTTCTCCGGCAACATCTACGGCCGCGCGCAGCCGGAAGCGAATCGCGTCCTCGTCGACAAGCTCAACGCATTGGGCCGACGACTTGCACCCAGTGCGAGTCTGCTGTTCGCCGGGCCGGGACATGTGGACCGGCTGGACCCTCGATTCGTGACGAACCTGGGCGCTGTTCCCTATGACCTGTCGTGGCAGCACATGTACCACGCCGACGTCGGCATCGTCGTGTCGGCTGGCGCTTTCATGCACAACAACGAGAGTACCAAGATCTATCACTACTTGCGGGCCGGGTTGCCGACCGTGAGCGAGTCAGGGTTCCCGAACGATCACGTACTGCGCGAATCGGGTCTTGGACGCGTGGTGCCGAGCGACGACATGGATCGGATGGCGGCAGAGGTGCTCAGCGCGGCAGGCGCGGACTGGGATCGCGACGCCGGCGTGAGATACATCCTCGCCCACCACTCATGGGACGCCCGGATGCGCACCTACGATGACGTGATACGTCGGAGCGCCGCGATCACGTGATGCATTCGCGGCGCAATCAGCGGATCCGAGCGGAAGAACGCCGCACGAGCGATCGGCGTGAGCGGACGCAGGGCTTCACCAGTGAGGAGAATGGTTGGCGCGGGCGGAGCGATCGCCACGGCGCAGAGCCGCGCCAACCAGGCGCGCTCTCTACCGAACACGATCCGCTGGGTGATGCGCGGTGAAACGAAGGCCTCGGCCTCTTCCGCGTACTCGGAGGAACCATGGACCTCGAACGACGCATGGGGGAACGCCGACAGCAGGAGGGACATGTCGTCCTTCCACCGTCCGATCGGCACCGGTGACAGGATTCGCACTCTCGTCACGGAGCGATGACGGTCGTACCACGGGACAAGTGCCGTCATCACCCGTTCGAGTTCGGCGCGTGCCGAGTGGATCGCGACAGGATCAACCGCGGCCGGCATGGCGGTGAGGGCGAACGTCAATTCACTCAGGCCGCCGGTTGGACCGGCGGCCTGACGCGCTGCCGCGAGAACGCGCGGAATCATGTATCCGGGCTTGAATTGAGAGCCGAACAGCGAGACGAGGCGCAGCTTCCCGTCGATCGAGGTGCTGATGTCGTGGCGCCTCGCGTCCAGCGTTGCACCGGCGGCCGTCAATGCGCTCAGGATCGCCTCCGTATGACCGGGAAACTGCGTCGAGTACGGGACCTCCTCATAAAAGGAAAGTGCGACCTGACGCTCGAGGCCGGGGCGACGACGGATCGCGCGCAGGCATGCCTCACGGGCGAGCTCATGATCGGTGTGCGATCCGACGCCAAGTGGCAGCCAGATCTCCTCGGCATCGCTGCCGAGAATCAGGCGCTCGATCGACGCTGCCCATGTCGCGAGCTCCTCATCCGTCGACGAATGACCAATGAATGCGTCCACGAGCTTCCGGTGGCGGCGATACCATGCGAGGGACCAGTTTCCCGGGCGGAATCGAAGCGGCGCCTCGGATTCGCCCAGTGTGACGTGGTGTCCGCCGAGGAGACGGAGCGCGATCGCAGACTCGGCGGCGCGCAGGCTCGAGACCGTGGGAACGTCGAAGAAGTCTCGATCGAGGAAATGGTAGCTCGTGAAGTTGGATCGACTGGCGATCGTGGCGACGGTGAACTCGCACTCGTTGCGCAGCGCCCACATCCGTCCGCCGACGCTGAGCGCCGCGTCGTCCATGTGCGGTTCGATCACGAGGATCCGCCGTCGGTGCCGGGGAAAGTCGGCGGGTGCGACTTCGCAGATTCCAAGCGCGAGGAATCGGTGCACGCACGCCTCGGCACCCGCGATGACTCCTTCCAGGTCGGCAACCGTGGCGTGGCCGTCGATCGAGTCCCACACGACCTGATCGACGTGGTCAAGCTGCGCGTGAGGGCGGCCCGAGATCAGGAAGTAGGCAAGCCCGCCTCGAATCTCGAAGTGAGGTCTCCGGAGCGGAACGAGTCCGGCCAGTGGTTCCTGCGGTGCCGGCGGAGTCGTCATGCCCCGCGAGCTCGATGAGAGTCGGGTGGCCATCCAGGCTCTGAATCGCGGTCGCCTCGGTCCGTCAGGAGCACGCGATGGACTGGGAGTTCGATGTGGCGCCTCGGTGCGGAGAGTGGGACCGCGCGGAACCGGCTCGGTCGGAACCACACACGAAGGTGCCGCTGGAAGCACGCCACCGCCAGCGCTCCACGCTCCGCACGAATCCCAACGCCGCACGGCCAGCGTCAGACGCAGGGCTGGCGCGCCGCTCGATGGCCAGACCCCTGTGACGGCGCTACAATACGGGTCAGATGCGAATGCCATCAGCCTCAGTGTGGTACCGGGCAAGCGGGTGGCGCGGGCTCAGCGCAGCCGGCGGACTGCTGCGGGCGCTGGTTGAACGCGACATGATCGTGCGCTACCGCACGCCGGTGCTCGGCGTCGCGTGGGCCGTTGCCGCTCCGCTGGTCCAGATGCTGATCTTCGCGCTGGTGTTCAACCGGATTGTGGTGCTCCAGGTAGGGATGCCATATCCCGTCTACGCCTACGTGGGATTGGCAGCCTGGACGCTCACGGCCACCGCACTCCGCGAGGCGACGAGTTCGTTGTCTTCGAATGCCGTCCTCGTCACGAAGCTGCGCTTCGCGCGCGAAGTACTTCCGCTGGCGGCGGTGTGCACCGCGTCGCTCGACTTCGCGGTCGCGATGATGCTGGCGTGCGCGCTCATGCTGTTTCACGGCATCGCCTTCAGTTGGACGATCGTCCTGTTACCGATGGTCGTCATCGTGCACATCACGTTCACGACCGCTCTCGCACTGATTCTCGCGCCGGCGAACCTCCTCTGGCGGGACGTCCGTCACATGCTCGACGTGCTCCTCGGCGTTCTCATGTTCGCCACGTCCGTCGTCTATCCCGTCCAGCGCGTGGGCGGGAAGATGGGCTGGTGGCTTGCGCGGAATCCCCTGACACCGGTGATCGAGGCGTACCGGGATGTGCTGGTGCGCGGGCACGTGCCGAATCGTGAATTCTACGCCGTCGCCATCGGGTCCGTCGTACTGCTCATCGGTGCGTGGTCGGTCTTCCGCCGAGCCGAGCGACGCTTCGCCGAAATCGCCTGACGATGCGCGTGCACATCCCGGAGATCGTGGAGTCGCCTCGCGAGGCACACTGGACGCGCCTGAAAGCCCGTGTGGAGTACGACGAACCTGGCCCCCTGAGCAGCGAAGAGTACTGGCTCGACGTACCTGACGCGCACGCGTCGGTGCTCGTGACGTCCGGGGATCCGTGGCTCGCATGGCTGGCACCGCTGGCGGCCACGCGTGGCGAGACCCTCCGACTGGATGCGCCGGTCGATGGTGTGCTCCTGGCCAACGTCCGTGAGGTCATGCACATTTGGAGCTCGTGGTACCCGAATCTGAGCGTACCGAGAATCGATGCGACGGTGCACGAAGCGCCTGCCACGGAAGGCGGCGTCGCCTCCTTTTTCTCCGGCGGAGTGGACTCATTCTACACCGCGCTGAAGCACGCCGAGCCGGCGATGCCGGCGCTTCCAGCCATCGACACGCACATCTTCGTCTGGGGACTGGACATCGATGTCCGGAACGAAGTCGCCTGGAATCGCGCGCTCGCGGCGAACGGCGCTGTGGCGCACGAGCTTGGACGGACGCTGATTGCGGCGGTGACGAATCTTCGTCTGACCGCGTTCGGCGAGACTGACTGGACCCGTGTCTCGCACGGGGCCGCGCTCGGAGGTGTCGCGCAGGCGCTGGGGCGCGGATTCCGAACGGTGTTGATTCCGTCGTCGGCGAGCAACAGGGACCTCCGACCGTGGGGATCGCACCCTGAGACCGACCGGCGGTGGTCGTCGAGCCGGACGCGTGTACTGCACGACGGCGCCGAGTTCCGGCGCACAGAGAAGACCGAGTGGATCGCCGCCTTCCCGCTCGCGTTGCGTCATCTGCGTGTCTGCTACGTCTCGTCAGACGGTAGCAACTGCGGCCGTTGCAAGCGATGCTACCGGACCATGCTCGCGCTCGAGGCCCTTGGCGCGCTCCACGGCTGTGCCACGTTCGATCGAGCCCGGCTCGATCCCCAGAGGGCTGAGCGGATGTTCTGCAAGGACGCGACAGATGCGGCACAGTTCGGGTTCGTACGCGACCTCGCGGTGCGATGCGAGCGGTTCGACATCGTGCGCGCAGTCGATCTGTCGCTGGTGCGTTCGGCTCGCCTCGTGCGCCTGCTGGCGATCCTCAGGTGGATGCGGGATCTCCCCATTGTGTGGCGATTCGCGATGGACTGGGAGCGACGAATGCTCCGCAACTGGGTGGTCTGATTCAATGAGCCAGTCCCCGATCGTCGTGGAGCACGTATGGAAGAAATTCCGGCGCGGTCGTCGTGCCGACACGCTGCGTGAACTGGTGCCCATTCTCATGCGAGCAACGATGCGGCGTGGAGTCGGGACGTCCGATGAGAAGGAGTCGTTCTGGGCGCTCCGTGACCTGTCGTTCACCGTCGAGCCGGGTGAGGTCTTCGGTGTCATCGGCCCGAACGGTGCGGGCAAGTCCACCCTGCTTGGCGTTCTGTCGGGCATCCTGTGGCCCGACCGAGGGCGGACGACCGTGAACGGGCGAATCGGCGCACTGATCGAGCTCGCTGCCGGCTTTCATCCGGACCTCACCGGTCGTGAGAACGTCTTTCTGCAAGGCGCGATCATGGGTATTCCCCGTTCGGAGATCAGGCGGTCCTTCGATGAGATCGTCGCCTTCGCGGAGTGTGCGGAATTCATCGATACGCCAGTCAAGCACTACTCGAGCGGAATGAACGCGCGTCTGGGATTCTCGATTGCCGCACATTTCGAACCCGATGTGCTGCTCATCGACGAAGTGCTCTCAGTCGGCGATCGTGCCTTCCAGCAACGCGCATTCGGTCGCATCTCGGAGATCGTCAAGCGTGGGACCCCCGCCATCGTCGTCTCGCACCAGCTCGAACGCGTCGCGGCGCTGTGTACTCGCGCGATCCTCTTGTCGCACGGCACCGTCGCGTTCGAAGGACCGGCACTCGAATGCGTCGAACGCTACATCGAGGGAGTCCATCTCCGAGATCCGATCACGAGTGACGCACCCCCGGTGACACTCGGACGACTCGAAGACGTGTCGGACGTGGGAGTCCGTGCGCTGCACGCAGGGACGCGCGTCGATCTGCGGCTGCGCGGCACAGTCGAGGGCAGCCTGCCGCATGACCTTTCCATCGGCGTCCGCGTCATGTCGCATCCCGACGAAGTGGTCGTCGGCTTGTTCCACGAACGGATGGCGGCGCTGCGGCTGCCCGCCGCCGGTCCATTCTCTCTCGATGTGTCCATGACACTCAACCTCGGACCGGGGACCTATCGACTGATGGGCGTGGCGTGGGATCGCGCCGCGCACCGCGACTGGTTCCGCGGACCGTCGATGATGATCTCCGTGGTCGGTGGTGATGGATCTGCGGGACGGGTATGGCTCGATCCGCATGTCCGACCGTCGGAGGCGGAATGAGTGACGACGTCCTGCGCGATTCGCTACGCCAGTGGGTGGTTGCGACGGTCGCCCGCACCATCGCTCCAGGTCCGGTGGCGCTTCTCGACTTTCCGACCTACGCCAACCCGGGGGACAGTGCGATCTGGCTCGGAGCGCACGCGTGCCTGTCGGCGTCGGGGTACGGCCGGCTGGCGTACACGAGCGATCAGCACACGTTCGACGAGCGCATGCTGCGCCGTTCCATGCCATCGGGGACGATCCTGCTCGCGGGAGGAGGGAACTTCGGTGACCTGTGGCCGGCGCATCAGGCATTTCGTGAGCGGGTGGTGCGAGAGTTCCCTGACCATGCAATCGTCCAGCTTCCTCAAACGATCCATTTCGATCATCCATCCTCGATCAAAGCGGCGCGAGCGACATTCGCACGCCATCGGAACTTCACCGTGTTGGTGCGCGATGCACCCAGCCTCGAGTTGGCGAGGTCCAGCCTGGGCTGTCGCGCGGCTCTCTGCCCGGATCTCGCGCTCAGTCTTTCGGCGGAAGTGGAGCGGTGTCTCCGCAGGGAGCGTGCGTCTGCCCGTGCCGAAGGAACGATCCGGCTACAGCGCACCGACCATGAGTCCGATGACCCCCAACGCGGCTCGGCGGCGCACGCAGTAGACTGGGTGCACGAGGTCGAGACTCCGCTGATGCGTTACACACGGTCTGTCGCCAACCGGCTTGCGAGACGAATCAGCGCGACGCGCGCGCCATCGGTCGGGGATCGTGCTTCGCGGGCGTTTCTGTCCGCGTGCGAGCCGTACGTGGCACGCCAGCGGATGCGACGTGGCTGTCGGCTGCTGCGGTCTGCGCGAGTGGTCGTGACCGATCGACTCCATGGACACATCCTGGCGCTGTTGCTCGGCGTACCGCACGTCGTTCTCGGAGACCGCAACGGTAAGCTCAGGGGGTTCGTGGACACATGGACTTCGACCGCAACGCTCATGCGGTGGGCCGACGGGCCCGGGGATGTTGAGCGCCACGTCGAAGAGTTGTCGTCATGCTGTTGAGTGTCGCAGTGTGTACTCGCAACCGCGCGGCCGAGTTGCAGAGATTGCTCGAGTCGCTGGTCGCGTGCGCGCTCCCAAGCCACGAGGACTGGGAGGTGATCGTGGTCGACAATGGCAGCCTCGACCGCACGGCATCCGTCATCGCGGACTTCCGGGACGTACTTCCCTTGCGCGCCGTGCACGAGCCGACTCCCGGCCTCGCGTGCGCGCGGAACGCGGCCGTTCATGCATTGCGTGCGTCGTACGTACTCTGGACCGACGACGATTGCGTGGTGGACGCGCAGTGGTTGGTGGCGTACGCCAATGCGGTGCGGCAGTGGCCGGAGGCGGCGCTCTTCGGCGGGCCAATCGTCCCACGATTCGAGGGGTCGCCACCCGAGTGGCTGGTTCGTGTGGCCGGACGAGTGGGCACAGCGTTCGCCGCGCGGAACCTTGGCTCCCATCCCGTGGAGCTCAGCATTCGCGACGATCGTGTGCCGTTCGGCGCCAACTACGCGGTTCGCACGGTGGAGCAACGGAAGCACCTCTACGACCAGCGATTGGGACGCGGTGCCGGGATCGCCGTGGGAGAGGAGAGTGAGCTTCTGGAAGGATTGTTGCGTGACGGTGCGAGCGGGCGCTGGGTGCCCGAGGCCCGCGTCACGCACTGCATCCCGAGCGGGAGGCAGCGACTCGCATACCTCCGCGATTACTATGCGGGCGATGGAGCCTACGAGGAATGGCGACGTCAGATGCGCCGTGCGGACGCGGTCAGCGACGCCGGGGCGGATGTCACGCAGGTCGCACTGGTAAAGCGAATGGTGGTCAGTGAGCTGCGATATCAGTGCCTCCGTCTGTTCGTCCCCCCCGAGGTCTGGATCAACGACCTGATCGCGGCCAGTGTGGCTCGCGGTCGCTTGCGCGGTCGCCGGACGATGCGCTAGCGGGGATCATTCTGAGTGCCGTCCGCTGGAGCGCGCGGAGGAAGCAGGCGCTGGGCGATGACATCCCAGTCGAACTCGCGCGCGACCGCCTGTCGAGCGGCCCGCCGAGCCGTCGAGGTCTCGAGGTCGGACACCGCCGCGGCGATGCTGGCTGTCCAGCCGTCGATGCCGTCAGCGCATGTCACCACATCCGCGAATTCACTGACTGTTCGAATGCGGGACGACACGAGCGGCGCGCCGGACGCCAGCCCCTCGTACAGCTTCAGCGGATTGATGGCGTCCGTGTAGGCGTTCAGCCGATACGGGAGCAGGGAGACGTCGAGGTGCTGCAGGTAGCCTGGCAACTGCCCCGGATTGCGCTCACCGATGAAATGGACATTCGGCAGTCGCGCCATTGCCGAGAGCGCGGGCCGGAGTGACTCGTGGACGTCTCGCCGGGGCCCGACGAAGACGAACGACCAGGCACCGTTCCGTGTGGCCAGCGCGCGAAGCAGTTCCCAGTCGAGTTGCTCCTTGAGCACGCCGACGTACCCCGCACGTGGACGGGGGATGCGAGCAAGGTCGTCGGGCTCCTGGGCCGCGCTTGAGAAGGCGTCGAAGTCGACCCCATTGGGTGAGAAGATGGTGCGCGGGTTGATGCCGCCCTTGGTCTCGAGCAACTTCGACGACGTGACGAAGACCCGATCGACGCGCTGAATCAGTCGGCGCTCCTTGTCGGACATGGCCTGATCGACGGTCGACCATGAGTATTCATCGTCGATGTGGTAGCTGCTTGTCGTCTGCGCGTCCCAATCGATCGCGTCGGCGAACTGGGGGGACCAGACCTGCAGTTCGATGGAGCGGCAGCCGTGATCGCGCAACCAGTCGGAGCCCAGCCTCACTCGACGGCGGAGCAGCGCGCGCTGCACCGCTGCGGGTGCGTTGATCGCAGGCAGGCCGTCGGCGGAGGCGAGGATGAACATCTCCGGATGCATCCGCGACGGCGGAGGCGAGTCGCTCGACTTCCGGGAGCGCCATTGACTCCAGTGCAGGGGAGGCGAGATCCAGGCGACCGGCATCCGCTTGGCGAGACGGGTGAGTACCTGGTGGCGTCGTTGCCATGCGACCGCCCAGTCATCCGGGACCAGCGCGAGGATGCCCGATTCGGATCGGTTTGGCGATGACATTCTGCGCTACCGCGCCGGCGGCTGTTCGAGCGGAGGCGGATTCGTGATCAGCCGCTGGAATCGCGCATCGGCGCGAATCGGGTCCCACACAGGATCGAGCGCCAACCATGCGGGCGACAGACGGGAAGGAATCCGCATCGCGCGGTCGAGCCAGGAGAGTGCCTTGTCGGGGTCGCCCAGCATCGCGTGGACAATCGCGACGTTGACCACCCACTCCGGACCGTCGAGCGCATCACCCTTCACCTCGAGGAGCCGAACCGCCTGCTCGGCTGCACGCACGGCATCGTCCCGGCGCTGAAGGCCAGCGTAGGCGAGCGATAACTCGCCGTAGACACTGGGAATGTCCGGTTTGCGCTGCAACGTCTTCAGCATGTACGTCAGCGCCGAATCGTAATAGATTCGTGCGACGGCAGGCTGTTCGAAACGTCGGTGCATCGCGCCACGCGCGAGCAGGTACTCCGCTGTGTCGAGACCAAAGGATCCCGCGACCACCCGTCGTTCGGCGTTCGCAAGGCTCTCGTCCACGATGCGGAACAACCCCGCCCGCCAGTGATGGCTGATCGTTCGCCAGCGCGCGGGCGGAGTGCTCGCGCTCAGATCTGCCAGCAGTTGCCGAGCGCGGGTGGCCTCACCGCGTCGATGGATCTGGATCGTGGCCTTGAGGACCCGTCCATCGAAGAAGGCGGGATTGACCTCGGTCACGCGATCCACGAGGCGCTCCGCCTCCGCATACTCGCGGAGGAACAGCAGGGCCTCGGCACTGTTGAACAACGGCGCATGGTCGCGCGGATTCAGCTCGGACGAAAGCGCGTAGAAGCGGACGGCCTCGCGCAGCGCTCCCCGACGGCGCTGGATGTTGGCGATGAAGTTGAACGTCTCGGCGCTGCTGGGCAGGGACTGCTGCACCTGCCTGAACAGCTCGAGTGCGCGTTCGTAGTCGCGCTTTCCCCAGTAGTAATAAAGTCCGAGGGCGAGCTGTCCCTCAGGCAAGTCAGGCGAAAGCGAGAGGGCGCTGTCGATCGCCGCCTTGGCGTAGGCGAGCCTTGGCTCCGTGCGGTCGTGCATAAGCTGGTACATCCATCCGTGCGCCCGGCCCAGCGCCGCGTGGGCGAGGGCGAACTGCGGATCGAGCCGCGTCGCAGTCTCGTAGTTGTTGATTGCAGCAATGACGTGGCTCGAGTCCCAGCTCAGGTTGTAGAAGTAATTGCCTCTCTGAAATGCCTCGTATGCCTCGCGCACCTTGGTGGGTCGCTCCACGAGTCTCGCCTGCCGCTCGGGATCAACACTCAGGTCGAGCTTCGCGGCCACGGCGCTCGCGATGCCGTACAAGTCGTCGAGGTTCGCCGCGTCGAAGTCCTTGACGGGCGTCTCGACCTCGTCCGCCACATCGACGATCGAGACGGTGATCGTGGCCTGCCGAGCGTCGGCGGTTCCCGGCCTCCACTTCACGGTGCCCTGGACGATCTTGGTGACGCCGAGTTCGATACCGATCTGTTTCAGGGACTTCGCTGTCCCCTTGTACTGCATGGCCGTCGTGCGCGCGACGACCGCAAGCCGCGGGACGCCGGACAGCCGAGAAATGACTTCTGCCGTGAGGCCATCCGCGAAGGTCGAATCCCGCACAGGGCCGGTGTTGTCGAACGGGTACACCAGCAGCTTGGTCCGAATGGGCGCTGCGGGCTTCGTGAGTTGCCACACGAGCGCGCTTGCGACGAGCAGCAACAGCGCGGACGCTACGCCAATCAACTGGAAACGCTTTCGCCGCCCGCGGACCGAGGAGTCCGTCGGGGGGACGGTGTCGTCCTGAGACCCTGTGGGACCGTGTTGCGACGGAAGCGATCGTGCGAATGACTGTGAGGCACGCGTCTGAGGCTCTGGACGCTCGGGGGTCGGCGGGCCGCGAGGTGGCGTGTTGGGTCCCGCTCGCAGCTCCTTGATGTCCACGAGCGCCGCGCTGCCGCTGGAGTCCTCGTACGAGGAATAGCGCAGCGGACCGGCGGTCGCAGCCGCCACCGCGTCGGCGAACTCCGCCATCGTGTCGAAGCGATCGACCGGAACCTTCGACATCGCACGAAAGACTACCTGCTCGAGAGCCTCGGGGATGGTCGGTCGAATGATCCGGAGTGACGGCACGGGGTCATGCGAGGCTCGCGCGAGAACCACCATCGGTGACGAGCCGTTGAAGGGCGGCTCGCCGATCAGCATCTCGTAGAGCACGCATGCCAGACTGTATTGATCCGCTCGACCGTCCAGTTGGGCGTCGCTGCCCCACTGTTCCGGGCTCATGTAGCTTGGGGTACCGATCATCGAGCCGGTGCGCGTGAGGCCTGCTCCGGTGTCAGCGGTCATCGCACGGGCGATTCCGAAGTCGGCGACGATCGGTGTGCGCTGTCCGGCGCCAGTGCCCGTCCGCGAGCGCGCGAGCATGATGTTCGCCGGCTTGATGTCGCGGTGGATCACGCCCTCGGTATGCGCGTAGTCGAGCGCGTACGCGATCTGGCGGATGATCATCGCCGTCTCGTCGATGTGCATGTGACGCTCGCGGATGATCGCGTCGCGAAGCGTCTCACCCTGAACGTAGGGCATCGCATAGTAGACGAGGTCGCCGACGTTGCCCGAGTCGAACACCGTCAGGATATTCGGGTGGTTGAGCCGGGCGGCGATCTGGATCTCACGGCGGAAGCGCGCGACGCCGTCAGCTCCCAGCGCTTCGGGGAGCATGACCTTGAGCGCCACCAGCCGCTGGTGCTTCTCGTCTTGCGCGAGAAAGACGACCGCCATGCCACCGCGCCCCAGTTCGCGCTCGATGGAGTAGCGACCGGCGAGCCCGGAGGTCAAGGTGTCACGCAGATCGGTCACTACGAGGGGGCAGGGGAAGAACCAACGGGCCGCATTGTCATCTTAGGGCGAGTGGCTTTCGGTCGCCAGTGCGATGGCGCGTCCTGGGAATTACCGAACCAGCGGCGCCAGCCGCCGGTCGACGCGGGAGGCCATGCACCCGATCCTGCAGCGCCGGGAGGCCTTACCACCCGTCACGACGTGTGCGCATCCGCGCAGAGATCCTCATGCGTAGCGCTCCGATTGCAGCGACAGCATGCGCATGAACCCCGTCAGTGACTTCGGCGCGAAACCCTGGGCGATCGGATCGGCATGCCGCGCCGCATCCGCTGGCTTCGGCGCGAGCGCCGCCAGCGCCGTCGGCTCGAACCACTCGCTCGCCGCTGCACGCCCCGATTCCGCCCGCGCACGGACGAGCCGCCAGCCGGGATTGTCGAAGTCGTACATGCGGGCATAGTAGCGTCGCTCGATCGGTCGCACCGGCGCGACGCGCCTCTTCAGTCGTGCTCGCAGGGCAGCGAGCGCGCGGGACCCGGGCCACTCGAGCAACGGCCGCAGATCGTCGGCATTGCGATCGAGCGGCAGGCGTGCCAGCGCGGGAAATCGCTTCCGCAGCAGCGCATCCTGCATCCGTCTCGAGGCGAGAAACTCGCGCGGAATACTGCACATCACGCCGAGCAGTTCCTGATCGACGATCGGCAGGACGGGCCAGGCCGAGAAACTCAGGCGCCAAGGCACCGCGCCGGAATGGAACCGCGCATACCCTGCCATCAGCCACCGCCATGAGGCCTCCGCCGGATCGTGTGCATCGGCCGCAAGCGCGGCGAACCGAGCTCGCATGGCGTGCATCACCTCGACGACGGTTGCGCGATGCTGCGGGCGCACGAGCGCCTCGAGCGCGTGGGGGGCGAGTGCGTGCGCGTGTGTCCACGCAAGCATCCCGTCGCGCGAGTCCGGAAGCGGCGGGATCTGGCGGATCTCGAAGACGTAGCCACTCAGCACCGCACCACCCGTCGCGCCGAGGGCGTCGACCGCCGCCCACGAGTGAATGGAGCTCATCCCGCCCGCGAGGCGCTCGTGCGCGACCGCGCGATCGGCGAACTCCGGAAAGCGCTCGAACGCCACATCGTGGAGCGCGTGCGGCATCCCCAGCGTACGGGCGACCGCGGCCGCACACGTCGCATCGTGATCGGTGTTCACGCCGAGCGTGAACGCCGATGCGTTGCGGTTTGCCCGCGCGAGATAGCCCACGAGCGTTCGCGAGTCGCGTCCGCCGGAGAGCAGCACCGAGAGTCGCGGGTGCACGGCCGTGTGCCGACGAACGGCAGCCTCCTGCGCCGCGTCCAGCCGCTCGAGTTGCGCGTCGAACGAGAGCGCCGTGTCGGCGTCGGCGCGTGGCCAAGCGAAGACCCTCTCGGGCGCGCCACCGGTGCTCGACTGCCACCGAAGCCGGACACCGGCCTCGAGGCGTCGCACACCATGCCGGAGCGTGTCGCCGTTGAACGGCCCACCAGTCAGCAGATACCCGAAGAGTCCGGCGACGTGCAGCCCACCAGCGAATTGTTGGTGCCAGTCGAATGCCGCCGGCGTGGACGAGGCGACGAAACAGGCATCGTTCTCGGCGGTGTAGACGGGAAAGAGCCCTAGAATGTCCGCGCCGATGACCACGACGTCACCTTGAACGGCGACCGCGGCGTAGAAGCCGTCGTACGCCACGCGGCTCGGCATCGGCGCCGTCCACGCGGCGCGCAGCGCCGCCGCGTCGGTGCGCCGCGCCTCACAGGGGGCGAGCGCATCGCCGAACACGACGGCCATGCCCGTGTCGCTTCGCACGGAGTCGACCGGCGCATCTGCGGCCGCCGCCCAGAGGATCGTCGTCGCACCCGAGTCGAGCCGGCCGTGGACGAGTCCCGCGACCGGAGCCAGACGCGCCGCCGCAATAGCCGCGCACGCTTCGCGCCGCGCACGATCCGGGTCGGAGACGACGACGAAGTTCGCGATGGGGATCGACCTACTGCGTCGGCGGCGGCGGCGACCCCTTCGCCCGGATCTGCTTGAACCGCGGGTCGTCGCGGAGCGGATCCCACGTCGGGTTGAGATCGAGGGACGCCTCCGACAACGGGGATGGGATCCTGAGGGCGAGCTCGATCGCGTCCATTGCCTCCGACCGGTTGCCGACGAGGAGCTGGACGCGCGCCTCGACGATGACCCACGTCGGCCCGTCGAGCGCGTCGTTCTGGAGCGACTCGGCGCGCTTGACGAGGGCGATTGCCTCGCCCTTGTTCCCGGCGAGCGCCTCGGCCACGGCCAGCGCCGCCGTCACCCAGGCCACGGAAGGCGAGCGCGCGACGTGCGCGCGCAGGGCACGTCGCGCCGAGTCGGTCGTCGCCTTGGCGGCAGCCGCCGCACCGAGTTCGGTGAGCGCTTCCGCGCGCGCCAGCAGGGCAAGCGACGAGTCGAGACCGTAGCTCCCCGGACGGATCAGGGTCAGTCGCTCGGCCGCCGACGGATAGAGCGTGCGCATCGCACCGGTGAGCCATGGCCCCGAGAGCAGGCGCCACCGCTCCGCCGGCACGACCTTGAGCGAGGAGTCGTGTGCAAGGCGCGCGAGGGCGCGATCGCCCGTGCGTGCAAGGATCAGCCCCTGTCGCAAGAGGTACGCGTCGAGGAAGGTCGGTTGTAGCGTCAGCGCACGGTCGAGATACGTGCCCGCCTCATCGAACTGGCGGACGTGCATCTTGAGGTGCCCGATGTTGAACCAGACGATGTGAAAACGCGGGTCGAACTCCGCCGCCTTCTCGTATTCCTTTACGGCCTGCACCCACTGCCCCTGGCGCCGACGGATGTTCCCGAGCTGCAGGTAGACCCATGCATTGCTCGGCTGTATCGCACGCGCCCTGCTGAGGGAGGTCACCGCCTCCTCGTACTTCCACTCGCCCCAGTACAAGTAGAGCCCCTGCGCGATGTGCGTCTCAGCGAGATCGGGACCGAACTTCTTCGCCTGTGCGATCGCGGCGCGCGCGAGGGCGAGCCGTTCCGGCGTTTCGTCGAAACTCAGGCGATGCTTCCATGCGTGCGTCTTGCCCAGCTGCGCCCACGCGAGCGCAAAGGCCGAATCCTGCGTCGTCGCCTTCTCATACATTGCAATCGCCGAGTCGACGTCGGCACGCTCCCAGCTCTTGTTGTAATAGGCATTGCCACGCAGGTAGAAATCGTACGCGGTCATGTCCTCGGTGGGACGCGCGACGAGGCGTGCACGCTCCGGCGCGATCAGGACACGATCGAGCGCCTCGATCACCCGCTCCGCAACCATTGCCTGCACATCGAACACCTTGGAGAGCTCCACGATGAGGTCGGTCGCCCACATCTGCGTGCCGTCCGAGACGCGGATGAGGCGAATCGCGATCTTCACCCCGGGCTTGCCCACCGCCGAGCGGTCCCAGCGCACGCTCCCTTCGATCAGGTGGCCGACGCCGAGCTCCTCGCCGATCTGCTCGACCGACTTGTCCGAGTTGCGGTACTGCATAGCCGAGGTGCGCGCTATCACGCCGATGCTCGCGACGCTCGACAGGCGCGCGGTGATTTCCTCGGTCACGCCGTCCGCGAAGTACTCGTCCTCGGCGGCGCCCACGTTCCGGAAGGGCAGCACCACGAGGCGCGACCGATCGGCAGCACGGTCGCCGCCGATGAATGTCTTCGCGACCACGCCACCGAACGCGAGCACGAGCACCGCGACGAAGGCGATGACAGGGGCCGTGCGACGATACCAGGGGGAGGACACGACGACGGAGCGCGCGGCAGTGGCCCGCTGCGGGTCCGTCGTGACGCGACGCGCATCCGAGCCCGAGCCCACAGGTGCGCGCAACGCCAACGCCTGCGCAAACTCCTCCGCCGTACTGAATCGATCGGATGGCACCTTTGCCATCGCGCGCTGCACCGCAACCTCGATCGCCGGGTCGATCGTGGCGCGCGCCAGGCGCAACGACGGCACTTCGGCCGAGAGATGGCGCGCAAGGATCACCTGCGCTGTCGGGCCGTTGAACGGCGGTTCGCCGATCAGCATCTCGTACGTGACGCAGCCGAGGGCATACAGGTCGGCGCGTCCGTCCACGCGCTCGCCACCGGCCCACTGCTCGGGGCTCATGTAGGCGGGCGTGCCGACGGCGAGGCCGGTCTCCGTGAGCCGCTCCGTGCCTGCCTGATCGATCGCACGAGAGATGCCGAAGTCCATCAGCAGCGCGCGCCCGTCCGCCAGCATGATGTTGTCTGGCTTGATGTCACGATGGATGAATCCCTGTGCGTGCGCCACATGCAGAGCGGTGGCGACCTCGGTCACGATCCGGATCACCTCATCGATCGGCATCTGCAGCTCGCGATCCATCCGGTCACGCAGCGACTCACCGTCGACGTACTTCATCACGTAGTACAGCATTCCGTTCGCATTGCCGGAGTCCTGCACGGTCAGAATGCCGGGATGCTGCAGCGTCGAGGCGATCCGGATCTCGCGCAGAAATCGGTCGTGCCCCACCGAGCCGGCGAGATCCGGCTCGAGCACCTTCACCGCGACCTGTTCTCCGGTTCGCGTGTCGGTGGCGAGGTAGACCGTGGCCATACCGCCGTGACCGAGATGTCGGATCACGTCGTAGTCGGTTGCCAGGGCCTGCCGGACCTCGTCCAGATTAGTTGTCATCGAGGGTGGAATCTCGACTGCAACGCTGGGACTTGCAAGCAAAAACGCGTCTCCGCCGTGGCAAATCCGGTCATGTCACGCTTGCAGAGCGGTCACCTCTCACCCGCCGCCCTGCGCCACGGCGGTGCGATGCTCCTGTCCTGCGCTGAGGCTGATCAGCACTTCGCGCACGAAGGTGATGGCGAGGGCGACGGTGGTTCACGGTTCTGAATCGCTCTCCCTCGTCACGCCATGCTCGTGTCACGAGAGAGTCACTGGAGGCGAGCGTCGCCCGTGCGGGGCGACCAGCGCGACCCCGGCGTGAGGATGTGCATGCGGATTTCCGTGGCCAAGCGCAGCTCGCCCCCGGCGACGCGCGCCGTGCGGATATCGTAGACGACGACCTGCGATTCGCCGATGACCTCCCACTCGCCGCCCGGGTGCACGACCAGCGCCGCCGACGCGTCGATCCCCACGCCAATCACGCTCGGACGGTCGAGCACCTGGCTGGGCAGGCGTTGTGCCGCTGACGGCGGAGGAAGTGCGCGTTGGTGACGGCCTCGGGGAGCAGGGCGAAGCCGGGAAACCGGATCCCTGACGCCTGCTCAAGGATGCGCGCGACCGAATCGCTCCCGGCGCTCTCACGGGTGAGGTCGCGCGTGATCGTGGCGACGCCAAGTGACCGGAAGATGCGCTCGCGAGGCCGCGCCACCTCGGCCCCGTTGACGCTCGCCATCGGCAGGATCACGACCGGACCGGGCCCCGCCGCGCGCGCCAGACGCACGAAGCGCACGTCGATCGAGTCACTGATCGGTTCTCCGCCGACGAGGACCAGAATGCCGCGCGGCCGCTGTGCGCTGGCCCACGTCGGCAGGAGGAGAGCGAGCGACGCCGGCAGGATCAATGCGCGACAGGAGTCGAACAGGACGCGCATGACGGACTTCCTCCGTATGACAGGGCGCTTGCATTCGACTGCCGTCTGGCTACCTATCCAAGGTAGCTCGCTGGTCTCCGGTGTCGTCGTCACGCTGACCGTTCTTCCTGACAGAGGCCGCCATGAATCCGACATCACGACGCCCGTTCCCACCCGCCGCCCTGCGCCACGGCGGTGCGATGCTCCTGTTGCTCGGTTGCGCCACGGCGCGCCCGGAACAACCGGTCGTCCGGCTGGTGTCGCCCGATGCGTGGGGGACGGTGGTCGATTGTGTCGCGCTGAGTGCGCGAGCCAGTGAGCTGTATGTCGAATTCGACACCGCCGGGATCTCGGTCACGCCGGGATACACGCCGCTCGCACAGCATCGGGCACAGGCTCGCGCAGGCGTCGTGGGCACCGTGCGTGTCACGCGGGTGAGCCAGGCGGACGGGCTGCGGATCACCCCCGAGGCGCTGAACTGGGATCCGCCGGCAGTCCGACGCGACGTGAAGAAGGCGTCGAGTGCAACGCGCGCCGTGGCGAAGCAGCTCGATGCACAATGTTTGTCGGGGTATCCCATCATAACGACCGACTGAAACCGTCGCGCTGTCCGAAGCCGGTCGCGTCGAACACAAGGGACTGCGTCACCCTGCGAACTGGTCCACCGTGGTGAAACCGCTCATCGGTGCGGACAACGGCGCTGAACGCCGGACTGCGGTGGAACCGCACTCGCCCAGCAGTTCCTGGCATGACGAACGCAGGCCGATCTCGCTGGCAGCGGCCGCAGCCCAGTTCACGGTCGAACGCAGCCTGCAGCGCGCGCACGTTGCGGTTTTCGCAGAACACCAGCGGCAGCACGAGCCAGAGGTTGCGTGTGCCCACGCGACCGTCGGCGCGGAGAAAGCCCTCGAAGGTGCGGTGTGCGAAGCGGGTGGTATCGGGTGGTGTCCATGGCCGCGCCACCGGGCCGTCGAGGTGCACGGGTGTGGCGTCGTGGCGCACGTTGGCGGTGGTGAGTGCCGCGCCGCGCGCGATGGGCTGCGTGGCGCGCCCCACCAGCACGCCGTACATGATCACCGGGTCACCGGGGGCGAGGTCGTGCAGCAGCAGCTTGTGCTTGGCAGGCACGCGGGTGACGAGGGTGAGCGTCCCGCTCGGGTGGTCGATCACCTCGCCGGCGTCGAGGTCGCCGAGGGCGACGAGGACCGTATCGGCCGGGTGGATGTGCAGCGCGCGGCGGCTGAGCATGGCAGGCAGAGGGTAGTGGTGGTACCGGGTGAGGACGAGCGCCCCACGATCCGGCGACAGTGCACACGGTACCGGGTCGGTGACAAGACAATGGTGACCGGCGAGTCCACGGCATGACCCGCAGCATGGCGCACCTGCCGTCCGCCGACACATTGCACTCGATGACGGTCCGCCGCTCACCCTACATTCCCCACATGCATCACACACCCCGACCTCTGCGCGCCGTGCTGACCCTGGCCGCACTGCTGCTGGAGCACGGCACCGCCACTGCGCAGCCGGCAGCCGCCACCGTCACCCGCGCCGACCTCGCCTGGCGCTACCTGCTGATGGATGCCACCTACGCGGCCCGCGATTCCG
The DNA here is from genome assembly GCA_031411975.1 of Gemmatimonadaceae bacterium. Classification (GTDB taxonomy): domain Bacteria; phylum Gemmatimonadota; class Gemmatimonadetes; order Gemmatimonadales; family Gemmatimonadaceae; genus JACMLX01. Next base: position 52,211 of record JANOCB010000041.1, read on the forward strand.
CCGGACGCATCGCCGACAGCACACGAGCGGCGCTCAATCGCATGTTCGACCGCTCCACGTTGAGCTTCTTCGGCGGGAAGTTCGCGCTGACGGCGGCGATGATGGACAGCGCGATCACCATGGTCGACCCGTCGTACCGGTCTGCACCTCGCGCGCTGCCTGCCGGTGTGACGTCGGACGTCGTGGCGCCCGGGAAGGGACCCAATCCGTCCACTCGGCCCGTGAGTGACCTGTGGCGCAGCTATCGTGGCGCGAACGGTGCCGAGGTACCGATGCGCGTGATCGCACCGAAGGGTGCGACATCACGTGCGATGGGCGTGCTGATCGCGCTGCATGGGGCCGGCGGAGACGAGAACATGTTCGCCGACGGATACGGTCAGGGCATCGCTGCGCGTCTCGCGCGCGAGAACGACCTCCTGTTCGTGTCGCCGGCCACCGCGCCGTTCATGTCGGGTGCCGGCAATTTCGATTCGCTGATGACGGTGCTCGGTCGAGAGTACACGCTCGATGCATCACGCGTGTACGTGATCGGCCATTCGATGGGGGCTGGTGCGGCTGCACGTCTGGCCCAGGAGCGGCCGCAGGCGCTGGCAGCGGTGGTGTGTCTGGCGGGTGGTGCCGCCGTCACCGCCGCCGGTGCGCCACCGATACTGTTCATCGGGGCGCAGCTCGATCCGATCATTCCGGCCGCGCGCGTGAAGGCTGCGGCCACCGCGACACCGACGGGCCGTTACGAAGAGCGCCAGAATGAAGGGCACACGCTGATGGTGCGCGGCGGCGTGATCCGCGGCATCGCGTGGATGCTGGAGCAGCCGCCGCGACGGTGACAGGACCCACAAGGTCGTGACCGTATTGCATGGATGCTGTTGGCGTCTCGCGCGAAGCGTGTTCGAGCCTGAAGAAACTCTTTGCCGACCGGGCGGAGTATCTGCTGATGCGCGCCGCTGCTCCATTGCATCCCGCAGTGCGTGCGCTCGCCACCGGCCGCGAGTACACGCAGGATCTCATCGATCAACAAGCGCTCGCTGAGTCGTATGGGACGGACAAGGTCGCACGATCCGCGAGCATACCCGTGCTGCTCGTTCGCGTCGCCGCAGACGCTTCCTGACGGCGTCTTCCTCCGATCTTCAGGATGTGACGACACGCTGCCGGTCACCGCATACGCTGGGTAGAGGGCGAATGCCCACCCGGCGTGTCGGGGGAGACCCGACCGCGATGTGCGACAGCGTCGTCAGCGTGCGACCGTCGTCCAATACGCCACCGCCGCCAATCCGGCGAGCAGCACCAGGACGCCGGCGATCAGAACCGTTCGCGGACTGCGCGCCGGTTGGCTGACCGTCGGCGCCGTGACGCGCTTCGAACGCAGCGGCGTATTCAGTTCGTCGAGTCCCTGGAGGAGGGACGACGCCGATCCGGGGCGGCGCTTCGGGTCCTTCTGGAGACAGTGTGCGATCAGGGCCGCCAGCGGCGCCGGCACATCGGCACGAATGCTCTCGATCGGTGCCGGCATCTCGGCCACGTGCGCGACGAACAGCGCACGTTCCGTCTTCCGATCGCCGAAGGGATGACGGCCGCTGAACAGCTCCCACGCGACGATGCCCCACGAATAGATGTCGGAGCGATAGTCCACGAATTCATCGCCCGCCGCCTGCTCAGGTGACATGTAGGCCGGCGTGCCCTTCGCGAACCCGGTCTGCGTCGTGCCACCGGTGCGGTGCACCAGGTCGGGGTTGGTTGGCGTTTCGGCGGTCCGCGCGGTCTGGATCGCCTTCGCGATGCCGAAATCCGTCACCACCGCCGTGCCGCCCGAGAGCAGCACGTTCTCCGGCTTGATGTCGCGATGCACCACCCCTTCATCGTGCGCGAAGGCGAGGGCACGTGCGATGTCGCGGAGGATGCTGATGCCTTCGGGCACGGTGATCCGCTCGCCCCGCTCCAGCCGCGCGCGCAGCGATTCGCCGCGTACGAACGGCATGCTGTACCACGACAGATCGTCGGTACTGCCCGACGCCAGCACGGGGACGATGTTGGCCTGCTGCAGCCGCGCGGCGATCAGCACTTCGCGCGCGAAGCGCGCCGACGACATGCCCTCCAGCATCGCCTGTGGCACGACCTTGATCACCACCTCGCGCCGCAGCGCATGTTCGGTCGCGACGAAGATGCGCGACATGCCACCGCCGCCGAGTTCGCGCTCGAGGCGGAATCGATCGGAGAGTGCCGAAGCCAGGTGTGCGCTGACGGCGTCGTGGAGCATGGCCCGGGGTGAGGGTATGCGACAACATAGGGCTCCGGCGCGAGGAATCGCCATGGTGCGCGGATACCGGGAGGCCACCGACGGCGCCCACCATCCTCGTGCGGCGCGTGTGCAGGCCACATACTTCCCGCACCCGCGTCGCAGCCGGTGGGCGCCCGGAACCGGGCGCTTCGCCACGGGCACGGCGGGCCGCACACTCCGCGTCCATCATCAACAGGAATGGCCGACATGTCGCCACTGACCGTCCCACTCGCATGAGCGCCGACGCCGAATCACTGCGACTGCAGGCCTCGGATGCCGGCAGCGTGGCGTGGAAGCAGTGGGGACCATACCTGAGCGAGCGGCAGTGGGGCACGGTGCGTGAGGACACGAGCGCAACCGGTGACGCATGGCGCGACTTCACGCACGATCAGGCCCGGTCACGGGCGTACCGGCGCGGCGAAGATGGGCTGGGCGGCATCAGCGATGACAGCCAGCGACTCTGTTTCGCGCTGGCGCTGTGGAACGGGCAGGACCCGATCCTCAAGGAGCGCGCATTCGGGCTGGACAACACCGAAGGCAATCATGGCGAGGATGTGAAGGAGTACTACTTCTACCTCGATTCCACGCCGACGCATTCGTACATGAAGTATCTCTACAAGTATCCGCAGTCGGCGTTTCCGTATCGCGACCTGATCGACACGACACGGCAGCGCACGCGGGATGACCCGGAGTACGAACTGCTGGACACCGGCATCTTCGATGAGCACCGCTACTTCGACGTCTTCGTCGAGTACGCGAAGGCTGCCGCGGACGACATCCTGATCACGATCACGATCTGCAATCGGGGCCCCGACGCGGCGCGGCTGCGCGTGCTGCCCACCCTCTGGCATCGCAACACGTGGCAGGACGACGCGAGCGCCGCACGGCCGCTGCTGCGCCGTCTCCCGGGCGTGGCGATGAGCACGATCCATGCGCAGACCCCGGCGACGGCGTCGCGCCCCGCGCTCGACGACTATCACCTGTACTGCGACGCGGACGTGCCGCTGCTCTTCACCGACAACGAGACCAATCTCGCCCGGCTGCGCGGCACGCCCAATGTCACGCGCCATGTGAAGGACGCCTTCCACGAGTACGTGATCGATGGTCGCGACGATGCCGTCAATCCGGCGCAGGAAGGCACGAAGGCTGCCGCGCTGCACGACGTGACGGTGGACGCCGGTGGCGCGCACGTGATCCGCCTGCGCCTCACCACCCGTTCGCCCGACGCGCTGCCGCAGCCGTTCGCCGACTTCGGCGACGTCGTCACGACCCGGCAACGGGAGGCCGATGCCTTCTATGACGCGATCACCCCGCTGGCCGTCCGCAGCGACCCCGATCGTGTCAACGTGCTGCGACAGGCGCTGGCCGGCATGCTCTGGTCGAAGCAGTACTACCATGTGGATCTCGACCGACGCAGGGGCACCGAGCCGGGCGTCGGCACGCGACGCAACGCCGACTGGTCGCACATGTACTGCGACGACATCATCTCGATGCCCGACACGTGGGAGTATCCGTGGTTCGCAGCCTGGGACCTGGCGTTCCATGCCATTCCGCTCTCGATCGTGGACCACACGTTCGCGAAGGCACAACTCGACCTGCTGCTGCGCAACGACTACCTGCATCCCAACGGCCAGCTGCCGGCCTGCGAGTGGAACTTCAGCGACGTCAATCCGCCGGTGCACGCGTGGGCCACACTCCAGCTCTACCTGCTCGAGAAGGAACGCAACGGCGGTGAGGGTGACCTGGAGTTCCTCAAGTTCACCTTCTCGAAACTGCTGGTGAACTTCACCTGGTGGATCAACCGCACCGACCGGTCGGGCGCGCGCCTGTTCGAGGGGGGATTCCTTGGCCTCGACAACATCGGCGTCTTTGACCGGTCGGCGCCACTGCCGACGGGCGGCAACATCGACCAGGCCGACGGGACGGCGTGGATGGTGTTCTACAGCCAGCAGATGCTGCGCATCGCGGTGGAACTGGCACTGCACGAACCCCGCTACGAGGAGTTCGTCGAGACCTTCTTCCAGCACACGCTGCGGATCGCCGGTGCGATGGATCGCGTGGGCGAACACGCCGACGAAATGTGGGACGAGGAGGACGGCTTCTTCTACGATGTGCTGCGGCTGCCGAATGGCCACGCGACCCGACTCAAGGTGCGCTCCATCGTGGGGCTGCTGCCGCTGGCGGCGGTGGCGGTCTTCGAGGACGACATCCTCGATCGCCTCCCCACGTTCCGGCAACGCAGCCGGGAGTTCATGCGGCGGCATCCCGAACTGATCGCCAACCTGCATCTCCCCGACCACCCCGGGGTGGCGGGTCGCCGGATGCTGTCGATCGTCGATGAGTCGAAGCTGCGGCGCATCCTCACGCGCATGCTCGACGAGGAGGAGTTCTTCTCGCCGCACGGCATCCGCGCACTCTCCCGGCATCACCGCGACCATCCCTACGTGTTCACGCACGCGGGACACGAGCACCGGGTGAGCTACGTGCCGGGGGACTCCGACAGCGGCATGTTCGGCGGCAACTCCAACTGGCGTGGCCCCGTCTGGATGCCGATCAACTACCTGCTCTACGGAGCCCTGCTGCGACTGTACGCCTACTACGGCGACGAATTCATCATCGAGTGCCCGACTGGCTCGGGGCACGAGATGACGCTGCTCGAAGTGGCGATGGAACTCGGCGAACGACTCTGCCGGCTCTTCACGCGCGATCCGCGCGGCGCGCGACCGGCGCACGGCGGCAGCCCGATCTTCCGCGACGATCCCCACTGGCGAGACCTGGTGCTGTTCCCGGAGTATTTCCACGGCGACACCGGCGCCGGCGTGGGCGCCAGTCACCAGACCGGCTGGACCGGCTGCATCGCACAGATCATTCAGACCAACGGCATGCTCGCGCGCGAACTGCTGCACACGGCCGGCGGCATGACGGCCGCGATCCGGATGTTGCAGACCAGCGCACGATCACCATGATCCTTCGTGCGGTGCGCGCGCACCACCGCAGCACGCCGGCACTGTCGAGACTGCCAGACTCCCTCCCGTACGGTCGAGCTCGATAGAAAACGACCTGCACCGACTCGTGCATATTCCGTCCCCAACACATACCTTGTCGATGGAACACGTCCGCCGCCGGGACGGCTCGGATCCTTCTGCGACACTTGCAAGTCATGACACGGAACTTCACGTGGTACGGAGCGCTGCGACCGGCTCTACTGGTGCTCGGCATCACGCTGCTCACGGGTTGCCGGACCAGCGCCGCGAAGGATGCCCGTCCGCTGGGGACTGAGCTGACCGCCTCGCAGTTGGAGCGACAGATCCGGACGCTGGACTCCATCGAGACTGTGCTGCGCAAGGGGCCCGGCGGTGCGGCACGCGCCGACTCCGCCGCATATGCGAGCAGCGTCTCCGACCGCTATCCCCTGCGTCCGGTCATGGAGCCGCTGGCACTCCCCGATTCGGCATCGGCGCGGAATGTCGCGTCACTCGGTACCACGGTCCGGTCGTCGGCCCTGCGCGCGTCACCAGTGCAGATGGTGTCGGTGCCCGCTTTCCTCGCACCAGCGCCCCTGGCGATACCGGCGGAAGTCCTCGCGCCCCTCTGGGCCCTGGCGCCGCTCGCCGGTGCAACCTCTGTGGCGCGTGCCACCGTGACGACCGCCACCACCGTCGCGGTCGTGCCGGAGCCAGGCACGATGGGAATGCTGGCGTCGGGACTCGGGCTGCTCGCGGTTGTGTCGTCCGTCCGGCGCAAACGGCGCGACGATCCCGAGCGAGACGCGCGCACCAGCTAGCGCGTGGCGTTTCCGGTGCCGAGCGCCATCACCAGACCGACACCGAACGTCAGATACGAGATCCGGCTCGTGGCCGTGGCATTGGGTGCCTCGACCGCGAACGAATAGCGGCGGTAGCGCATGATCGGCCGCAGGAACCAGACCTGCTTCGACCCGAGCGCGATGTCGAGGCCTGCGCCGCCTTCGATCGTCGGCAGCCCCTTGGTATCGATCACGGCGTACTCGGCCCCGGCGATCGGCGCATCGAGATTGTGCAGGGCGAGCCCGATCTGCGCCCAGGGCCGCAGTCGGCGCTCTTCACGCATCGGGACCCAGAGACGCACGCCGGCGCCGACCCCCATGTCCGTCCACGTGCCATCACCGGGCGCCGCGGCGGTCTGCTTCACGGGGAAGGCGGTGCGCTCCAGTGATGCGTACACCCCGAGCACCGACGTCAGACGCATGGTCGCCGTGGCGCCGAGGGAGAGGCCGGCCTTGGCTCCGTCGCTGGCGAACGCACCGAGTGGTATGGCGGCGCCGACGTCTGCGGCGATGCCCACAGCCTGATTGCCCTGCGCTTGCGCGGCCGTGGATACGAGCAGCGCGATCAGTGGAACGATGTATACGCGGCGGATGGTCGTGTTCTCCGAGCGGCGGAATCATCGCAGGCGTCGGCGGCGGCGTCATAGTCGATGAGGTACAGGCGAGCGAGTCTAGCTGCGGTGCACGGCACGCGCCATCGTCTCCGGTGCGCCGGTCAGGGAGCCGGGCCCCCGGCGCAATACACAGGCTACGCCGTCATCGCCGCCGAGTTGAGCAGCCCCACCGCCACGGCAATGGCGGCCATCAGGATCGACGATGCCGTCTTCCCCTCATCCACATGCGCGGAGAGTTGGGGGAGGATGAGGCGGGAGATGCCGTAGGCCAGCAGCTGCGCCACCAGCGCCACGCCGCTCCAGATCAGCATGTCGAGGATGCTCTCGCTTTGTGCCACGGCCTTCGCCAGCGGGATGGTATAGCCGAGAATCGCACCACCGAGTGAGATGGCTGCGGCGGAGTTGCCCAGGCGGATGAGCCGGAACTCGCGGTGCGGCGTCATCGTCACGTAGATCGCCACGAAGACGAAAACTGCCGCGGCCGCGATGCCGAGGTGGACGAGGTGCGCGACGATTCCAGTGAGGGAGTCGCTGAGGAGGCCACTGTTCATTCTTCTCTCGAGAAAGTCGGGATACACACGTGCGCATCCTGAACACTCGGTGTTCGAGGCGCTGGCGCAGACTACTGCCCCCGCAGTGGCAACGCGACCGCATCACGGAAATCAGCTACCGCATGCCGTTCGCATCGTCCGCGAGTAACCGGTGTGCGCTGGCAACGGTCGCGGCTGCTCTGGTGCAACCTGTGACTTTGGTGGATGCTACGGTGTGCACTGCTCCCGACGCTGGGGCGACGCACGAAACATCGTCAGACGCCATCGAGGCACACATGATGAAGGCTCGTGTTGTTCGATACTTTTCAGCGGCATTCCTGAGTGTCGCGACGCTCGTCGCACCGGTCGATCGGGCCGGGGCACAACAGGCCGCGCGCGGTACGGTCACCGGCAAGGTCACCTCCGCCGAGGATGGCGAGCCGATACCCGGCGTGAGCGTGTCACTGGCCGGGCAGACGATCGGCGCCCTGACGCGGGGCGACGGATCGTATCGCTTCGTGGCACCGGCCGGCACGTACCAGCTGGTGATTCGACTGATCGGGTATGCCAACGGCGGCCAGTCGGTCACGGTCGTCGCCGGTCAGACGGTGACGGTGAACGCGGCGCTGAAACGTGCGGCGGCAACGCTTGCGGCGGTGGCCGTGGTCGGATCACGTCGCGGTGAACGCAGCGTGACCAGCGCACCCGTGCCGGTGGACGTGATCACGGCGGAACAGATCAAGCAGACCGGGCGCACTGAAACTGCACAGATTCTGCAGATGCTCGTGCCGTCGCTGAACTTTCCGCGATCGAGCATCGCGGGGGGCGTGGATGGCCAGCGCCCGTTCACGCTGCGCGGCATGAACCCCGACCAGGTGCTGGTGCTCATCAATGGCAAGCGCCGACACATCGGCTCGGTGTGGCGGTGAACAACTCCGTCGGGCGCGGCAGCAGCGGCACCGACCTCAACGCCATCCCCGCAGCAGCGATCGATCGCATCGAAGTGCTGCGTGATGGTGCCGCAGCGCAGTACGGCTCCGACGCCATCGCCGGTGTGGTGAACATCATCCTCAAGCAGAATGCGCCGGCACAGTTCTCGAGCACGATCGGGCGGGTGAACTCGACGGTGAGCCAGCTCAACGCTGCGGTCGGCCAGGTGCAGTACAACGACGGTGGCGTGGTCCAGATCGATGGAACGAAGAGCTGGGCACTGGGCGACAACGGCTACTTCAACGTGAGTGGCGAATACCGTGATCGCGGCCTGACGAATCGCAGCGCACCGGACCTTCGCGCGCAGTTCTTCAACGACGACTCGATCAATCGTGTTGCGCCTGAACGTCTCTCGCTGGCGCGCAACAACGCGTGGTATGGCGACGCCGCCCTGAAGGAAGGTGGTGCCCTGTACAACGCGGCGTACACCTTCAGCAACGGCGTGCAGCTCTACTCGTTCGGTGGCATGACACGTCGCCAGAGTCAGGCGTTTGGTTTTCCGCGCCGTCCGCTGGAGCGTGTCGTCGTGCGCGCCCTGTACCCGAATGGATTCCTGCCACAGATCTGGGGCCTGAGCACCGATGGCAGCGGTGCGGTGGGCGTGAAAGGTGTGGTGGCGGGATGGAACTGGGATGCCAGCGGCAACTATGGTGGCAATCGGTTCCGGTTCGACGTGAAGAACTCCAACAACCCGACGCTTGGGGTTGCGAGCCCCACCACGTTCTACGCCGGCGCGCTGGAGGCGACACAACTCACCGGCAACATCGATTTCTCGAAGGCGCTGTCGATCGGGCTGACGGCGCCGCTGAACGTCGCCTTCGGTGTGGAAGCTCGGCGTGACCGCTACGAGATCTTCGAAGGCGAACCGGCGTCGTACCAGGACGGCGGCGTTCGGGTGCTCGATGGCCCCGAGGCGGGTCAGGCCACCGTGTCGGGATCGCAGCTGTTCTACGGCTTCCGGCCCATCGACGCACGGGCGACGGACAACGCGCTTCGCCGCAGCAACGCCCTGTATCTGGACCTCGAGCTGAGTCCATTCTCGCGCCTGACGCTCGGCGCGGCGGGACGCCGTGAGTCGTTCTCCGACTTCGGTGAGGCGACGATCGGCAAGGTCACCGGGCGTCTCGATCTCGGGAAGGGTGTGGCGGTACGCGCCGCCTACAACACCGGCTTCCGCGCGCCGACGCTGGGCCAGGCCTTCTACCGCGCCACGGCCAGCAACGTGCTGATCATCGGTGGCGTACCCACGCCGACCGAAGCGCTGACGCTCTCGGTGGACGAGCCGGCCGCCCGTGCCTTGGGTGCCACGCCGCTGCGTGCCGAGCAGTCGAAGAACCGGAGCGCCGGCGTCACGTACGCACCGAGCAACAACTTCAGCGCCACGGTGGACTGGTTCCAGATCGACGTCACTGATCGCATCGTGCTGTCGGAGAACTTCACCGGAGCCGGCGTCCGTGCGGTGCTCGCCGCCAACGGCGTGACCGGCGTGGACATCCGACCGCGGTTCTTCACCAACGCGGTGGACACCCGCACCACCGGTGCCGACGTCGTGCTGCGCTATCTCGTGGATCTCGGCGAGAAGCGGCTGCTCAACATGACCGTTGGGTACAACAACAACTTCGTCCGCCTGCAGCGTGTGTCGGCTGCCCCCGCGCAGCTGGTGGCCGTGGGGCAGACGCAGCTCTTCGGCCGCGTCGAACGCTCGCGACTGGTGGAATCACAGCCGCGCAATTCCTTCCGCGCGACGGCCACGTACACGCAGGGCAAGACGACGGTGCAGGTGCAGCAGGCGTACTTCGGCAGCGTGATCAGCCGACCGAACCTGAGCACCGTGGTGCCGGCCGGTCGTGATCCGCTGTCCGTGCGCGACGCGCAGGACCAGACCTTCGGCGGGCGCTGGGTGACCGACGCCAGCGCGACCTATCAGGTGGACAAGAAGCTGAGCCTGACGCTCGGCGCCGACAACCTGTTCGACGTGTATCCGGATCGCCTGAGCGTGAACAATCCCGAGAACTTCGGCGGGACGCGACTGTTCGGTCCTTTCAGCCCGTTCGGTGCGAACGGCCGGTTCCTGTTCATGCGGGCGGCGTTCACGCCGTGAGTGATGGGGCTGCCACCCGCAGGCCGGCCCCGCCAGCGCCCCTCGCTGCACCACCGAGCTTCATGGGGTCAGAGTCCTTGGGCTTCATGGGGTCAGCTTCATGGGGTCAGAGTCCTTGAACGGAGGTTCGGTTCAAGGACTCTGACCCTTTGAAGAATAGTGCTTGCAGCCATGAGTATTACTGCGTAATATCTAGTATGACATCCCGCACGCCCTACGCCCGCATCGCGATCACGCTCCCGGAAGCCGATCTCGCCGCCGCCGATCGACTCGCGAAGCAGCAGGACCGCTCACGAAGCTGGATCGTCGCCGAGGCCGTCCGACAGTATGCCGCGTCGATCAAACGGCGCGAATCGACGGCGGACCTGGGCAGCTCCCGGCTCACGCAGCTCCAGCGTGACCTGGCGCTGACGCCATCGCAGCGCGTGCAGGAAGCGGAGCACACGTCGGCGCTCTCGGAGCAGATCACGGCGCCGCGCCGCTTCACAACGTTCGACGAGTTCCTGGCGTGGCAGCGTGCCGGTGGCGCCGCGACGTGACCGCTCAGCGCAGTCGAGTCGCGCAGGTCTGTCACCTGCTCAATGTCGAGGAAGCTCGCTATCCATCGCGATGCAACTCCGGGGCACCACGCGCGATATCGACATCCTCATCGAGCCGACCATTGAGAATGCGACACGTGTCCTGCGCGCGCTGAGTCACCTGCCGTTTGGTGTGGCGGTAGAGCACACGCCCCATGACGTCGTGTCGCGTGGCGTCACCATGATCGGCGACACGCCGAATGTCGACATCCTGACGCGAGCGTGGACCCTGCAGTGGTCCGACGCGGAACGTGATCTCGCGATGTTCTCGATCGATGGTGTCGCGGTGCCAACGGTGTCGATTCCGAACTTGATCGCGTCCAAGCGCACGGGTCGCTTGCAGGACTCCGCTGACATTGAGGTGCTCGAAGCGCTGCAGCGCCCGCGCACGGAAGGCTGAGCGGTGCCGCCCCGCGACTTCTTCCCAGCCCGCGTCACCGACGACTGCCAGTTCGTGATCACCATCAGCTGGCTCGCGGCACTCGGCCGCACCATCACGAACCCGCCATCCGGCCGCACGTCGTCGTTCTCGATTGCGCCGCGCGCGTCATCATGTGTGGCGCGAGTCTCACGCGGTGTCCTTCAGGGGGTGCGACAGTCCCTCCTTGCCGATGCATCACAGTTCATGGGGTCAGAGTCCTTGAAGGTTCATGGGGTCAGAGTGCTTGAAGCGTTCAAGCGTTCAAGGACTCTGACCCCTTGAACGGAACCGCCTCCTTGAACGCACCCCTCGAACAGACCCCTTTGACGAAAAGAACCGCACCACGTACCCCCACTATCTTGCCCCGACACGCGTCACCCTCGTGCTGTCGCCCCTGATCCCACCCGGAGTCTTCATGCCCTCTGCTGGCCCGCGGCTCGTCCTCGCGTCGCTCGTCCTCGCTGCCGCACCACTCGCCGCGCAGCGCCCCACCAGCATGGCCGGCCGATCGGTGGTGTACGCCCCGCACGGGATGATTGCGACCAGCCAACCGCTCGCCTCCACGGCGGGGCTCGAGGTGCTGCGCCACGGCGGCAATGCCATTGACGCCGCCGTCGCCGCGGCCGCGGTGCTCAGCGTCACGGAACCCCACATGACGGGGATCGGTGGTGACATGTTCGCCATCGTCTGGCTGGCAAAGGAGCATCGACTCGTCGCGATCAATGGCAGTGGGCGCGCGGGGTCGCTGATGACACGCGAGCGGTTGCAGGCGCGGGGCTTTCGGCCCGGGTCACAACAGGGCGTACTCTCCGTGACCGTGCCAGGCGCACTGGCCGGATGGGACATGCTGCTGCGCGCCCACGGCAAACAGTCGCTCGCCAGCGCACTGCAACCGGCGATCAGGTACGCGCGCGATGGCTTTCCCGTCTCGCCGATCATCGCCGCGCAGTGGGCGGATGAAACGGCTTTCCTGCAGAAGGATGCCGCGGCGGCCGCCACCTTCCTGCCCGGTGGACGTGCGCCGAAGGCGGGTGAGTGGTTCCGCAATCCGGATTATGCCCGCACCCTGCAGACCATCGCGGCCAATGGCATCGCCACGTTCTACCGTGGCGCGCTGGCGCAGCGCATCGTGGCCCGCCTCACTGAGCTCGATGGCCTCGTGACGATGAACGACATGCGTGCGAATACGCCGACCTGGATTACGCCGATGTCGGCGACCTTCAGGGGCTTCCGCGTGTGGGAGCTGCCGCCGAATAATCAGGGCGTCGCCGCGCTCGAGATGCTCAGGATCCTCGAGCCCTACGACCTGCAGTCGATGGGCCACAACTCGGCACAATACCTCCACCACCTGATCGAAGCGAAGAAGCTGGCGTATGCCGACCTCGATCGCTTCGTCGGTGATGCCGATCATCTCGCGATGCCCGCCGAACAGCTGCTCCGCGACGACTTCATCAGGGAACGGCGCAGTCGCATCGACCCGGCGCGGGCGCAGGAGCGCGTGGACCCGGGCCCGCTCCGCACGCAGAGCGAAACGGTGTACCTCTCCGTGGCGGACGCCGAGGGCAACATGGTGTCGTTCATCAATTCCAACTATGACTACTTCGGTTCAGGGATCGTGGTGCCCGGCACCGGCTTTGCGCTGCACAACCGAGGTGCCGGCTTCACGCTCACACCGGACCTGCCCAACACGGTGGCGCCCGGCAAGCGGCCCTTTCACACGCTGATCCCGGGATTCGTCACCCGTCTCGTGAACGGCCGCGAGGATGCCTACATGAGCTTCGGCCTGATGGGCGGCGGCGTGCAGGCGCAGGGGCATGCGCAGTTCCTGATCAATCACATCGTGTTCGGCATGGACCTGCAGCAGGCGATCGATGCCCCGCGATTCCGGCACTACGACCGGAACCGTGTCGCACTCGAAGCTCCGATCGGCGATGCCACCCGGTCGGGCCTGACCGCACTCGGACATGTGCTCATCGAGCAGCCGACAGTCGCCTTTGGCGGCGCACAGGCGATCATGCGGTTGCCCAAGGGGTTTGCAGCGGGCAGCGATCCACGCAAGGATGGCATGGCGGTGGGCTACTGACGTGTGCGCCACCTGACAGCCGGAGCGTAGCGCAGCTGGAGCGGTCCAACATCCGTGCGACGGCGAACCGTCAGCCCGGCATCAGGTCGTCGAACTCCAGCTTGTAGATGTCCTCGATCGGCGTCTTCGGGGTGAGCATCAGCATGTCCTTGATCAGCCCCGTGTGCAGGTCGTACACCCAGCCGTGCAGGTGCACCGACTGATCCGCCTGCCACGCATGCTGCACGAACGACGTCTCGGCCAGCTTCCACACCTGCTCCTGCACGTTGAGCTCCACCAGCCGGCGCAGTTTCCGGTCGGCATCCGGCAGCCCGTCCAGCTCGTGCTGGTGCATGCGATACACGTCCTTGATGTTGCGGAGCCACTTGTTGATCAGCCCGAAATGCCGGTGCGAGAGGGCATTGCGCACACCGCCGCAGCCGTAGTGCCCGCAGACGATGATGTGCTTCACCTTGAGCACTTCCACCGCGTACTGCAACACGCTCAGCATGTTGAAGTCGGTGTGGATCACCTGGTTGGCGATGTTGCGATGCACGAACAGTTCACCCGGTTCCGTGCCGGTCACGTCCTCCGCCGGCACACGACTGTCGGAGCAGCCGATCCAGAGGAACTCCGGCGTCTGGTCGTCGGCCATCCGCGTGAAGTAATCCTCACTGACGTTCAGCTTGTCCTCGACCCACGCCTTGTTAGCGAGCAGCAGTTTCTTGTACGATTCCATGTGACCGTCTCCGAGTCCGGTAATTCTGTGACTTGTTGTGGAAGTGCTTGAACTCGATGGCGATCTGCCGGTACCTCGCCGCCTGCTGGAAGTCGTGCATGACGTCGTAGATGTCCGAATCGATGAAGATGGCCTTCGACCCGTCCACGATCAGGCTCGAATCGTTGGGTACCAGCATCAGTTTGCGCTTGAACTCGGTCTTGTTGACGAAGCTCGCGTCCTTGTTGAAGCGCAGGAGAAACATGCGCTCCTGCTGCACCAGCGTGAACGCCGAGTGGTGATTGGTCCGGATCACGAACACGACACCGAAGACGATGCCGATCAGCACCCCTGTCAACAGGTCGGTGAACACGATCGCGAGCACCGTGACCACGAACGGTGCGAACTGGTCGAATCCCGCCGCCCACATCTCGCGGTAGAGCGCCGGCTTGGTGAGCTTGTAGCCGACCATCAGCAGCACCGCCGCCAGGCTCGCCAGCGGAATCCGGTTCAGCAGTCCCGGGATGAGCAGAATGCATGCAGCGAGCAGGATGCCATGCGAGAACGAGGCCCAGCGTGTCTTCGCACCGGCGTACACATTGGCCGAGCTGCGCACGATGACTGCCGTGACCGGGAGCCCACCGAACAGACCGCTCAGCACGTTGCCGCAGCCCTGTGCGATCAACTCCCGGTCAGGATCGGAGAGTCGGCGCAGGGGATCGATCTTGTCCGAGGCCTCGAGCGACAGCAGCGACTCGATGCTCGCCACGATCGCAATCGTCAGCCCGGTGGTGAAGATCGCGCGATCGGTGAGGCGCGACCAGTCGGGCGACGACAACAGCGCCAGAAACTCCGACGGTCCACCGGCTGGCAGCGTGACGAGATGCCCATCCTCCGCACGCAACCGGAAACTGACGAACGTGGCAGCGAAGATCTCGTTCAGCGCGACGCCGAGGACCACGGCAATCAGAGCGCCCGGGATCATCTTGAGCACCGGGTGCGCCTTCACCCTCGGCTGCTCCCAGAGAATGAGCACGGCCAGCGCCAGCACCGTGATGAAGATCGCTTCGAGATTGGCGGAGGCGACGGCATCGACGATGTCCGACAGTGTCGTCGACGCGCCGTTGGCACTGCGGAAGAAATCGAAGTCGCCTTCGTACGCCTTGTCGCGCCCCAGTGCGTGCGGAATCTGCTTGAGGATGATCACGACGCCGATCGCCGCGAGCATGCCCTTGATGACGGAGTTCGGTACGTAGTTCGCGATCCGTCCGGCTTTCACCAACCCGAAGCCGATCTGCGCGACGCCCGCCACCACCACGGCCAGCAGGAACGCCTCGAACGAGCCCAGCGCCTGAATCGCCGTTGCCACGATGACCGCAAGGCCGGCCGCCGGGCCGCTGACGCTGACCGCCGACGAAGACACCAGTGACACCACCACGCCACCGATGATTCCGGCCACCACCCCCGACAGCAACGGCGCGCCCGACGCCAGCGCAATGCCCAGGCAGAGCGGCAGGGCAACGAGAAAGACGACGAGGCCGGCAGAAATGTCTGCGGCCAGTGCTATTCGGGGCGGGCCCGGCGATGCGGGCGTGACGGACTGCGACATGATCGAGTGTGCTCGGGAGCGGAACCGCGACAGGGCGGATATCTACACGACTGCGCAGCGGATCACAGGTAGCGCCGAGCGCGGCGATCGGCCTGTCGCGCGCCCCGTGCCACCGACACCGGGCCCCCGTCAGCGCGCGAGGGCCATCTTCCGCGCCCGATCCGCCTCCCACTCCTCGAACGGCCCGTCGAAGTCCACCAGCCGGGTCCCGTCAAACGACCAGACCCGCGTGGCCACCGTCCGCAGGAACGCCCGGTCGTGACTCACCAGCAACACGGTCCCCTCGTACTCCTCCAACGCATCCTCCAGCACCTCGATGTTCTCGACGTCGAGATGGTTGGTGGGTTCGTCGAGCACCAGCAGGTTCGCCTTCTTCAGCGTCATCAGCGCCAGCGCCATGCGCGCGCGTTCACCACCGCTCAGGGTCGCGATCTCCCGGAACACCTCCTCACCGCTGAAACCGAATGCACCGAGGTGATTCTGCACCGCCCCGCGGTTCCACAACGGCCGCTGTTCCTGGATCACGTCGGCCAGTGACTTGCGCAGCGGCAGGTCCGACAGATCCTGCCGGAACCACGCCGGTGTGATCGACGCGCCAACGCGCGCTTCACCACTTGCCGGTGCCCGATCGCCAAGGATGGTGGAGATGAAGGATGATTTTCCGGCACCGTTGGGGCCGACCAGCGCGACGAAATCGTTACGGCGCAACACGGCGGTGAAATCCTCCACCAGCACACGACCCGGCACCTCCACGCGCAGATCCTTGATCGCGGTCACCTGGTCGCCACCACGCTCCGACACGTCGAACCGCAGCGACATCGCCGCCGGATCACCTGGTGGCGGCGCGAGGCGCGGCAGTCGCTCGAGACGCTTGCGCTTGCCCTTCGCCTGAAACGAATTCACGCCGGCCAGATTGCGACGGATGTACTCCTCTTCCTTCTTCACGTAGGCGCGCTGCTTCTCCATCTCGCGCTCACGCGTGAGCCGACGCTCGGCACGCTGCGGCACGAACTGGCTGTAGTTCCCCTTGTACGATTCGCTCGTCTTCGCCTCGATGTGCACGATGAGGTGCAGACCGCGTCCATGAACGCGCGATCGTGCGACACGACGATCACCGTTTCGGCCGCCTCGCCCAGCCACTCCTGCAGCCAGGTCGTGGTGTCGAGATCGAGGTGGTTGGTGGGTTCGTCGAGCAGCAGCAGGTCGGCGGGGGCGATGAGCTGCGCCGCCAGGCCGACACGTCCCCGTTCACCGCCGGACAGGGTGGACACGAGCCGCGTCTTCGACTCCTCGGCATCGAAGCCGAGGCCCTGCAGCACGGCGTCCACCCGGGCGTGGTACTCGTAGCCGCCAAGGTCGGCGAAGCGCTCCTGCTCGCGCCCGAACTTCTCGAGGAATTCGTCGGTCACCTTTTCGCCCATCTCGCCGAGTTGCATGGCCATGTCGGCGATCTGCTTCTCGAGGTCGATGACCTCCCGCCACGCGGCGGCACCGGCCTCCCACACCGTGGTCGCACCTTCGAAGGCGCGGTGCTGGTCGAGCAGGGCGTGCCGCAGTCCCGGCTTGCGCGCCACCGCACCGACCGTCGGCTGGTATTCGCCGGTGATGATCTTGAAGATCGACGACTTGCCGGCGCCGTTGCGACCGATGATCCCCCACCGCTCGCCCTCGGCGACGGTGAAGGTGATGTTCTTGAAGAGTTCCGTCGCGCCGAATGAGAGGCCGACGTTGGAGACTGAGAGCAGGGTCACGCAGAGATGGCTGAGGGCCGGGAGACCGGCCGGAACATGAGCGTCCGAACCATGAAAGCTACCGACTCTTCCTCATCGTGTCGCTGGCGCCCCCCGCACGCGCGGCCTAAGCTGCCGACAATGCGAGCGCGGTGCCTGAGCCTCTTGCTGTGCCTGTCGGCCTGTCGAGCCGCCGACCGATCGCCGCCGTCGCCCAGCGAATGGACCGGCGTCGATTCGGCCCGCATCGACTCGATTCTGGCGCCGCTCGTGTCGTCGCACGACTTCATGGGCGCTGTCGCGTTCGTCCGCAACGGCACGATCGTGTACACGCGGGGGGCCGGACTGGCGGACGCGACCACCGGTCGTCCATTCACTCCCGCAACGCCGGCGGATGGTGGTTCCCTCGCCAAGACCTTGACGGCCGCCGCCGTGTGGACCCTCGTGCAGCAGGGACGCATCGCAATCGATACGCCGGTGACCACGTACATCCCTGACTATCCGCACGCAGCCACCACGGTGCGCCAGCTGATCGCACACTCCAACGGGCTCGCGCCGTACTACGAGGAATTCGACCCGTACTTCAGATCGAACGAGGTGCGTACGACGGAGGGGCTGCTCGACGTGGTGCGACGGGTGATGCCGAGGCCACGCTTCACGCCCGGTACGCGCTTCGAGTACTCCAACCTGGGGTTCGATGCAGCGGCGCTCGTCGTCGAGAAGGTGACCCGCCAGCCCATCGCGTCGGTATTCCGGGAACGGTTCTTCGCGCCGCTCGGAATGGAAACCGCCTTCGCACGACCGGGACGCTTCGCGGATTTTCCCGGTCCGCGCACTCGGGGCCATCGGTGGGCCGATACCGGCTGGGTGACTGCCGATGTCTTCGACAACGAGGCATTCATCGGCGGATCGAATGTCTACCTGTCCGCACTCGACATCGCAAAATGGGCAGGCGCGCATGCTGCCGGCACGGCCCTGCCGGCTGGCGTCGTGCGGCTCGGTCAGGTTCCGCCGAAGATCGATGGACGACCATCCCCGATCACAGGACTCAGCTGGTACTGCGACGCTGCGGGTGTGCGCTGCCAATATTCCGGTGCGAATGGCGCCTTTCACAGCCTTGCCTGGTGGGACCGCGCGCAAGGCACGGCCATCGCGATGGTGAGCAACAGCGATCTCGCGCCATGGACGCTGATCACCCTGCAGCGTGACCTCGTGGCGGCACTCGAGCGACGTGATCCCGATTCGTCGCCACGGCCCGTGTTCGTGAGTGTGACTGCGCAGCAGCGCGGGTCTCCGGCCGGGCGGTACACATCACCCGACGGCGACAGAATCACCGTGACCAATGCTCCGGAGAACCTGCGCCTGCGCATCGGGAACGGGCTCGACTTCGAGATCTTCCACGTCGCGCCTGACGCGTTCTATGTTCCCGGCCTCGATTATTTCATCGGCTTCAGCGGCGATGGCGCCACGCGGCGGATGCATGTCCGGTCGATGTTCGAGGACTTCATTGCGACGCGGGTGCGGTAGTGCACACCCAGTGATCGCACGGCTCGCCCCCGCCGCCGCAGACCACTACGTTCCACAGCCGACCCTGCACCAGCCCACCTCCACCGAACCACCTCGAGGCAGTCATGGCACGCGTACTCGTGATCGGCGGCACGCAACTCATCGGCCGTGCGCTCGTGGAACAGTTGCTGACGCGCGGCGACACGGTGGTGCTCATGCACCGCGGCGACACCACGCCGTACGGTGACCGGGTCGAGTCCATCCGCTGTGACCGGAACGACGTCACCGCCGTGGCGCAGGCATTGACTGGCCATCACTTCGACGTGGTGTACGACAACGTGTACGACTGGCAGCGCGGCACCACGCCGGAGCAGGTGCTGGCAGCGGCGCGCGCGACGGCGCCCGGCCTCTCGCGATACGTCTTCACGTCGAGCGTCGCGGTGTATCCCGCCGGTGGCGTCTACACCGAAGATGCAGCGCTGGTACCGATCGACTCCGACGATGTGTACGGGGCCCAGAAGGCAAATACTGAGCGAGCGCTGTTCGCACTCGGCCAGCGCACCGGACTGCCGGTGAGCACGCTCCGCCCCGCGTTCATCTACGGCCCGCACAACGCGTTCGATCGCGAGGCGTTCTTCTTCGATCGCCTGCGTGACGGCCGCCCGATCATCATTCCCGGCGACGGCCAGGCCACGATGCAGTGGGTGTCGGCGCACGACGTTGCACGGGCCGCGATCCTGGCCGCCACGCACGACGCGGCGATCGGGCAGGCGTTCAACCTTGGCAACGTCCCGCCGATCACGCAGCTCGACTTCGTGCACCTGCTGGCCCGCGCGATGGGGCGTGAGGCGAACGTGGTCCACGTCTCCCGCGCGCGTCTCACGCGCCACGGCGGCAGTCTGATGCAGCCGCCCAACTACTTCGGCGTCTACCTCGACATCCCGGCGATCACGGTCGACGCCACACGCGTGACCGCGCAGCTCGGACTCGCGCTGACGCCGCTCGAGGATGGCATGCGCGAGACCTTTGCGTGGCACGAAACGCAGCCACCCGCGACCCGCGACTACGCGTGGGAGGACGCGGTCCTGCGCGACCCGTCGGACGATTAGCCGACGGATCGCGCGGCGTGACGGCCTGACGGCACCTCACGCATCACCCGCCGGTGCCGAACTGCCGCGTGAACTTCACGAAGACCGTACGCTGCTGCGGCCGCACCCAGTCGAAGAACCCGTTCGCCTCACGCCCGTCGTTCAGCACCACGAACAACCCCGTGCCCGCCGTGTTGAGCCAGCCCAGTCGCACGTTGGCTGACCAGATCCGCTGCTGGTTGTTGTATTGCGTCAGTGTCTGCACGAACAGCCGCGGCGTGAAGAAATAGTTCAGCCGCACCGCCTGCAGCGTACGAATGAAGTTGCCCTGCGGCAGCCGCACGTCGTTGTATTCGCCCGTCAGCGATCCGGAGAACGTCGCCCCGCTGCGCACGGTCACCGTGGCGCTGCCGCCGCTCCGGTTGCCGGTCCAGAACTCGCCGACATCGAAGCGGCCCGTGATCCACAGGTTTTCACTCGGGTCCGTCTGATAATCGAAGCCGACCGTGCCCCAGTCGTACGATCCCGGCGGCAGGATCACACCCGGGGCAATCTCGAAGGGTGCCTGCAGCCCTTCGTGCGTGATGTTGTACTCCGGGCCGAAGCGTGCGCTGTTGGCGAACTCGATCTCGGTCAGGTCGATGTGCCAGGCCCCCGACTGATAGAAATCATCCATGCCGATCGTGCCACGATAATTCACGTGCGGGTTCCACTGCCGGAACCACGACCACTCCGGCTTGCGCACCAGGCGCAGCAACGAAAGGTCCGCCTGCCGGAACCCGGCGGGCCGACTGAGGAATCCGACCTCCGGATTGAAATCCTCGCCCACCTGCGCCAGCCGCAGGCTGTGATTCCACACGTTGGTCTGGTAGGCCATGCGCGCGCTGTAGGCACTCGCATCGCCGGTGCGGCCGGGCGTGGTGGTGACCGCGGCCCACACGTCACCGGTCCACTGCTGCCCGATGCCGATGCGGCTGTCCGCCACGAAGGTGCGGTTCACATCACCGGCATCACGCGTGGACATCCGCTGTACCGCCATCAACCCCACGCGTGAACGCCGCGAGATCTCGCGTATGCCGCGGACCACGCTGTACGACTGGCCGTCGTTGACGCTGTCAGGCGCATCGGTCACCATCTGCAGCACGCCGATCGTGTTCTTGCCGACGCGACCCGTGAGACGGCCACCACCAAGGATCGGTTGCGGCGTGCCATTCGCCGAGATGCCGATCCGTCGGGTGAAGAAGGGATCGATGGCCTGCGGTGTGCCGGCCGAGAAGATGCCGGCATTCTCGAGGAAGAATGGCCGCTTCTCGGGAAAGAAGATCGGGAAGCGCGTCAGGTTCACGCGCTGGTCGTCCACTTCCACCTGCGCGAAGTCGGTGTTGTAGGTCAGGTCGAGTGTGAGCGCCGGTGTGACGCCGTACTTGATCTCGCCGCCGAACTCCATCGGCGTGGTCGTCCGCGAACTGCCCACGGTCGGATACTGCGTCTGCGCCGATCCCAGCACGTAGGGTGTGAACGTCTGGATGCGACGCGTCGGCACGGTCAGCTTCTCGAGCGTCCCGGCCAGCGACAGGCGATAGAGGTTGAACTGTCGCGGAATGAACGACCAGTACAGCTCCTCGTTCTTGCGACGGATCGAGCGGGTGATGTTGAGCCCCCACGTCTGCTCGGCGGCGCCCGCCTGATAGCGGAGCGTCGAGAAGGGAATGCGGAATTCCGCCGTCCATCCGAGCGAATCGATGCGTGTGGCGACGGTCCAGCTGGCGTCCCAGTTCACGTTGAAACCGCCGAGTGCACCGCCTTGCGCGCGGTTCTGTCCCGGCACGTTCGCACCACCGCCCTCCCCTTCACGGATCACCTGCCCGTCGTACTCCACACCGGCCGGCGTCGTCCCGAACACGAAACCGTTCTGCCGATCGTGATAGGTGTCGAAGATCAGCGCGATGTGATCGCTGTTGGCGAGCGTCACGTCACGGATCTTTTCGCCGGGCACGATCAGGTTCGGCTCGCGATCATACATGCGC
The DNA here is from genome assembly GCA_031411975.1 of Gemmatimonadaceae bacterium. GTDB lineage: Bacteria > Gemmatimonadota > Gemmatimonadetes > Gemmatimonadales > Gemmatimonadaceae > JACMLX01. The sequence goes on from JANOCB010000041.1 coordinate 74,265, forward strand.
GCGCCGATGTAGAGCGACAGACCGTCGGTGGCGAAGCGAATCTCGGTGCGCTCGGTGGCGGGCACCCCTTCGTTCAGTTCGCGCTGCAGGAACTCGGTGACGGGCGCGGCCTGCTTCCACATCGCCTCGTCGAGCACCCCGTCGATGGTGGGCGGTGTGCTGATCCGTGCGGCACGGGCCTCGGGCAGGGGCCTCGCACGAGCAGCGCGGGCGAAGGAATCGGCGAGGGCCGCATCGAGGCGGACCGGTCCACGTGGCGCCGGCTGCCCCTGTGCGTGTGACGACTCGGGAATGGCAGCAACGATCAGCAGGGCGAGCGCGGCGCAGTGGCGCACGCGGAACACGGAGCGGTTCAAACCGGGGAGGGTCAGGGTCACGGCAGTATCGGTCGCACGACATTGGGACTACGCGGACTCGAAGGGGAGTGCTGAGTCTTCCCATCCGAGACGCAGGCCACGCCCGACGGGCGACCGTGCAAGGGCCCTGACCCCTCGAAGTCACGTTCAAGGACTCTGACCCCTTGAAGTCGACCCCTTGAAGTCACGTTCAAGGCCTCTGACCCCTTGAAGACCCGACCCGTTCAAGGCCTCTGACCCCTTGAAGACCCGTTCAAGGACTCTGACCCCTTGAAGACCGACCCCTCGGAGACCCCCTGAGCCGGACGCCGCTAATATCCGGCAGACGCCCCCACCCGACCCCGCCCACATGACCACCCTGCATCGCCTCTCCCTCGTGGCCGCGACCTGCGCCGCGCTCCCCACCCTGCTCGGCGCACAGCAGTTCGACGTCATGGAAGCCACCATTCCCGGCGTCCACGCCGCCATGGACGCCCGGCGCCTCACCTGCCGCGCACTCGTGCAGGCCTACCTCGATCGCATCGCCGCCTACGACAAGCAGGGACCGACGCTGAACGCCATCCAGCACGTGAACACCCGGGCGCTCACCGAAGCCGACTCGCTCGACGCGGTGCTGAAGTCGAAGGCGCCGCGCGGAGCCCTGCACTGCGTGCCGGTGCTGCTCAAGGATCAGGTCGAAACGCGCGACATGCCGACCACCTACGGCTCCATCATCTACAAGGACTTCACCCCCACACGCGATGCCACGATCGTGCAGCGGCTCGAAAGCGCCGGCGCGATCATCATCGCCAAGACCACCATGGGTGAGTTCGCCGGCCGCTACGTGGGCTCGGCGGCCGGCATCATCCGCAACGCCTACGATCCCACCCGCAATCCGAGTGGATCGTCGGGTGGTTCCGCATCGGCCGTGGCCGCGAACTTCGGGCTGGTGGGCATCGGCGAGGATACCGGAGGCTCCATCCGCGGCCCTGCCGCCGTGAGCAGCCTGGTGGGCCTGCGCCCCACGCTGCAACTGGTGAGTCGCTTCGGTATGCTCCCCGCCAATCCCACGCAGGACACGATGGGCCCGATGACGCGCACCGTCGCCGATGCGGCCCGTGTGCTCGACGTGATCGCCGGCTACGACGCCAACGATCCGATCACCGCCTACGCCGTGGGCCATGTGCCGGCCACCTACACCACCGCGCTCAAGGCTGACGCACTGCGCGGCGCCCGCATCGGCGTGCTGCGCTTCCCCCGTGACACCGCCGGCGCGCCCCGCACCGCACGCGGCGACAGCGCACGATCACCGCGCGATACGAGCGCCGCCGCCATCGCCGGTGCCCGGCGTGATTCCATCGCGCGGTCCGATTCGGCGGTCAAGCGTGACTCCATCAACCGCGTGGTCATCGCCGAGTACGAGAAGGTCCGCGGGGTGTTCGACAGCGCGCTCGCCTCGCTGCGCACCCGTGGCGCCGTCGTGATCGACTCGATGCCGCTGCCGCGCACGCGCGACGGTGTCAGCAACGACTTCGAAACCGAGGAAGCCACCAACACCTACTTCGCGGCACACCCGAACGCGCCGGTCAAGACGCTCGCCGAGATCCTGCTCGCCGGCACCGTGAACCCCTGGCGCGCACGCGCCATGATCGGCTATCTCGGCAAGACCACCGACGACCCCGGCTACCTGCGCCTGCTCAAGCAGCGGGAGGCACTGCGCGTCGCGGTGCTCAAGCTGATGGCCGACCATCAGCTCGATGCCATCGTCTATGCCACCTATGACGCCGCCCCCACCCTGATCGCTGCCGATGTGCTGACCAACCCGCGGACGACGGATGCCTACGGCCGCGGTGACAATCGTGGCCTGAGTCCGCAGATCGGGTTTCCGGCCCTCACCGTGCCGATGGGCTTCACCCGCGATGCCCTGCCGGTGGGGCTGGAGTTCCTCGGTCGCCCGTTCAGCGAAGCCCGGCTCCTTGGGCTTGGCTACGCCTTCGAGCAGGCCACCCGCCATCGTCGGCCGCCGCGCACCACACCGGCCCTGATGCCCTGAGCGATCGGCCACGGACCACAATCACCGGTCTGGTGTGCAATCTTTGCGGGGACGCGCGTCTCCAGTACACACGGAGTCACCGTCCCATTGCGTCTCACACACCCACGGGGTGCCGATGCTGTCCACCAGACTGTTCGCTGCCATCACGATCGCCGCCGCGATGCCGTCGCTGCTCGGGGCGCAGGCGGCTGACCTGCGGCAGCGCTTACGCGCCGACACCGGCGCCCGACAGATGTGCGACATGCGCTACAAGCTGCTGATGCTCACCGTGGTGGACACCAAGGGCGCGCCGGTTCCCGGTGTGACCGTGACGGTGTCCGGGCTGCCGGCGACCTCGGAGGGTCGCGAGCCGCGTGTGACCTCCGCCGCCGGCGAGGCGCAGTTCGCCGAAGACATCGACATGCGTGTCATCCCCGCTGCAGGCACCGACGTCACCGTCACCCTGCGCAAGGGCCGCAAGGTGAGGCGTGCCACCCTCCGCATCGGGCACGATGCCGCTGGGTGTCACATCGCACTGCTCTCCGGCTCATCGACGATTCGTTTCTGAGTACCACCGCGTCGATCGCGATCGGTGCGGATCAGGGCTGCTTCGCCGCCGGCACCGCGCGCGTGGTGTCGGCCGGCTTCGGTGTGGCATTGGTGTCGCTGCGCATCCGCACCGTGATGGCGTGATTCAGCGCCTGCTCCAGCCCCTGATCACTGATGGTGGCACCGGGGTAGCGCGCTCGCAGCAGCAGGCGCAGCGAGGGCGTGATCTGTACCGGTGCCGCGAGACCGCGGACGATGCTTGCGAACTGTGCGTTCGCCCGCGTTACGAAGAATGCCTGCCGCTGCGGCGGCGTCAGCGCCCAGACGCTGTCGGGCACCATGCGCCGCGCGAGGCCGAGTGTTCCTACCGCACTCTCGATCTGCAGTCGCAGGTCCTCGTCGAAGCCGCGCCGTTCGTCGGGGGTGATCGTGATGCCGGCGCTGTCCGCCTGTCGCACGAAGAGTTCGTTGCGGATGATGCGGCGCAGCACGTTGGGCACGAGCGTGTCGGGCGCCGACGTGAGCTGGGTCGAGATGCCTTCGCTTGGCGGATAGGCACGCAACCAGCGCACGAGTGTCGCGGCGGTGAAGTCACCACCACGGATCGTGGCCAGCACCGTGGTGCTGTCGGCATACCGATCCGGCTGCTGCGCGATGGTCCGTGCAAGGGCGGCGACGCCAGGGAGGATCACCACCGCACGCATCGTTTCGAGCGCGTGGAAATAGGTGCTTTCTGCGCGAAACCTGGCCAGTTCGCCCACGGCCGGGCGCACCAGTCGCTCGGCCTCGGCCCACGTGGGCCGGTACACGATGTGCACGCCGAACTCGGTCGCAATGACGCCGGAGATGGTGCCAGGCTTGGTCAGCTGGATGGCCTGTTCGAACACCGGCAGCATCAGGTTGCGGCCGGCGGGCCACGCGGGCAGCTGCCCACCGGCGTTGCGCGACAGTGAATCGGCGCTGATGCGTGAGGCCACGCGGCTGAAGTTCGCCGGCGTGAGCTGCTGACGGAGCGAGTCGACGCGTGCACGAATCACCGTGCGCTCGAACGGCGAGACGCGCTGCGGAATGTCGAGCAGGATCTGCTTCGCCGTGAGGATCTGACCGGTGCGATAGAGCTCTTCGGGGTTGCTGGTCTCGAGCGGCCAGGTGGGCTGGCGCTGCTGATACCATTTCCGCGCCTTGGCGTTGGCGATCGGTCCCCACAGCGCAGCTTCCACGATCGAGGGATCGCTGAGGGTGTCCATCGAGGCCACCGCGCGAGCCAGCAGCTGATAGTCGAGCCAGAGATCGGCGGCCGCGCGCACTTCCTCGATGCGGAGCGTCCGGCGTGACTGCCCGAAGGGAACGCTCAGCGCGGCCGCCGTCAGCGTCTGGTCGCCAGCCTTGGCTACGAGGGTCGCGTCGGTGGCCGGCTCGGTGGTGCGACACGCCGCCGCAGCGAACAGCGCCGCGACGCGGAGCACGGCAGCACTGGAAAAGAATCGGGTGCGGGACATTCGGGGTAAGGTAGGATACCGGCACACGCCACAGCGTGTCCGAACCGAGCGAACGGCGAAGGGGCGCCACTGCCGCAGCAGTGACGCCCCTTCGTGACGAACGGGACCGACCGTCAGTATCAGACCGTGCGACGACGACGACGGGCGACGATGCCGATACCAGCCAGGCCGGTCAGCATCAGCACGACCGTGGCCGGCTCCGGCACCATGGCTGCCTGAATGAATCCATTGTGGATGTACACCGGCACCGTGCCGCTCAGCTCACCGAAGCTGCTGTTCAGGCCCGTGAGGATGTCGCCAAAGCCCGTGCCGAAAGTCAGGCCGTAGGACGTGAGGCCGGCGATCTGCCCATCGATGAACTGCGGACCGCCCGAATCGCCACCGGCGGTGGTCACTTCGTCGTCGCCGCGACCGAGGTTGCAGAACTGGGCGCCACCGGCACCGAGTGCAGCCGCCAGACGGCAGGACGCGTCGTTCGCGGCAAGACCGTTGTCGAAGTCGGAGATGTACGAGAAGGCCACTTCGGCGGTGCCGAAGAAGTTCTCGCCGGCCGCGTCGCGGTTGGTGAAGAAGCCACCGAACTGCGAATCACCGAACCGGAAGTCGTAGCGGTTCAGGCCCTGACGCAGACGGCCGGTGCCGAGGCCTGCCGCGGGTGTTCCGGCGGTGCCGACCGCGCCGCCGACCGAGGAGCGCGCACCATAACCAGCCACGTTGAAGTTGCCGCCGGTCAGGCCGGGCGGATTGAACAGGCCATAGGAGCGCGCAGCGGCCGGAGCCGCGCTGTCCATCCGGAGCACCGCGACGTCATTCTGGTCGATGACTTCGCCGGTGTAGTTCGGATGCACGTTGTACAGCGTGACCGAGCGTGTGCCGACCGTATTTGCGCCACCGGCGGCCGGGACACCGTCCTGCGTCACGTCCGGAAAGAACACGGTGGTGCTGATGGGGCGACTCAGCGTGCCGTCGCTGACGCAGTGCGCCGCCGTCAGGATCGAGACGCGATCGGGGAGGAGCGTCCCGGTGCAGATGAAGCTTCCGGCGGAGCCGTAGTTCATGATCAGCGTCACGACGCCGCTGTAGAACGGCTGCGTGGCCAGATACCGCGGATTGCCGCCGCTGGCCACCGTGCCCGTCGAGCCGGCGCCGACGATGTGGCTCTGTGCCTGCCACGTGGTCCCATTGCTCATCACACCGGACGCCACGCGCTGCGCGCTGGCCGCAGTGTTCACGAGGCCCAACGCGGCGACGACGGCCAGCCCTGCCCGTCCAACCAGACCATTTCTCATCACTGCCCTCTCCTTTCGGTGATGGTGACGCCAACAAACGGAATACGTGCGGTTCTGCTTCAGGAACGCAGCAACACATCGATCTGAGCAATTCAGAGACCGTCAACGATTTTCCCTGACAGACTCGATCACGCTGCGCACTCGCCCCTCAGCCAGCCGAGCGAGAAACGACATAACGCTTTGATGGACAACACGTTGAACTGGGTGACGCCCAGCCGACCCGCCTGTCAGGCAACCCGGCAAACTCTACCGCACTCTACCAGTCGTGACGTGAAGTCGTAGAGCAGGTACAACACAACTGTTTCAGCAAGCTCATCCATTAAGATGCGAAGCGGATACCGCGCGATCGCCGAATCGTGTCAGAATAGCCCCAATCAGACTTGGCGCCAGCGGAGAGTTTTCTCGCCATCCCACACCATTCGGTCGCGCGTGGCGCGACCGACTGGCGTCACGCGCCGAGGTAGGGAGCGTACGCCGGATTCAGCACCAGTTCCCCGTTGACCAGCAGCTCCCGGTCCCACGGCAGGATGATGGTCGCCTCGGTCGACATCGCCGCGAAGTCGGGCGTGAAAGCACCGGTGTGAAAACTGACGGCCGTCCGCACCACTTCCGCACCGACGTTGACCAACGCCGCCCTCGCGAGCCGGATGGTGTCGCCGCTGTCGCACGTTTCGTCCACCAGCAGCACACGCTTGCCACGTGCCGCAGCGGGCGCTTCACCAAAGATGGCGGGCGTCTCCCGCACCTGCGCGTCGGGCCGGTAGCGACGGCTCACGGCCATCGACACGAATGGCCGATCGAGGATCGAGGCGATCGTCGCGCCGGGTATGACCCCGGCGTTCGCGATCCCCACCACCAGTTCGGGGTTGAACTCGCGGGAGACCTTCAGCGCGAGTGCGCGCGAGAGCTCGCCGAAGAGTTGCCATTCGACTTCGAGAACACCCTTGGCGGGATCGATGACTGTGCGACGCGGGGCCATGTGGTGTTCTCCGGAATCAGGGCGGACTGAACCACAACACGATCGAGATGACCGTACTGTTCGAGACGCTCCTGCTGGCGAAGGTAGCCTGAAATTGTGCGCATGACAGCACGACATCATTGCCACCTGTGGTACTCAGCACGTAGCTTGTGCAGAATCACGTGCCGCGTTCCGGTGGTGCCGTTGCAGGCGCGCGAATTCTCTTCTCCGACTCTGTATTCATGACCTGGTTGCGCCGTGTCTCCGATGGCGTCTCGCGTCTGCTCGGCGGTCCGCCGAGTGCACGTGAACTCGGGGCGAGCCGGCCCGATTTCGTGGCAGAAGGGCTCTCGCTCGAGAAGTCCAACGACCTCGACGGTGCGCTGACGTCGTACCGGCTCGCGCTCCGCACGAGCCCCGACGATCCACGCATCCTGCTGAACATGGCGATCGTCTTCACCAAGTCCGGACGGTCGGACGAGGCGATTCGCAGCTACCGCAAGATTCTCGAATCCGAGCCGACGCATCCCGGTGCGAACTACGGCGTGGCGTTCCTGTTGTCGAAGAAGGGCGACACCGACGCCGCCATCGCGCACCTGGAGACGTTCCTGGCCGCGGCGCCATCCGGTGGCGACAGCGCCCGCTGGATTGCACACGCCAAAGCCTCGTTGCGCCAGCTGCGCGGTGAGGTCGAGGTGGAAGGAACGGAGGACGCTGCCGACGATGCCGTCGCCAGGGGTCCCGTGGATACGCCGGTGCGCCATGCCGCCGTGCGCGGCATGCAGCCCGATGCGTCCACGGACTTCACCGGGCTGAAGGCCACCGGCACCGACGGGCTCCGTCACGGGAATGACGCCTGAACCAGCGCTCGGCCGCGTCCTCGCGGTCGTCAGTCAGAAGGGCGGCGTCGGCAAGACGACGACGGCGGTGAATCTGGCGGCGGCGTTCGCCCGCCGCGGACTCAAGACGCTGATCGTGGACGTGGATCCGCAGGGCGCCGTGCGCTACGGCGCGGGACTCCGGAAAGGGCACCCCACCGCTGGCTTCGCCGACTACCTCCGCGGGACCGTCTCGCTCCGCGACATCATCCTGCCGACGCAGCTCCCATGGCTGCGGGCGATGCTCGTCGGCACGGTGAGTGATGCGGTGGACCATGACGACTACACCCGACGCGCCACCGAAACGCAGCAGCTCGCCGAGTTGCTGCGGCTGGCACGCGAGCGCTGCCATGTGGTGGTGGTGGACACCCCGCCAGGACTGGGCGGCATCGTCCGAGCCGTGCTCGGACTCAGCCAGCACGTCGTCGTCCCGCTGCAATGTGAGCCACTGGCCCTGCAGACCACGCCTCAGATCCTCAAGGGCATCCAGGACGCGCTGCAGTCCAACGACCAATTGGCGCTGGAAGGGGTATTGTTGACCATGTACCAGGCGGGGAACGCGTCCAGCGAGCGTACCGCCCAGTACATCCGTCAGCACCTGCCCCCGAATCTGGTCTACGACATCATGATTCCCCGCTCGATCGCCGCCGCCGATGCCTTCGCCGCCGGATTGCCGGTGGTGTTGCGCACACCGACCGATCCCGCCGCGCTGGCCTACACCAACCTCGCGAACCGACTCGCGGAGCACTTCGCGTGATGGGCGGCCGGCGTGGCATCGCTGCCGCGCTGCTGACCGTAGCGGCGCTGGCTGGTTGCACGGACGTCAGCACCGATCCGGCGATCCCGCTCTCGCTGCAGTTCGACTCGCTGCCGGCCCTGGCGGTGGTCGTGGGTGACACGATGCGCGGCGACTCGCTCACTCCGGCGCGCATCCCGGTACGCGCCTTCGATGGCAATGGCGGCGCGGTCAGCGACTCGCTCCTGCGCGTCCTCGGCATCGATCCGTCGTCGGTGCAGTCCTTCCGGCTCATCCCCGGGTTCCGCATCGTGGGCCTGCGCGAGGCGGCCGCGGTGCGGATCGTGGCGCAGGCCGGAGCGCTGCAGAGCCAGACGCAGACCTTCGCCGTGGTCCCGCCACCGACAGGAATCGTGCGCAGCACCACGGTCAACGACTCGATCATCTACGACCGCCCCGACACGTCACTCCGCTTCGCCGACGTCGGCGTGAACGTGATCCGGCAGGTCCCCGACTCGGCGGCGATCACGCTGAACGGCCTGCGCGTGCGCTTCGCGGTGGACAGCTTCAGCCGCACCATCCTCGACTCGGTGCGGCTGGTGGGCACCGGCACCGGACGGCCGACGCGTTCGGCGGTGGTCAGCGGTGGCGCGGCCACCGTGCGACTCAAGGCGTACGCGCGCCAGGGCGCGACCGGGACCGGTGTGGTACGCCTGCTGGTCTCGCACGTGACACGCGGGGCGCCTTCCGCCGGAAGCCCGGTCACACTGTCGGTGCGTCTGCTGCCGTTCGGGAGTTCGACCGGCCGGTAACGCGGGCGCCTGCCCCGCTGGCGCCCGCTCGCGCACTGCCCTAGCCTCACGGTTCGTTGGCACCGGCAGGGTTCGCCACTGCCGGCCTCGCCTGCACGACCCGTCGCACGGAGGAAGTCATGTCGGTCTCCCCGGTCGCCCTCGATCACGCCGCCCCCTCAGGTTCACTCGTCGTGCATCGCGGCCCGCCGCGTCCGGCACCGGGCACGCTGACGCAGCTCTTCTTCGACGCGATCACGAAATTCTCCAAGCCGGCCGCGCTGCGCTTCAAGGCCAACGGCGTCTGGCAGGACATCTCGCACGCGCAGATGCAGGACCGCGTCCGGCAGACGGCGCTGGCACTCCAGGAGCTGCAGCTGACGCGAGGTGACCGTATCGCACTGCTGTCGGAAAACCGACCGGAATGGGCAATCGCCGACTACGCCTGCCTCACGGCCGGAATGGCCGATGTGCCGATCTACCCGACGTTGCCCGCCGAGCAGATGGTGCACATCCTGAACGACAGCGGTGCGGTGGCGTTGTTCGTGTCCACGCCGGAGCAGGCGGCGAAGATCGCACGCATCCGACCCGACGTGCCGGCGCTCCGTCGTGTGATCAGCTTCTGTTCGCCGGCGCCGGTCGGCTGCGACATCACGCTCGACGAGTTCATGCAGCAGGGCGCCTCCGTGGATTCTCCCGAGCGCGCCGCGGCATGGAAGGCCGCGGCACTCGCCACACAGCCCGGCGATCTGGCCACGCTGATCTACACCTCCGGCACCACCGGCCTGCCGAAGGGCGTGATGCTCACCCACGACAACCTGTACAGCAACGTCTGCGGCTCGCTGTCGATCCTGGAGCCGAAGGACGACGATGTGGCGCTGAGCTTCCTGCCGCTGTCGCACATCTTCGAACGGATGGTGGGCCACTACCTGCTGTTCGCCGGCGGCTGCACGATTGCGTACGCCGAATCGATCGACGCCGTGGCCGCCAACCTCGCCGAGGTGCGCCCCACGATCCTGAGTTCGGTGCCGCGCATCTACGAGAAGCTGTATGCGCGCATCATGGAAGGGGGCAACGCCGGCTCGCCGATCAAGAAGGCGATCTTCCACTGGTCGCTGCAGGTGGCCGACGAGTGGGCCGACGCCTACCTCGCCAAGCGTGCGCCGAGTGCGATGGTCGCATTCAAGTACGGGGTCGCGCAGAAGCTGGTGTTCAGCAAGATCAAGGTGAAGCTCGGTGGTCGTCTCCGTGTGGCGTGCAGCGGGGGCGCGCCGCTGGCATCGACGATCAACAAGTTCTTCGTGGCGGCGGGGCTGACGCTGGTGGAAGGCTACGGCCTGACCGAGACGAGCCCGGTGGTGAGCGTGAACCGCCTGAACAACATCCGTGTCGGCACGGTGGGCGAGCTGGTGGCCGGTGTGGAGGTGATGATCGCTGCCGATGGCGAGATCCTGACCCGCGGCCCCAGCGTGATGAAGGGCTACTACCGCAATCCCGAGGCAACGGCCGAGGCGATCGACGCCGACGGCTGGTTCCATACCGGTGACATCGGCGCGATGGAGGATGGGTTCCTCCGCATCACCGACCGCAAGAAGGACATCATCGTCACTGCCGGCGGCAAGAACATCGCACCGCAGCCGATCGAGAACACGGTGGTCACGAACGCCTTCGTGAGTCAGGCGGTGATGCTGGGCGACAAGCGCAAGTTCCCGGTGATGCTGGTGGTGCCGACGTGGGACACGCTGCTCAAGTGGACGGCGCACAAGGGCATCACCTCCACCGACCGTGCGGCGCTGCTGCGTGATCCGGCCGTGCTGGAGAAGATGGATCGCGAGGTGCGCGGTGAGATGACCGGCCTTGCGAAGTTCGAGGCGCCGAAGAAGATCGCGCTGCTGGAGCACGAGTTCACCATCGACGGCGGCGAACTGACGCCGTCGCTGAAGGTGAAGCGTCGTGTGATCAACGAGAAGTACAAGGGGATCATCGACGCACTCTACGATGATTCCGGCTCCGACTAGAGCGCCGAAACTCAGCCCTCGAAGAGCGGGGCTGCGGGCGCGCGGCGGAGCGTGATCGGTGCGCTCGCGACGGGGAGTCGTTCGGCGACGGTGACGTCGTCATCGCTGGCGAGGGTGCGCCAGAGTGCATCGTCGAACGGAACGCCCGCGGGGAGTACGAGGCGCCCCTTGGTGCCCACCACCCGTGACGCGTCGCGCACGTACGCATCGCGAGCATGTGCGCGATCCAGCGCGAGACCGCGCAGCGCGCCAGTCGCCAGTGGAATGCCCGACGGCGGCAGCCGCAGCGTGCTCACCTTCTCGTCCAGCGCGATCACCGATGAGGCATCGGCGACGAAGATCGTCGCCGTCGACACGATGCGTCGCAGCGGCGCCACCGCGCGCGACCACTGCCCCACCAGCATCACCGGCTGCGGCGCTTCCACCAGGTGCAGCTGCGCCGCCAGGCGAAAGGCCGCGTCGTCATCGAGGGTGATGGCGCTGCGCAGCACCGGCGCACTGGTGAACAGCACCTCGCCGTCAGTGATGTCGAAGGTCGTCTTGCAGACGGGACAGCCGAGCTTCCCGTCGAGGATGTGGCGGCTGCCCGTGCGCGTGCTGGTGGCCACCAGCCAGCTGTCCTCGTGCGGCTGCGGGCAGCGCAGCATGTCGATCAGTTCCGTGAACACCGGGTCAGCTCCGCGACAGGCGCAGTTCGTCGATGTTCACGCTGGCGGGCCTCGACGCCGTGAACCAGATCGCGTCGGCCACGTCGTCGGCCGTCAGCATCGCAGCCCGCGGCGTGAAGCCGGGACGGTTGTCGGGATCGAGCGCATCCCACAGCGGTGTGTCCACCGGCCCCGGCGAGACGAGCGTCGCGCGGACCCCGCTGCCCCGCAGCTCGGCCCGCATCGCCTCGTGCAGCGCGCGGAGTCCGTACTTGCTGGCCGCATACGCCCCGTTCTCCGGAAACACGCTGCGGTCGGCGATCGAGCCGAGCGTGACGATGCTGCCGCTGCCACGCGCCTTCATCGCCGGCAGCAGCGCGCGTGTCAGCAGGAACGGACCGACGAGGTTCACCTGCAGCACGGCGGTGAAATCCGCCGGTGACATCGTGTCCACCGACGCCAGCTGAAAGAGGCCGGCGTTGTTCACCAGCAGATCGGGTGCGCCACCAAAGGTGGCCATGATTTGCTCCGCCGCGGCGCCGACGGCATCGGCATCGGTCAGATCGCACGGGACGCCGACCGCGCCGTGCCCCAGTGCCGCCGCGAGTTGCTGCACGGGTCCGGGCGTACGGGCGATCAGCGCCACGCGCATCCCTTCGCGCGCGCAGCGGTGGGCGAGGGCAGCGCCGATGCCCTTCGAGGCACCGGTGATGACGGCGGTGGGGCGGCTGGTCATACCCGGAAATGTACCGCCGCCGGCGCAATCAGAATCGGCCGGCGGCGACGGGGTCGTGCTCCTGCAGAGATCGCGCGCCGGTCAGCGCGGCCCGTGCGCCAGCCGGAGGAACTCCTCGCGCGTCTTGGCATCGCTGCGGAAGTTGCCGATCAGCGCCGAGGTGATGGTCTTGGAGTTCTGCTTCTCCACGCCGCGCATCGCCATGCACATGTGTGCACACTCGATCACCACACCCACACCCTTCGGCTTGAGCACGTCGGCCAGCGCCTGCGCGATCTGCTCGGTCATGCGCTCCTGCACCTGCAGCCGGCGGGCGAACACCTCCACCACCCGTGCCAGCTTGGAGAGACCCACCACACGCCCGTCGGGGATGTACGCGATGTGCGCCTTCCCGAAGAACGGCAACATGTGGTGCTCGCACATCGAATAGAGTTCGATGTCGCGGACCATCACCATGCCGTCGGCATCCTCCTCGAACAACGCATCGCCGATCACTTCGCTGGCGTTCAACTCGTAGCCGCGCGTCATCCAGGCCATGGCCTTGGCCACGCGACTGGGCGTCTTCAGCAGCCCTTCGCGATCGGAATCCTCGCCGAGCAACTGCAGCTGACGCCGCACCAGCGCCTCGTACTCCGCCAGCGCGGAACCCGAGACGGCGGGTCGCACACCATCGAATGCCTCATCGGCATCGGTGGGCCTAATGACCTGAATACTCGACATAGTTGTTCTCGGTCTCCCAGAGTCGGAGCCTGCACAGCGTTGCGGGGCCCACGTGGGGAGCGATGGCATGCCAGCACGCCACCACGATATTCTCAGCCGTGGGATTGATGTTGCGCAGAATCTCGACTTCGAGGTTCAGGTTGCGGTGGTCCATCTGCTCGATCACCTCACGCTCGACGATCGCGCGGAGGTGACCCAGATCCATCACGTACCCCGTCACCGGGTCGATCTCTCCCACCACCGACACCTCGAGCGTGTAATTGTGCCCGTGCCAGTTCGGATTGTTGCACTTGCCGAACAACCGGGTGTTGTCGGCGTCGGAGAGTGCGGGATTGTGAATGCGGTGCGCGGCATTGAAGCGCAGGCGCCGCGTTGCGGTCACGATCGGCATGGAGACTCGGTGGTGTCGGGCACTGCTGCCCGGACACCGGACGAAGGGAACACGGCGGCAGCGCTGCAGGCTGCCCCTGTCCTTAAGAAACTACCCGCGGCCTGCGTTCCCGCAGGAGGCGGGCCTGACCGGAAAACGAACATGGGCGCCCCGCCGAAGCAGGAACGCCCATGTTCACCAGAGTGGAACGAAAAGGGGTTTTTGAAGCCCGTCGATACGCTACAGCCCTCACCCGCAGCCTTCCGCCTTCCCCGCACTGGGGCATGACGTCAGCACGATTTATCGGACTTCACCGGCAGACTTATCGGCTCAAAAATTATGCCTTCCCGTTCCTG
>JANOCB010000042.1:0-98314 GCA_031411975.1 Gemmatimonadaceae bacterium
CGACGCTGCCGCGCAGGACGGGCAGGGAGCCGCCGAGGTCGAGGCGCTCAAGGCCCAGCTCGACGCGGCCAATGACAAGTACCTCAGGCTCGCTGCCGAATTCGACAACTACCGCAAGCGCACCATGAAGGAGCGGCAGGATGAGCGTGGTCGCGCGCAGGCCGATCTGGTCAAGCTGCTGATGGATCCGCTCGACGACCTCACGCGCTTCGCGAACGTCGAGCTGGCGAGCGCCACGATCCCGATGATGGTCGAGGGGGCGTCGCTGGTGGCGCGGAAGGTGTTCAAGGAGCTCAACGCCGGCGGCCTGACGATCATCGATCCGGTCGAGCAGCCGTTCGATCCGAATCAGCATGAAGCGGTCACCACGCAGCCTGCCGCCTCGAAGGAGCAGGATGACACGGTCGGGGCCGTGTATCAGGTGGGCTACATGTACAACGGCATGCTCCTCCGCCCGGCGCGCGTCGTCGTGCGGCAGTGGAACGGTTGATTCACTCCTCGCGCTGACGCGCGCCCATGGCACCCACGAACGCAGACTTCTACGCCATTCTCGGGGTCTCGTCCACCGCCACCGGTGACGAGATCAAGAAGCAGTACCGGCGACTGGCAAAAAAGTATCATCCCGACTCGAACAAGTCCGACCCGAAGGCTGCCGAACGCTTCAAGGAGATCTCCGAGGCGTACACCATCCTCGGTGACGACACGAAGCGCAAGCAGTACGACGACGTCCGCAAGTATGGGGCGATGGGTGGATTTGCCGACGCATGGAAGAATGCGTCCACCAGCACGCGGCGTCCCGGACCGTCGGCGGGGCCGCAGCCTGGTGCCGCAGGAAATCCACGGTTCGATGATTTCGACATCGGCGGGCTGGGTGGCCTCGGTGATCTCTTCGGCAGCGTCTTCGGCGGCCGTGGCGGACGTACGCGTGCCACCGAACGTGGCCAGGACGTGGAACTCACCGTCGAGATTCCGTTTCGCACGGCGGCCACCGGTGGCAAGGTGCCCGTCGAGCTCGATCTCGTCGAGGAGTGTCAGGTCTGCAAGGGCAACGGCGCGGCACCCGGTGCGCAGATCAAGGTCTGTGGTGAGTGCAGCGGTCGTGGCACTATCAGCTTCGGGCAGGGCGGCTTCGCGGTGAACCGCCCCTGTCCGGCCTGCCTCGGTCGCGGATCGGTGCCGACGGAGAAGTGCGGCGCCTGCAATGGGGCCGGCCAGGTGAGGGCACGTCGCAAGGTGAACATCACCGTGCCCAGCGGCGCCGAGGCCGGCACTCGCGTGCGGCTGAAGGAGCAGGGCTCGCGTGGACAGAATGGCGGACCCACCGGTGACCTCATCATCACCTTCCAGGTGCTGCCCGATCGTGCGTACACGCGCGATGGACTCGACCTGATCCTCGGTGTGCCGATCAACATCGCGCAGGCCACGCTCGGCTCGAAGATCCAGCTGAAGACGCTCGACGGCACCAAGGTCGCGCTGCGAATCCCCGGTGGTACGCCCAGCGGCAAGCGATTCCGTGTGCGTGGGCAGGGCATCGAGAAGGATGGCAAGCGTGGCGATCTGCTGGTGGACGTGCAGATCACGGTGCCCGAGACGCTGAATGAGGCGCAGGAGAAGCTGATGCGTGATTTCGCGGAAGCGGGCGGGTTGAAGTTCTGAGCCCCTCGGTCTCGGCGACGGCGTGGGACGTGCACCGTGCGGCGATCGAGGCATTCGCGCATGAGACGGGAGCGCGTGCCGATGCAGCGCACGACATGGCGCATCTCACGCGTGTGGTCGCGACGGCGGAGCGACTTGCGCGGGAGGAGGGGGCGTCACTGGATGTGGTGATGCCTGCTGCGTGGCTGCACGACTGTGTGCACGTGCCGGTCACGTCGCCTGACCGGTCGCGCGCGTCGGTGATGGCCGGTGACGCTGCCGTCGCACAACTGGCGCACATCGGGTATTCCGCGGCGTTGCACGATGCGATCCATCACGCCATCGCTGCGCACAGTTTCAGCGCGAAGATCACGCCAGTGACGATCGAGGCGCAGGTGGTGCAGGATGCCGACCGGCTCGACGCGATCGGTGCGATCGGTGTGGCACGCTGCCTGATGCTGGGTGGCCAGCTCGGACGCGTGCTGTATGACGCCGATGATCCATTCGCCGAGCGCCGTGCGCCGGATGACACCGTGTCGAGCATCGATCACTTCTACACCAAGTTGCTGACGCTCGCCGCGACGATGCAGACCGAGTCAGGGCGACGGGAAGCGGCGCGGCGGACGGCGTTCATGCGGACGTATCTGGAGCAGTTGCGCAGCGAGATCGAAGTGGCGTGACGGCACGAAACAGGGCGCCGGTGCGAGGGTGCACCGGCGCCCTGCTTCTTGTGCGGGAGCGCTCAGCGCACGTCGAAGACGTACTTCTCGAGCTGCTCGATCTGCGCTTCGGCCTGCGTCACCTCGAAGGCGAGGACGTCGCCGGAGGTGATCATGCCCACCAGGCCGCCGTCGTGTACGACGGGGAGGTGGCGGATGCGCCGTGTGCTCATCATCGCCCGGCAGACGGCGATCTGCACGTCGGGCAGGATGGTCACGCAGTCGGTGGTCATGACGTCGCTCACCAGCGTCTGTGCCGGATCACGGTTGGCGGCGACCACACGCCGCATGATGTCGCGTTCGGTGAAGATGCCGACGAGTGTGGCGCCGTCGAGCACCACGACCCCGCCGATGCCCTTGTCGTTCATGACGTGGGCGGCATCGAGCACGGTGGCGGTGGGTGGCACGGAGACGACGGCGGTTCCCTTGCGGACGAGCAGGTCACGTACGGTGGACATGTGACGGGCCTCGCTGGTGGTTGAACGTTGAGCATACGGGCGGGGGCACGGGGCCGCCAGCGTGGACCGCCTGACGCTGCTCCAGCCGTGATGCGTCTGGCCGGGTATGCTTCCATGTTCGCTCAGCGGCTCGGTGCGCCGCGGCCCTGCGGTTGCCGGTGAGGTTGATCTTTCACCATCGCCCTGGCGGGCGAGCACTCCGGGCACGAGCCGGATGACATCGATCAAGGGGTCGGTCAAGGGGTCGGTCAAGGGGTCCGATCAAGGGGTCCGATCGAGGGGTCAGAGTCCTTGAACGGAATGGAACGGGTTCCGATCAAGGGGTCCGATCAAGGGGTCAGAGTCCTTGAACGGAATGGAACGGGTTCAGGGGCTCTGACCCCTTGGTTGATCCGCGACCCTCCGGTGATCCCCGCGTTCCCCGCGTGAACAGGGGTTGCGAACTCCGTGCACGCGGGGAACGCGGGGATCACGGGAGGATGTCGGCGCCACTCGAGGGTGATTGCAGTTTCTCCGGCGGCTGCGCACCGAGACGCCAGCGAGCACGAAACCAATCTCCGCTCCCGTAGTTCACCGTCTTCAGCGCTGGACTGGTTCAAGATCTCTGACCCCTTGAACGGACCCCTTGAACGGACCCCTTGAACGGAACGGCGCTGGACTGGTTCAAGATCTCTGACCCCTTGAACGGTTCAAGATCTCTGACCCCTTGAACGAAGTTCAAGATCTCTGACCCCTTGAACGGACCCCTTGAACGGGACCCCTTGAACGGACCCGGTGAACGGACCCTTGAACACCGATGTGGTGCTGCGGTTGTGCCGTTCCGCGGCCGCTCAGTTCTGCGATGCGCAGTTCACGAAGGTGCCGCAAGCGCGGGTAGCGCCCGTCAGACGCCCGCCAGAATCGGCAACGCCGCGCGCCGCGAATCGCGACGGCCCGACTCGATGAACCCACCCCCCAGCACCCGCTCGCCGTCGTACAGCACCATCGACTGCCCCGGCGTGATCGCACTCAGCGGCGCATCCAGCGCCAACTCGATCTCGTCGCCTTCGATGCGCACGATCTCCGCCGACACCGGCGTGGCACGGTGCCGGTGCTGGACCTCCACGCGATCACCCACACGCTTCGGCTCGGCACACATCCAGTGCACACCGCGCGCGATCAGCCCGCGGCCCAGCAGCGATTCGCGCGGGCCGAGGACCACGGCACGCGTGTCAGGGTCGATCGACACCACGAACATCGGCACCGCGAATCCACCCGGCACGCCCTTGCGCTGCCCAATCGTGAACCGCGCGAAACCGTCGTGCTCACCGACACGCGTTCCATCTGCAAGCACGAATGGCCCACGCTGCAGCGACGGCGCATCCTCACCGAGCTCACGCCGGATGATCTTCAGGTGATCACCGTCGGGCACGAAGCAGATGTCCTGACTCTCCACCTTCTCGGCGATCACTTCCAGCCCGAGTCGGTGCGCCACCGCGCGCGTCTCGGCCTTGGTCTGGTGGCCCACCGGCAGCAGCAGCTTCTGCACCACGTCGCGGGCAACGCCCCAGAGGAAGTACGTCTGGTCCTTGCCGTGATCGAGCCCACGATGCAGATCACCATCGATGGCACGTGCATAGTGCCCCGTCGCGATCCAGTCGCACTCCAGTGCGTCGGCCTTGCGCGCGAGGTCGCGGAACTTGGTGAACGTGTTGCAGCGCACGCAGGGAATCGGCGTGCGGCCGCGGCTGTATTCGTCCACGAAATCCTGCACCACGTCACGGCCGAAGGCGCTCTCGAGGTTCAGCACGTAGTGCGGCACACCGAGCTGCTGACACACGCGTCGCGCATCGTTCACGCTGTCGAGTGAACAACAGGGGCGGTCGGGCAGATCTTCGCCATGACAGAACAGCTTCATCGTGGCGCCGATCACCTCGTAGCCTTGGGCGTGCAGCAGCGCCGCGGCCACCGAACTGTCCACGCCACCGCTCATCGCCACCAGCACGCGCTTCCCCTGCATGGCTTACGCCGCGCCCGCCAGGCGGCGCGCCTTCTCGACGAGCGCCGGGAAGACCTCGCACACGCGCGCGATGTCGGCCTCGGTGCTGAGCATGCCGACCGAGAGCCGCACCGCGGCACCGGCGAGATTGCGCGACACACCCATTGCACTCAGCACATGACTTGGTGACACGCTCCCGCTCTGACACGCCGAACCACCGCTGGCGGCAATGCCGGCAAGGTCCAGCGCCATCAGCAGGCTTTCACTGTCGGTGCCGGGCACACTCAGGTTCAGGATGTGCGGCGCACGCGTGGCGCCCAGACCATGCACCACGGCGTCCGGTACCCGCGCAAGAATCGCCGCCTGCAGTGCGTCACGCATTGCGCCGAGGCGCGCACATTCCTGCTCACGTTCCGCGAGCTGCATCTCGGCGGCGACGGCCAGCGCCACGGCGAACGCGACGTTCTCCGTACCGGGTCGGCGACCGCGATCCTGCGATCCACCATGAAAGAGCGGCTCGAACGGTGTGCCGCGACGGATGTACATCGCGCCGATGCCCTTCGGAGCACCGATCTTGTGGCCACTCAGCGACAACAGGTCGATCGGCAGCGCCGTGGTGTCGATCGGCAGCTTGCCGAACGCCTGCACCGCATCGGTGTGCATCAGCGCGCCGACCGACTTGGCGCGCGCACCGATCGCCGGCACGTCCTGCACCACACCACTCTCGTTGTTGATCCACATCACGCTGACCACGGCCACATCTTCGTCCACCAGCGCCTCGACCGCATGCGGTGTGATCATCCCGTGCGCATCGATCGGGAACAGCCGCTCCTCGCCACCCTCGCGCGCCACCTGATGGACCGCCTCGAGCACCGCCTTGTGCTCGGTGGGGCTGGTGACCACGGCGTTGCGGCCGTGACCGCGTCGCGTGCGCCACGGGCCGATGATGGCGAGGTTGTCGCCCTCCGTGCCGCCGGAGGTGAAGACGATCTCGTCCGGCTGCGCCTTGAGACAGGCGGCGATGCGCGAGCGGGCTTCATCCAGTGCCGTGCGCGCATCGCGCCCCCAGCGATGGACGCTGGAGGGATTGCCGAAGCGCGCGCCGAAGAACGGCGTCATGGCCTCCAGCACTTCCGGACGGACCGGGGTGGTGGCGGCGTGATCGAGGTAGATGTGCGGGGCCATACCCCTGAAGATAGGACCGGCGCAGCCGATTCCCTATCGCGGGAGCGGCTCCAGCACGGCGCGCAGTGGGGCGGCGTCGGCCCCCTCCACCAGCAGCGGGTATGCGGTGAGGTGGTAGTCGCCCACTGGCACGTGCTCCAGCTGCAGATTCTCGATCAGGAACGCTCCCCCGTCGAACAGCGCATGGTGCACGGCAAGGTCGGTGGCCGTCTTCGGGTCCACGCTCGGCGCATCCACCCCCAGCAGCCGCAGCCCACCCCGGGCCAGCCACGTTGCCGCCGACGGCGTGAGCGAGGGCCACCCGGCCGGGAACGCGCCTCGCGCGACCGTCCTCCCCGTGCGCAACAGCAGCCGGACCGGCATCCGCTGCCCCGCCAAGGCCTCTTCCAGCCACTCGGTGGTCAGCGTTGGCCCATCGACGGCATCCTGACAGTCGAGGACCAGCGCGGGCCCGCAGAACGCCTCCAGCGGCAGCGACTCGCTCGCGGCCCCATCCTGCTTCACGTGCAGCGGCGCGTCGGCATGTGTGCCCACGTGCAGACTGGTGGTCACCTTGCCGACGTTCACACTCGCCCCGGCCGCCATGTCCCACGCCCATCCACAGGAGAACGGCGTGTCGCCGGGCCATTCGGGGGTCCCGGCGCCCATGGCGATGGTGACGTCGTACCGAGTCACCGCGCAGCGCCGTAGAACTTCGCGCGAATGGCCCACAATGCGGGGAAGAACCGGTTCTGCAGCGTGCGATTGAGATACTTCGCGCCAAGGGTGCCGCCGGTGCCGCCGGTCTGCGGACCGATGATGCGTTCCACCAGCTGCACGTGCAGGAAGCGCCACTGCGCGAACTGCTGCTCGTACGCCAGCAGCCCCTCGGCCAGCTGCGCCAGCGGCCCGTGCTCATGTTCGGTGTACACCTGCTCCAGTGTCAGCCCGGCACGCTGCACCATCGTCAGATACTGATCCTGCATCAGCGGTGCGTCGAGCGCCTTCTGCACCAGTGCCGGTGGATTGCCATGCTCACGGATCACCTGCAGGAAATGCTCGTCGCGCAGCCCGCTGCGCGCTTCGATGGCGCGGAACTGCTCGCTCTGCGACCCACTCGATGTGCCGAGGTAGCCGCGGAACTGCGCGAACCGCTGCGGCGGGAGGGTGTCGAGGGCCGCGAGTTGCTGACTGACGATGTTCACCAGCACGTTGATGCGCGTGATGCTCGACACCGCCCGTGGCGCGTCGTTGGCATCCATCGCCTCCGACATCTGGTCCATCTCGTGCAGCAACACCTTGAACCAGAGTTCACTGGCCTGGTGCACGATGATGAACAGCAGCTCGTCGGGGTGTTCCGGCTTCGACTGCACCACCTGCAGCTTGAGCAGGTCGGAGAGCATCAGATACTGGGGATAGTCCACGGACGCACCTCTAGAAAGTGGAGACGTCGAGCGACGCGATGTCGCGGACGCGCAGGGTTTCTGTGGTGAAGAACGGTTCGCCGTAGCGGGCGCGGATGAGCGTGCCGTAGTGGGCCGCCTGGTGCCGGATGATGTCGGGCAGCGGCTCACCATTCGGGTACACCTCACCCGCCTGCGTCAGCCCATCGAACTGCGAGTGATAGCAGCGAATCGCCGCCAGCTTCTGCTCGAGCACCTCGCTGATGTCCACCACGAACGTCGGCGCGATGGCATCCTCCCGGAACGACATCGCATGCACCACCTTGCGGGGGCGGTGCGGTGCCATGTCGGTGACGAGGTTCTTCAGCCCCGCCAGGAAGCAGGCATCGCGGACCAGCTGCGCCGCCGCGATGTGATCGGGGTGCCGACCCTGCCGCGCATGCGTGATCACGATCGTCGGCCGGTGGCGGCGGATGGCACGAATCACCACCTCACGCGACTCCGGCGAGTTGACGAGATGTGCATCGGGGAGCCGCAGGTTCTCACGCACCGTCACGCCGAGAATCCGTGCCGCCTGCTGTGCCTCGGCGGCCCGGATGGCCACCGTGCCGCGACTGCCGGTTTCCCCGGCCGTCAGGTCCACGATGCCGGTCGTGCGCCCGAGTGCGGCGCTGACCATCAGCGTACCGCCGCAGGTCAGTTCCACGTCGTCAGGATGGGCCATGATGGCGAGGACATCGAGTGGTGCCGTCATCCCGTCAAGCTACACGAGGGCCCACGACCCGTGCCGTCAGGCGACGCCGAGGATCTCGTGTTCTGCCGGGATGGTCGTGGTGGAGTGCGGCGTCGGCCGCGTGGCGGCCGCACGAGCGGCAGCCGTCGCAGCCCGGGCGGCGATCGACGCACCGGCGGCCACACAGTCACCCACACTGACACCGCGCCGGAACTGCCCGTCCACCAGCAGACCCGGTACGATCGTCTCCAGCGCCTCGGCGGCGCGGATGTTGGCGTCGTGCCCCACGTTGTACTGCGGGATGGACCTCGGCCACACGGTGTGCTCCACGAACTTCGGCACACCCGAGATGCCGAACAGCTCTGCCAGATCGGGCTCCACGGCGCTGAGCAGGGTGTCGGTGTCCGCCACGCCAAGCGCGGGGTAGCGCGTGCCGCCGAGGAAGCAGGTCAGCAGGACGTAGCCATCGGGGGCACGACCGTCGAAGAGTGTGCTCGAGAACAGCACACCGAGTGTCTTGCGGCCCTCACGACTCGGCACGAGACAGCCGAATCCGTCCAGTGCGTGCGCGACATCGGCGCGACGAAAGCCGAGGGCCAGCGAGGCGACGGCAGGGTAGGGCACCGTCTGCAACTGGGCGATGGCCGCGTCGGCGTCGGGCGGCAGACCGATGTGGGCGAGGGCGTGCAGTGGCAGTGTCGACACCACCAGATCCGCCGTGATCGTGTGGCGTCCATCACACTGCTCGACGGTGACCGCGACGCCCGCATTCCGCGACTCGATGGCGACGACGCGAGTGTCGAGTCGGATGTCGGCGGTGCCGATGTCCACTGCCAGCGCGGCGGGCAGGGTGTGCAGGCCATTCGTGAACGACACCATCGTGTGACGGGCACTCGCGCCGGTACCTGCGGTGCGTGCCACGCGCGCCTTGCGGCCCGAGGCGATCATCGCACGCACGAGTGAACCATGCTCGCGTTCCATCGCCGCCAGCCGTGGAAATGCATGCGCGACGCTGAGTGTCTCAGGATCGCCGGCGTAGACGCCCGACACGAACGGATCCACCGCAAACGTGAGCGGCTCGGTGCCCAGACGCCGACGGACGAAGTCAGCGACGGATTCATCGTCGGGTGCGGTGCGGCGGGCGACCCACGGCTCGCGCAGCACGCGCAGCTTTGCGGCGAGGCCGAAGAGTGGCGAGGTGAGCATCGCCGCCGGCGAGGTCGGCACCTCGAGCGGTCTCCCATCGCGCACGATGTAGCGGCGCTGGGCCTCCGGTGCGGCGGGGCGGAGTTGCCGCGTGAGCCCCAGCGTCTCGATCAGCGACGCGAGCTCGGGCGTGAGCGTGCACGAGTTCGGGCCGTGCTCGACGAGATAGCCAGCGCGACGCGTGCTCTGCATCACGCCACCGACGCGAGGTCCCGCCTCGATGACGGTGACGTTCACGCCCTGCCGACGCAGGTGCCACGCGGTCGTCAGGCCGGTCAGGCCTGCGCCGCAGACGACCACGTGTGGCACCGGCGCCCCGTTCAGCCGGCGATCCAATCGCGCGGGGCGAGCATCGCGACCAGATCGGCCTCGAAACTGCCATCCGGCCATGTCGGCGCGTACGGCCAGGCCGCGAGCGGGGGCATGCTCATCAGCACGCTCTCGATGCGGGCCGCCGTATGCAGGCCGAAGTGTGTGCCCCGGTCATGCACGAGGTTGAACTCCACGTAGCGTCCGCGACGCACGAGCTGGAAGGTCCGCTCGCGCTCGCCGTACGGCGCATTGCGGCGACACTCGACGATCGGCGCATAAGCCGCTTCCAGGCTCCGCCCGATGGCATCCACGAACGCCATCGTCGCTTCGGCATCCATGCCGCTCTCGTCTTCGCCGGGGCGGATGTGATCGAAGAACACGCCACCGCAGCCACGCGCCTCGTTCTCGCGATGGGTGTTGCGGAAGTACTCGTCGCACCACGGCTTGAAGCGCGGATAGAGCGTCGGGCTGAAGCCGTTGCAGATGTCCGCGAGTGCGCGGTGGAAGTGCTGCACGTCATCGGCACACGGATACATCGGTGTGATGTCGGTGCCGCCGCCATACCAGGCATCGCGCAGGTTGCCGTCGTCGTCGCTCAGTTCGAAGTAGCGGACGTTGAGGTGCACCGTGGGAATCATCGGGCTGCGCGGGTGAAAGACGAGGCTCACCCCGGTCGCGAAGAACTGCGACTCACCATCCGAGACACCGCGTCCGCCCAGTTTGGCGGCGGCGGCGGCGGGAAGCCGTCCGTACACCACGCTGCGGTTCACGCCGCCCTTCTCGAAGGTGGCACCATCGATCATCACGCGGGAATGTCCGCCCCCACCTTCGGCGCGCTCCCACGTATCCTCGCGGAAACCGATGCCACGATCGAGGCGGGTGAACATCGCCGTGATCTCGTCATGCACGCCTGCGATCCAGGCGATCGCGCGGGCGCGCCGCGCATCGCCGGAGGCCGCGCCGTGTCCCGACGCGACGTCTGGTGGCGCGGACGACGTCATGACGCCAGCCGCTCCTTTGGACGGACGTGCGGCACCGACGCCTGCGGCGCGCGCCACTCGCGGACGGTGTCGATGAATGCCTTGGCATTCGCGACGGGGATGTCCGGGAGAATGCCGTGTCCGAGGTTGGCGATGTGGCCGCGGCCCCCGAACTCCTCCAGCATGCGCAGCGTCCGTGCACGGATGGTGCTCGGCGGCGCGTAGAGCAGACAGGGATCGAGGTTGCCCTGCAGCGCGACCGGGAGGTGCTCCATGCGCTTGCGTGCCTCGGCGGCGCCGATCTGCCAGTCCACGCCGATGACGTCGGCCATGGTGGCCTGCGCCAGTTCTTCCATGGCCCAGCCCGCGCCCGGTGCGAAGACGATCAGCGGCACACCGGCGGTGCGGGCGATCGAGGCGACACGCGCGAGGTAGGGCAGAGCGAACTGACGGAACTCATGCGGGGCAAGGGCACCGGCCCAGCTCTCGAAGATCTGCAGCGCCTGGGCACCGGCGGCCGCCTGCGCCACCAGGAAGTTGCCGACGGCCGTGGCGAGCTTGTTCAGCAGCGCGTGGGCGTCCTGCGGTGCTTCGTAGAGCATGCGCTTGGCGACGGCGAACTGCTTCGTGCCACGCCCTTCGACCATGTACGCCGCGAGGGTCCACGGTCCACCGGCGAAGCCGATGAGCGGGACGCGGCCGTTCAGTTCGCGACGCGTCATGCGGACGGCGTCGAGCATGTAGCCAAGGCCGTCTTCCGGGACCACGGGATTCAGTCGCGCGATCGCGTCGCCGTTGCGCAGCGGGGACGAGAACACCGGCCCAACGCCTTCGTCGACCGTGAGGTCCATGCCCATCGCCTGCGGCACCACGAGGATGTCGCTGAAGATGATCGCGGCATCCACACCCATGATG
Source organism: Gemmatimonadaceae bacterium (assembly GCA_031411975.1). Lineage (GTDB taxonomy): Bacteria > Gemmatimonadota > Gemmatimonadetes > Gemmatimonadales > Gemmatimonadaceae > JACMLX01. Next base: position 11,504 of record JANOCB010000042.1, read on the forward strand.
TCCACGGGCTGCAGCGTCACTTCGGTGGCCAGCTCGGGATTGCGGCACATCTCGAGGAAGCCGCCCGACTTGGCGCGCACCGCGCGGTATTCGGGCAGGTAGCGTCCCGCCTGGCGCATCATCCACACCGGCGGGCGTTCGACCACTTCGCGGCGGCAGGCGCGCAGGAACAGGTCGCTGCGGCGCGGGGTGGCGGTGAGTGACCCGTCGGTGGTCACGGCGAGCGTCGTCTTGATCGTCATGTGGTGCGTCAGGAGTTCGGTGGGACGAAGGCCGACGCTCCATCGCGCGTCATCGGCATCGTTGAAAAGTCGGTCGGCACACCGCGGCGCGGGGTGTTGGCGAAGAGCTGGTCGAGATGTACCGCGAGGTCGTCCACGTTCTCCCCACGGGCGATCGCATCGCTGAAGACGTTCATGGGCCGGGCCAGCAGCTTGGCCACGATCCGTTCCGCCGTGCGATCGGCCACGTTGTCACCGGCCACGAACGCCACTTCACGCCGGCAGAGATCGACGAGCGCATCATGCAGCGACCGGATCGCGAGTCGCGCCGCGCCAGTGGCGAGCCAGTGACGCAGCCACCGCATCTCGTGATCGACGATGCGTTCGGCATCGGGTACCGCCGAGAGGCGGGCGGCTTCGGCGGCCACGATCGGCTGGTGCAGCGAATCGAGGTCCACCAGCGTGATGCCCGGCATGTCGGCCACACGCGGATCGACGTTGCGCGGCATCGCCAGGTCGAGCAGCAGCAGGGGGGCGTGGTCGTAGCCCACGTTCACGCGCGCCGAGTGCAACTGCTCGGCGATGAGCGTGTGGGTGGCGGCACCGGTGGCGATGATCACCACGTCGGCGAAGGCCGCCTCCACGTGCATCGTCTCCATCGGTGCCACGCGGCCGCGCAGGCTCTCGGCCAGTTCCTGTGCCCGTTCGATGGTGCGGTTCATCAGCACGATGTCCACCGCGCCGAGCTTTGCGAGCTGCCGTGCGGCACGGGTGCCGGTCTTGCCGCAGCCGATGATCAGGCAGCGGGCGTGCTGCAGCGACCCGAAGCGCTGCAACGCCACCGAGGCCGCTTCAGCACCGATCGAGTTGCGGCCCGTGGAGAGATTGGTGTCCGACTGCACCCGGCGTCCGGTGCGCAGCGCAATCTCGAAGAGGCGGTGGAGCATCGGCCCCACCGTCGTCATCTCGCAGGCCGTGCGGTACGACGAGCGGACCTGCCCGAGGATCTGCCCGTCGCCAAGGATCTGGCTTTCGAGGCCACCGGCGAGGCGGAGCAGGTGACGGCCCACTTCGTCACCGATGCGGATGTTCAGCGACTGCAGCAGCGCGTGGCGCTCGACAGGCTCCGGCATCCAGACGCTGGTGAGGTGATCCACCGCTGTCTCGAGCGCCGCCTGACCGCTGGACTCGGTCCAGGCATACAGCTCGGTCCGGTTGCAGGTCGAGACGAGGGCAAGTTCACACACGCCTCCGCCGAGCAGAGCGCCATACATCTCACCGAGCCGCTGCTCGGCGACGTGGAAGCGCTCGCGCGTGGCCACGTCTGCGGTACGATAGTCCACCGCCAGGCAGATCAGCATGCGTTCACCGGGAGCCGAAGGGAGCGTTGCGTCGCACGATGGCGATGTTCAGCACTGTTGCGAACATCACCCAGCACAGGTACGGCACGAACGCCCACGCCGCACGCCGATCGAGCGGCGCGACAGTCAGGACCAGCAGCACGATGCTGCCGAAAAACGGGACGATCTCGATCAGGGCCAGATCCGGCCGACGCCGACCGAAGAACAGAAAACTCCACAGCGTGTTCAGGCCGCCGTTGAGCGCAAAGAGTCCGAACAGCCGCATCCGGGCCGCGGGATCCGGCAGGCGCTCCCACGAGACCACGAACGCGAAGCCCATCAACAGAAAGATCGTCGTCCACGCCGGACCGAAGAGCCAGTCGGGCGGTTGCCACGACGGCTTCTTCAGCCCGTAGTACCACGGACCCAACTGTGTCACGAGTGCGCCACCCGCCGCGGTCACCACCAGACCGCCCGCGGCGAGCGCAATCGCCGTGACTGAAAACGCGAGCATTAAGCAACCGGCGCCAGGCCTGTCAGATGTCCGATGTTCTTGAAGAAGATGCGCGCGTGGGCAAACGGCCGTCCGCGAATCAGCTTCTTGCGCATGTAGGCATCAAACGTCAGCTGCTGGATGTCCTCATCGCGACACATCGACACGAAACGCTCACGCCGGTTGTCGGTGGTGTACCAGAAGTTCTGCATCACGTCGAGCACCTTGAACACCTGCCCGTGCTCCCAGAGGAAGCGGCGCCGCGCCGCGCGCAGCTTGCTCGCCGTCCCCGTGCGAATCGCCTCGGCGACGGCATCGGCAGTGAATCGGCCACAGGTCATTGCGTAGAAGATGCCCTCACCTGACGCCGGCGCTACCACCCCGGCCGCATCTCCGCAAACTGACACGTCCTTGCCGTTCTCCCACCACTTCAGCGGACGGAGGGGAATCGGGGCCCCTTCACGCCGGATCGTCTCGCAGCCGGCCAGACCCGTCTCCTCGCGGAGGCGGGCCACGGCGGCACGCATGTCGAAGCCCTGCTCGAAGGTGCCGGTCCCGATGCTGGTCACGTCGCCGTGCGGGAACACCCACGCGTAGAAGTCGGGGGAATACTTGCCGTCGTAGTAGATGTCGGCCCGGCGGGCCTGGAAATCATCGGTCTCCACGATCGGCGACTTCACGATCTCGTGGTATGCCGTGACCCGGTTGCCCCCGGCGTAGGCGATCGGGATCGCCTGACGTGCCACCGCCGACAGCGCGCCGTCGGCACCGATCAGGTGACGGGCCTTGATCGTCTGCAAGTCACCCGAGCGCGACGATCCCGCCGCGAAATGAATGAGCAGGCGATTGTCGGTGTCGTAGCTGAAGTGATCGAAGATGCCGGTGATGCGCTCCGCACCGTTGGAGCGGGCGCGTTCCCGCAGCCACTCGTCGAACGTGCCGCGGTCCACCATGCCGACGTAGCCCTTGCCGACCGGGATGTCGACCTTCTGGCGGTGCGGGGAAACCATCCGCGCCGTGCCGACACGCGCCACGAGGAGCTCGTCGGGGATGTCGAAGTCCACCATCGCCTGCGGGGGGACCGCGCCGCCGCAGGGCTTCACGCGCCCCGCCTTGTCCATCAACGCCACCGACAGCCCCTGCCGCGCGAGATCGTTCGCTGCCGTCGCCCCCGAGGGGCCTCCGCCGATCACCACCACGTCGTACATCTTCATCACGCCGCTCCTCGCGCAAAGTCGTCCATCCACACACCCGGGTTGTGCCGGCTGCGCCGTGCCCCCTGCTTCCGTGCCGTGTCGCGCGTCATCAGCTGGCCGCCGCCAGCAGGGACTCGCCCGACGGCGCCCGCCCTGCCTGCCTGGCCGCTGACGCGAGCACCGCGGCGCCCACGAACAGCGCGGCTTCCATCGCGAACACGCTGCCGTAGCCCAGGCGGTCCGAACCCAGCACCGCGCGCATCACGTCACTGGCACCGGCCCCCAGCATCCCGCCGGCCGCCATCGCGATCGCCTGCGACGCACCGAACACACCCATGCGCACCCCGGTCTGCGACGGATCGGATGCCGCCGACAGCGACATCATCGAGCCGATCGCACCGATCGCAAACACCCCGTTCGCCACACCCAGTCCGAACAGCGACACCTGCAGCATCAGCAGGTTGCCCACCAGCGGCGACGTGGCGATGCAGAGCAGGGCCGCCGCCGACGCCAGGCAGCCGGAGCGCGCCCACCCGGCCAGCGTTCCGACGCGTGAGGAGAGCATCGCCGTCAGCAGCATGCCGAGCAGCGACCCACCCTGATGTACGCCGCTGATCGCGGTGCTCTCGGCCGGCGTCAATCCGAACACCGAGCCGGCAAACGGCTCGAGGATCAGGTCCTGCGTGCTGTAGGCCAGCATCGACAAACCGACGAAGAACGCGAAGCGACGGGCCACGGCATCCGACCAGACGGTCCGCAGGGCGTCAGCAAAGGGGATCGCGGCCTCGCGCTGCCGAGCCGCGTTGGCACGCGGGACATCGAGGCCGATCAGCGCGAGTGCCGTGAGCGCCACCGCTGCGGTGCCGATGATCACGGTGCAGCGCACGAGTGTCGCGAATGAGAACGGGGTGAGCAGCTTGCTTGCCACCACCGTGCACACGATGAAGCCGGCGATCATGCACAGCCACACCGTGGCCGCGGCGCGCGCATGGCGTGCGGGGGGCACGCGCAGCGAGAGCAACGTCAGGAGCAGCGTACCGGCCGTGCTCACGCCAAGCCCCACCAGCAGAAAGGCCGCGAGCATCAGCGGATAGCCCACCGTCGGCGCCGAGCGCAGCATCGGCAGCAGCGCGGCGATCGAGACCACCCCGGCCGCCAGCATCACCATGCCGAGCACGATCCAGCGTGTGAGCCGGCCATGCTGGTCGGCAAAGTGTCCCATGCGCGGGCGGAGCCACATCTGCACGGCATAATGCAACGCCACCAGCGCGCCGGGGATCATGGCCGGCAGCCCGAGTTCCACCACCATCACCCGATTCATCGTGGCAGTGATCAGCACGATCAACGCACCAAGACAGGCCTGCACGAGGCCGAGACGCAGCACCGACACGAATCCGAAATCGCTGCGTGTCTGCACGTGCGGGAGTGGCATGGCGCTGCTGGTCATGCGCCGGCGCTCAGCGAACGCACCGCGTGTGCACACACCATCATGCCGAGCACGGAGAACGGCACACCGAACCCGCTGTACCAGCGCGCCTTCCGCACCGGGGCGCGCACGAACGTCGGCATCATCGCCTGCTGAATGCCCATCAGCACGACGAGGATGGCCGCATGTGCCGGTCGATGCCATGCGAAGAGCAGCAGCGCGGCGGCGACCACCTGCGGCAGCAGAATGACCACACAGGCCAGCTTCGCTGCGCGCTCGGCGCCAAGCTGCACCGGCAGGGACATCACGCCGAGCTGCCGGTCACCGTCGATCGCCTTGAAATCGTTGAGCGTCATGATGCCATGCGCGCCAATGCTGTACAGCACGGCGAGCGTGATCACGCGCGCGTCGGGCCAGGTGCCGAGCATCACGACGGCGCCGGTGATCCACGCCAGCCCTTCGTACGTGAGACCCACGGCGGCGTTCCCGAACCAGCCATCGGCCTTGAGGCGGAGCGGCGGTGCGCTGTAGGCCCACGAGAGCGCGACGGCGATGCAGGTGGCGATCAATCCGGCGGAGCCGAAGAGCGAACCCACGGCGATCGTGGCGCCGCTCCAGATCACCGCGATGACGAGGCCCCAGACGCCGGGAATGCGTCCCGAGGGAATGGGCCGGTGCGGTTCGTTGATCGCATCCACATGGCGATCGAACCAGTCGTTCACGGCCTGACTGCCCGCGCAGGAGAGGGGGCCGGTCAGTGCGATGCCAAGGGCGAAGAGCCACCAGCGTCCCGTCATGTCCACACCCGAGCTCACCACACCGCAGGCGAACGCCCACATGGGTGGAAACCACGTCACGGGCTTCAACAATTCCAGCACGGCAGCGGCGCTTGGAACGCGCCGAGACCGAGGTTGTAAACCGGGGCTGACGGAGTCGAGTGTCAACATTTTCTGACAGTGCGGCGAAAAACGGGACTCCGCAAGGGTGTCAGCGCCCTTGAGCGGTTACTCGTTTGTCGACAGGGCGTTGTCGGGGCTGTCCAGCAGCCGGTGGCGGCGGAGCTTGACGTACAGGCTCTGGCGGCTCACCCCCAACACCTCGGCCGCCGACGTCCGATTGTCGTCGGTCAACTCGAGCGCCGCTTCGATGAAATGGCGTTCGACGAGGTCGGTCGTATCACGGACGAGTTCGCGCAGCGAGACACGGCCGACCAGCGAGGTCAGCTGTTCGACGGCGCGGGTCAGGTCGCGAGCCCCCTGTGGGCTGGCGGCGAGGCGTCGGCCCACGTCCCGCAGCATGAAACCGATCGCGGGATGGTCGGAATCGGGAAGCCACGCGGCTGAGACCTCGACCTCCGTGGCGAGCCCGTGCACACCCCGGGCCGAGGTCAGCGCCAGACGGACGGCGCCGTTGCGCTTGAGCATCGTCAGGAAGACGTCGAAGTCGGCCCCGGGGCGCCCGATCCAGTTGCCGATGTCCTCGCCGCGCACCTGCTCGTCCGACGCCAGTTGGACCAGGTCGAGAAAGGCCCGGTTGGCGTACGTGACCGTCCCGGTGATGTCGGTGATCACGAACGAGTCGGGCGACTGCTCCAGCAGCGCGGCGATCCGGGTCCGTTCGCCACCATCACCGACCTGACGATCGGCGTCCACCGCCGCGAAGCGGATCAGCAGGAGCGTGCTGCTGTCCTGGCGGAAGGTCGACGCACTGATGCTGCACGATGCGCCGCTGCGGGCGAGGTGGACGCGCACGTCGCCGCTCTTGCCGACGGCCCGGGCGTTGGCGACGGCGTCGCCGACCACCCGCAGATCATCCGGCGCGATGCCGAACGGAAACGTCCGCCCGGTCAGCTTCTCGGGCGGTTCGCCGAAGAGCTTGCCCGCCGCGGCATTGGCGTCCATCACCTTCATGGTGGCGCTGTCCACGACCAGAATCGTCTCGGCGGCCAGCTGGAAGAGCAGCCGGTAGCGCGTCTCGACATGCCGCAGTCGCCAGTAGTCGCGCTCCATCGCCTGCTGTGCCTCGACCAGGCGCTGCTGCAGTGCCGAGACGGTGCGCATGTCCCGTCCGGCGGCGACGAAGGCACCGTCGCGACCCACCCGCATGACGGTGTAGGACACGGGCAGGTCATTCGCGCCTGGCAGCAGGTGGTTCACCTGCCGGCGTCGGCCCGACGACTTGCTGCCGGCATCGCGCAGGAGTGCCTCGACCTTGCCGCGTGTTTCTCCGGTGACGGTCTGGGCCCAGTGCTGACCGACCCACTGGTCGATCCCGGCTTCGCGCAGTTCGGGATCGGTCGCCACGACGGCGCGCACCACTCCGGTCCGATCGACGATGACCGCCAGATCTCCGGTGTTGGCGACGAGGTCGGCCGCGAGTTGCGGATCGAGATCCGCGAGGCCTCCGTCGACGGCGCGGGAATTGGTCATTGAGGCGACGATGGCGAGGCAAGCGGTGCGGGTCGCGCCAGGGAAGCCCGGCGCGCCTGCACCAGCGTCCGTGCCACCAAAGGGCCTTGCGCGGCATCGGGCGCCGACGCATCCGCGCCGACCTGGGCGACCATCTCGGGATGATCCACGAAGGCGCGCCCGCCGACCATCACCGCCAGGTCGGCATTCAGCGAGGCGGCCCGGATGTCCCGGATGACGGCGGCAATCCGAGGAATCCGTTCGGTGAGCCCGGCCGACAGGCCGATGACATCGTACCAGTGGGCGCTGACCTCGTGGAGCACGTCGTCGGCGCCAAGTGGCGGGCCGACCGTCACGCCCCAGCCGTCAGCCACGAAGAACTCCGCGACCATCGCCAGGCCGAGGGAGTGCTGCTCCTCGGGCATGCCGCAGAGGAAGGCCTGGCCGGCATCCTCGGACATCGGCGTTTCGGCCGCCACGCGGCGGCCGAGGTCACGTACGACCCGCTGCATCCGGCCAAGGCCGAGGGTGACTTCGAGGAAGTCGACCTCATCCTCTTCCCACATGGTCCCGAGAATGCGGGCAGCCGGCGAGAGCAGGTCCAGGCACAGTCGCTCGAGCGGGGCGCCATCGTGGATGTAGTCGTTGACGATCCGCGGGCACCGCTCCTCGTCGTGCGAGAGGCAGGCCTTCACGAACTGATCGACGTCACTGGCGGTGATCACGACCCGGGTGGACGTCGGCCAGTCCTGCGGCGCCGCGCCACCGCGGGCATGGGTCAGCAGCCGCGGAATGAGCTCCAGCTCCATGGTGCGTCCGAGGCCGCCGGTCTGGCGGCGCGGAACGTCACAGTCAGCATGCGGCGCACTGCCGAAGGACGAATGCAGCGAACTGGACAACGAAATCCTCCGGACAGGATGGGACGTCTGGACGCCGGTGACCTACACTTCCGCCCGGGCCTCGTTGCCGCGAGTCAGGAAAGCTGGTCTCGGGGAAGAAACCCCCGCCGGGCGGCTTGTCAAATCCTGAAACCGTCAGCGGGCGGTTTACTCCCGAGTGTCAGCTTTACTTGACACTTTCTCTCCCGGGGGTAGCCTCGGAGCAACGGTTACATGGAGCGCAATGCAGTGATGGACGGCCGACTGACGATGAACCCCGGTCCTGGCGGAACGCCAGCCGCGCCAGTGCGCGACGGCGGGGCGGTGCGCGCCCTGTATACCCCCGAGCAGCGGCTGCGTCGCGATGCGACGCGTTGGACGCTGGTGCAGGGCATCCTCGCGCCGATCCAGTTTCTCGTCTTCGCCGTCAGCGTCGTGCTCGTCGTGCGCTCCCTGCTCACCGGTGAGGGCGTGTTCGCGGCGCATGTCTCGATCATCGTCAAGACGGTGCTGCTCTACACGATCATGGTCACCGGCGCCATCTGGGAAAAAGTCGTCTTCGGTCAGTATCTCTTCGCCGAGGCCTTTTTCTGGGAAGACGTGGTGAGCTTCGTGGTGATTGCCCTCCACACCGTGTACCTCGGCGGCCTGCTCACGGGCGGGCTGTCCACGCAGACGCTGCTGCTCGTGACCCTCGCGGCCTACACGGTCTACGTCATCAACGCGGTGCAGTTCGTGCTCAAGCTGCGGGCCGCGCGCCTGCAGGAAGCACGCGACCGCGCCCAGCGCCTTCCGGAGTCTGCATGAGTACCTCCCTGCCGGTCATGAACGACGTGTCGTTGAGCGGCGGCTGCACCGACGCCCCGGTGCTCCGCGAGCGCGGCCAGCGCGAGGTGTTCTGCGGGCTGACGGGCATCGTCTGGCTGCACCGGAAGATGCAGGACGCCTTCTTCCTGGTCGTCGGGTCGCGCACCTGCGCCCACCTGCTGCAGTCGGCGGCCGGCGTGATGATCTTCGCCGAGCCGCGATTCGCGACCGCGATCCTGCAGGACCGGGATCTCGCCGGCATGGCGGACTGCAATGCCGAACTGGATCGTGTCGTTGCGGAACTATTGGCGCGTCGGCCTGAGATCAGCACGCTCTTCCTCGTCGGATCCTGCCCGAGCGAGGTGATCAAGCTCGACCTGCTGACGGCCTCGCAGCGGCTGAATCGCGAGCACTTTCCGCGGGTGCGGATCCTCAGCTATTCGGGCAGCGGCATCGAGACGACGTTCACGCAGGGCGAGGACCAGTGCCTCAAGGCGATGGTCCCGCACCTGCCGGCCACCACCGACGGCGCGCGGCGCCTGATGGTGGTCGGGACGCTCGCCGACGTGGTGGAGGATCAGTTCTCGCGCCTGTTCACGCAGCTCGGCATCGGGCCGGTGAGCTTCTTCCCGGCGCGGCGCGCGTCGGAACTGCCGCCGGTGGGTCCCGGCACGCAACTCCTGCTGGCGCAGCCCTTCGTCGGCGAAACGGTGCGCGCCCTGCAGGCCCGCGGTGCCAACCTGCTGCAGGCCCCGTATCCGCTCGGCGCTGATGGCACCACACGCTGGCTCGCGGCGGCGGCGGCGGCGTGGGACGTCCCCGCCGAACATTTCCGGCGCGTCACCGGGCCGGCCCAGGCGCGGGCCACGACGGCGCTCCAGCGCTACCGCAGCACGCTCGAAGGCAAGCGCATCTTCTTCTTCCCCGACTCACAGCTCGAGTTGCCGCTGGCGCGCTTTCTGTCGCGCGAGTGTGGCATGCAGCTGGTCGAAGTCGGCACGCCGTATCTCGATCGCATGCTCACCGCCACGGAACTGGCGCTGCTGCCCGAAGGCACGGTGCTGAGCGAAGGGCAGGATGTCGAGAAGCAGCTCGACCGCTGCGAGGCGCTGCGCCCCGACCTCACCGTCTGCGGCCTGGGCCTCGCCAATCCGCTCGAGGCGCGCGGGTTACGCACGAAGTGGTCGATCGAACTCGTGTTCTCACCGATTCATGGCTACGACCAGGCGGGCGACCTCGCGGAGCTCTTCGTCCGCCCGCTGGCCCGCAGCGCCCGACTCACCGTCTGATTCGATGCAACTGACTCTCTGGACGTACGAAGGGCCGCCGCATGTGGGTGCGATGCGCATCGCCACCTCCATGCGCGACGTGCACTACGTGCTGCATGCGCCGCAGGGCGACACGTATGCCGATCTGCTCTTCACGATGATCGAGCGGCAGGACAAGCGCCCCCCGGTGACCTACACCACCTTCCAGGCGCGCGACCTCGGCGGCGACACGGCCAACATCGTCACGCGAGCCGTGCAGGACGCGGTGGATCGCTTCAAGCCGAAGGCGCTGCTGGTGGGCGAGAGCTGCACCGCGGAGCTGATCCAGGACAATCCGGGCAGCCTCGCGATGGGCATGAATCTCGATCTGCCGATCGTACCGCTCGAGTTGCCGTCGTACTCGAAGAAGGAGAACTGGGGCGCCGCCGAGACGTTCTACCAGCTCGTACGGACGCTGCTGCTCGAGCGGTCGAAGGCGCGCGCACCGCGGCCGAGCCGCGAGGGCCGCCGCCCGCGCGTGAATCTGCTGGGCGGCACGATCCTTGGCTTCCGCTGCCGCGATGACATCGCCGAAGTGACGAAGCTGCTCGCCAGCGTCGGCGTGGACGTGCACGTCTCTGCGCCACTCGGTGCCGATCCGGACGACCTGCGCCGGATTCCGGACGCCGACGCCAACGTCTGCCTCTATCCCGAGATCGCGCTCAGCACCTGCAACTGGCTGCAGCGCAGCTTCGACATGCCGATCATCACCACCGTGCCGATCGGCGTCGGTGCCACCCGGGACTTCGTGGCCGAAGTGGGGCGTGTCCTGGGCATCGACGTCTCGGCCGTGCTTGGCGGCGAAACCCCGGGCGATGCGTCGCTGGGCAGCAGCCAGTCACGCATGCCGTGGTACTCCCGCTCGGTTGACGCGACGTACCTCACCGGCAAGCGCGTCTTCATCTTCGGCGACGGCACCCATGTGGTGGCGGCTGCCCGCATCGCCAGCGAGGAACTGGGCTTTCAGGTGGTGGGGCTTGGCACCTACAGCCGCGAGATGGCACGCGAGGTGAAGGCCGCCGCCGAGAAGTATGGTGTGACGGCGCTGATCACCGATGACTATCTGGATGTGGAACGCACCGTGGCCGACCTGCAGGTCGAACTGGTGCTGGGCACGCAGATGGAGCGACACATCGCCAAGCGCCTGGGTGTGCCGTGCAGCGTGATCTCCACGCCGATCCACGTTCAGGACGTGCCGGCGCGCTATTCGCCGCAGATGGGCTTCGAAGGCGCCAACGTGATCTTCGATGCCTGGGTGCACCCACTCATGATGGGGCTCGAGGAACACCTGCTGCAGATGTTCCGCGAGGATTTCGAGTTCGGCGATGGCGCCACGCCATCGCACCTGCACAGCGTCGCACCGTCCAAGCCTGAGGCGTCGGGCAGTGCGATGGTGCCGGAGCCCACGGGTTCCGGCACCTCACCCGTCGTCTCGGAGCCGGCGCCTGCGCCGGTGCAATCGCCCACGGCCACCACTGTGGTCGAGGCGCCGGGTGCGCCCGCTGTCGTCACCGCCGCGGCTCCGACCTGGTCGGCCGACGGCGAAAAGGAGCTGGCGAAGATCCCGTTCTTCGTGCGCGGCAAGGCACGCCGGAACACGGAAAAGTTCGCGGCGCAACAGGGGATCGCGCTGATCACCACCGAGACACTCTACGAGGCGAAGGCGTTCTATGGCCGGTGACGTGCTGCCGCCGCTGACGTTCGTCATCATCACGCTGGATTCGCATCTGGCGGGTGCCGTCGCGGAAGCGGCGGCGATGGTGGCACCGCAGTTGCCCACGCTCGACCTGCGTGTGCACGTGGCGGCCGACTGGCCCGAGAATCCGGCGTCGCTGGAACGGTGCCGCGCCGACATCGCCCGTGGCGACATCATCGCGGTGACGCAGTGCTTCCAGGACGAGCAGGTCACGGCCATCCGTGACGCGCTGCTCGCACGGCGCGACCACTGTGACGCGATGATGGTGGCCGTGAGTGCTGCGGAGCTCGTGCGCTGCACGAAGCTCGGCAAGTTCGACATGGGCGGCGCCGAGGAGAAGAAGCCGAAGCCATGGTCGCCGCTCGGCATCCTGAAGAAGCTGCGCGGATCGCGCAGCGATGGCAGCTCCAGCGGCGAACGCCAGATGACGGCACTGAAGGCGATGCCGAAGCTGCTGAAGTTCATCCCCGGTACGGCGCAGGATGTGCGCGTCTATCTGCTCAGCATTCAGTACTGGCTGGCGGGGACGTCGGAGAACATCGCCAATCTGATCCGCCTGCACGTGGAGAGGTACGCGGCCGGTCCGCGCAAGGTGCTGCGGACCCGCGTGACGGCCGAGGCGCCGCGCACCTATCCGGAGACTGGGCTGTGGCACCCGGATCTGCGCGGCGAGCATGGCATCACTGATCGCGCCGCAGATCTTCCGGCATTGGGTCACGCCGGTACCATCGGCGTGCTGCTGGGGCGGAGCTATCTGCTGGCCGACAACGTCGCACACTACACCGCGATCATCCGGGCCTTCGAAACACGTGGTCTGCGCACCATCCCGGCATTCTCGAGTGCTCTCGATGCCCGACCGGCCATCGATGCGTACTTCGTGGATGGTGAGGGACGTGCCCGTGTCGACGCGGTCGTCTCGCTCACCGGTTTTTCTCTGGTGGGTGGCCCCGCGTACAACGACGCCACCGCCGCGCAGGCCACGCTGGCCAGGCTCGATGTGCCGTACTTCTGCCTGCAGACGCTGGAGTTCCAGACCACCGCCGAATGGCAGGGTGATCCGCGCGGACTGAACCCGTTGCAGGCGACGCTGCAGGTGGCGATCCCCGAGCTCGACGGCGCGATCGGTCCGACGGTGTTCGCCGGCAAGGCCAGTGGCGCCAAGGGCGTGGAGCAGGCCGAGTCGAGGCCGATCATGGATCGTGTGGAGACGATTGCCGATCGCGTGGAGAAGATGGTGCGCATGCGTCGGACGCCGCGCGCCGAGCGGAAGGTGGCGGTGGTGCTGTTCAATTTTCCGCCGAATGCCGGCAACACGGGCAGCGCGGCGTACCTGGACTGCTTCGCCTCGTTGTACAACACGATGACGGCGATGAAGGACGCGGGATATCGCGTGGACCTGCCCGAGTCGGTGGATGCGCTGCGTCTCGCCGTGACCGAAGGCAACCGCGAGCAGTACGGATCACCGGCGTCGGTGTTCACGCGCATCCCGACCGACGATCATGTGCGCCGCGAACGCTGGCTGCCACAGATCGAAGGTGCCTGGGGCGCCGCACCGGGCAAGCAGTTCGCCGATGGTCATGGCATTCAGGTGCTCGGGGCCGAGTTCGGGAATGTGTTCGTGGGTGTGCAGCCCAGCTTCGGGTGGGAGGGTGACCCGATGCGGCTGCTGTTCGAGGGCAACTTCGCGCCCACGCATGCCTTCAGCGCGTTCTACCGGTGGTTGCGTGAGGATTGGGGCGCGCATGCCGCGCTGCACTTCGGCACGCATGGTGCGCTGGAGTTCATGCCCGGAAAGCAGGCTGGCCTCACGCACGAGTGCTGGCCCGATCGCCTGATCGGCGACCTGCCCAACATCTATCTCTACGCGTCGAACAATTCGTCGGAAGGCACGCTGGCCAAGCGCCGCGGTGGTGCCACGACGCTGATCAGTTATCTCACGCCGTCGGTGGCCACGGCCGGCGTGTACAAGGGACTCGCCGATCTGAAGGCCACGATCGAGCGGTGGCGCGGCATGGATGATCGCACCAGCGATGGCGAGCGCGCCTCACTGGCGTCGATGATCCAGGAGCAGGCCTGTGCGCTGGAACTGGCGCAGGCGCTGCCGCTGTGGACCCCCGCAGATCACGCCGCGATCGAGGTGGTGCGCCTCAAGCTGCTGGAAGTGGAGCAGGCGCTGATCCCGGTGGGGCTGCACATCGTCGGGCAGGTGCCGTCGGTGGCGGAGCGGGCCGAGATGCTGCTGGCCATCGCGAACGTCGGCCGTCCGGAGGCGGATGTGTTGCCGCTCGGCGAGGTGTTGCGTGCATCCTCGCGCGCAGCGCTGTCGCACGACGAGGTGGAAGGCGCAGCCCGCGCGATCGTGCTGGCGACGGTGAACGGTGGCAGTGCCGCGGCAGGGCTGCGTGAAGCCGAGCGCGCGGGCATTGCGCCGATGGCGCTCGAGCCGGTGCTGGACGGCCTGCTGCGCATCGACGGCTTGCTCGCCATCGATGGTGAGATTCCCGGCATGCTGCGGGCGCTGGATGGCCGGTTCGTCACTGCCGCGCCGGCTGCGGATCTCGTGCGCAACACCGCCGTGCTGCCGACCGGCCGCAATCTGTATGGCTTCGATCCGTACAAGGTGCCGAGCCCGTATGCACTGCGCGAGGGATCAGCCCGCGCCGAGCAGCTGATCGCGCGGCACGTGGCCGATGGCAATGCCTTCCCCGAGACGGTGGCTTTCGTGCTCTGGGGCACGGACAACATGAAGTCCGAAGGCACGCAGCTGGCGCAGGTGCTGGCATTGATGGGCGTGGTGCCGCGTTTCGACGGCGTCGGGCGTCTCTGCGGTGCGCGCCTGCTGCCGCTGGCGCAGCTCGGGCGACCGCGCGTGGACGTGGTGGCGTCGCTCTCGGGCATCTTCCGCGATCTGCTGCCCCTGCAGGTGAAGCTGCTGGCCGAAGCGGCGTTCCTGTGCGCCAGTGCCGACGAGCCCGAGTCGCAGAACTTCGTCCGGAAGCACACGCTGGCCGCCATGCGCGAGGATGGTGTGGACCTCGAGACCGCCGCACTGCGCGTGTTCGGCAACTCGGAGGGGTCGTACGGATCCAACGTGAACCTGCTGCTCGAAACGGGCCGCTGGGAAGACGAGGAGCAGCTGGCCGACCTGTTCGTGCAACGGAAGGGCTTTGCGTACGGTGCCGACGGCAAGTGCCGCGCCGGCCAGAAGATGATGAAGCGTGCCCTTGGCACCGCATCGCTCAGCTTCCAGAACGTGGACTCCGTGGAACTGGGCGCGACCGACATCGACCAGTACGTGGAGGCGCTGGGCGGCGTGAACCGCGTGATCGAGCAGCAGCAGCAGAAGAAGGTGGCCTGCTACATGGGTGACCATACCGGCCGCGAAGGAAAGATCCGCACCCTCGAGGAGCAGGTGGTGCTGGAGACGCGCACCCGCATGCTCAATCCGAAGTGGTACGAAGGGCAGCTGGTGCATGGCTACGAAGGAGTGCGCAACATCGCCGGACATGTGGCGACGACCGTGGGCTGGTCTTCGACGACGGGCAGCGTGCCGGGCTGGGTGTATGGCGACATGGCGCAGACGTTCGTGCTCGATGCCGAGATGCGTGACCGGCTGGCGAGCCTGAATCCCTCGGCGGCGGCGGGCATGGCGACGAAGCTGCTGGAGGCGAACGACCGCGGGTACTGGTCGCCCGATGCCGCCACGCTGGAAGCGCTGCGCGATGCCGCCGCCGACCTCGAGGACCGACTGGAAGGAGTCGTGGCGCGATGAGCGACACGATGAAGGTGTGGGTAGCTGGACCGGTGAGCGTGGTGGCGCTCTCCGACGATCATTCCCTGGTTCAGGAGAAGTAACGTGGCAATCTCAACGCGACTCCCCATTCTGGGAGGCGGCGACGGCGATGGCAGCGTGCAGGTGCACATGAATCCCGACGACAAGATCACCGGTGCGCTCTGCATCGCGGTCTACGGGAAGGGTGGCATCGGCAAGAGCACGACGTCATCCAACCTCTCGGCGGCATTCTCGCATCTCGGCAAGCGGGTGCTGCAGATCGGATGCGACCCGAAGCACGACTCGACGTTCACGCTGACGAAGTCGATGGTGCCGACCGTCATCGACCAGCTCGAGTCGGTGGACTTCCACAGCGAGGAGCTGCGGACCGAGGACTTCGTCTTCAAGGGCTACAACGGTGTGATGTGCGTGGAGGCCGGTGGCCCCCCCGCCGGCACCGGCTGCGGCGGCTACGTCGTGGGCCAGACGGTGAAGCTGCTCAAGGAGCATCACCTGCTGGAGGACACCGACGTCGTGATCTTCGACGTGCTCGGTGACGTGGTGTGTGGTGGCTTTGCCGCCCCGCTGCAGCATGCGCATCGGGCGATGATCGTCACGGCCAACGATTTCGATTCGATCTTCGCGATGAACCGGATCATCGCCGCCGTCCTGGCCAAGTCGAAGAACTACCAGGTCCGGGTGGGCGGCGTGATTGCGAACCGCAGCAAGGACACCGACCAGATCGATCGGTACAACTCGGTGGTGGGCCTGACGACCACGGCGCGTTTTCCGGACCTGGATGCGATCCGTCGCAGCCGGCTCAAGAAGTGCACGATGTTCGAGATGGATTCGTCGGATCCCGAGGTGAAGGCGGTGCAGGACGAATATCTGGCCTGCGCGCAGCGTCTGGTGGACGGTGTGCCGCCGCTGCTGGTCGAGCCGCTGAAGGATCGCGAGATCTTCGATCTGCTCGGGTACGACTGACCCATGGCCGCACCTTCGACGGACGTCGGGACCCCGGGGAGCCGCACCTACACGGAGCGGCGCGCCTGGTTGCACGAATATTTCGACCGGACGGCCGCAGCGGGCTGGGCCGCGCTCACCAGCGATACCAAGGTGAGCTGGGTACGGCGCACCGTCCGCGAGGGGCGGGAGCGCATGCGGCACACGCTGAGCGGGTACCTGCCGGCCGATCTGACCGGACTGCGGGTGCTGGATGCGGGGTGCGGTACGGGGGTCCAGGCGGTGGAACTGGCTCGTCGGGGGGCGTCGGTGGTGGCCATCGACCTCTCGCCGACGCTGGTGGGACTAGCCGAGACGCGGTCTGAGGGGAAATTCGACAAGGGGACGATCGAGTGGCGTTCGGGCGACATGCTCGATGCGCAGCTCGGCTCGTTCGATTATGTCGTGGCAATGGACTCTCTCATCCACTATCGCATGGCTGACATGCTCGACGCGTACGCGGCGCTGGCCTCCCGGACCCGGGTGGCCATGGCGGTGACGTTCGCGCCCCGCACGCCGCTGCTGGCGACGTTGCATGCGGTCGGCGGCATGTTCCCGCGCCGCGACCGCGCGCCGCAGATCGAGCCGGTGGCGATGGACGCACTGTTGGCTGGCGTGCAGGCGGATGTGCGGCTGCGCGGCTGGCAGGCCGGCCGGACGCAGCGCATCGAGAGTGGATTCTACAAGTCGCAGGCGCTCGAACTGCGCCGCGCACCAGAGGGAACGGCATGTGGATCGTGATACTCATTCTTGTGGCGTTGTGGTACTTCTCCCGCAAGCAGGGGTGACGAGATGCTGACGCTCCCCAACCTGCTGATCGCGCTGGTCGTGGTCCTGGCGGTGTGGTTCCTGTACCGTCGCACGATCGAAGTGCCGGCGATGATCGACCTCGAAGCCACCGAGCGCGAATTGCATGCGCACGTGGTGCTCGAAGGGATCGAAGTGAACGAGGGTGACGAGGTGCTGGTGCACGGCGCGCCCTCCTACATCCCGCTCAACGAGAAGCGCACGATGGCCGCCCGGGCGACGGTGTCCAAGGCGAGCCTGCCGCGGCGGATGTGGGAACGCGTCATGGGACGCACCCGCATCACCGAACTCTATGAAGTCGGATTCGAGGGCTGACCGCATGTACAACATCACGAATGACCCGGCTGCACTGACGATCGATGCGCCGCACAGCACCGCCGAGAGCACGGCCATCGCGGCGCAGGATGCGGCGCTCAATCCGCGGTTCTACACGACGGATTTCGATGAAATGAACAAGCTCGACTTCTCGCGCATGCGCGTCGAGTGGGATGCGATGGTGGAGGAGTTCCGCTCCGATCCGAACCGCACCCACTTCAAGCGGACGCCGGAGTTCGACGCGGACTTCACGAAGATTCCCGAGCCGCTGCGCACGGAGTTCGTGGAGTTCCTGATCAGTTCCGTCACGGCCGAGTTCTCGGGGTGCATCCTGTACGCCGAGATCAAGAAGCGCTGCACCAATCCCGACGTGCGCGAGCTGTTCGGGTACATGAGCCGCGACGAAGGGCGCCACGCGGGCTTCATCAACCACACGCTGAACGACTTCAACGTGCGGGTGGACCTGAGCTTCCTGACGCGGGCGAAGAAGTACACGTTCTTCAAGCCCAAGTTCATCTACTACGCGACGTACCTGTCGGAGAAGATCGGCTACGCCCGCTACATCACGATCTTCCGCAACTTCGAGCAGCAGCCCGACAAGCGCTGGCACCCGATCTTCAAGTGGTTCGACAACTGGTGCCACGACGAGTTCCGGCACGGCGAGGCGTTTGCCGTGCTGATGCGCGCGAACCCCGAGATCCTGCAGGGGATCAACAAGTACTGGATCCGCTTCTTCCTGCTGGCGGTGTTCTGCACGATGTACGTGCGTGACCACCTGCGGGCCTCGTTTTTCGGCGCGATGGGCATGTCGGTGGACGACTACGACCGCAAGGTGATCAAGCTCACGAGCCTGATCAGCAAGCAGGTCTTCCCGGTCAGCCTCGACCTCGAAAGCCCGCGGATCTGGGAGCTGTTCGAGAAGATGTACCAGCTGACGCTCGCCATCGAAGCGACGAAGAAGATTCCGGGGATCGGCTCGGCGCTGCGTCGGGGCATGATGAAGGCCAGCGTGGTGACCACGTTCCTGCAACTCTACTTCCAGCCGGTGATCTCGAACGAGCTGCCGGCCAACGTCCGCATGGAACCGGTGTGGTGAGTCGATGAGTGCCACTTCGGCGCCCCGGACACCGCTGGTGTCGAAGCTCGTGTCGCGCTTCGGCCCCAGCCTGCTGCCGTTCGCTGACGTTGCCACCACCGAACTGCCGCTGCCGCGACTGCTCCGTCTCGGCTTGCTGCAGTTCACGGTGGCGCTGGCCACCACGCTGCTGGCCGGCACGCTGAACCGTGTCATGATCGTCGAGTTGAAGATGCCGGCGCTGCTGGTCGGCCTGATGCTGGCGGTGCCATTGCTCACCGCTCCGTTCCGTGCGCTGATCGGCTACAAGTCGGATACGCACGTCTCGGTGCTGGGCTGGCGTCGTGTGCCGTACATCTGGTTCGGGACGCTGTTGCAGTTCGGCGGCCTCGCCATGATGCCGGTGGCCTTGTTCATCATGGCAGGGGATACGACAGGGCATCCCGGTGTCGGCGTGGCGGCGAGCTTCTTCGCCTTCCTGTGCACGGGACTCGGGTCGCACATGGTCCAGACCGCGGGGCTCGCGCTGGCCACGGATCTGGCGCCGGCCAAGGATCAGCCGCGGGTGGTGGCATTGCTGTACGTGATGCTGCTGCTCGGTATGGTGGTGGCGAGTCTCAGCTACGGTGCCATGCTCCGGCATTTCAACAAGATCGTGCTCATTCAGGTGATCCAGGGGGCCGCAGAGATCACGCTGCTGCTGAACATCTTCGCGGTGTGGAAGCAGGAGGCGCGCGGGTCGGCGCCGACGCGGAAGCCCGCCGTGGCACGGCCGCCGTTCCTCACGGCGTGGCGGCACTTCGCGGCGGAGAACCCGCAGCTGACGCGGCTGCTGGCGGCGATCGGCATCGGCACGTTTGCCTTCACGCTGCAGGACGTGCTGCTCGAGCCGTTCGGTGGCCAGGTGCTGGGCCTGGGCGTGGCGGCCACCACCTTGCTCACGGGCATCATGGCGGTGGGTGCGATCGGCAGCTTTGCGATCGCCGCACGGCGCGCACAGCAGGGGGCCGATCCGATTCGGCTCTGCGGCGCAGGGGCCGTGATCGGCATGTTCGGTTTTGCACTGATCATTTTTTCCGCACCGATGCAGTCGGGGGCGTTGCTGATGCTCGGTGCGCTGCTGATCGGGTTCGGCAACGGCCTGTTCAGCATCGGGACGCTGCTCCGGGTGATGGCGTTGCCGAACAAGGGTGAGAACGGCCTCGCGCTGGGTGCGTGGGGGGCGGTGCAGGCGACGGCCGCCGGACTCGCGATGGCGATTGCCGGCGGGATCCGTGACGGCGTGAGTTCGGTGCTCGCCACGGAGTCGGCGGCGATCAGTGCCGTCACGCCCGGTGCGGGTTATCTCGCCGCGTATCTCGTTGCCGTGGCAGGATTGCTGGTGTTGTTGGTCGTGCTGGGTCCGCTGGCGGCGCGAAGCCGTGCGGATGTTCGACCGGTTCCGTTCGGCATCGCCGAGTTCCCGGCCTAGTCGCAGGGTGTCCCTCAGATGAGGAAGGAGTGAGCATGTTCAGGAATTTCACGCCGTACATCGACGTCACGCAGATGGTGCTGTATGCGTTCTGGTTCGCCTTCTTCGGGCTCATCTTGTATCTGCGTCGCGAAGACAAGCGCGAGGGCTACCCGCTGGTGTCGGATCAGCCGGGCCGCGTGCATCAGGGCTATCCGGCGTATCCGGGCCCGAAGGAGTTCATCCCCACTCACCCGGAGCACTAGGGCATGTCGGAACTCATCGTACCGCCAAATTCCAAGCCGGTCGATTCCGGCTGGGGTGCGCCGCTCGAACCCGTCGGGAATCCGCTGTCGGCCGGCATTGGGCCTGGCGCGTGGGCCAATCGGGCCGATCGCCCCGATCTCACGATCAAGGGCGCCCACCGGATCGTGCCGATGCGTGTCGCCACCGATTTCTTCGTGGCCCATGAGGATCCCGATCCGCGTGGACATGATGTGAAGGGCATGGATGGTGTGGTGGGCGGCAAGGTCGTGGAGCTGTGGGTGGACCGCAGCGAGCCGTGCCTGCGCTACCTCGAAGTCGAGATCACCGGTGGCGGGACGCGGCTGTTCCCGGTGCCGTTCATGCGCATGCCGCGGCCGTCGAGCTGGATCCCGTTCATGAGTGCCGGTCCGTCGGCCACGCACGTGCAGATCGACGTGCTGAAGGCGGCCGACTTCGCCGGCATCCCGACGCTCAAGACGCCCGACAGCGTCACGCTGCTCGAGGAGGACAAGATTTCCGCGTATTTCGGCGCCGGGTCGATGTACAACTCGGACCTTCGCTTCGGGCCGCTGATCTGATGCAGGAGATCGTGGAGCACGTAGGCCCCGACGGGGAGGTCAGTCGCCTCCCCGCGGGCGAGCGCGTCCTGTGGACCGGGGCGCCGGATCAACGATCACTGGCACGCTACTTCCTGCGTGAACGGTGGGTGCTGGGCTTCGTGGCGGTCTCCTTCGCCATCGGCGTGGGTGATGCGCTGCAACACGGAGGCGGCAACATGGTGCCGCGTCTGGTCGGTGTCTCGACGCTCAGCGCCATCCTCGCCGTGGTCGCGATCGTGAGCATCCGCTTCTTCTCGTGGCGGATCGCGAAGTCGTCGAAGTACGTGATCACCGACAAGCGGGTGTTCTTCAACATCGGCATGGTCATGCGCGCCGATGCGAACATCCCGTACTCGAGTGTGGACGGCGTGGACCTGCTGCGGCGCTCGGATGGCTCGGCCGACCTGATGGTGTCGCTCAGCGATGCCCAGGAGATTCCATGGCTGCTGCTGTTTCCGCACATGACGTGGCGAGGGAGCCGGCGCGGCCGTCCGACATTCCGCGCCCTGAAGGACCCGCAGGTCGCGGCCGACGCCGTCGTCGGTGCGCTGCGCGCCTATCCGCAGCCGGCGATGGCCGGCGGCGCGACGGCTATTCCGGTGCAGTCGGCCGCACGTGCCTCGGCGTCTGGCGTCACTCCGTCGCCCGCGTGAAGCTGTCACGGGGCAGAGGCATCACCGCATGGTGACGTTCGAGAGTCTGGTGTGCGGCAACATCGTCCGTCGGCATGCGCGGACGTTCGCGCTGGCCAGTGCCTTTCTGCCGATCACGAAACGGCGGGCGACGTATGCGCTGTATGCATTCTGCCGCCTCGCCGACGACGCGGTGGATCGTGCCGGCCCCAACGGACGCGACGCGGTCCGCGAGTCGTTGCGGGCGCTGCGCCGTCAGCTGGACGATGCGCTCTCGGGTGGCCTCGCCGGCCCGGTGATGCACGAGACCGCGTGGGCCATTCGCCGCTATGGCATTCCGCTCGCCCCGATCGACGAGCTGGTCAACGGCGTCGCGCGCGATCTCGATCCGACCGACTATCGCGACTGGCCCTCGCTGCAGGCGTATTGCGAGGGCGTGGCGAGCAGCGTCGGTGAATTGTGCACGCACGTCTTCGGGGTGATCGGCGACGAGGAGACTCGCGCCCGCGCCGTGAACTGCGCGCGGACGCTCGGCGTGGCGATGCAGATCACCAACATCCTGCGCGACATCGGCGAGGATGCCGCCAACGGCCGCTGCTACCTGCCGGACGATGCAGTGCGCAGTGTCGGGCTCACGCGCGCGCAGATCCTCGCCTGCGACATCGATGTGCGCTCACCGGCCTGGCAGGCGATGATGCGGCACTTCGTGGCGCGGGCTCGGGTGCTGTACCGTGAGGCGCTGCCGGGCATCGCGTTGCTCGCGCCGGATTCGCGGCGCTGTGCGCAGGCCTGTGCGGTGGGGTATGCCGCCATTCTCGAGGCGATCGAGGAGGCGGGCTACGATACCGTCTCCACCCGCGCGCACATCGGCTTTCGCCGGAAGACGCGGCTGATGCTGTCGCTGTACACCGTCGCCGATCCTGCGACCCTGCTCGCCGGCCAGCCAGCGGTCGCCTGACGCTCAGGCACTCCGGGCGAGCCGGTCCCGCTCTCGAAGCCAGGCCTTCAGCATCGTCGCGGGCTCGGCGTGCCCTGTCTCGTTGAAGATCTCGTGATACAGCGTCTCGAACCGCTGGCTGCGCACGACACCCAACGGTGCGGCGGCGGCGAACTGCTCTGAGCCGGCCGGATTGACCAGCGTGTCGGCGCCGGCGTACAGCAGCAGCGTGGGTACGGTCCATTGCGGCGCATGCGCGCGGGCGTTCTGACCCGCGGTGATGATCGCGCTGACGAGCCGCGCCGACACCCGGTCGTGCACCAGCGGGTCAGCCAGATACGCATCCACGACTGCCTGATCGTGTGAGAGGAACCTGGCGTCGAGTCCGTTGGCCATCGCGCTATCGGGGGAGAGTCGCAGCATGGTGTTCATCAGCAATCGCTGCACGCCCGAGAGATTCGCGATCAGCGCCGGTGACGACAGGATCAGCGCATCGGCTGCCTGCGGATCGTGCGCCACGGCCCAGGCGGCAAAGGCGCCCCCCATGCTGTGCCCGAGGAGCGCCACCGGCGCCTGCGCGGTGGCGCGGGCATAGTGCAGCATCTCGATGATGTCGTCGCGGATCGTCTCGACGGCCGGGATGGTCCCACGTTCACCGGGGGAGCGTCCGTGGCCGCGGTGGTCGGCGGCGTGCACCTCCCACCGCTCGGCCACGAGCTCGCCGGCGAGCTGCTCGTACCGTCCGGTGTGCTCGCCGAGCCCATGCGCGATGACGATCGTACCGCGACTCACCTCGGGACCGGTCCAGATCCGGACGGCAAGGCGGACGCCATCACGCAGTGTGATCTGTCGTTCGACTGGGGTAGCGCGCATTCGGCACAGCGGGTGGGGGTGGCTCACCGGACTGACGCATGCAGAGTCGCCAATTTTGCGCTCGACGTCCAGTGCCAGGCTGGCACGCATGACAGGAACAGAGCCCCATGACGCGCCACGCGCCCGGACCGCAAAGCGATCCGGGCGCGTGACGAGGGCGATGTCTTCGCGTGCTGGGTTACGGCGTCGTGCGGGCGGGCACCGGGGTCCCGGCGGGCATCGCCGGGGCAGGTGTGGTTCCCATCGCGGTGTCGACACCGGCTGCGGTCGCCGTCGTTGGCGCGTCACTCAACTTGGCACCCATGGGCGTGGGCACCGGTGTGGTGAGTGGCGAGCCGTCGTACAGCGGCTTTCCTGTGGCATCGAGCGGACCGGTAATCGCATCCCAGCCTGGCGCACCCCAGAGGGCAGGGTAGTCCTTGACCATCTTTGCACCGTACAGCGGCTTGTAGACACCGTTGTGGCACGTGATGCACTGGGCCTTGGGCGCATCACCATGCTCGCCCAGACGACTGCGGGGATACACCGGTTGCAGCGGGTTCAGGTAGTTCATGTTCACGTCGCGGAGCATGGCGGCACCGTAGTAGGCGACGACACGCTTCGGCGTCGACTGTTCCCACGAGGACCACGCGCGCGAGTTGTGACAGTACGTGCAGTTCACCCCAAGGGCTTTCGACTGCGTGATCATCAGAGCATACGTGTTGTAGGTCTGTCTGATCGCGGTGCGATTGCCATTGGTCGGCTCGATCGTGTGCGTCTGCACGCGGATGTCGTCGCGGTCCAGATAGTGCCGCAGGATCTGGTTCTCATTGCTGTAGAACCAGAGGCCGTTCGGCAGCGGCTGGCCGCGGTGACAGGTGTAGCAGGTGACTCCGGTGCCGCCTACATGCTGCGTGTAGTCCGAATTCACGCGGCGCGTCATGCGCAGCATCATGCGGGATACGAGCTTCGTGTAGATCGGCTGACCCTTGTTGGAATCCGCAGCAAAGTTCGCGGTGTTGTGGCAGTACGCGCAGTTGCCTGCGCCTCCCGCCACCCAGGCGCTCATCGCCGTCATCGTCCGCCCGAACTCGGCGGCGCTGATGTTGGTGAGCACCTGCACGTTCTTGTACTGCCCCGGCGGGCCCGGCGGCGCGGGGGGAAGCGGCTTCGGCGCCTGGTTGTACGCCGCGGTCTTCGCGATGTCATCAGGATCGTAGTTCGTTTCCATGCCGACGCCGGCGTAGCCGTGCTGGGCGATCTGCTTCGTGCCGGGCTTGATGACGTCGGGCATGCCCTTGCACCCGCTCAGCATGGCCAGCGCGAGCACCGCACCGGTGACCTGCACAGTGTGACGTGAGATCATGGGGTGGTCTCCGCTGGCAGCACGACCTTGCCTCCGCTCGAGATCTCGACGCGACGGTTGAGGCGACGGCCTTCCGGAGTCTCGTTCGACCCGACTGGCTTGGTCTGCCCGAATCCGCGCGACGTGACGCGCTCGGCGGCGATGCCGTACTTCGTGGTGAGCATGCCGCGCACACGTTCGGCGCGACCCTGACTGAGCGTGAGGTTGGCGGTGGGATCACCGGCGTTGTCGGTGTGTCCCTGCACCTCGAGCTTCAGCTGCGGGTACTTCGTGAGCAGTGACGCCAGGTTGGCCAGCTCGGCCTCCGACTCACCGCGCAAGCCATCCATGCCGGTGTCGAAGTAGACCGCGCTCATGATGAACAATCCGTCGGCGTTGAGCGAGTCGCGCATGTTGTCGCTCGTCAGCACCGGCTTGTTGTACACCTCGACATCACCCGTGAGCTGCGCCCCCTGCGGCACCGGCAGCTTCTGCGGGACGAGGCGACCAGCCGCATCGCGCATCATACCGGGGAAGCTGTCCGGCGATGTGCCGTAGTACTGTCCGCGGAGGTACGGGGCCTGTTCCGCCTTGACCTCGTAGAGCACCGGATAGCTCGGGGCCACCCCGTGCTTTTGCGCCCACAGGAACCAGTTGTCCACCGCCGTCCCCGTGAGGAGGATGCCGATGCCGCCGGTCAGGGTGGTGAGCGTCGCAAACCAGAAAGCCCAGCGGTGAATGGATTCCGTGGTGGCGTTGAAGCCCATCGTCCAGCGCCAGAACAGCCCCATGCGTTCGCCGGCCGTGCCGCGATCCGTGACCTGCTCGATCTCACGTTCCGCGCCGTAGCGGCTGGCGGCCAGCACCGTCGCCGCGTGCATGGCGAAGAGCAGGGCGGAGCCGTACAGGAACACGATCGAGAGCATATGGAACGGATTGTAGAACAGGTTCCCGTAGCGGATGGAGAACGAGGCCGTCCAGTCCAGGTGCGGGAAGACTCCGAACGGTACCGCTTCCGACCAGCTGCCGACCATGATCGGGCGAATGAAGCCCAGCACCAGGTAGAGGAAGATGGCGGAGGCGAACGACCAGACGATGTGGGAGCCCATGCCCAGCGCACGGGTGCGCTGATACAGGCGGACCCACCAGAGCAGGATCGCGAGCGTCAGGAAGAAGCCGGCGAGCAGCCACCAGCCACCGTCATTCAGCGGCGGAAGGCTGAGGCCGTACCGCGGTGCCGGCGGTTCGAGCGAGAGCCACGGCAGCTGGCGGATGAACTGGATCGGATCCCAGCCCACGGAGCGCCACATGTTCAGGCCGATGATCTCGAACGCAAGGAAGCCGAAGATCAGCGAGAAGACGCCGGTGGTTCCGAGGTAGATCGGCCCGACCTGCGCATCACCGATCTTGCCGGCCCAATAGAACAGGAACGGCTTGCCGTCCCGACCCCACGTGCCGCCGCGAAGCGGTACGCCTGGGTCGACCGGGGCGTGCACCTGCACGCGGGTCCAGAGGTTCTGGTATTCAATCATGCATCACCTCGGTGCCCAGAAGGGCAGGTAGAGCCACCAGTTCCACCAGTCCTGCCACCCACGGGTCCAGAATGGACCACTGATCAGGATGCAGATGGCGCTCCAGAACCCGGCGTTCAGTGCCAGAAAGAGCCCAAGCCGGTGAATGCCGATCGCGCCGATGGAATAGCCCACCGCGTCGCGGAAGAACGAGTTTTCATGCTCGCTCGTCTTCACGGCTTCTCCCTTCGGCGGGCTGGTCACTGACAGAATCAGCGAGCCGTGCATCGCGAGGGCGAGGTTGTTCGTGAAGAAGAACGTGATCGCAATCATGTGCGCCGGGTTGTAATGGAAGTGCTGGAACTGATAGCCCACGTTCGACACCCAGTCGAGATGACTCAGAATGCCGTACGGAAAGCCATGGCCCCATGCACCCAGCAACACCGGGCGGATGATGACGAGCGTGATGTACGCGAACACGGCGACGGAGTACGCGACGGGAACATGGTAGCCCATGCCCAGCTTGCGACTGATCTCCGCCTGTCGCAGCACCCAGGCGACGAAGGCGCCGGTTGCAAAAATGGTGATCATCTGCCAGAGCCCGCCATCCCGCAACGGCGCGAGACGCAACCCGTACTCGAGGTCGGGTGGTGCGATGTTGATCTGCCAGAGGTTCCAGGTCGGACCGATGGCTGCGCCGTAGACGCAGAGGGCAGTACCGAGCAGGGCACAGAATGCCGCCACTACGCCAAAGAAGCCGACGTAGAACGGGCCGATCCAGAAATCGAACAAGTCACCGCCGAGGAGGGTGCCGCCTCGCACGCGATACTTGTATTCGAAGGACATCATCGCCATCGATTGTTGCTCCTTACCGGGTACACCAGGTTCAACGGAGAGCCCGGGCTATGGCGCCGGATGGCTGCACGTGGCTTGGACACGCATCGCCATCCGGGCCGCAGCCCGCGCGCCGTCGTTACCGGGAGGCCGGCATCGGGGTGAGCGCGTCTGCCGTCGACACCGTGGCTGCGTTCCCATCAGGATCGAGCCAGTTGTAGCGGGTGGTGCTGAGCAGAATGAAGTGAATGACCAGCGACAACGCGAACATGAACGCGAAGATGCCGACCATCAGACGACGAGGATCGAAGCCCTGCCACATTTTGTAAAGCATGGGTTTCTCCTCAGCTCAGGAAACGAGTGGCAGAGTGCGCGGCATCCAGCAGCTGCGCAGCTCCGTAGGACAACGGCTTGCCGAACCACGGACGCCACTGCCAGACCAGATAGTGGAAAATCGCGGAGAAGAATGCGAAGCCGACTACTGACAACATTGCCAGTGAGTGCACGCCACGTGCTTCTTCATCCGTCATCGGGGGCTTATCCATTCCAACCTCGGGAAATGGGGTGCTGCACGCTCCTGGCGCAGCGCAGGTCGCGACATTGAATCCCGTCGCGAAGGGACGAACGATCCACCGGCTTCCGCCGGCCCAAACCCGGACCGCCCGTGTTGACCAGACCGCACACCAGGAGGGCATGCGTGCCTGATTCGAGCGCCATTCCACCGGAGATTCCGGCAGACTGGCCAAATGCTGACTGCTCCCGCGTCGTCACCGCCGGGGCACTGCGCTGGCACGTCCAACGTGCCGGCACCGGCCCCACCGTCGTGCTGCTGCACGGGACGGCCGGCGCCACCCACACCTGGCGCACCGTCTTCCCGCTGCTCACACCGGTCGCGGACGTCATCGCGATCGACCTGCCCGGCCATGGGTTCACCACGGGCGCCACGCCTGACCAGCTGTCACTCGCAGGCATGACCACCGCCGTGACGACCGTGCTGCGTTCGCTCGACGTGCGACCCACCATCGGTGTCGGACACTCGGCGGGCGCGGCAGTCCTGCTGCAGCTGGCGGCGTCATCCCACGAGGTCTCACCACAATCGATCATCGGAGTAAACAGTGCACTCGTTTCCATCAATGCACTAGGGCAGATGTTGCTGCCGGCCTCACGATCGTTCTTCGATCTGGCACCCGTGCGCGCGGGCCTCAGCGCACTGATGCGCAGCGGCACGCTCGCGCGCACGGTGCTGCAGTCCACCGGCACGCCGCTCGACCCCGAACAGGAAGCCCGGTACGTCGCACTGCTCACCGACGAAACACGCGTCGGGGCGGTACTCCAGATGATGACACGCTGGGACCTGCCCGCACTGCAGTCCACGTTCGCCGGCATCCGGATCCCCGTCACGCTGGTGCACTCACGCAACGAACCATGGGTCTCCTTCGACGCACTGCTCGACGCCACCCGCACGTTGCCGATGCGGTCGGTGATCGACATGACCCCGGCGGGCCACCTCATCCCCGACGAGAAGCCCGTGGCGCTCGCCGACGTCATCATGTCGGCACTGGCCACGACGCCCTCACGCACCGGCTGACGCTCACGCGTACGCACCACCGCGCATCGCACGGCGCGACGCCAGCACATGGTCCCGCGTCACCACGGTGTCCTTCAGGTCGCGTGCATCGCGCTCCGCGAGATCGCGCATCCGCTTGGCCGCCGAAATGCGGATCAGCACCGGCTGCTCCTCGAGCAGCTCCTGCAGCGCCGCGTTGGCTTCGTCGGTCCACGGCAGTTCCTGGTGCAGGCGCGACGGCGTGGCCTCGACCTTGTCCATGTCGGTGGCCAGCGGCAGGATGTTGAACAGCGCATCGAACAGCGCGTTGCAGACCTCCTGGATCAGGTACGTCGCACCGGCGTAGCCCATGAAGGGCGTCCCCGTGTGCCGCCGGATGATCGCCCCGGGGAACGAGGCCGGGATGTACATCGCCCGCGCGCCCTGTTCCGCCATGTACATCCGCTCGTTGTAGCTGCCGAACATGATCAGCGGCGGCGTGGTGCGGATCGCCTCGCGGACGGCGGCATTGTCGGGCTTCACCCCCGGCCGCCGCGCAAACGCAAAGGTGCAGGGCAGCCCCATCTCGGTCTCCAGGAAGTGCCGGACACCGCGCGAATACGTCTCGTTGGCCACGATGGCAAAGCTGGCCGTGCCGAAGAAGTCCTGCGTCACGCTCCGCCACAGGTCCCACAGCGGCTTGATCGTGGTGTGCTTCTCCTTCTGGATGAAGGGCTCGGGGTCAAGTCCAAGCAGCTCACCGAGTTTGCGCAGGAACTTCGTCGTGGAGTGCAGCCCGATCGGGGCCTGCAGATACGGCTTGTCGAGCGACTCACAGAGCATGCGGCCGAACTCGCGGTACATGCAGATGTTCACGTCGCCATCCACCAGTCGCGGCACATCGGCGAGATGGCTGCCGAGCGGGAACACCATGTTGATCTCGGCGCCGATCCCTTCCACCAGGCGGCGGATCTCGGCGAGATCGCTCCAGGTGTTGAAGTATCCGTACATCGGGCCGATCAGGTTCACGCGCGGCTTCGCCCCCTCGGCGCGCTCGGTGCGCTTCGGCATCACGCCCTTCTTGAGCCCGTACTCGGTCCAGAGCCAGTACAGCGCACGATCGGCGCACTGCCACTGATCCTCGTCGATGGTGCGAGGCAGGAAGCGCACGATGTTGGTGCCCTCCGGCGTCACGCCACCACCGATCATCTCGGCGATGCTGCCCGTGACCACCACCGCCGGCAACTCACGATTGAGCGTGGTATGCGCGCGGCGCATGGCGCCTTCGGTGCCATGCTGTCCGAGCTCCTCTTCCGACAACCCGGTCACCACCACCGGCAACTCGTGCGGCGGCAGGGCATCGGTGTAGTGCAGCACCGACGTGACCGGGAGATTTTCGCAGCCCACCGGACCGTCGATGACGACCTGCAATCCCTTGATGGCGGTGAACGCGTACACCGCGCCCCAGTATCCGCCCGCGCGATCATGATCGAGGACCAGCATCAGACCATCTCCTCGGCCTTGCGCGCCTTGGCCACTTTGGCGAGGTGGCGCTTGTAGTGTTCGCGGAATTCGGGACGATCCACCGGCACCTCTTCCCACACGCCGGCATTGTGCCCTTCGCCGACGCCATCGAAGAACGCCTTCATCTCGTCGAAGCGATGCTTGTTGCCGAGGGCCGCGTTGATGACCGTGGCCAGCGAGCCGGCACCGGCCGGACCCATCAGCGGACGCGCCGAGATCAGGTTGGTGAAGTAGAGTGACGGAATGCCCATCTCCTTGGCCTTCTGTACCACCGGCGTGGTGCCGATCGCGAGGTCGGGACGGAACGCTTCCATGGCCTGCAGATCCTGCTCGAGCGAGGCGCGGTATTGCACATGCACACCGCGCGCCTCCAGCCACTCCCGGTCGGCGGCACTCCACTGCGTCTTCGGGCAGGCCGTGCCGACATACCGCAGATCGGCGCCACTCTCCACCAGCAGTCGCGCGACGAGCAGCTCGGAGCCCTCGTAGCCGCTCATCGTGATGCGACCCGTGATCGGCTTCGCCGCCAGCGCGGCCTTGATGGCCGGCAGCACGCCGTTCTGTGCGGCGGCGATGCGATCGGCGCTGACGCCAGCCGCTTCACCGATGTTGCGCAGCCAGTCCGCGGTGCCGTCGTGGCCGACCGGCGCCGAGCCGACGATGGGCCGCTGGATGTACTCGAACTCGCGGAACGATGCCGTATAGAATGGATGAATCGCCGCCACCACGGCGCAGTCGAGCGCCGCATACAGCTCGCGCCATTCACGCGTCGGCACCACCGGACCTGCAGCGAGGCCGAGGGGGCCGAGCAGCATGCCGATACCGACCGGATCGGCGGGGAACATCTCGCCGACGAGGGTCACGGTGGGCTTGTCGCTCTTGCCGCCGCGTGGTGCGGCGACGGGGCCCTGCTCCGCCTCGGTGCGCGCGTACCGCAGCATCGCACCGCAGAGCACATCCTTCGCTTCGGCATGCGTCGGGACACCGAAGCCCGGTACGTCGATGCCGATGATGCGCACACCGTTGATCTCCTTTGGCAGTAGCTGCAGCGGTACGCCGGAGGCCGTGGGCACGCAGAGGTTCGTGATCACGATCGCGTCGTACAGATCGGGATCGGCCATCTTAAACACCGCGTCGCGGATGTCCTCGAAGAGCTGCCCGGTGACGAGCGTCTCGGAATTGAACGGCACGTAGCCCACCGTACGTCGCGCACCGTAGAAGTGGCTCGTGAACGTCAGCCCATACACGCAGCACGCCGATCCGCTGAGGATCGTGGCGGTGCGACGCATGCGCAGGCCCACGCGCAGCGACCCGAACGCCGGACACATGGACTGCGGCTGGTCATGTGGTCCCTTCGGATAGTCGGCGGCGTACTGCTCCAGAATGCCGCCCTTGCCAGCGGCCATGGCCGCGGCCTGCATCTGCTCCGCACCGGAGTGGCAGCCGAGTCCATCCGTCGGTGCGGTCGGCATCACGGGCAGTGCCGCACGCGTGGAGCCGCCAGCGTCGGTGCCGGTCGGCAGCTGGTCATCATTCGCCATCGGCGCCGCCGCTGCAGCGTCATAGGCGATCTCGCGATTCGGTGTCGCGGTCATCTCGTCGCGGGACATGGGATTCACTGGTCAGACCGTGTCGTAGACGACTTCGAGCGTCGCCTTGTTCAGCTCTTCGCGACCGCACATGTCCATGAAGCTCGCCGGCTCCAGGACCACGTTGCGGCCGACGGTGTCGGCGGAGAACAGGTTCAGCAGCTCGTCCTGCGTGAGCGGATGCGGTCGTACCGGCGGCGCATCGGCCACGTTCTGCGCGAGCTCCGCGAACAGCGAGCCCCATTCACCGCCGGGAAGGCCGATGATCTCGTAATTCGCGCTCTTCTTCCGGATGTCGTCGTTGGCCGGAATCTTGGCGAGGATCGGAATGCCGACCTTGTTCGCAAAGGCCTCGGCCTCACCGGTACCATCGTCCTTGTTGATCACGACACCGGCCACACCGACGTTGCCACCGAGCTTGCGGAAGTATTCCACCGCCGAGCAGACGTTGTTAGCGACGTAGAGTGACTGCAGGTCGTTGGAGGCGACGACGATCACCTTCTGGCACATGTCGCGGGCAATGGGCAGGCCGAAGCCGCCGCAGACCACGTCGCCGAGGAAGTCCAGCAGCACGAAGTCGAAGCCCCACTCGTGGAAGCCGAGCTTCTCGAGCGTCTCGAAGCCGTGGATGATGCCGCGTCCACCGCAGCCGCGGCCCACTTCGGGACCACCGAGTTCCATGGCGAACACGCCGTCACGCTTGAAGCAGACGTCGCCGATGGCGACCTGCTCGCCGGCGAGCTTCTTCTTCGAGCTCGTCTCGATGATGGTGGGGCAGGCCTTGCCGCCGAAGAGCAGCGAGGTGGTGTCGCTCTTCGGGTCGCAGCCGATCAGCAGCGTCTTCTTGCCCTGCTGCGCCATCATGTAGGAGAGGTTGGCGAGCGTGAAGCTCTTGCCGATGCCGCCCTTGCCATAGATGGCGATGATCTGGGTTTCCTTGGTGACGGGACGCGCCTCGACGGGGCCCGCATCCGGGGCAGCGGCTTCGTCGCGGAGTGCCTGATGCATCTTCGAGAGGGCGTCGTCCTGGGCAGGGGCCTGCTGAGTGGTCATTCGGTGTGACTCCAGTTGAGGATCATCTTGACGCACGTCGGATCACCGAAGGCCGTCGCATACGCCTGTGCTGCATCGGCGGCGGGCATGCGATGGGTGATGATGTTGTCCAGCGAGAGTTCGCCTGCGGTGACCATCGCCGTGACCTGCGCGAGATCGTCGGGGGTGAACTCGGCCGCAATCTTCAGCTGCATGGCACGCATGAAGGCGAGCGGAAACGCGAACTGCACCGGTTCGTGATAGAAGCCACCGAGCACGATTTCGCCATGCCGCGCGAGACGCGGCACGAGCGTGTCGATGATGTCGGTTGCCCCGCTCAACTCCAGCACGCGGTGATAGTCACGCCGCGGATCGTGATCGGCGTGCAGCACGGTGTAGCCTTCCGCGCCGCTGACCCGTGCCGGATTGATCTCCCAGACGGTGGGGGCCGGCGAGCCGAGTGCGATCACGAGTCGTGCCGCCAGTCGGGCGAGTGAGCCGTGTCCGACGATCAGTTCGGGGGCCGCTCCATCGGTGTGCGTGCGCAGGGCATGCAGCGCGGTCGCCGCCAGTGACAGCAGCACCGCGCGATCACCGAGACCGGCGGGAATGCGATGCGTCCGTTCACCGGCGACCATCAGGGTTTCGGCGGCACCGCCGAAGAGGCCGCGCATCGCACCGAAGCAGCGGGCCCCCGCCACGAACACTGCGTCGCCCACACGGCGTTGCGACAACGGGCCGGCGTGCGTAATGACACCCACGCTCTCGTACCCGGGCACGAGCGGATACCCAAGGCCGGGGAAAGGCGGCATGGTGCCGGTGTACAGCAGGCGTTCGGTGCCGGTGCTGATGCCGGTGTACTGCACGGCAATCACGACATCGGCATCGCCGGGTTCATCGATCGGCAACGCTCGCAGTGCGAGCGTTCGCGGTTCGTCGAAGACGACAGCGAGAGCGTTCACCGGCAGCTCCGACCGTGGGAAGGACTCATGGGCACATGTGTCAACCTACCCGTACAACAGAAACCGTCAATAAAGGTTGACGGTTTTCTGTCGGGTATTTTTCCGGGCCAAACCGTCGCGATTCGGCACCTGAAGGTGCACAGGTGCGCGCACCTGTGGCAAACCTTCAGGTGCCCTTTTCGACGGTTATGCTTGCGCGGCGATGATGCCGGTCTGCACGGCGTAGCGTGTCGGCACGACGCGGGTTCGGGAGAACCCGGCCGCGCGAAGGAGCGCGGTGTGCTGGGCGACCGTGCGCGCCCGACCGCGGCCCATGGCGAAGAGGTAGAGACCGAAGTACGCGTCGCCGACACGTTCGGCACCCTTCACGGCCGAGAACGGTTCGACGACCAGCAGGGTCCCGCCCGGTTCGAGGGCCTCACGGGCTCGGCGGAGCACGGTGAGCGCCACTTCGTCGCCATGGTCCAGCAGGACCCGCACCAGGGTCACCAGGTCGGCGCCCTTGGGGAGTGGGTCCGTCTGGAAATTGCCGGCGTGGACCTGTGTCCGGGGCCCGAGGCCGTTGAGTTCGAGTGCGGCCCGGGCGTGGACCGCCACGGCGGGCAGGTCGAAGAGCATCAGGTCGAGATTCGGTGCCCGCGCGCCCATCAGGCTGAGGAAGGCACCGATCCCGCCGCCCACGTCCAGCAGACGCCGGTGCCGGTCGACCGGGTAGGCATCCACGACTTCCTCGGCGAGGGGGGGCACGGTGGCCGCCATCAGGTCGCTGTACCGCGCCGCCGCGACGGGGTCGACGTCTTCGGGGCGGCCGGCCTCGCCATAGGGGAAGTAGGCGGCGATCGCCGTCTGGCTACGCCGCGGGTCGCGGAGCATGGCGACCGGGTCGAGCAGGTCGCGGTAGAGGAGCTGATTGTGCTCGATCAGCTTCTCGAGGCCCGTGTTCGGGGCGATCGAGGCGCCGTTCACCGTCAGCCTCCAGCGACCGTCCTGTGTGGCTTCGAGCAGGTCCAGCGCGCTCGCGGCCCGCACGAGGCGCTCGGTGCCCTCCAGTGGCAGGTTCACCGCCACGGCGATCTCAGCCATGGTCAGCGGCCCATGGCGCAGCTTCCCGAAGAGATTCAGCTGGACGCCAGCGTAGAGCACCTGCGAGTACACGAACCCGCTGCAGAGGTCGAACAGCTCCCGGGCGTGCCGACGGGCAATGAAGCGGGTCAGGAAGAAGGACCCCGCCCACCGCTGGAAGCCTGGGGAGGCGGCCATGCGATTGCGCCAGTCGGCGATGCGGTCGGCGATCGACAGGGGGGGAGCCGGGAGTTCGACGCGCTCGCGAAGGCCGGCGACGACCGGCGGGGCGGCGGTGGCGATGGACGCCGGCTTGATGCGATCAGACATGAAAAGGCGGTCAGGTCCTGACGAGAAGGGGCAACCGATGGCCCGACGGACATCCAGTCGCCGTCGTGCTGTCCTGTGATGCAAGCAAAACACGCACTCTGTCAAGCTTGCTGGACGGTGAGGCCGGGGGCACCTTCTGTGACAAGGGTGCCGTTCAACCGTGAACGAGCGTAACGGGAGGGACGTGCCCCTGACAGTTACTCACCGAATTCCGGGGATCGAGTGCGCGCAGCATTTCCGTTCAGTGCAATCGTGGGGCAGGAGCAGATGAAGCTGGCGCTGCTGATCGCGACGGTGGATCCGTCGGTCGGTGGCGTGCTCGTACTGGGCGACCGGGGCACCGGCAAGTCGACCGTGGTCCGGGCGCTGCCGGCCCTGTTGCCCAGCATGAAGGCCGTGGAGGGGTGCCGCTATGGCTGCGATCCCAGCGCCAACGGTGCCCGGTGCGACGAGTGCCGGGAGCGGGCGCTGCACATCGCGCGGGGCAAGCTGCCGGTCACCGACAAGCCGGTGCCGGTGATCGACCTGCCGCTCGGCGCCACGGAGGACCGGGTCGTCGGCGCCCTCGACATCGAGAAGGCCCTGCGCAACGGCGAGAAGGCGTTCGAGCCCGGGCTGCTGGCGCGGGCCCATCGCGGCTTCCTGTACGTGGACGAGGTGAACCTGCTGGAGGATCATCTCGTCGACCTGCTGCTGGACGTGGCGCAGACGGGTGAGAACGTGGTCGAACGCGATGGCGTGAGCGTGCGGCATCCGGCGCGCTTCGTGCTGGTGGGCAGTGGCAATCCGGAAGAAGGTGATCTCCGGCCGCAGCTGCTCGACCGGTTCGGCCTCAGCGTGGAAGTGCGCACCAGCGACAACGTCGCACAACGCGTGGACGTGATCCGCCGGCGTGACGCCTTCGAACGCGACACCGCCGCATTCATGGCGAGCTGGGAAGAGGCCGATGCCGCCGTGCGCGCGAAGATCCTCGCGGCGCGGAAACGTCTCCCGTCGGTGCAGGTGCCCGACGGCGTCCTCCACAAGGCGGTGCAGCTCTGCGTGGAACTCGGCACCGATGGCGTGCGCGGTGAACTGACGTTGTTGCGCGCCGCACGTGCTGCGGCGGCGCTCGACGGCCACAAGACCGTGACCGATGCGCATGTGCAGCAGGTCGCGCCGATGGCACTGCGGCACCGGCTGCGCCGCAACGTGCTCGACGAGGGCGGCAGCGGCACACGCGTCGCCCGCGCCATCACGGCGATCTACGGCGCCGCCTGATGTCCGCTGCAGGAACCGCACCGGCGGTGCAGGTGCCGGACACCAGCGCGGCGCGCGCACGTTCGGCGGCGGCGCTGGTGGTGTTCGCGGTGGCAGGTGCGCACATCGGCGGCATCGTGTTGCGTGATTCGTCGGCGGGTGCACAGCAATGGATCGCGGCACTCCGTCGGCTCCTCCCCGAGTCGATGCGTGTGCGACGCCTGCCGTCGTCGGCCACCGATGATCGCATCTTCGGCGGCCTCGATCTCGCCGCGACGATCGCCAGTGGCATACCGGTCGCCGAGCGCGGTGTGGTGGCCGATGCGCACGGTGGCGTGGTGGTGATTCCGCTCATCGAGCGGATGCCCGTTGCAACGCAGGCCCGACTCGGTGCCGTGCTCGACACGGGCGTGGCACAGGTGCTGCGCGATGGTGTGCGTGCCGAGTTCGATGCGGAGTTCGCGCTCATCGCGATCGACGAAAGTGAAGAGGATGCCTGGGGCGTGGCCGCACCGCTGCGGGATCGCCTCGCCCTGGTGCTGGATGGCGACGTTCGGGTGGACGAGACGATGCTCCCCGACGCCGCGACGGTGGCGACGGCGCGTGCCATGCTGACGCACGTTCACGCCTCCGACGAGGCGATGATCGGCATCGGCACGTTGTGCGTGGCATTCGGTATCGCGTCGGAGCGCGCGGCGCGACAGGCGCTGTGGACCGCGCGTGCGCTCGCGGCGCTCGATGGTCGCAGCGAGATCGCAGAGGCGGACGTGGCGCTGGCCGCACAACTCGTGCTGGCGCCGCGCGCCACGCGCGTGCCGACACCGCCACCGGAAGACGACGCCGAGGAGCAGGCAGCACCACCCGAGCCGACGCCGCCGGAGGCCACGTCGTCGGAGACGCCGCCTGACCAGCAGGACGATCGCCCGATGGACGATCGCCTGGTCGATGCGGTGGCTGCGGCGATTCCGCCGGAGTTGCTGGCCGAGCTGCTGGCGCGCGCGCAGCGTCCGAGTCAGGAGCTGGGGCGCGCCGGCGCGGAGAAGGAAAGCTGGACCCGTGGTCGTCAGGTGGCGGCGCGCCGCGGCACGCCGGATGGCGTGCGGCGGCTTCACGTTCTCGAAACGTTGCGTGCGGCGGCACCGTGGCAGCGCGCGCGCGCGAATGCGAGTGCTGCCCGCGGCGTCGCGGCGCGATCACTGGTCGTGGAGCGCGACGACTTCCGCATCCGTCGCTACGTGGAGCGCGCCGGCACGTCGGTGATCTTCGTGGTCGATGCATCAGGCTCCGCGGCAGCGCAACGGCTGGGTGAAGCGAAGGGCGCCGTCGAGGCGCTGCTGGCGGAGAGCTATGCCCGTCGTGATCGTGTGTCGCTGATCGCCTTTCGCGGCACGACGGCCGAGGTGCTGTTGCCACCGACACGCGCTTTGGCACGCGCCCGCAAGCTGCTGGCGTCACTGCCCGGTGGTGGTGGCACGCCGCTGGCCACGGCCATCGACACGGCGATCATCGCCGGCGTCGCGGCGCGCCGAGCGGGCACGCTGCCGGTGGTCGTGTTTCTCACCGACGGCCGGGCGAACGTGGCACGTGACGGGAAAGGTGGCCGCGCCGAATCGATGCGCGACGTGCTCGATGCGGCGGCGCAGTTCCGCGCGAGCCATCTGGCGTCGGTGCTGATCGACACCTCACCGCGGCCAGAACCGATGGCGCGCCGCGTGGCCGAGGCGATGGGGGCGCGGTACGTGCCGCTGCCTGTGGTCGATGCGCGCGCGATCGCGGGCGCGGTGGCGCTGGCGAAGGAGGTGGGATGACGCCACCGCATGATGTGACGGCCCCGTCGGTGACGCCGGACCTCGCGAACAGCGTGCCGGTACGCGGTCCGTGGGCGGCGTGGTGGCACGACCACTGGAGCGCGGTGGGGAAGGGCACACTCGCCGTCGTCGGCTTCTGGTGGCTGGTGACCGGCGTGATCGTCGCGCTGCAGCGCAACGAGTGGACGAAGCTCGCAGCGTGGATCATCTCGACGGGGGTCGCGATGTGGGCGACCTATGAGATCCATGCGCAGCGTGCCATCCGATCCGCCTCCTCCGCGCGCCGGACCTTCCTCGCGACCACCGCCGTCTGGATGTGGATCAACGTCGGTCTGTACGGCGGCTGGATCGTGGGCCCGGGTGGGACTGCAAGCGTGGCGGGGACACCGACGATCGTGCGCGCGACAGAAGCGATCGGCTCGCTGCTCTGGCATGAGTTGCTGTGTGTTGGACTGCTCGGTGCGACCTGGCTGCTGGTGCGTCGGTCACCGAATCGTCTGGCCTTCGCAGCGCTGGCGACGTACTGGGCGGTACTGCAGGTGGCGAAGCTGAACATCTTCTTCGGCGTCGCCAACCCCGGTGCGCGTTTCCTGCCGCCGCACCTGCAGTTCCTGCTCAGCTACTACGGCCCGCCCGAGAACACGGGGTGGCTACCGGTGTCGGTCTTCACGGCGGTCGGCATCGCGCTGCTCTTCTGGTGGCACGGCTGGCAGGCGAAGGACGCCTTTCTCCGGCAGAGCCGGGCCTTGCTGGCGATGCTGATTGCGCTCGCTGCACTCGAATACATGCTGCTCGGCGTGCGCAGTGAGGCGCCGCTCTGGGAAGTGTTCCTCAAGGCCCGCGGGTTCTAGCCCGCCGGATCGACGAACGAGCCAGCTGGATCACTGCTCGACGCGGAAGGCGCAGAAAGACCCAGAACACTCAGAGAAGGAGTGTGAGGTGGTGCAGGGGCGTCGGCGCCCGCGCCTGACCAGCACAGCGCTTCGCTCTGTGACTTCCGCGTCCTTCTGCGCTTCTGCGTAGCGCAGTGCCGCAGCTGTCACTCGTACCGCAGAGCATCGACGGGATCGAGCCGCGCCGCACGGTTGGCGGGGATCAGGCCGAACAGCACGCCCACGAAGATCGACGACGTCACGGCGATGACGGTGAGCGTCAGCGGGAAACCGGTCGTGATGTCGAGCACGATCGTGACCAGTTTGCTGATCGCCGCGCCGGTGAGCACACCCACCACACCGCCGATCCCGGTGAGCGTCGCCGCTTCCACCAGGAACTGCAGGCGGATGTCACCCGTCGTGGCACCGAGCGCCTTGCGGAGCCCGATCTCCTTCGTGCGGTCGGTGACCGACACCATCATGATCGCCATCACGCCGATGCCGCCCACCAGCAGCGCCACGCTCGAGAGCACGATCAGCACGAGGAAGAACACACTCGTGAGGCTGTTGAAGGTGTCCAGCACCTGATCCTGCGTGACGAGATCGAAAGTGTTCAGGTCGCGTGGGCGCAGCTTCCGGCCGGCGCGCAACGCCACCGTGACGTTCGCCTGCGCATCGATCACCGACACGCCGGGCTCGGGCTTCACCGGAATCCAGAGGCCGTTGGTCTTGTCGATGCGGAACTGCGCATCGAGCATCCGGAACGGGATGATGGCACCGATCTCAGAACCTGGCGGCGAGAAAATGTTACCGGGCTGCACATATATCCCGATCACCCGTGCCGGCCGTCCTCCCACGCGCACGAGCTTGTCGAGCGGGTCCACCATGCCGAACACCTTCTCGGCGATCGCGTCGCGCAGCACCACCACGGCGTCGCCGCCCACCACTTCGGCGTGCGTGAACCAGCGTCCGGCCGACAGTTCACCCCCCTGAATCGTGGTGAAGCCTTCGTCGGAGCCGAACACCGCCACGTTCTGCGTGCGCGAGCCTTCGTATTCGACACGGGCGATGGCCTGGCCCCAGAGCGAGGCGTAGGTGATCCCGGGCAGCGCGCGGATGCGTGCCGCCTCCTCGAGCGTGAGATCGGGACGGATGCGGATGTACTTCGGCAGCCGGTCAGGGTTCACCGGCGTCTGCGAGAACACCTTGAGCACGTAGAACGTCGTGGGGCCTGCGATCTCGATGGTCCGGACGATCTGGTCGCGAATGCCCTGCACGAGGCTCGCCATGGTCATCACGGTGGACACACCGATGACGACGCCAAGGATCGTGAGCGCGGAGCGCAACTTGCTGGCGCGAATGGCGCTCAGCGCGATGGCGACGTTCTGCCCGAGTTGCGAGACGGCACGTGCGGCGGGCATGTGTTACTCCGACCGCAGCGCGTCGATGGGATCGAGCTGCGCGGCGCGGGCGGCCGGATACACACCGAACAGCACACCCACGCCGGCACCGAGCGCCAGGGCGACCGTGATGGACCATGGGGTCACGCGCGCCGGCAATGGCGAGAGCGCGGCCACCAGCCACGCCAGACCGGCGCCGAGGGCGAGCCCCATCACGCCGCCAAGCGCGGACACCGCCACCGATTCGGCGAGGAACTGCTTGCGGATGTCGCCGCGTGAGGCGCCCACGGCCATGCGGATGCCGATTTCGCGGGTGCGCTCGGTGACCGACATCAGCATGATGTTCATGATCACCACGCCGCCGACCACGATCCCGATCGCGACGACGGCCGGGATGATGGAGAAGAGGGTCCTGGTGAGCTTCTTCCAGAAGTCCACCAGCGCATCAGCGGTCTCGATGCTGAAGTCGTTGGCCTCGCCGGGGCGCAGCCGGTGCGCCAGCCGCATGGCTTCCTCTGCGCGCTGCATGGCCAGCGGCATGGCGGCTGGATCGGTCATCTTCACGCTGATCGTCGTGGTCAGCCGCCGACCGTAGATCGCCTCGAAGGCGGTGATCGGCATCAGCACGAACCCATCGAAGCTCTGCCCCAGCACGCGTCCCTTGGGCGCGGCCACGCCCGCGATGGTGAACTGCTGGCCGCGAATGCGGATCACCTGTCCCACCGGGTCCACACCATCGAAGAGGTTGATGGCAATGTCGCTGCCGATGACCACCACGCGCCGCCGTTCGCGGACGTCGATGTCGGTGATCGGCTGGCCGATGTTGATGTTGTAGTCCTGCACCCGCTGGAACGGGGCGGTGACGCCGAAGACCGTGGCGCTGCCCACCTCGCGGTCACGCCACTGCACGTCAGCCAGCGGCGTGGGCCATCCGGACTGGAGGCTGATGGCCGCGGCCTCAGGCAGGGCCTCCCGCAGCACGGCCGCATCGGCGAGCGTGATGCGGGGCCGCTTCTGGATGCTGCGCAGCATCTCGTCGTCCACGAGGCCGAGCGAGATGGGGCCGCGGCGCACCTGGAAGACATCCTTGCCGATCAGCGAGCCCGCCACCTGCTCGCTGACGTAGGAGTTCATGCCCTGGATGATGGCAATCACTGCCACGAGGAATGCCACGGACACCATGATGCCGAGCAGCGTGAAGAAGGCGCGGAACTTGTTCGCGCGGAGCTGCGTGAAGGCAGTCAGGATCACATCATCGGGTCGCACACTGCAAGATACCGCAGCGGGCCAGAAAAGGTCGTCAGGTGTGCGCGCCGCGCTGCTGCAGCAGGGGCAAACGCAGCGCGCGCCCCGCTGCACGAGGCAGGCGAGGCGCGCGCATGGCGTTGGACCGCGGTCCTACTCGTAGCGCAGCGCAGCGACGGGATCGAGACGGGCGGCGCGGAACGCCGGGATGATCCCGAACAGCACACCGGTGAAGATGCTTCCGCCGATGGCGGCCACGACCGAGAGGAGCGGGATTTCGGCAGGGATCGGGAAGTTGCTCCTCACGATCCACGCCACCAGTGCCCCGAGCGCGAGGCCGATGCCGCCACCGATGCCGGTGAGCGTCGCCGCCTCGACAAGGAACTGCCAGAGGATCAGTCCCGCCGTGGCGCCGAGCGCCTTGCGCACACCGATCTCGCGGGTGCGCTCCGTGACGCTGATCATCATGATCGCAATCACGCCGACACCGCCCACCAGCAGTCCGACCGCCGACAGCGACAGCATCACGATGAAGAAGGTGCCGACGAACTGGTCGTACACCTCCATGATCTTGTCCTGCGTGATGATGGCGAAGTTGTTGTCATCAGCGGGGCGCAGGCGACGCTTGCCGCGCAGTGCGGCGGTCACATCGTCGATCGCCTGGTCCCGAGGCACACCATCGCGGGGGCGGACGGAGATGCTGACGCCCCACGACCGTGCGTTGAGCCCCGTGATCGCCGCCTGCATCGGCATGAACACGACGGCATCGTTGTCATTGCCGAGCGGGTTGAGCGGCTTGTCGTAGGTGCCGATCACATTGAATGGCACATTGCCGACGATCACCTGCTTGCCGATCGGGTCGCTGTCCTGGAAGAGTTGCTCGCCCATCTTCTTGTTCAGCACGGCAACCTTGGCGCCTGCCTTGTCCTCTGCGTCGGTCCAGGAGCGGCCCGTGACGATCGAACCGCCATCCACCAGCAGCCAATCGGTGCTCAACGCCTGGACGCTGATCGACGACAGGAATTCTGAACGATACCGGGCACTGGCGCCCGTGTTGATCTGGGTGATGACGGCCCGGATGTTCGGCAGTGCCCGAAACGTCTTGGCATCGTCGACGGTGAGCCGCGGGTTCCGGCGCCACTTGCAGGTGTCGGCGGTGCCGTCGCAGGCTTCGAACGAGATCGGTGCCCGGCTGACGAAGAACGTGGTCGGTCCGGCCGCCGCCAGGTCTTTCGTGACGGCGTTGTTGATGCCGGTGATCATGGCGCCGATCGCCACCACCACGAACACGCCGACCGACACGCCGAGAATCGTGAGCCCGGCGCGGAGCTTGTTGGCGCGGATCGACTCGAGGGCGATCCCGACGCCCTCGATGGTCCCGCTGATGTTGGCTCTCAGGGACATGCGATCACTCCGAGCGGAGGGCAACGACCGGATCGAGCCGGCTGGCGCGTGAGGCGGGATAGACGCCGGCGATGATGCCGACGCCGGCACCCACGATCACCGCCACGATCACCGACCAGAGGGCGACGCTGGCAGGGAGGGGAGTGACGGCGGAGATGATCTTGGCCAGTGCCGCACCGAGCGCCACGCCGACGGCGGCGCCGAGGACCGACAGCGTCGTGGATTCCACGAGGAACTGTGCCATGATGTCGCGACGGCGGGCGCCCAGCGACTTTCGCACGCCGATCTCGCGTGTGCGCTCGGCCACGGCCACCAGCATGATGTTCATGATCACGATCGCACCGACGATCAGGCCGATCGCCGGCAGCACCACGCCGGCCAGCAGCAGATACTGCTTGATCTTGGCGAAGAAGGTCAGGGCCGAGCTGCTCGTCTCGAGCACGAAGTTGTCCTTCTGCCCCGGCCGCAGCTTGCGCACCGATCGCATCACTTCCTGCACGTCGGCCATGGTGGCGGTCATCACCGCATCGCTCGGGCTCTTGACCATGATCGCGTCCACCACGCCCCGTTTCGCGTTCGTGAGCCGGCGAAGCGGTGAGGAGAACGGTGCCACGATGAACTTGTCGAAGCTCTGGCCCAGCGCGCTGCCCTGGCTTTCCGCCACACCGATCACGGTGTAGGGCAGGTCGCCGAGCCGCAGCTCGCGGCCGATCGGGTCGACGTTCTCGAAGAAGTGGTCCTTCACATCCTTGCCGATCACGACGACGAGCGACCCCATCGCGTCTTCCTGCGGCGAGAAGACGCGGCCCTGCGTGACACCCATCTTCTTGATCTCGAAGTACTGGCGTGTCGTGTTGTACGCCTGCACCGCCTTCGGCCGCCCCGTGAGGGTGGTGGCGTTGATGTTGCCGTCGGAGCTCATCGGGGCCCACAGCACATCACGCGGCAGTACGGCCACCACCGGCGCGATGTCCTGCTCCATGATGCGCGGTCGGCGCTGATACTCACGCCAGATGTCCTCGGTGATGTTGCCGGGCGTGAAGTTCGGCCGGCTGCGCACCTCGAACGTGTTCACCGCCAGCAGCTTGCCGACGAGGTCGTTCTCCATGTACAGACTCATCCCCTCGACGATGCTGACGACGGCGAT
The DNA here is from genome assembly GCA_031411975.1 of Gemmatimonadaceae bacterium. Classification (GTDB taxonomy): domain Bacteria; phylum Gemmatimonadota; class Gemmatimonadetes; order Gemmatimonadales; family Gemmatimonadaceae; genus JACMLX01. The sequence continues at coordinate 55,834 of JANOCB010000042.1, forward strand.
GAGGAAGGTGACGCCGATGCAGACCCCGATCATCGTGAAGAAGCTCTTCAGCTTCTGGGTGCGGATGGTCTGCAGGGCGAGCAGGACGGCCTCGAAGAGTGGCATGCTAGTGGCCCTGACCGAGACGGCTGCGGAAGGTGTCGCCGCTGTCGTCGCTCGCGATCACACCGTCGCGCAACACCACCACGCGTCGTGCGTGCGCGGCGATGTCGGGTTCGTGCGTGACCATGATCACCGTCTGCCCCTGTTCAGCGAGGCTCTCGAAGACACGCATGATCTCCTCGGATGTCTGCGAGTCGAGGTTTCCCGTCGGTTCGTCAGCGAGGAGGATGGACGGCACGTTGACGAGCGCACGCGCGATGGCCACGCGCTGGCGCTGACCGCCTGACAACTCGTTGGGCTTGTGCGACATGCGCGATCCGAGCTGCACCCGGTCCAGCGCCTCCGACGCACGCCGCTTGCGCTCCGTGCTGGACACGCCGGCATACACGAGCGGCAATTCGACGTTCTGCAGGGCGGTGGCGCGCGGGAGGAGGTTGAACGTCTGGAAGACGAAGCCGATCTCCTTGTTGCGCACCTGCGCGAGGGCGTCGTCGGTCATCTTCGAGACCTGCAGCCCGTTGAGCCAGTACTCGCCGCTGCTGGGCGTGTCGAGGCACCCGATGAGATTCATCAGGGTCGACTTGCCCGAGCCGGATGGTCCCATGATGGCCACGTATTCGTTCCGACGGACGGCCAGGTCCACGCCGCGCAGCGCGCGCACGATCTCACCGCCCATTTCATACTGCCGGGTGATGCCACGTGTGACGATGACCCAATCCTTGTCGGGTGCGGAGCCCTGCGCCGACGATACGGCGCGTCGCTCCGCGGTGACGCTCAGCGACTCCGGCGCAGCTGGTGAACTCACGCCTTCTTCTCCTTCTTCGCCTTGCTGCTGTCGGCGGCGATGTCTTCCTTGATGGCCGCCCCATCACGCAACTCGCGGATCGCCTGATAGGTCCCGGCGACGATGCGATCGCCGGTCTTCAGGCCACCGAGCACTTCGAAGTACCGGTCGCCGGCAATCCCGACCTTGATCGGGCGGAAGCTGACCGTGTTGCCGCTGTTCACGACGAAGACCCCTTCCACATCCCGCTTGCCGATCTGCTTGCCGGCGGGCTTGCGTCCGCCCTGCGCCGTGTCGCCGCTGGCGATCGCCGAATCCTCGCGGACCGTGAGCGCGATGATCGGAATCGACAGGACCTGCTGGCGCACGTCGGTGATGACCTTGGCGGTGGCCGAGAAGTCCGGGCGTGTTTCGGCCGGGGCGTTCACCAGTTGTACCACCACCTCGTAATCCACTGCCTGATCCGTGGCCTGCGAAGTGGCACCCGCGGCCTTGACCGAGCTGTTGGCAATGCGCACCACACGGCCCACGAAGGTGGTGTCGGGGAACGCATCGATCTGCACCACGGCGCTGTCACCGAGCTTGATGCGCGAGACGTCGGTCTCGTCCACCTTGATCTTCGTTTCCAGCACCGACAGGTCGGAGATGGTCAGCAGCGTGGCGGCGTCCTTGTTGAGCGTGCCCTGAATCGCGGTTTCGCCATTCTCCACGTTGAGGCGCGTGACGCGTCCCGCCATCGGGGCGGTGATCGTGGTGCGGCTGAGCGAGAAGCGGGCATCGCGCACCGCCGCTTCGGACTGCTCGACGCTGAACTTGGCGGCATCGGACAAGGCCTGGTTCACTTCGACCTGCGTGCGCAGCTGCTCCAGCTGCTCGTCGCTGATCAGCGTCGGCGTGGACTTCTTGATCTCGGCCGAACGGTCGTAGTTGCGCTTCGCCTGGATGAAGCTCGCGCTGGCCTGCGCGAACTGCGCCTTGGCCGAGGCGAGTGCGGCCTGTGAGCGCTGCAGCGCCGCCTCGAACTGCTGCGGATCGATCTGGAGGAGGAATTGCCCCTTGGTCACGAGGTCGCCCTCGGCCACCGACAGGCGGATGATCTTGCCAGTGATGTCGGCGCTGACGTCGACCTTGGTCCGTGGGCGCACCTGCCCGCTGGCCGTGACGCTGGCGACGAGGTCGCGCGCCTCGACGGCTTCGACCTTCACCGTCGCGGCCTTGTTCTGGTTCTTGTTCTTCGCCGCGAATCCGGCAACGCCGAGTCCTGCAACGATCGCAACGGCGATCCCGATCTTGACACCTTTATTCATCTGATTCTCGTGGGTGGGTCAGCGCAGCCGGCGGCCGACAGCTTGTTCGAGCGCAGCAAACGCCCGATGGAAATCATACACGGCAGTGATGCGGTCATTCTCGGCGCGCGAGAAATCGGCGCGCGCGTTGGCCACATCGAGGAAGGTGGCCTGGCCCACGCGGTAACGCGTCTCCGCCAGCAGCAGCGCCTGACGGGCAAGGGCGCCGTTTTCCTCCTGGATCGCGACGGTCTGGCGGGCGGCGTCGAGGTTCAGGTACGCCACGCGCACCGCCTGCTGTGCAGCCAATTCCTGCTGCCGCACCGACTGGCGCGCGTTGTCGCGTGCCACGGAGGCCTCGGCGATGCGCTGCTCACGCTGCCAGCCATTGAACAGTGGCAGTGAGAACTGCGCGTTCACGCTGTAGGGATTGCGCGTCAGGCCGAACGGGAAGGCGTTGTTGCTCGCGCGCGCCGCGGCGATCTCGGTCGGTGTCAGCGTGATACCTGCACAGCTGGCGGGATCGAAGGGCTGCCCCACCAGCTGCAGGATGCCGCCACGCGAGAGACAGCCCGACTGCCGGCTGGCGAGCGTCTGATTGACCGTGAAGTTGCCGTCGGTGAACGAGTTCGTGAATCCGCCGTAGCCAGCAGAGAGGGAGAGCTGCGGGAAGTAGGCGGCCTTGGCAATCCGCTGATTGACGCTGGCGGCGTCTTCACGGTCGCGCCGCGCGATCACGTTGGGATTGGCACGCTTCGCCAGCTCCACGAGTTCATCGACGGTCGTGGCCACCGGTGTGACGGCGAACTGCGTGCTGAGCGACACGTCACCTGCGGGTGGTGTCACGCCGAGGTTTTCGAACAGGCGGAGTTTCTCGATGGCCAGCGTGTTGCGCGCCTGCACGACCTGCACACGCTGCTGCCCCAGGGCGACTTCGGCGCGCTGGACATCGAGCACGGTGGCGGTGCCGGCGGCGGAACGGGCCCTAGCGAGTTCGACGCTGAGGCGGGCGCTCTCCTGCAAGGTGTCGGCAAGCGTCGCTCGCGCCTGCGCCTGCAGTGCGATCAGGTACTGCTGGGTGACGGTGGTCCGGAGCTGCACGGTCGCGGCGTCGGCCTCGGCTTCGACCGCACGTTCAGTCGCCTTGGCAGAGCGGGGCTGCAGCAGCGTCTCGAGGCCATAGTTCAGCGATGCGTTCACGCTTGCACTCGACCCGACCGTGTTCGCGTTGGCGCCGATGCCGATACCACCGAACACCTGTTGACGTCCCTCGCGCCAGCCCAAGCCGGCGGACGAGTTCAGGTCGGGCAGCATCGCGCCGTAGGCGCTGCGCGTCGCGGCGGCGGCCGACCGACGGGCATTGAGCGACTGACGCAGCTGCGGATTGTTCGCCACGGCCAGCTCGACGGCCTGCTCGACGGTGAGCGTCGTCGGCACCGGTGTCGACTGTGCCGACGCGATCAGCGGAAGGAAAAGCGCAGCAGCAAGGCTGCGGGAAACGACAGTCATCAGCATGGGCAAGGTCGGAGTTATACGGACTGGCTCGTGTACGGGAGCCGCCCCGCGACAGTTTCAGATGCCGTCAGACTGGCGCTGACAGCGCAGGCGCTGGTCACCCACGGCTGGTATGCACTGGCCGGCGGTGGCGTTGGAGGGAATGGCCGGCGGTCTCTACAAGTTCAGGCCGGAGGGTCATCCCGGAGCACCCGGGAGCGCTCACCCCACACCACTCGCAGCAGGTGCCCGCGGCTGTCCCGCCACCAGGTCAGTGGCAAGGCAAGCCCGGTCACCGTGATCGGGGTGCCGCTCACCACGGCCTCCGCCATCGAGAGGTCGGTTGGTGTGCCCGGCGCGGCGCTGGCACGCGTCACACTGCCGCTCCGGACATCGAGGAAGATGAGCGAGGCGCCGGCCCGCAGCGTCACACCGGCCAGCAGCACGAACGGTACCACCGTCGCCGAATCGAGGATCATCAGCTCGCGCTGCGCAGGATACTCGCGCATCACGCGCCGCCGCGGTGTGACCCGCTCCAGCGTGATGCGACCGCCGGCACTGGTGACCTGCACGCGATCCAGCAGCACCCCGGCGCTGTCCCGTGACTCGGCCGTGTACCGGCGCAGCCCGAAGAGCGAATCGGTCCGGAGTTCGGCCGTGACTCGGAGTCCCTTGCGCACCAGCGTGCCGTTGGCGACCAGCTCGAGGTCGGTACCCGACCGGATCTGGCGGAGCCGGAGCGACCCACGGGCCACCGTGGCGGAATCCAGTTGCACGGTGATGGAGAGGGCGTCGAGGAGCGGGGCGGGTGCCGCCTGCCCCGGCAGGACCGGGACGGCGAGGCAACTGACCAGCACCAGTGCGCTCCAGCCGACGCCGCGAGGTGTATGGAGGAAAGGTGTCACCCTGTAAACTCACCTGTCTCTGCCGTTGGGCGCGACACCGCGCCGATCTTTTTTGGCTTTCGCCGTCCCCATTCTGTCGCCGACCGCCCAGCCGGACCCGCTCCTGACCCCCCGCCGCCGCTGGCTGTTCCCTGCGGCGGCCGGGGTCGTTTGTGCCGCCGTCTGGCTGCGCTCGCCGTCGCCGGCATGGCTCGCTGCGGTCGCCGCCGCCGTGCTGGCCACGGCGCTCGTCGGCGAATGGATGAGCGGTCGCCGCTCGCAGAAGATCGTGACCGGCCTCGGTCTGCTGTTCGTGGCGGTGGCCGGCTGGCAGCAGGTCGAACTGCTGCGCATCGAGACGCGCTTCGACGAATGGGCCGGCGCGGCGGTCCGGCGTGGTGACGCGAGCGCCGCGAGGGCGCTGCCCATCGCCGCGCAGCGCGTCCGACAACTGGCATCCCGCGCGCTCGATGCACCGTCGATGCCGGCGGCCGGCTTCCGGTATCTCGCCGGGCTCGACGGCCTCGATCCGCGGACCAGTGTGGTGCTCTACCGAAACGGTCTGCCGGTCTCGTGGGCTGGTGATCCACGCGCGGTGCCGGAGGTGCTGCGCGGTGATCTCGGTGTCGAACGGCTCCGGTTCTACCTCGTGCTGTACGCCGCCGAGCGTCGCGGCGATGCCGTGGCGGTGGCGACGATGGTGCTCGATGCCGATCCCCCGGCGCGTCACCTCGTGCTGGGACTCGGAGCCGACCTCGCCGAGCGGGCGTCGGTGGGCGCGATCGAGTTCGCACCGCCCGGCCCCGTGGACGAAACCGGATTCCGCCCCTGGGTCATCGACGGAAACACCATGCTACGGTATCGCGCCGCGGCACCGACCCGCGGCAATGCCGTCGCGCGGCAGCTCGAAACGGCCCGCGGTCTGTGCGGTGCCGTCCTCGCGTGCTGGGCGCTGGCGCTGATCATGGTGGCGTGGCGCCGGCGGCCGTCCCTCGCCGAACAGCTCGGCGCGCTGGCCGCCGGTGCGATCGTGGTGGGGCTGGTGCCGTTGGGCGCGCTCAGCAACGTGTCGTGGATCTTCGATCCAAGCCTGTATTTCGTGCGGATTGGTACCATCACGATGGCGGGGCTGGTGGCGCTGCTGCTGTCGGGCGCGTTGCTGACGCTCGCGGGTCTCGCCTTGCGGCGTGCACGACTGGCGTATCACTCGCGGCTGGTGCCGGGTGTCGTGCTGCTGGCACTGGCTGTGATCGGCCCGTTTCTGCTGCGGGCGCTCGCGGGCGGCATCACCCTCCCGAGTTCGGGTGTGGCCACGACGCTCTGGCTGGCGTGGCAGATCGGCATCTTCCTGTTCGCCGTGGTGGTGTTGCTGGGTGGTGCGGCAGCGGGACGCGCGCTGCTGCGTGATCGTCGCGGTGTGGACCCGATCATCGGTCCGTCGCTGGCAGTCTTCGCGGCGGCGCTCGGTCCGCGGCTGTGGACACCCGAAGGGGCGTGGAACAATGCGTACACGCTGCTCTGGATTGCGGTGATTGCCTGTACGGCACTGTCGCGTCCCACGCGCCGTGTCCTGCTGCAGGTCGGCACGGTGGCCGCGCTCGGCGCGACGGTGGTGACGTGGGGTGCCGTGATGAAGCGGACGGTCGAACTGGCCACGTTCGAGACGGCGCGCCTCACCTCACCCGACGCCGAAGCCACACAACTGCTCGATCGATTCGCCGCGCAACTGACGCTGCAGCCGTCGCCGCGTTCGCGCGCCGACCTGCTCGATCGGGTCGCGGCCAGTGATCTCGTCGCGCGCTACCCGCTGACGGCTGCCACCTGGAGGCTCGATGGCACGCTGCTGGCATCGCTCGATGTGTTCGGTCAGACCGAGCAGCTCGACGTCCGGGAGGTGGTGGAGGCGGCGGTCCAGTCGGGGCGTCCCGCGGCCAGTGACGTGGTGGGATATCCCGGTGTGTATCAGGTGCTGGCGGTGCCGTTCAGCGACAGCACGGTGACGACGGTGATCGTCGAACCACGCGCACGGACAGCGGCCACACCAGCCGTGGCGGCGCTGCTCGGATACAGCTCGCCGACATCGGGGGCGCCGCTCTATCGCTTCGAGCTCGGCGAAGTGCAGGCCGACCGCCGGCAGAACGATGGCATGAAATGGACGCGCGAGCGCGGCGCCTACGATGGTTCACGCGTGGTGCCGACGGTGCTCGGCCCGCTGCAGGCGCATGCCCGCATCGAAGTGCTGACGGGCTGGTCGCTGGTGCAGCGCGGCACGCTGCTCGTCGCCGCGGATCTGGCACTGCTCTTTGCCCTGAGTGCGGCGGCAGGGCTGACGCGCGCGGGGGCATGGCGATGGTGGCGGTTGCAGCGCCGGTCGTGGCGTGGCAGTTATCGACTGCGGCTGACGATGGTGTTGCTGCTGTTCTTCGTGGTTCCGCTCAGCGTGCTGACGGTGTGGAGCTTCCAGCGGCTGCGCATCGACGATGCGGAGAAGCGGGAGTTGCTGGTGCGCGAATTCCTGCGCGCGGTGGATCGCTCTGGTGAACGTCCCGAACTGGAACAGGCGAGCCGCCGCATCGGTGTGCCATTGCTGGGCTACTCGGTGGGCCGCCTGGTGGACGTCAGTGATGAACTGTTCGGCGCACTGGCACCGGTCGGGCTGTTCCTGCCGCCCGACGTGGCGCTCACCCTCGCGCCCGGCGGTTCACTGACGGCGACGAGCACCGTGTCGGTCGCAGGGACGAACGTGTTGCTGAGCTACCTGAGCACTCGTGGTGCACGCGGCGAGCGGATCGTTGTGGCGGCCCCCGCCGTACTCGAAGAGGAGACGTTCGATCAGCGGCGCGAGGATCTCGTGATGCTGCTGCTCTTCGGTGCGCTGAGTGGCGTGCTGGCCGCGCTCTGGCTCTCCGGACTGGCGGCGCGCCAGTTCGCGCGCCCGATCGGCACGTTGCGTGACGCGGCCGTGGCGGTGGCCGCCGGTGAACGCGCACCGCGGCTCGACGAAGCGCCGCCGAGCGAGTTCGTCCCGGTGTTTGACGCATTCCGGCAGATGGCCGACGATCTGCGCGCCAGCGAGCGTGCACTCGATGCAGCGCGCCGTCGCACCGATGCCGTGCTGCGCACGGTGGCATCCGGGGTGATCGCCGTCGATGGCGACACCCGTGTGGTGCTGGCCAATCCGCGTGCCGAGGCGCTGCTGGGTGGCACTGTGCCGGCGGGGACGATGCTGTCGGTGGTGTCACCGTCGCTGGCGGCGCGTGCCGTGGCGTTCGCGGCATCGACCAAGCGCGATGACGCGTTCGAGGAAACGTGGGGCGATGCCACGGTGCAGGGACGCTTCACCCGTCTCGATCGTGGTGGTGTGGTGGTCACGCTCGACGACGTCACGCAGCTCGCGCATGCGCAGCGTGTGCTGGCGTGGGGCGAGATGGCGCGCCAGGTGGCGCACGAGATCAAGAACCCACTGACGCCGATCCGGCTCGGTGTGCAGCACCTGCGTCGCGCACGCGACGACGGCCGCCCCGACTTCGATGCCATTCTCGACCGAAACGTCGGCACCATCCTGACGCAGATCGACCGCCTCGACGAAATTGCGCGCGCCTTTAGCCGCTACGGCTCCTCACCGGAAAGTGCGCCGATGGCGGAGCCCACCGACGTGGCGGCCGTGGTGCTCGAGGTGCTGGCCCTGGAGCGGATGGCCGAGGGGGCGGTGGACTGGCAGGTGGTGCTCCCCGAGGGTTCAATCGTGTCGGCGATGGCGCGCGCGCCGGAGTTGCGCGACGTGTTGCTCAACCTGCTCGAGAACGCGCGGCAGGCTGGCGCGACCGTGGTGCAGGTGCGCGTGACGCAGGGTGACGATGCGGTGCGCATCGAGGTCCGTGATGACGGCAGCGGCATCGCAGCTGAGGTGCTGTTCAAGGTGTTCGAACCGCACTTTTCCACGCGGACGAGTGGCAGCGGGCTCGGACTCGCGATCAGCCGGCGGCTGGTGGATGGCTGGGGCGGATCGCTGGTGATCGACCGGAGCGGACCCGACGGGACTTCCGTCGTGATGACGCTGCGCGCTGCGCCGGACGTCGGCTCGGTGCGGGCGGCGTTATCTTGATCGGATGACCGTACCGGATCGCGCCTCGATGCTCACGCCCGCCGGAGGCGTGCCACGCGTCGTGATGCCAACGCTTCCGGCTCACCTGCAGCCGTGGGTGCTGCCGCCGGGCTGGCGGTGGGGCCGTGGCGCGGTGGGCAGCGCAGTGCGGCACTATCAGGAAATCATCGACGCGCTCGGCCGATCGCTGACGCTGGTCACGGCACCGGACGCCGATCATCGACTCTGGCTGGCGCACGAAGCGCGACAGCTGGCGCATCAGAGTCATCCCGCCATTCCGACGACGTATCACTACTGGGCGGATTCGCCCAACGTGGCGCGTGGGCCGGGATATCTCCGCCGCTGGATCGCTGGAGAAAGCGTTGATGGTCGCGTGCAGCGCATCGGAGCCGATGACGCACCGGGCATGCTCAACCTGCTGCGCACCGTCGGCACGCTGCTGGTGTATCTGCACGACCAGAATCTCGTGCATGGCGCCATCGGGACGCGCAGCTGCTGGATCACGCCGACCGGGCGGCTCTGGCAACTGGGCTGGGAGTGGGCCGTGCCCGAGGCACATCGCCCGGTGGGCGTGGTGCCACCGGTGTCGTACGTGCCGTACGCACCCGAGTGGGCGCATGGCTGGCAGCCGACGATGCTGAGCGATCAATGGCAGTTGGCAGCGCTGGCGTTCTCGATGATGACGGGCGAACGGCCTCCCAGTGACGAGACGCCGCCACCGCTCGCACTCGTGCGACCCGATTGTCCGGCGAAGGTCGCCACCATCATCGATCGTGCGCTGTCGCTGGATCCGGGCGATCGGCATGCCACGGTGGCCACCATGCTGCGCGCGCTCGAGCGTGTGGCGAGTGTGCGCACGAGCGTGATCGGGATCGAGCGCGTGGCGCCGACGGCGCGCCGTGCCGCTGATCAGGAAGAGGTGCGATTGCGCTGGGCCACCGGTGATGACTACGAGGTGCTGGCGCGTCTTGGCGCCGGCACGTTCGGCAGCGTGTGGCGCGTGCGCGACCTGTCCCTGGAACGCGAGGTGGCCATGAAGGTGCTGCATCCGAGCGTGGCGGATGACGATGCGGCCGTGGCGCGCTTCCGTCGTGAGGCGAAACTGGCGGCGCAGCTCGCACATCCGGCCATCGTGCCGATCTACGACTGGGAGACGCGCGACGGGATTTCGTGGTACACGATGGAGCTCGCCGAGGGTGGATCGGTGGCGAGCCTCGTGAGCCGCGGCGGGGCGCAGCCGGCAGTGGACATCGCCACGCAGGTGGACGGCATTCTCGACGCGCTGGATGCCGCCCACAGCGTGGGGATCGTGCATCGCGATCTCAAGCCCGAGAACGTACTGATCGATCGCAATGCGCGCTGGCGCCTGACGGACTTCGGCATCGCGCACGGGCCTGGGATCACCGAGCGTCACGGCGGCACCGGTACACCGGAGTTCGCCGCGCCGGAGCAGATCATGGGCGAGGCACAGGGGCCGAGTGTGGACCTCTTTGCGTTGGGCGCGATCATCGCGTTCACGATCACGGGCCGTCCGCCCTTCGGCACCGGCGACGCGCGGGTGATCGTGGCGCGACAGCTGAAGAGTGAACATGACCTCGACGGCGTTCCCGCCCCGCTGCTGCCGTTCCTGGAGCGCGCACTCGCGCCGCATCAGGAGACGCGCTTCGCCGATGCGGCCGAGATGCGCCGCGCGTGGCACACCGCCCTCGATGAGTTGCAGGACGATGTGGAGCGCGGGCAGTGGTGGTGGCGCTGGCTGGGTGGGAACTGAGGCGCTGCGTCACCACCAAAGAATCGCCGCCACGCTGCGGGTCGCAACGTGGCGGCGATCAGTCAGAGCGTGCTTCGGCTCACGTCCGATCTAGGGACAGCGGGCCAGTGGTGTGGCTGTGACCGGGCACCGTTCCGCATCAGGCTCGAGCGACGACGCCTGCCCACCGATGCCGCCGAAGCTGTAGAGATTCTGCCGCAGCGTGCTGAGTTCGCGCCCAGGGACGGGGAACTGCGTCGGCGTGTTCGCCGGCATCGTCTGCCAGCCACGGGCATCGAGGAATGCCACCATGCCGTTCAGGCCGAACAGTTCGATTCCTTTTTCGTAGCGCAGTGCGTCCCAGAGGCTGCCGCACGTGCCGTTCAACTTGCGCGGGACGCAGCCAGGTCCGATCGGCGGTCCATCGATCGTGACCGCTGGCAACTGCCCGTTCGCGACACGCGTCCGATTGATGAGTGGAACCGCTTCCGCGGCACGGCCAAGCCGGATGAACGCTTCCGCCCTCAGCAGATCCATCTCGGTCACCGTGAGTTCCGCTTGCGGGCCGGTCTGCCACGTGATGCCGGTGCCGTAGCGTTGGAAGAAATAATGCGAGAACCGCCACGATCCACGTGAGATTGCGAACAGGTTGTTGAGGTTGTAGCCCATGTACGTGCCCGCGGCGGTTGGGCCGGCGGCGCCCTGAATGCGGCGGTCGCGTGTGCGGAGCTGGAAGGGCAGTCGGTTGTCGTTCGCGGTCGCCAGCCAGTTCTGCCAGCCATTGGTGGAGTCGGCGGGACCGATCAGCCAGTAGCTTGGGCGCGCGTAGTCCGAGGGCCGTCCGGCGGTGCGGAGGCGCGCCATCAGTCGCTTGTAGTCATCGACCAGAATGTCCACCTGTGCCACCGGCGCGAAATCGACGAGAATGCCGGCGTCGATGCGTCGCAGGACTTCGGTCCAGTTGACGGCAGCGCGTTCCGTCCGCGTGCGCGCCGAATACGCCAGCAGGCGTGCCGCATAGGAATTCGTCAGCCGCACGAACTGGTCGCGCGTCAACGCCTGGAAGAGAAAGTTCTCCACCGGGAAGGTCATCGTCGGCTGCGCGTTCGCGGCGGCCGCTGCCGAGTCGAGCTGCGCGATGGCCGTCGTGATCACGGCAGGGTAGGGGGTGAACGACGGCGTTGTGATCGTGTCGAGCCTGGTGCGCTCGTCCGTGATCACCGCCTTGTCGAAGACGAGGCCGAGATATCCGTATGACAGCCCCTGCATGAACTTCCCCATCGCCTTGGCGCGGGCGGTTCGCACCGGGTCGACGATCACGAGGCCGCCGTTGATGCCGGCCACGACGTCGTTGGCCGCGGAGATCGTGCGATAGTATCCGAACCATGGATCCTGGTTCACCTGGCGACGGGCATTCACCTCGCTGTTGTTCCACGAGGTGCGTGGCTCGGTGGACGGCTCGAGCTGGCCGAAGTCGGCGAAGCCCGACGTCACGTCGCGCGACATGGTCGCCCACGCGATACCCGGATAGCCGCCATGTCCGGCGAACGGCCACCAGCTGCGGAAGGAAGACGCGACGAACGATTCCGTGGTCAGCGGCTGCGTCGTGGCGCGCGCGGCATCGGGCAGGTTCGGGTTGACGACATTGAGATCCTGACAGCCCGTCACCACGAGCGCGAGCGCCAGTGGGAGCATACGAGTCTGCGAAATTCTGATCATGGCGGGATATCCGGCGGTCAGAAAGTGAGCTCGACGCTGCCCGTCACCGTACGATAGCGCGGGTAGACGAAGCTGTCGAAACGATTGAGCACAGTGCCCACTTCGGGATCGTAGCCCTTGTATTTCGTGAACGTGAGCATGTTGCGACCGATCAGCGAGAACGACGCGCCCTGCGCGCCAAGGCGGGCCAGCGTCGGGGTGAAACGCCCCGGCAGGCGGTAGCGGAGCGAGACTTCACGCAGCTTCACGAAGCTGCCATCCTCGACGAAGAAGTCCGCCGGGCTGTTCGCCGCATAGAGTGACGTGTAGTAGTCCACGGGCTTCTTGAATTCCTGCAGCTTGCCTACCTGGTCCACGTCACTGCTGCGCCCGAACTGGTACATGCGCTGGTTGGTCCGGTTGTAGACGTTGCCGCCGACCTGCGTGTCCCACAGCATGAACAGCTGCAGCCCACCCCAGCCGATCGTGTTCGTGACGCCGAACCGGAAGTCGGGGGTGCCGTCGCCGATCTTCGTCACCGCGGCGTTGCCGGTCGAGTCTACCGACGTGATCGGCAGGCCCCAGCCGTAGGTGGTGGTGCCGATGGTGGACGACGTACCCCACAGCCGCTTGCTCTCGCCCTCGGCGAACGTGTTGCCCGGACCGACCCAGACGAGCAGCCCGTCGTCGTTCACGCCGAACTCGGTCGCGCGGGACCGCGCGTCGGGTGCGAGCTGCCCGTTGTTCTTCATGAAGCTGAAGCCGTACATGGCGCTGAGCGTCTCGCCGGCACAACGGAAGGCGATCACGTTCACGGTAAAGCAGCTGCGGTCGAACTGCGTGATCTGGTTGCGTGAACGATCTGCGACCACGCCGGCGCGCCAGGTGAAGTTGGGGCGCCGGATGATCTGCGCCTCGAGCGTGCCTTCCCAGGTATTGCCCTGCACGGTGCCGGCATTCTGCCACTGGTTGGCATACCCGAAGAATCCGGCGAGGGGCACCAGGATCAGCTGATCCGTCGTCGTCTGCTTTGCGCGCGAGATCTGGATCGAGTAGCGGTCCTTGATGATGGCGTCCACGCCGAATTCCGTTTCTTTGGACCGTTCGGGCAGGAGAAAGCGGTTACCGAGATTCGCCTTCACGAGGCCACCGCCCTCGACGAAATCGTACGTCTCGAACTGATCGTTGAAGCTCGGGCGGCCACCGGCGGTGCCCACCGAGGCGCGCACCTTGAACTCGGTCACGGCCTTGAGCGGCCACCACTTCTCGGCCGACGCACGGTAGGCGCCGCTGTAGCGGTAGTACCAGTTCTCCTGCTCCTCGGGGCCGAACAGCGAACTGCCATCCTGTCGCAACAGGGCGTCGACGATCAGCTTGCCGCGATAATCGGCGGCCACCGTGAAGAAATAGCTGTTGGTGCGGATCGATTCGCTGGTGGACGAGACGAAGCGATTGACGGCGTTGTTGAGGCTGCGCACACCAGGCGTGGCGAATTGGTTGCCCGAGGCCGTGGTGAGCTCGTTGGTCTCGCGCTCCAGCAGTCCGCGCGCGGTGGAGCGGAAGGTAAAGGCGCCGACCTGCTTGAGCAGGTTCACGCTGGCGGCAGCGTTCAGCGCATCGGTGAGGCCGTTGAAGCGCGACAGCTGGCCGGGACCGCCGTTGGCGAACCCTTCGGTCTTCACGCCCTGATCGAGGAAGAAGTCGGTGGAGCGATCGGAGCGGTCGTAGCTCACGTTTCCGTCCACCGTGAGCCACGAGAATGGTGCGTACTTCAGCTCCACTGCGCCCTGCGTGCGGGTGCGCTTGCGGTTGTTCTCCTCCGTCGACAGCACATAGAGCGGATTCTCTTCGCGCCCTTCGAAGTCGGGTTGATAGATGTACGGCGTGCCGTCCGGATCGGGCTGACGCAGGTCCACGTCCGGCGCCTGGTTGATCAGGTCGAAGAAGGTGTCGTCGTATACGTTCTGACGCGCGGAGCGCATGTGGTAGGCGCTGATACCGATGCTCAGGTTCGAGCGTGGGCGATGGTCGAGGTTGAGGCGGAAGTCGTCCTGGTTGTACCGACCCGAGTTCAGCACCACGCCATCTTCACGCCCGTTCACGTACGAGAAGAACCAGTTCGTCTTTGCGCCGCTCTGAGAGATGTTGAGCGAGTTGCGCGCGAAGTTGCCCGGGTCGAAGAAGCGCGCCACCTGGTTGAAGGCGGTGCCGGGCGCGTACGCGTTGTCCTGGAAGCGCGTGAAGGCGGGCTCCGGCACGCGCTGTTCGCGCGGCACAGTGGCGCCCGCCGTGTTCAGCCACTGGCCACTTTCGTTCACCAGATAGAAGTGCGACGATGCCCAGCGCACACGGTCCTCGATCGAGTTGGATCCGTATTCAGACCGGACGGTGAACCGCGTCGTGGGGTCGCCGCCACCGCCGCCGCCACGCTTGGTCCGGATGTTGATCACGCCGGCGGCAGCGCGCGCACCATACAGGGAGGCGCCGGCGGCCCCCTTCACCACCTCGACACTCTCGATGTCCATGCTCTGCAGGTCCGCCGACGACCCCCCGAACGCATCGGTCTGGATGACACCGTCGACGACGATCAGCGGCGAGTTGCTCTTGCTGATGGACGTCGGCGAGCGGAGGACGATCTCGGTGCCGCTGCCTGGCTGGCCCTGCGGCACCACGCTCACGCCGGCGATCTTGCCCTGGATGCTTTCCAGCGCGTTGGTGGCGGGGACCGGCAGGTCCTCGGTGCTGACGCGGCCCACCGTGAACGGCACGCGCGTGCCGCTGGACGGATCGACGACACCCGTCGTCACCACGGCCTGCAGGCTCAGGGCGGCGGGTTCCATGCGAACGTCGTATGTCAACGTGGCGCCTGCGGCGACCACCACGTTCACGCGCTGGACACGCCGGAAGCCGAGGCGGAGCGCCTCGAGGCTGTAGGTGCCGGCGGGCACGTTGACGACCGTGTACCGTCCCGCCGCGGTCGTGCGCGCGAGCAGCCGAGTCGAACCGGCGGCCAGGGTGATCTGTACACCGGCCAGTGGCTGACCGGTGGTGGAGTCCGCGACGAGTCCGACGACACGGGCGGTCTGGCCCTGTGCATGGAGCACCGTGGACAACGGCAGCAGTGGTGCCGCGACGGCAAGGAGCTGACAGAGCCAGCGCAGGTACCGTGAACTACGGGTGACGCGTGTCCGCGCAACCATCAATCCTCCTGAATGCCGGTGGTGCAAAGTGCCAGCCGATGGCATGGCCACGTGCGCCCAAGAATATGCGGAGGGCAGGCCTATGGTAGAGGCGCGGCCGGAGCAGAGGTGAGTCGCGGCACGGGATACGTCCGACGACCATCCACGGGGACCGTCGTCAGCGGACCAGCGCTTAACTTCATGCCGAGTTCACAAACGGATGGATGGTCGCCGTCGGGCTGATGACTGCGTCCCTTACTCGTACCGGGTCCCACATGCTTCGCTTGCCGACCTCTCGACGCATCGCTGCGCTGCGCCGTGCCATTGCTGTGCTGCTGTTGCCGGTTGGGATGGCATCGGCGCAGGAAACGGAGTCCGACGCGTCGCGGCCCCGGCAGCCCGTCGTGATGGATTCTGCACGGATCGCGGCGCTGTACGTGAGCAATGATCCCGCCGATCATCCGGTCGGCAATTACGCGGCGTCCGTGGCCCGCAAGGCCGTCACCGACAGCATCTTCGCCGCTCGCAGCGCGGGGGTCATGAAGTTTTCCAAGACGACGTTCGTCAGCGCCGTCGATGGGTTGCGAATTCCGGCCACCATTTTCGAGCCACTGACGTCGCGCGGGCCGCGCACGCAACCGGCGCTGGTGTGGGTGCATGGTGGAGTGCACGGCAACTGGGATCAGAACTACCTGCCGTTCATCAAGGAGGCGGTGCGTCGCGGGTACGTGATCATCGCGCCGGACTATCGCGGCAGCGTCGGCTACGGCAAGGAATTCCATGAGCGCATCGACTACGGCGGGAAGGAGGTCGATGACGTGCTCGCGTCCGTGCAGGTGCTGCGCCAGATGCCGAACGTGGATACCACGCGGATCGGCGTGATGGGCTGGAGCCATGGCGGCTACATCACGGCGCTGCTCATGATGCGCCACGCGCGTGAGGTGCCGTTCCGAGCGGGTGCCGCGATCGTACCGGTGACCAACCTGGTCTTCCGTCTCTCCTACAAGGGGCCGTCGTATCAGCGGCAGTTCTCGACACAGACGGGCCTCCGTGGATTGCCGTTCGAGAACCGTGCGGAGTACGTCCGCCGGTCGCCGTACTACTGGGTCGACAGCCTGCGCGCGCCACTGCTGGTGCATGTGGCGACGAACGACGCCGACGTGAACTTCGAGGAAGCGCGGCCGTTGGTCGACGCCCTCGTGGCGCGCCAGCCGCAGCTCGCCGAAACGAAGATCTACGTGAATCCCACGCCGGGACCGAGCAGTGTCGGACACACGTTCAGTCGCCGCGTCAATCGGACGACGCTGGAGCTCGACGATTCGCCGGAGCAGATCGATTCATGGAACCGGGTCTGGGCATTCTTCGAGCGGACGATGCCGGCAGGCGCCACGCGGTAAGTCCCGTCCGCTCTGCCGACAAGGCGGTGTTATCGTGTCCCGATCATGACAATTCCCGATAATCCGACGGTCGTGCCCGCCACGATCATCACCGCCGATGGCTCCGAGATTCAGGTAGGGCACCGCCTCGTTGGCGCCAATGGCCTCGACGTGACGATCCCGCAGCCCACCGGAAAATATCGCGCAGCAGCGGTCACGATCGTGCTGGGCCTTGGCATCCTGTGGGCGATGCTGCCGTTCGCCCCGGGGATCTTCGGTGCGGCCGTGTTCTACGTCCTCACGGTGAAGGGCTACCAATGGCTGCGGACGCGCCGCGTGCCGGCGGGGCTGGCCGCCACCGCGATGCTCCTCGTCATCATTCTCTGCATTCTCGTGCCCGGTGGTGCGCTGGTGACGGTACTGCTGGACGAGGTGCCGAATGCCATCCGTGGACTCGACACCGGGCCACTGATGAAGAAGGTGCAGGGACTTCGCCTCGGTCCGATCAACGTCGGCGAGCAGCTCACTCGCGCCAGCGGCACGATCGCGTCATGGGCCTCGTCACAGGCACTCGGTGCGGTCGGTGGCGCGGCGCGCGGCACGCTGAATCTCGTGATCGCCCTGCTGGGCCTGTATTACCTGCTGATTGCGGCCGAGGACGTGTGGGTGCGCGTGAAGCGCTACCTGCCGTTCACGGAAGATGACAGCGAGGATCTGCGCCTCAAGTTCTACGACGTGACCATGGCCACCGCGCAGGGTGTCCTCGCGGTCTCGATCATGCAGGGTGTCCTGGTCGGCGTGGCGTTCGCGGTGCTCGGCCTCCCGAACCCGATCGTCTGGGGCACCGTCACGGCCATCGCGTCGGTGCTGCCATTGGTCGGCTCGGCACTGGTGTGGGTGCCGGCGGCGATCATCCTCTTCGCCACCGGCAACGTGGCGCAGGCCGTCGGCCTGACGATCTTCGGCGCCGTCGTCGTGGGCAACATCGACAACGTCATGCGTGCGATCGTCTCCAAGCGCGTCGGCAATCTGCATCCGCTCACCACACTGCTCGGTGCGTTCGCCGGGATCGAATACATCGGGATCACCGGCGTCCTGCTCGGCCCGCTCGCGATCACCTGGTTCTTCGAGCTGCTGGTGATCTACGACAAGGAGTACGGGCTCACGGATCGGTATCGGCTGCTGCCGAAGTCCGGCGCCTGAGCCGGTCAGGTGAACGTCTGTTTCGCGAGGCCCTCCGTCGAATGATGATACCGGCGTGAATCCGGTGGGCGGGTGGGGCAGCGGGAACACATCGTGTCCCCATGCTCGCTACCCTCCGCTCCGCCGCCGTGCTTGGCATCGATGCCACGCCGATCACCGTCGAGGTCAACGTCTCGCAGGGGCTCCCGCAGTGGACCATCGTCGGGCTGGCGGACAGCGTCGTCAGGGAATCGAAGGAACGGGTCGTCGCGGCGCTGCGCGAGTGCGGGTTCCGAATCCCCTCCGTGCGCGTGCTGGCGGCGCTGGCACCGGCCGATGTCCGCAAGGTCGGGAACGGCTATGACCTGCCGATCGCCCTCGGCTTTCTCGTCGCGACAGGTCAACTGGGCGCCGACCGGGCCGCGGGGCTCGTTGCCATTGGAGAGCTCGGGCTCGACGGGTCGCTGCGCGCGGTGCGGGGAACGATGCCCGTCGCACGGATGCTCGCCGCAGCAGGCGAGCGCGCCACGCTGCTGGTGCCACCCGCGAATGTGACCGAAGCCGCGCTGGTCAGCGGTGTCCGCCTCGCCACGGCCGCCTCGCTGCATGAACTCGTCGCGATGCTGCAGCGCGGCCCACTGCCGATCGCCGACGTTCCAGCCGTCACCGCTCCACCACCGACCGACATCCCCGATTTCGCCGATGTCGTCGGTCAACCCTCGGCAAAACGCGCCCTGCTCATCGCCGCCGCAGGTGGGCACAACGTGGCCATGACCGGGCCCCCTGGCACCGGCAAGACCATGCTCGCCCGTCGGCTGCCCGGCATCCTGCCGCCACTCACTGACCAACAATTGCTCGACGTCGTCGCCGTGCACAGCGTCGCCGGAACCCTCAGCGACGCGCAACTCCACGGTCGTGTCGCGCCGTTCCGTGCACCACACCACACCGTCTCCACGGCGGGACTCATCGGCGGCGGCACCGGCCCACGGCCGGGTGAGGTCAGCCTGGCCCATGGCGGCGTGCTCTTTCTCGACGAATTGCCCGAGCTCGCCCCCGCCGCACTCGAAGCGCTGCGCCAGCCGCTCGAAGACCGCATGGTCACGATCGCACGCGTCGCCGGCTCGATCCGCTTCCCCTCCGATGTGCTTCTCTGCGTGGCGATGAACCCCTGTCCCTGCGGATTCGCCGGACACCCGACGATCGCCTGTCACTGCGAGGAACGCGCACTGGCACGCTATCGCCGCCGGATCTCCGGCCCGCTCGCCGATCGCATCGACCTGCACATCCCGGTTGGACAGGTCCCCGTCGCCGCGCTCGATGCCACACCACGTGACGCCGAATCACCGGCGCTCCGGACCAGCGTTGCGGCAGCACGCGCCCGACAGCTGGACCGCTACGCCGCACTCAACGCCGCCGTCTCACCCCGCCTGCTCACGGCACGCGGCCTGTTCCAGCCGGAGGCACTCGCTCTGCTGCGCACCGCCAGCGAAAAACTCGGACTCTCCGCGCGCGCCTGGCATCGCACACTCCGGGTTGCCCGCACGATCGCCGACCTCGCCGGTGGCGGGGACGTCACGGGTACCGCTGTGGCAGAAGCGCTGCGATACCGTCGCACGATACCCACCATCCTCGGCGCCATCACCGAGCCTGCCGCCTGATGCCCCCCGCGACCGCGGAGGGCACGAACCGTGCTGTGCAGAGTTACCTTCGCACGACGACGACCCCCGTCCGGCGCGCGAGGTCCACGTGCACCGATCCGACCTGCAACGCGCGCATGGCCGACCCCCTCGCCACGTCCACCCACCCGCTGGCATCCGATCCCTCCGGTCCGGATGGCGCCGCCGTGCGCGAAACTCTGGGCGTGTCGCCACCGCTGCAACATCTGCTCGACACCCTCGAAACACTCGGTGATGCCGTCGTCGTCACCACGCTCGATGGGGTCATCACCAAGTGGAGCAGCGGCGCGACCGACGTGCTCGGGTGGGAGCCAGACGAGGCACTCGGGCAATCCCTCGTGGCCCTCCTCGATCCGTCACCGGCTGACGTCGATGCACCACACAGCGACACACTCCTCGACGCGACGTCATGGCAGGGTGCCGCCACCGTCACGCACCGCACCGGCACACGCATCACCGTCCACCTCTCACTGGCGCAGGTCGACGACGCCACCGGTGAACAGCAGACCGCCCGGGCCACCGTGCTCCGCGTGCGACCCTTCGCCGAACGTGCCCGCGCGCCGCAAGCCGGTGATCTCGACCCAGGCCTGTTGCAGCGCGCACTCGAACATGTGGGCGATGTCGTCCTGATCACCGCTGGCACTGCCACCGACCCCGAGTCGGTCCGCATCGTGTACGTGAATGAAGCCTTCGAACGCACCACGGGATTCCGACGCGACGAAGTGCTGGGCCGGTCGCCGACCATCCTCCGCGGTCCCGACACCGACCGGGCCGCAGCCGAACGCGTGGACACCGCACTCCATGATCGCGAACGCGTCCGCGAAGAACTGCTGCACTACACCAAGCAGGGCGAACCGCTCTGGCTCGACGTCGACATCATCCCCATCGATGGTCCCTTGGGCCACTGCATGCAGTGGGTCGCCGTCGAACGGGACGTCACCTCGCAGAAGGGCCAGGAGGTCGCCCTTCGCGCCCGCGAAGAACGATTGCGGCTCGCCCTCAACGCCGTCTGGGACGGGCTCTGGGACTGGCACGTGCCAACCGGCTACTGCTATTACGCCCCGCGCTGGTACTCGATGCTCGGCTTCGAGGAACACGCCCTCCCGCCACACATCGACACCTTCCTCGATCTGCTGCACCCGCTCGATGTGCCCGCCTGCGAATACGCACTGCGTGAACACTTCGACGGCCGCGCCGATACGTACGCACTCGAAGTGAGACTCCGCACGGCCAGCAACACCTGGCGCTGGGTCCTCACACGCGGCACCGTCGTCGAACGCGATACGCACGGCCGCCCCGTCCGCATGGTCGGAACACACACCGACATCGCCGAACGCAAACAGGCCGAACTCGACCTGCGGACCAGCGAAGACCGGTTCCGCACGCTCACCATGGCCTCACCGCTCGGCATCTTCCTCACCGACGCCAGCGGCGCGTGTACCTTCGTGACTCCGCGCATGCGTGATCTGTGGGGCGCGCCCGCCAGCGCGCTGCTCGGCCGCGGCTTCCTCGACGCCGCACACCCCGATGATCGCGCCCGCATCATGGCCGGATGGGACCGCGCCGTGCGCGAAGGGGGCGAACTCATCCACGAATACCGCGTCCTCCGTCCCGACGGCGACATCCGCTGGGTGTGCGAACGCACCGCCGCGCACCGCGATGGCACGACCGTCACCGGCTTCGTCGGGACGGTCGAAGACATCACCGCCCAGAAAGTCGCCGCCGCCGACCGCCGCCAACTCGAAGCGCAAATGCAGCATGCGCAAAAACTCGAAAGCCTCGGCGTCCTCGCGGGCGGCATCGCCCACGATTTCAACAACCTTCTCGTCGGCATCCTCGGCAACGTCAGCGTGGCCCGGCAGGATGTCCCCGAAGGCACCCCGCACGACGAACTGCTCGCCGATATCGAAATCGCCGCCCGCCGAGCCGCCGAACTCACCACGCAGTTGCTCGCCTACGCCGGGAAAGGCCGCTTCAATGTCCAACCCTTCGACGTCTCCGCCGCCGTCCGCGAAACCTCCTCGCTCCTCCACTCCGCCATCTCCAAACGCGCCAGCCTGACCCTCGAACTCGATCACGGACTGCCCCTCGTCGCGGCCGATGGCACGCAGGTGCGACAGGTCATCATGAACCTGCTCACCAACGCCTCCGATGCAGTCGGGGATCACTCAGGTGACATCACCCTGCGCACCGGCACGATGCATGCCGATGCCAGCTACCTCGCCGGATGCCTCGCCGCCGACGGGGTGATCGCCGGGGAATTCGTCTACGTCGAAGTGACCGATACGGGCATCGGCATGAACCGCGAAACCCTCGCCCGCATCTTCGATCCCTTCTTCACCACCAAGTTCACCGGACGAGGGCTCGGCCTTGCCGCCACACTCGGCATCGTCCGCGGCCATCGTGGGGCACTCCACGTGGAGACTGCACTCGGCATGGGTACCACCTTCCGCGTGCTCCTTCCCGCGGCCGAGTCCGAGGACACTCGACGGCGCACTCCAGCAGCGATCGCAGACACGACGCGACTGGGCACCATCCTCGTCGTCGATGACGAGGAGTCGGTGCGCAACGTCGCCCGTCGCATGCTCGAACGCTGCGGCTACCGCGTCATCACCGCCACCGACGGCGACGAAGGCCTGCGCACCTTCTTCGCCGAAGAGTCCGCGATCGTGGCCATCGTCAGCGATGTCACCATGCCACGCATGAATGGCATGGAACTCCTTGCGGAACTCCGTCGGCAAGGCAAGGGGGTGCCCGTCGTGCTGGCCAGCGGCTACGCCGCCGACTCGCTCGAGACCAATGCCGGGGACGACGCCCCGATCTTCGTCCAGAAACCGTTCGTCACCAGCGCACTGCTCGCCGGCATCGATGCGGCTCGGGCTCGCCCAGACGCCGAACGGGTATAACCCCAGTTCGCGCGCACTGCCGGATCGCTGCACGGCACCGCCTCCGCCGACTATCGTTGCCCGCAGGGCGCCGCGTACCACGGCGTCCCTGACCATCCCCTCATCGATCCGGAGTTTCACGCCGTGTTCGGCTGCTTCCGACGCCTGGCCAGTCTCGTCATCCTCGGCGTCGTCGCCGTTGCGGCCTTCCTCACCCGCGATCTCTGGCTGCCCAAGGCGCGGGCGCTGGTTGGACAGGTCGGAGGGGCAGAGTCGCCGGCGACCGATTCCGCCGCCGCAGCTTCGGCCACTGCAGCCGACACCGGGTGGATGACGCTCTCCTACGGCGCGGCGGACAAGGGACAACGGGCCATCGCCAGACTGCGCAGCGGCAAAGGCCCGACACGCGTGAGCCTCACTGCCGGCGAATTCGCCAGCGCCGCACTCGACTCGCTGATCGCGCAGCTCCCCGCCAGCACCGACTCCTTGCAGGTACGCACCAGCGGCAACGAGTTTCAGGTGCGCGCCCTCGTCCGCCTCGCCGACCTCGGTGGCCGCAAGGCCCTCGGGCCACTGGCTTCGATGCTCGGTGACCGCGAACGCCTGACCCTCGGTGGAACACTCGAACCGACGGCAATGCCCGGGGTAGCGCAGTTCAGGCTCACGCGCGTCAAGGTCGGCGACTTCGCCATCCCGGGCCCCGTGGTTCCGAAGCTCGTCGCAACCATCCGGCGGAGAAAGGGCCCGGTCGCCGATGGTGTCGACGCATCCGCGCTCCCCATCCGACTCCCCGCCGGCATCGGTGACATCCGCGCCGGCCAGGGTCGCATCACGCTTTACCGAATCACTCCGTGAACCGTCGCATTCTCGTCATCGATGACGAAGCACCGATCCGCTCCGCCCTTGGCCAGCTGCTGGAATACGAGGGGTACGAAGTCCGCACGGTCGCCAATGGTCACGATGGCCTGACGGAGTACGACAAGTTCCGGCCGCACCTGGTCTTCAGCGACGTGAAGATGGCCGGCATGGACGGTCTCGACGTGCTCCGTGCACTGCGCGCCAGGGACGCGCGTGCGCTCGTGGTGATGATCAGCGGCCACGCCACGCTCGCCACCGCCGTCGAAGCCACACAGGCCGGCGCCTACGACGTGATGGAGAAGCCGCTCGACACCGACCGAATCCTCGTGCTGCTGCGCAATGCGTTGCGGCATCTGGACCTCGAGGAAGAAAACGCCACCCTCCTCGAACAGCTCGATGCGCGCCGCGAAATCGTGGGCCAGAGCCATGCCATCGTCTCGTTGCTGGAACGCATCGACAAGGTCGCGGCCACCCCGGCGCGGGTGCTCATCACGGGCGAAAACGGCACCGGCAAGGAACTCGTTGCCCGCGCCGTGCACCGCGGATCGCAGCGCACCAAGAAGCCGTTCGTCGAAGTGAACTGCGCAGCCATTCCCGGCGAACTGATCGAGAGTGAACTCTTCGGCCACATGCGCGGATCGTTCACCGGAGCCATCGCTGATCGCCCGGGCAAGTTCGAACAGGCCGACGGTGGTACCCTCTTCCTCGACGAAATCGGCGACATGTCGCTCGCCGCGCAGGCCAAGGTGCTGCGCGTGCTGCAGGACGGTGTCGTCACACGCATCGGTGGCAACAAGCCGGTGCAGGTGGACGTACGGGTGCTGGCAGCGACGAACAAGGACCTCGAGCACGAGATCGCCGAGGGTCGATTCCGGGAGGACCTGTTCTATCGGCTGAACGTCGTGCCGATCACGGTACCGCCGCTGCGCGAACGCCGTGAGGACATTCCGCTGCTGATCGCCTTCTTCGTGCAGCAGATGGCGCAGCGCGACGGCATTGCCCCGCGCCGTTTCGCCCCTGATGCCGTGTCGGCACTGACGGATCTCGACTGGAGCGGCAACGTCCGCGAACTGCGCAACACCGTGGAACGCCTGCTGATCCTTGGCTCAGGAGACGGCGTCACGGTCGCCGACGTGCATCGCCTGGTGGGCCGTCCGAGCGCCGACACCGCGGGGCTCGGTGCGCTGATGCATTGCAAGAGCTTCGAGGACTTCAAGCTGGCGGCGGAAGAGGCTTTCCTGCGTGTGAAGCTGCGCGAGCATGACTGGAACGTGAGCGAGACCGCGCGTGCGCTCGACATGCCGCGCTCCAACCTGTACAAGAAGATCGAGCGCTACGGCCTCGTGCGCGCCGGCATGGCGGCCACCTGATGGCGCGCGTCAATCGCTACGGGCAGGCCATCGGTGATGCGGTGCTGAACTGGTCACCGCCGCCGGTGCCGCCGCGCGAGGTGATGGCCGGCGTGCGCTGCGACCTCGAACCGCTCGATCCCGAGCGCCATGGCGATGCACTGTACGAGGCCAACGAACGCGGTGACGGCAGTGCCTGGACGTATCTCTTCGCCGAGTCGCCCGCGTCACGCGAGGCATACCTCGCGTATATGCAGGCCACGTTCATGGGCGACGACCCGCGCTGCTTCACGATCATCGACCGGGCTACGCGCACGGCCGTGGGTGTGGCGAGTTACATGCGCATCGTGCCGGAGCATGGCTGCATCGAGGTGGGGCACATCAACTTCTCGCCGGCCCTGCAACGGACGCCGGTGGCCACGGAAGCGATGTACCTGATGATGCGCCGTGTGTTCGAGCTCGGGTACCGACGGTACGAGTGGAAGTGTGATGCCCTGAACGCCCCGTCACGCGCCGCGGCGCAGCGGCTGGGATTTTCGTTCGAGGGCGTCTTCCGCAACGCCATCGTCTACAAGGGGCGCAATCGCGATACGGCGTGGTACTCGATCACCGACGCCGAGTGGCCGGCGGTGCGGGGCGCGTTCGAGCAGTGGCTGGCGCCGGAGAACTTCGACGCGCATGGGTCGCAGCGGGTGCAGCTGCGGTGGTTGACGGCGCCGTTGCTGCGGGCGGTGGGCTAGCGCAGCGGCACGGTCACGCCGGCGGTGTTCAGCGGCACGGATTCAGGCTCCGGAGGGTGCCGGCAACTCCACATCCGGAACCACCGCCGCGAGCATCGCCAGAAATTCCGCTTCCTCGGTTGGCGAGATGATCGCGAGCCCTGCGGTGCCGTAGTCGATCTCGAGGCGACGCAGTGAGAGCGCCGGTCCGGAGACCAACGTGCGGCTGCGTCGGACTCGACGGATGCTCGCCAGTGGAATGCGCATGCGCACCGGGCCACCGCGCACGAGCAGCTCGGTGTCGGTCACGGCGTACGACGTGTCGAGCAGCAGCCACGCCACCAGCGCCGTCGCCGTCACCAGCACCATGCCTGGAATCAGCAGATTGTCGTCGCCGGCACGGAGCAGCGACACGATCGTGCCCCCGCTGAGCACGATCGGCGCCAGGAGAAATGCGCCGTCGACGGTGTCGACGCGCGAACGGAATCGACGGCTCATCGGTCGCTCGTGGATCGCGAACGCAGCGAGAGCTCTCCGAACAGCCGCTCCGTCGCGACAACGCTCTCGCCATTCAGGATGACCACGCCCGTCTTCGCAAAGACCGTGATGTACGGCGGTCGTGAAGTGTTGAGAAACAGGTGCATGCTGTCATGCGGCCACAACTCGAACCGTCCGGCATATGCGCTGCCGAACTGAAACCCGTTCAACTTCCGGCGCACTCGTGACAATGACGACACGAGGCGGACGCTGTCGATGTCGCTCAACTGCACGGTGGCGCTGAATGATGCGGCACGTACGAACAGGTCGGTCGGGGTTCTGCTGATCACCGCAGCGCGGGAGCCGAGGACCACCACACCGATGACGAATGCGATGCTCGCCGCAACCAGCGCGCGCACGACGACCCGCTGGTGCGCCACCTGCGCGTCCGCCGCGATCATCGCTTCGCGCCGCGTGACGGTTGCTTGCTCCTGCCCTGGCATCGCGATTCTCGTCTGCATCGGAGTGATCCGGCATACCCAACAGCGCCATTGCTCCACGAACGGCAATGTAGTCGTACTCGATATCCGGTTGCGGTGCGGTGGGTCGCGCTCGCCGCGCGGCTGGTGCAGCTGCGCCTCTGTTGCGGGCGTTACCGATACAGATGCCCTATCCTTCCCCATCGGATGTCGGTCAGCGCCGGCCACGCCCGATCCGAATCAGTCGCGTTGTAGCTGTAGTACACGAAGACCGGGCGTCCTCGGACGTTCGCGCGTGGCGCAAAACCCCAGAAACGACTGTCCTTGCTGGCGTGACGATGATCGCCGAGCAGGAACAGCATGCCCTCGGGCACGCGGATCGGCCCCCAGTTGTCGAGTGACGGTGTGACGGGCGGTTCACCGAATCGCGACGCGCGCACCGCGTAGGCCGACTGCCATTCGAACGCCGCGTCGGTGTAGTCGCCGGCACCGCGTGACGGATCGTCGTAGCCAGGCAGTGAGACGTCGCTGAACGGGATGTGGGCGCCGTACGCCAGCTTGTTCACCACGAGCCAGTCGCCCACCAGCATCGTCGGTTCCATGCTCCCCGATGGAATGTGGTACGTCTGGCCGATGAGGGTCTGCACCGAGACCACGAGCAGCGCGGGCACCGCCCAGACCCGGACGGCATCGCGAAGCCGGGTCCCGAGCGAGCGGCGGGTTGGTGACGCGGACGTGGGCGACGCGGGCGTGGCAGGGCGACGGGAGGGATGCGACATGCGTAACCTCGGCGGAGAGTGGGCGCTGCATTGGCCTACGGCGGCGGTCGCCCGGTGATTCAGGCCGGCGCCGGAATCCGGAACCCCGCCGGCCCCGCAGCGCGTGGCTGCCGGGCAGTATCTTTCCGCCCGCTGCGCCGCCGTCCACGGGCGGGTGCGGACCCTTTCATCCCTGTGCACCATGCCCGACTTCCAGAATTACATCGCCGGCGAGTGGGTGGCCCCGTCCACCGGCGCCTGGTTCGAGAACCGTAACCCGGCTGACACGACCGACCTGATCGGCCGCTTCCCGCGCTCGTCGGCCGAGGATGTGAACCGTGCCGTGGCCAGCGCCGTGAAGGGCTTCAGCGCCTGGAAGGCGGTGCCGGCCCCTGCGCGCGGTGACGTGCTCCGCCGGGTGGGCGATCTGCTCACGACGCGCAAGGAAGAACTCGCCGACCTGATGACCCGCGAGATGGGCAAGCCGCTGGCCGAGACCCGCGGCGACGTGCAGGAGGGCATCGATACCGCCTATTACGCCGGGACGATGGGGCGGCAGCTCTTCGGGCACACCGTACCCAGTGAGCTGAGCAACAAGTGGGCGATGAGCTTCCGCCGACCGATCGGCGTGTGCGGTCTCGTCACGCCATTCAACTTCCCGCTGGCCATCCCGACCTGGAAGAGTTTCCCGGCGCTCCTCTGCGGCAATTCGGTGGTGTTCAAGCCCGCCGAAGACGTGCCGCACACCGTGGCCGTGCTGGTGGAGATCCTGCTGGAGGCTGGGGTGCATCCCGAGGCCGTGCAGCTCGTGCATGGGCTGGGTGAAGAAGTCGGTGCCGCGCTGGTGTCGCACCCCGACGTGCCGGTCATCTCGTTCACCGGCTCCACGCAGACCGGCTCGCTGGTGGGTGAGACCTGCGGTCGCATGCACAAACGTTTGTCGCTGGAGATGGGCGGCAAGAATGCGCAGATCGTACTCGACGACGCCAACCTCGATCTCGCCCTCGAAGGGGTGTTGTGGGGCGCGTTCGGCACCACCGGGCAGCGGTGCACGGCCACGTCGCGCCTCATTCTGCAGGCGGGCATCCACGACCAGTTCCTCGATCGGCTGGCCTCGGCTGCCTCGAAGCTGCGTCTTGGAGACGGTCGGATGGCCGGCACCGACGTCGGTCCGGTGATCCACGAGACCTCGCGTGCCAACATCGAGCAGTACGTCGAGATCGGAACGAAGGCGGGCAACACCCTCGTCACCGGCGGCCAGCGCGCCACCGGCGGAGCGCTCGACCGCGGGTTTTTCTTCCAGCCGACGATCTTTGCCGGTGTGAAGCAGGGTGACCGGATCGAGCAGGAGGAGATCTTCGGCCCCGTGTTGAGCGTGATCAGGGTGGCCGACGCCGACGAGGCCTTCCGTGTCAACAACGGTGTGAAGTACGGGCTGTCCTCGTCGCTGTACACCCGGGACGTCAACCTCGCCTTCCGGGCACTCAACGAGCTGGATAACGGCATCACCTACGTCAACGCCCCCACCATCGGCGCCGAGGCGCACATGCCGTTCGGTGGCGTGAAGCAGACCGGGAACGGGCATCGTGAGGGCGGGTGGGAGGTGTACGACTTCTACTCCGAGACGAAGGTCGGGTACATCGACTACTCGGGTCGCCTGCAGCGCGCACAGATCGACAACTACTGAGCCGTCGCCCCCGGTGCCGGATGCCGCCGCAGCAGAAGGCACCGGGGTGCGATACTCGGGTACGCAGCATGCAGGGATGACGGGTGATCTTCGCTGACCCGCCGCGCGTGACAATCGCGAATGCCTTGCGGCAAGTTGCAGCGGACGATTGCTTTTTGTTCCCGGGAATGGGGTACGCGCGTCGTTGACGTGTAGCCCACTTCCGATTCCACCGCGTGACCCCGTCCGGCGGCCGTCATGGACCAGACCAGCCCGAATCAGGCACCGCAGCGAGCGATCTCCGACACGGAGCGTCGTGACGCACTGCGCAGGGTCAACCGCCGCGGACTGACCTGGCTGTGGGAATGGGCGAAGTCGTTCAGCATGACGGTGCTGGTCATCGTCGTCGTCCGCACCTTCCTGATCGACATCTTCCGGATCCCGAGCAGCAGCATGGAGGGCACGCTGCTGGTCGGTGACATCCTGTTCGTGAACAAGCTGGCCTACGGTGCGGAAGTGCCGTTGACGACCAAGCGGCTGCCCCCGGTGCAGGCCCCGGCGCGCGGTGATGTGATCGTCTTCAAGTGGCCGCGCGATCACGCCAAGCCCTTCGTCAAGCGCCTCGTCGGCCTCCCGGGCGACACCATCGCGATGCGCGCCGGCCGCCTGCTGCTGAACGGGGTGGAGCAGCAGGAGCGGTTCACACGTCGCATGCCGGGCAGCGCCGAACCGGTGGCCATGGAGTTCGACTGGCTCCGGCGCGCGCTGCTGCCTGCGGCACATGCGTCGCCGGGTGCACATCCGACCCGCAATACCTGGGGCCCGGTCGTGGTGCCGCAGCAGAGTTACTTCGTGCTGGGCGACAACCGCGACAACTCGTCCGACAGCCGCTACTGGGGCTTCGTCCCCGACTCGCTGCTCCTCGGCCAGCCCCTGTTGGTCTACTACAGTGTGGTGCCGGACTCCGTGACCCATGGCTCGTGGATGTCCCGTGTCCGGTGGCACCGCATCGGCGAACGGGTGCGATGACGCACCTGCGGTCGGTGTAACGTTGTAGTACGTACATGGTGCGCGAATCCCCCATTCGTGCAGCAGGTTCGCCCTCGCAGCAGTCAGGAGTTCGTCGCATGCCGGTGTCCCGCCGCTCCAAGCTCGCCTCGGATGAAGGTTCACTGGATCAGTACCTCAAGGACATCAGCCGTTACCCGCTGATCACGCGCGAGCGGGAAGCAGACCTGGCCCGCGCCATCCGCGACGGCGATCGCGAGGCGCTCGACACCCTCGTGCGGTCGAACCTGCGCTTCGTGGTATCGGTCGCCAAGAAGTACCAGAATCAGGGCGTGTCGCTCTCCGACCTGATCAATGAGGGCAACCTCGGTCTGATCCGCGCAGCGCAGAAATTCGACGAGACGAAGGAGATCAAGTTCATCTCCTACGCGGTGTGGTGGATCCGGCAGGCCATCCTGCAGGCACTGGCGGAACAGAGCCGCATCGTGCGGGTGCCGCTCAATCGTGCCGGTGCGCTGCATCGGATCGGCAAGCGGGCCAGCGCCATGGTGCAGGAGCTTGGCCGCGAAGCCACGCATGACGAAATCGCCAAGGACATGTCGATCCCGTTGGACGAGGTCTCGCTGACGATGGGGATCGCGCAGGGACATGTGTCGCTGGACTCGCCCGTCACGCCGGGTGAGGACAACCGGCTCAGCGACTACCTCGCCGACACCGAGCATGCGTCGCCCGAAGAGGAGATGGTCGAGAAGGCGATGATGGAGACCGTGGAAGTCGCGCTGCACAAGCTCAAGGATCGTGAGGCGCGGGTGCTGCGCATGTACTTCGGTCTCGACGAGCTCGAGCCGTTGACGCTGGAGGAGATCGGGCTGCAGCTCGGCATCACCCGGGAGCGCGTCCGGCAGATCAAGGAGAAGGCGCTCAGCCGGCTCCGGCACGTCAACAACTCGACGGCGCTCGAGAGCTTTTACGTCTCCTGAGGGCCGCGGGTGCGGGCCGCCGCGCTCCGACCATGCGGCCATGGGGTCACACCATGGTCGGCCGCCGGTGACGACGTAACTTTGACCGGCCGCGGCACCTCCACGCCGCTCCCGACCGTCTGAGGACACACACCCATGGCCGATACGAATTCGTTCGACGTCACCACCAGCGTCGACCTCCAGGAAGTGGACAACGCCGTCAACCAGGCGCAGAAGGAGGCCGCCCAGCGCTACGACTTCAAGGGTGCGCTGGTCGAGATCAACTTCAAGCGGGCCGAGAACAAGGTCGAGCTGAAGACCGACAGTGACATGCGCATGGAAGCGCTGCTCGACATGCTCAATGCGAAACTGATCAAGCGCGGCGTGCCGGTGAAGAACCTCGACATCGGCGAAACGAAGCCGATGGGCGGCGACACGCTCATGAAGACGATCGGCCTCAAGATGAGCCTCGACGGCGACACGGCAAAGAAGGTGGCCGCGGCCATCAAGGCTGCGAAGCTCAAGAAGGTGCAGGCCGCCATCCAGGGCGAGCAGGTGCGCGTCACTTCGCCCTCTCGCGACGACCTGCAGCAGGCCATTTCCTTGCTGCGGAAGGAAGACTTCGGCGTCGAGCTGCAGTTCGGCAACTTCCGATGACCCTCATCGAGGCGCGTCGCATCACGCCGGCGGGCATCGCGCGCGCCGCGCAAGGCATCAGCGCGGTGTTCGCGCACACGCCGGTGGTGCAGCACGAGGATCTCGATGCCTGGCTCGGTGCGCGCATCACGGCCAAGGTCGAGAGCCTCGGGCCGTTGCGGTCGTTCAAGGGACGTGGCGGCGACTGGTTCATGAAGCAGCGCACCGTCTCGGGCCCCGTGGTTGCCGCATCGGCGGGCAACTTCGGGCAGGCGCTCGCCTACGCTGCGCGTGCGGCCGGTGTGTCGTGCACCATGTTCGCATCGGTACACGCGAGCCCGCTCAAGGTTGCCCGCATGCGTGCGCTGGGCGCCAGGGTGATGCAGGAGGGCGTGGACTTCGACGCCGCCAAGGATGCCGCACGCGCGTTCGGCCTGCAGCACGGCATCGAGTTCGTCGAAGACGGCAAGGCGGTGGCGATCACCGAAGGGGCGGGGAGCATCGCCGTGGAGCTCGTGAACGCCGTGACGCTCGACACGCTGCTGGTGCCGCTCGGCAATGGCGCACTGCTGGCCGGTGTGGCCACGTGGATGAAGGCGGTCGCGCCGCAGACGCGGGTGGTGGGCGTGGTGGCGGAAGGCGCACCGTCGATGCTGCGTGCGCTCACGGGCATTCAGGTGGACATGCATGCGCCGGTGCAGACCATTGCCGATGGCATCGCCGTGCGCGTGCCGGTGCCGGAGGCTGTCGATGATCTGCGAGGCCTCGCTGATGATTACGTGGCGGTGAGCGAGGAAGCGATCACGGCGGCGATGCGGGGGATGATCGCGCATGCGGGGCTGATCGTGGAGCCGGCGGGTGTGGTGGGGATTGCCGCGCTGCTGTCGGCGGCGCATGGGACGTACGGGGAGCGCGTCGGGACGATTCTCTGTGGAGGGAACGTCACGACGGAGCAGTTGAGTGCATGGGGGGTGCTGCGCGGGTCGGTGGGGTGAGCATGTCGGAGATCGCTACCTGACAGCATTGCCCAGAGGCATGCGCACGAGTGGTCTTGCCGTGCGATTCAGCGACCCCGTCTACACCACCGTCGGCAGCGCTCCACGCACGGAACCCCAGTGCGGACGGTCGCCTTCCTTCGGACTCCGTGACACGGCACCGTCGCTCCCGACGTAGACGCACCCCAGCTCTGCCCCCGGAAGCGTGCGAATCAATGCACGCGCCTGCGTGTGCGCCTCCAGCCAGCGCAGCTTCAGCTGCTTCGGATCGATCGGCTCACGCAGCGCTTCGCGTGCCAGTGCATCAGGTGTCACACGCGCGTTGCGCGCGATCAGATCGAGCAGCAGGTCGGGCGTGAACCCGGGGTCCTTGCCGCAGGCTGCCCAGCATATGGCGCCCAGATGCAGCGTGGTGTCGTGCACCGTGAGGATGTCGATCAGATCGCGTACTTCGGTACGCCCCGCGAGCGCCAGGCACTTGTTGGTGGCAGCATCGATCGCATGCAGTCGGTAGCCCACGTCGGCATCGGCCACCACCGGGAAGAAACGAAACGCGGAATCCGTCGCCCAGTCGATCAGGACTGTCTCGCCGTCTCGCGCCACCGTGGCCCGGATGAATGACCGGCCGTCGAGGACGCGCTCGACCTGATACCCGTCGGTTTCCAGTGTCGTGATATCGGCGGCCGCGCACGCCACCACGCTCGCGGCAGGATCGTGAAACAGGTCGATGGCATTCGAGTAGCGTGGTGTGGCGTCGCCCTGGTTCACGACGGTGCCACCCGCGACGTAGCTGTCCGGGCTTCTGTTCGCCGCGAGCAGGCGCAACACGGTGCGCTGATACGCCGTCAGCGGCACAGATCCTCCGCCGCCAGGAACCCCGCGCGACCGCCATGCGTGCGAAGTCCCTCCACGATCGCGGGCAGGTCGATCTCCGTGACGATCAGATCCGCCCGCATGTGCCAGAAGCACTGGGCGTGGTATTGCTCGAACAGCCGCTGCGCCCGTTCGACGACGGTGGGGAGGTGGTCCGGTTCGGTGACACCGTGGACGAACTGACGCAGCACTTCGTTGATGCGTGCCTGATAGCCGGGGCCGCCGGCGCGGAACCAGTCGACGACGGCGGCGTCGAGCTTCAGGAAGACGCCAACCCGCTCTTCGCGCGAGGCGATGGCTGGCGGGCGGGCTTTCGTCTGGTTGAGTGCGGAGGACACGGACGTAGGCATATATAGAACGTATATATATCTGCCATTTGCACAAGACCCTGCAAGCAGCTGATGCGTTTCTCCCAATCGTCGGGAGTTACACGGCGTTGTCGTATTGCATGGTGCTGTCGAGCATCTCTCTGAAGCGATGAAGCTGTCCACCGTGCACCTGCATCCACGCGTGGAAGCCAGTGTCCGGCTGCGCCAGGATGTCGAGGAGATGCATGCCGTTGGCGGCTTCATCGTGGCGGCGGGCGGCGTGTGCGACAGCGTCATGCACGACACCCGCGACGTCAGCAGACAGTGGCGGGAGCGTCCCCGGCACATCGTGGGCATGCACACGGACGCGATCCAGCACGGTGACGCGGAAATCGTTGAAGTCATCGACGGCGCCGCGCGAAATGAAATACCTGGCCATCCCGTCTGCACGCAACATGCCGATGATCAGGTGCTCGAGCAGGACTGCGTCCGACCCCTGACGCGCTGCATCTTCTTTCGCGAGTGCCACGATCTGTTGCAACTCGGGCGAGCTCCCGATCGTCGGTGCCGGTCGCTGCGCGCGACGTGCGAGTTCCGCTGCGACGTCGATGCCGCAGAGGGCCGCGGTGCGATGCGCGCGCTCGCTCCATGGCAGCCGCAGCAGGATGTTCTCACGTACGAACTCGCGTGCGGTCTGCACCCCCGGCGCCGACGAGCGCAGATCCGGGTCGGCTCCGCGCCGGATCAGGCATTCGACGACGTCAACCTGATCCCACTGCACGACGATGTTGAGGAGCGGGAACTCCCACGCAAGGCTGTTCGGCGACAGACCATGTGCAAACAACTGCTCGAGCACGGGGACGCGCCCATTCAAGGCGGCCACGTACGCCGTCTCGAACAGGATCGTCTCGTCGTCCGCGTCGGCGTGTGAAGGCCACTGGAACGGACCGACGGCGGTGAAGTCGGGGCGGTTGGCGCGTGCCGCGAAAGAAACGCGTCCGCGTCCCTCCAGGAACGACGCGACCGTCTCGACGTCGCCAAGGCCGGCCGCGATCCACAGCGCCTTCCGTGGCGTGACGTGTCGCGCGATGAGATCGACACAGTCGCCCTTGCCGTAACGCAATAGGGCGTGCTCCACGACCGAAAGACCATTGGCCGCCACCCACGTCGGATCGGCACCGCGATCCAGCATCGACTGGACGTCGTCGACTTTCAGGAACATGCTGCCGCAGAGCTGTGCGTGCCGACGGGTGTCGGGGTCGAGTCCGTGCGTCCGCAGCCATGCCATGATGGGGCGCAACGCGTCGACGCCACGCTCCCGCTCCGCCCACAGCGACATGTTGACGATGCCGCCGTTCTGCGCAGTCTCGCGTTCGCTGGGGCGGAGCAATTGCGGATACTGTCGTGTCACCGCCTGAAGTTTGGCGAGAGCTGCGCGATGCAACGCCCGATGCGCGAGCAGCATCAGATCGACATCCCAGCCGTCGTCACGCACCTCGATTGCGGCTTCCGCTTTCGCGACCAGCGCAGCCCACGACGCACAGCCGATGTCGCGCGCCAGCGCATGCCGTGCCTCGTTCTCCGTGATCGTTGCGCGGAACACCTCCTGCAGCGATAAGCCGAACAGGCGCGGCGTGTACTCCGCGAGGATCTTGCCGGCCCGTGCGCGGCGCTTGGCATGATCGGCGATCAGCGACTTTGCCCAGTACTCGTACGCCGACGGCGTGGCCAGCGCGGAGTGCTGGCGATGGCGCTGGCGCTCCGCGGTGGTGAAGTAGCGCACCAGTCGTGGCCAGCTCACGAAGCCATACTCGCGCGCGAGCGTCAGCTGGGCATCCGCAAGCACGAAGCTGGCGGAGGGCTTGTCGCGTGCCGCGGATTGCGTCGCGTGCACGCGCGCGACTGCGGCGGGATCGTTCGTGCGGAGCTGCTTGAGCAGGTCCTTCGCTTCCTTGCGTGCGAACTCGAGACTCGGGGCCGGCGGCAGTGGCCGAAGTGCAGTCATGACTCCTCCTTTCGGTGCAGCCCCTGTCCGCGTGGCGGGCTCGAAAAGAAGGTCGGATTGTGACGCGCGACGTGCGGATCAAGACGGATGGGACACTCCCTTCCCGCGGACCGGGCGCGCTCCGGAGGCGCTCGGCATTCTCGCCGTCCGGAGGTGACCGTGTCAATCCCCCGGATCGTCCCGGTATTCCGGTGACAGTGCACTCATCTCTCAGTATTCCGGTGACAGTGCACCTATCCTGCGTACTGCTGAGTCCGTTTAGCATCATCGCACAATCGTGTGCACTGTCACCGCAATGCCTGTCACCGCAATGAAGTGTGCACTGTCACCGCATCACGCCTCCCGCAGTCCCAGCCGCCACGTCTGACGCTGCAGCGTGCGCCCGAACCGCGGATCGCTCACCTCGCCGACATGCCGGAACCCTGCGGCATGGAACAACAGGCGCGCGGTCTTCAGCATGTCGTGCATCTCGAGCTGCAGCGTGCCGTACCCAGCGCGTCGCGCGAACGCGATGGCTTCGCTGATCAACCGACGACCGATGCCGATGCCGCGGGCATGTGACTCCACATGCAGCAGCAGCAGCTCCGCCGCATCGGGTGCCACCGCTCGCACGAACACGCTGCCCACCGGCACCCCCGTGCGCTCGGCGATCCAGATGCAATCGCGATCGCCATCGAACCGTTCGAGGAAATGCGCCGCGGCGCCGAGCATCACCGTCTCGAACGTACCGGCGAGTTCGAATTCCTCCATCATCGATGCGATCGTTCGCTGCGTGACGAGGCTCACGTCACCAGTGCGATGCGGGCGGAGCAGATACGGCGTCGCATCGCGGCCCGGCACGTCCATGCCGAAGGCGTTCTCGATCCGCTCCATGGCGTCGAGAATCGGGGCATGCACATGTGATGGGAGCATGCGCACGAGGGCGGCGTAGCGCGCGGTCGTGATCGACTCGACCGTGGCGACTTCGGCGCGACCGGCATCCGTGAGCGACATCGGCTGCTGCCGGCTGTCGGCGCTGTCGGCGGATCGTGCGACGATACCGGTGGTTTCCAGCCGACGAAGTACACGGCTCAGGTAACCGGCGTCGAGGCCGAGCGAACGGCTGAGGGCGGTAACGGTGCGGTGTTCGTACTGGGCCAGCTCGTGCAGCACCCGAATCTCGGTGGCCGAATACGAACTGCCGGCGGGCGCTGCCTCGAGCGCGCCGAGTCGCAGGGCGAAGAACCGGGCGAAGCGGCGGAGGGCGTCGATTTTCTGGTCGAGCGGGAGCTGGGACATGTGCGCGGGGCCGGGAGATGCTTGCCTGAGGCAGTGAAGTCTAAGCCTCAGGCAGCCGCGCGGTGTCGGGCCTCCAGCATGGGGTCAGACACCATGGTCGGGGGCGTCGATCAACGGGGGCCGATCAAAGGGGTCTGCCCCCTTTGATCCCCTGACCCCATGGTCGGATCAAGGACTCTGACCCCATGATCGGATCCCCTGACTCCATGGTCGGATCAAGGACTCTGACCCCATGATCGGGGATCAAGGACTCTGACCCCATGATCGGACCCCACGGTCGGATCAAGGACTCTGACCCCATGATCCCTGACCCCATGGTCCCCCGACCGCCCCCCGGCACTCCACCCCGCGCCCGGGCCCGGTAACTTGCTCCGATGAAAATCGGCTTCATCACGCTGGGCTGCGACAAGAACACCGTCGACACCGAACGCTACCTCGCCCAACTCGCGGCCTACGGCGGCGAGCACACCGACGACCTCGCCCTGGCCGAGGTGATCGTCGTCAACACGTGTGGCTTCATCGACGCGGCCAAGAAGGAGTCCATCGACGCCATCCTCGACGCCTCCCGCCACAAGATCGATGGTGCCTGCCAGGCCGTCGTGGCCCTCGGCTGCATGGTGCAACGCCACCGGGACGAACTCGCCGAAGCGATCCCGGAAGTGGACCTCTTCCTCGGCACCACCGACGTCGACCAGCTCATTCCCCAGCTGCAGCAGCGCGGGCTGATCGACGCCGCACCGATGATGCATCCGGGCGAACGCATCTTCAGCGGCGACGCACCCCACGTGCGCTACCTCAAGGTCAGCGAAGGGTGCGATCACGGCTGTGCATTCTGCGCGATTCCGCTCATGCGCGGTAAACATCGCAGCTTTGCTCTCGCCGACGTGATCCGCGAAGCGCAGCTGCTGGAACTGCAGGGCGCCCGCGAAGTGAGCCTCGTGGCGCAGGACCTGGCGCACTACGGACGCGACCGTCGTGACGGCACCGGGTTGCCTGAACTGCTCGAGGCGCTGGTGCGTGAGACGGAGATCCCCTGGTTCCGGAATCTCTATCTGTACAACGCGGGCATCACGCCGCGCTTCCTCGAGGTCGTCGCCAACAACCCGCGCATCCTGCCGTATCTCGACATGCCGGTGCAGCATGGCAGCGACGCGGTGCTCACGCGCATGCGTCGCCCCGAGCGACGCAAGGTGATCGCCGAGAAGCTCGCGCGCTT
The DNA here is from genome assembly GCA_031411975.1 of Gemmatimonadaceae bacterium. Lineage (GTDB taxonomy): Bacteria > Gemmatimonadota > Gemmatimonadetes > Gemmatimonadales > Gemmatimonadaceae > JACMLX01. The sequence goes on from JANOCB010000042.1 coordinate 93,819, forward strand.
CCGCGATGCGGTGCCTGACCTCACGATTCGGACGACGTGCATCGTCGGCTTTCCGGGCGAGACGGAGGACGATTTTGAGATCCTCCTCGATTTTCTTCAGAAGATGCAGTTCGATCGCGTCGGCGCCTTCACCTACAGCGCGCAGGAAGGCACCGCCGCGGCGAGCATGATCGACGACGTGCCCGACGAGGTGAAACACGAGCGTCTGGACATGTTGCAGCGCGTGCAGTCGGCGATCACCGCCGAGCGGTACGAGCGCCATATTGGACGCACGGTGCAGTTGCTGATCGATCGCGCCGGCAGTGATGACGAGCTGGCGGTGGCGCGCGCGCCCTGGCAGGCCGACGACATCGATGGTGTGACGCACGTGGACACGGATGCGCCGATCGGTTCGCTGATCACCGCGACGATCACCGATGTGATCGATGACTATGACTTCGAGGCCACGGCCACGGGGATCGTGCTGCTGCCACCGGCCTTTTCGGCGAGCCAGCGAAGCGCACGCACCCTGCCGCTGGTCTCTTCCTCCATGGGGAGCTTCGGACGATGACGGCAGCGGGTGTGGTGACGACGGAGTCGCAGGCGATCATGGCGCGGGCGCGCCAGCTCTTTCCGGGTGGCGTGAATTCGCCGGTGCGCGCGTTCGGCGGTGTGGGTGGCGAGCCGTTCGTGGTGCAGCGTGGCGAAGGCCCGTATATCTGGGATGCCGACGGCAACCGCTACATCGACTACGTGCTGAGCTGGGGCCCGCTGGTGCTGGGACATGCTGCACCCGTGGTGCTGGATGCGCTGGCCGAGGTGATGCAGCGCGGGACGAGCTTCGGCATTCCGACCGGGCTCGAAGTGCAGCTGGCGGAGCTGATCGTGCAGCGGATGCCGCACATCGAGATGCTGCGCTTCACGAGCAGCGGCACCGAGGCGGCGATGAGCATCGCGCGCGTGGCGCGTGCGGCCACGGGTCGTGATGCGATCCTCAAGTTCGACGGCTGCTATCACGGCCATGCCGACAGCTTCCTGGTGAAGGCCGGCAGCGGCGTCGCGACGCTCAACCTGCCCAACTCACCTGGCGTGCCGGCCGCACTGGCGGCGCTGACGTACACTGCGCCGTTCAACGATCTGGACGCGGTGCGGAAGATCGCCGCCGAGGTGCCGCTGGCGGCCATTCTGATCGAGCCGATCATCGGCAATGCCGGCTTCATCGAGCCGCTGCCGGGCTTTCTCGCCGGGCTGCGCGAGATCGCCGATCAGACCGGTGCTTTGCTGGTGTTCGATGAGGTCATGACGGGCTTCCGTATCGCCTACGGTGGCGCAGCGGAGCGCTTCGGCGTCACACCTGACCTGACGGCCTTCGGCAAGGTGATCGGTGGCGGGCTGCCGGTGGCGGCCTACGGCGGTCGTCGGGACCTGATGCAGCAGGTGGCGCCCAGCGGGTCGGTGTATCAGGCCGGCACGCTGAGCGGCAATCCGCTGGCGATGGCGGGGGGGCTGGCGACACTGGCGTCGCTCACGCCCGAACTGCACGCGATCATCGAGCGGCGCACGGGCGCGCTGGTGCAGGGGCTGCGCGACATCATGGCGCGCGAGGGGGTGCCGTTTTCGGCGTCGCACGCGGGGTCGATGTGGGGCTTCTTCTTCCACCCCGGGCCCGTCACCAATTTCGCCGAGGCTCGTCAGAGTGATGTGCCCCTGTTCAATCGTTTCTTCCATGCTGCCCGCGAACGCGGGGTCTACCTCGCGCCTTCGGCGTTCGAGGCGGCATTCATGAGCGCGGCCCACAGTGACGACGTCGTCGCCGACACGCTCGAACGCCTCACCGATGCCATTCGCGCGGCCAAGGCGTAGCCACGTCCGTCGGGTGGTGGTGCTGGCCTTCGCCCTCGGTGCGGGGGCGCAGGTGCTGCCCGCCGCGCCTCGTCTGGTGACCGCAGCGCGCACCGTGGGTTCCCCGCCGGCGCGCAGCGACCAGATCATCCGCGTGTTCCTCGGCCGTGCGTCGTACGGCGAGTTCGTGGGACGCGACGAATCGGGCCTGGTGAGCTGGAAGGGGCGACGCTACCGCGGTGACATCGATCTCGTTCCGGAAGGGAATGGCGTCGCGGTGATCAATCGTGTGGACCTCGAGGAGTATCTGCGCGGGGTGCTGCCCGGTGAGATCGGCTCGCGCGACCCGCGCGACCGGGCCGCACTGCAGGCGCAGGCGGTGGCGGCGCGCTCGTATGCCGCCGCCCGGATGGGCGAACGTCGACCAGTGTACGACGTATCGGCGACGGTGAGCGATCAGGTCTACGGTGGCCAGTCGGTGGAGCGGCCCGCCACGGACGATGCGGTGCGGGACACCCGCGGGCTGGTGCTCACGTGGGGCGACCGGATCATCACGGCACCGTATCATGCGCATGGCGGCGACGTCACGGCGGCGCCGTCGGAGGTGTGGAAGCGGGCGGCGGAGCCGTACCTGCAGCCCGTGAACGATCGCACGGCGGGTGGCGGCTGTTTCTGCGACGTGAGCGGCAATCGCGGCTGGGAGCGGCGATTCACCTTCGCCGAGCTCGAGTCGCTGCTGCTCCGCCATGGCCGCGAGGCGGGCGTGGCCGACGCCGGGGCAGTGCGTGCAGTGCGCGTGGCGTCGCGGGGGCCGTCGGGTCGCGTGACGACGCTGGAGATCGAGACCGGGACGGGTCGCGCGATCCTGCGCGGGAACGACATCCGTTCGGTCCTCCGTCGTGACGGCGCGATCCTCCCCAGCACCAGCTTCCAGCTCGAAGTGACCGGCACCGTGGTCGTGGTGCGTGGGGTCGGCAACGGGCATGGCGTCGGCATGTCGCAATGGGGTGCGATCGGCAGGGCGCGGGCGGGGCAGGATGCCCGCACCATCCTCGCAGCGTATTATCCCGGGACACGGTTGTCGCCGTTGCTGTAGCTGGCAGCATCCGCGGCCACCGTCCCCCGCATCGTTTCCGGTGCGTGCCTGCGTCTCCCGTCCTGCCTTCTCGCGCATGTCCAAGCCAGACCTCCGCATCGGCGTCATTGGCGCCGGCGCCATCGCACAGCTCGCACACCTGCCTGTCCTCGCCAAGATGCGTGGCGTGAAGCTGGTCGCACTCTGCGACAATGACAGCGCCAAGGTGCGCGCGCTCGCCGACCGGTTCAACGTGCCCGACACGTTCACCGACATCGAGGAACTGCTGGAGTTCGAGGACATGGATGCGGTGCTGATCTCGACACCGAACCATCTCCACGAGCCGCACGTGCTGAGCGCGCTCAAGGCGAATCGGCACGTGCTCTGCGAGCGGCCGCTGGCGCTGACGACGAAGGGTGTGGAACGCATCCTCGCCGCGTCGGAGAAGTACGCGATGAAGGTGGTGGTGGGGCACAACCATCGTTTCCGCACCGAGGTGCAGAACCTCGAGAGCTTCATCCACGGTGGTGAACTGGGCCGGCTGATCGGCATCCGGGCCGGCGCCTACAAGACGCGCCGCGGCGATGCCGGCTGGCGTGCGCGTCGCGCCGAGGCGGGTGGGGGCATCTTCCTCGATCAGGGCGTGCCGCTGCTCGATCTCGCGATGTGGCTTGCGGATTTCCCCGATCCAGTGCGTGTCACTGCCAGCATGGAGCGTGGCAGCGGAGTGCGCGCGGTGGAAGACGCGATGTACGTGCACGTCCAATACGCATCGGGGCTCAGCGTGGCCATCGACACCGCGTGGGGCTACGTGGGCGAGGAGGATCGCTGGTGGTTCGAGGTGCTGGCCAGCAAGGGCACGGCACGTCTCGCGCCGCTGCGCGTGGTGAAGGAGCTGAACGGTCGCGCGGTGGACGTGTCGCCGACTGGTGCCGCGCAGCGTGACAGTGCCTTCATCCAGAGTTATCGCGCCGAACTCGCACACTTCGCCGCCGTGCTGCATGGCGACGTGGCCTACGAACCGCCCGCCGACCAGATCGTGGTGCAACGCCTGGTGGAGGCGATCTACCGCAGCGCCGAAGAGGGGAAGGAAGTCCGGCTGTGATACGCTCGCTGGTGCGCGCGGTGCTGCCGCTGCTGCTCGCGATCATCGCGCTTGGCGGCAGCCCGCTCGCGGCGCAGCGCGAGATCGACTGGTCCGCGAAGCCCGTCTTCCTCATGACGATGGGACAGGGTGACGAGGTGTTCGAGAAGTTCGGGCACAACGCACTCGTCGTCTGGGACGACGTGATGGGGCAGCCGCTGGTCTACAACTGGGGCATGTTCGACTTCGCGCAGCCGAACTTCATCGGCCGGTTCCTCACCGGCGACACGAAGTACTGGATGGCGCCGGCGACGCTGGAGTCGACCGTGGCACAGTACCGACAGCTCAATCGTTCGGTCACACTCCAGCAACTGAACCTGACGCCCTCACAGCGTCAGCAGCTCGTCCAATTCCTCGCGACGAATGCGCTCGAGGAGAACAAGTACTACCGCTACGACTACTACCGCGACAACTGCAGCACACGGGTGCGCGATGCGCTGGACGTCGTGACCGGTG
>JANOCB010000043.1:0-85604 GCA_031411975.1 Gemmatimonadaceae bacterium
CGCGAGAGACTCTCTGCGGCTCCGCGCCTCCGCGTGAGAGGAGTTCAGTCGGCGTTGCACGAGCCTTCGCACATCGTTTGCTGAAAAGAAGAAACCGGCGCACCCGAAGAGGATGCACCGGTCTTCTTTCGATTCACCTGCGAACGGTGCCTTACTTCGGCTGCATCGTCGCCATCGCGGCCGCGAGGTCGGTCTCGCTGCTGGTGCCCATCACGCGGCCCTGCGCCTGCTCGATCACTTCGCCGGCGCGTGCGAGGCCCGTCTCGTTCACCAGTGCCACCAGCATCGAGCTGTTGGCATTGAGCCCCTCTCCCATGCGCTTGAGGAGCGGGTCAGGGAAGCCAAGGTCGATGAAGTAGGCGGCCAGGGCACCGCCGGCCGCGAGCGTGATGGTGCCGACGCCGGGAAGCAGCAATCCGGCGATGGCACCAACGAGCGCACTCTTGCCCATGCCCCAGTCCTGCGTCTCGGTGAATTCGACCTTGCCCTCGTGATCGCGCCGCACGATGGCCACATTCCCGAGGTCCACGGGTGCGGCCTTGAGCAGGTCGAGCGTCGTGCTCGCGCCGTCAGGCGTTTCGAAACTGGCGATGATGATCTTGCGTGCAGTCGTGGCGTCCATTGGGGCTCCGTGGTAGTGGTGACTGCCGCAAGGTAAATTGGTGGCATGGATGCAGCAGACGAGACTACTACGCCGGAAGTCCGGATCCGGTTACGCCGGAACGGTCCCGCAGTATTGCAGGGGCCGGTTCGCGTGGAGCGCGACGATGGCACGCTGCTGCGCGAGGCCGACTCGATGGCGCTCTGCCGCTGCGGTGCGTCGCGCGAACAGCCGTTCTGCGACGGATCGCACCGGGTCACGGCGTTCCGCGACGACTGATCCGGGCAACGCAAGCGGGCCCCGGTATTGGTCGCGCGACCGGGCCGGGTCCAGCTATGTTCCGGTCATGCCAAGCACCATCCGTACCCAGCAGGAAGTGAATACGTCGCTCGATGGTGCCACCGTACTGGACGCGGCCACCGAGTTCTTCACCACCCGCAACGGCATCTACGCGGCGTTCCCCGAGAAGGGCGGGCCGACCTACGTCGCCCTGCGGGGTCAGGGCAACGAGGAACTGCTGATCGGCGTGGCTCCGCTGCCCGCCGGCACCAGGGTGACCGGGTCGAGCTATCTCTTCGATCAGCAGATCGCCCGCTTTTTCTCCACGCTGCCGGCCTACATCGCGCCGCCGCCCGCGCCAGAGCCCAAGCCGGTCACGGCCGACGCAACCTCCGGCGCCCCCGCCGCGTAAAGCAGGTGGGCCGTCGTGCGCTGCCGTCCGGCGCATCGGCTCCGTGGTGCGCCGTCAGTGATGACCGCCTCCTCCGTTCGTTTCCCGCCTCGACGACCCGACATGCCGCCTTTCGTCAATCAGCTCCGCACACCCGCGGAGGCGATCTCGCTCGCCCCGGATGGTGCCGCTTCGATCACGTTCCGCGTGCAGCTGCTCGAGGCATGGGACGCGGTCAGGGTGATCGCCGAGCCGCGCACGAGCGTGGCGACGGTGAAGGCACGGGTGCTGGCGGTGATGGCGCCTGACGTGCCGCTGCCCGGCGACGTGGTGACGAAGCTCGGCGGCTTCGAGATCCGCGACGAGGCGACGTCACTGGCCGACGCCGGCGTGAAGGACGGATCGACGCTGCTGCTGCATTTTCGCCGTCGGCAGCCGCTCAAGTAATGACCTCCCTCTCCGAGCAGGCGCCGCGTGACGTGGCGTACGAGCCAGCCGCACTGATCACCGCCGCGCAGGCGATGCGTGCGCAGGTGGCCCGTCGCATCGTGGGGCAGACCGAAGCACTGGACGAGATCCTGCTGGCCATCGTCGCCGGTGGGCATGCGCTGCTCGTGGGCGTGCCGGGCCTCGCCAAGACGATGATGGTGCGTGCCGTCTCCGAAGCGATGCAGCTCGACTTCCGCCGCATCCAGTTCACCCCCGACCTCGTGCCCAGCGACATCACCGGCACCGAGCTGCTCGAGGAGGACTCGGCCACCGGCCATCGCGCCTTCCGCTTCGTGCGCGGACCGATCTTCGCCAACATCGTGCTGGCCGACGAAATCAACCGCGCTCCACCGCGCACGCAGGCCGCCCTGCTGGAAGCGATGCAGGAGTATCGCGTGACGGCGGCGGGGCAGACGATGCCGCTGCCGGCGCCGTTCTTCGTGCTGGCCACGCAGAACCCGATCGAGCAGGAAGGCACCTACCCGTTGCCGGAAGCGCAGCTCGACCGATTCCTCTTCGACATTCGCGTGGACTATCCTGGCGAGGAAGACGAAGTGGGTATCCTGCGCAGCACGACCGGCGCCGCCAGCGAACCACTGGTGCCGGTGCTCGATGCGCAGCAGGTGCGCGCCCTGCAGAAGATGGCGCGCGACGTCCCCGCATCTGACACCGTCCTCCGCTACGCCGCACAGCTCGTGCGCGCCACACGGCCCGGTGATGTTCGCGCACCCGATCTGGTCACGAAGTACGTCCGCTGGGGCGCCGGTCCGCGCGCCGGCCAGGCCTTGATTCTCGGCGCAAAGGCGCATGCGCTGCTCTCCGGTCGGGTGGCGGTGTCTCCGGCCGACGTGCAGCGCGTGGCAATTCCGGTGCTGCGCCATCGCGTGCTGCCGAACTACGCCGCCGAGGCCGATGGAGTGGCGTCGGATGCCATCGTGAAGGAGCTGATGGCGAAAATCGAGCCGCCCCGCGGCGCCGTTTCCGCCTGATCCCGTCGCACGCATATGGCGACGCCCGGACTTCATGACTACGGCGCGTTGCTGGACGCGTTGCGTGGCGCGCGCTGGTCGGCTCGCCTCCGCCCGCGCACGACCAACGTCGGCGCGCACACCGCCAAGCGCATCGGGCCCAACGTCGAAGTCACGGAGTACCGTCCCTACCGACAGGGGGACGATCCCCGCCGCCTCGACTGGAAACTGCTCGCGCGCACTGATCGCGCGTACGTGCGCCTCGCTCCCGACATCGCCACGTCACCGACGCTGATCCTGCTCGATGGATCGGCATCGATGGGCACGGGGCTCGGTGGTGACACGAAATGGCGGCAGGCGCGCATGCTCTGCGTCGGACTGGCGGCCGTCGGGCGTGGCGCCGGTGATCCGGTCGGCCTCGTCATCGCCCTCGCCTCCGGTGCGCGACGGCTCGCTCCACGCGCGCGTGGCGACGTGGTGCGCGAAATGATCCGCGTCGTGGATGACGTCACACCACGGGGCTCGGCACCGGTCGCGCCGCTGCTGGAAGGGATGCGCGGTGTGGAGCGCGTCGTGATCATTTCCGACCTGCTCGGTGACGCCGATGCGTTGCTCACACGCGGGGCGTCGCTGATCGCGCGTGGCATCGAGGTGATCGTGGTGCACCTCATCGCGCAGGCCGAACTGCGGCCAGGTGTCGAGCGCGCCGTGGCCGTGGATCCGGAGGATGCGCAGCTGCGTCGGCCACTCGCCAAGGGTGTCCAGCGCCAGTACGACTTGGCGTTCGGCGAGTTCCGCGCACAGATGCGCAATCGCTGGCTGGCAACCGGTGCGCGGTACGTGGAAATCGTGGACGATCAGGCACCGGCTGATGCGGTGCGAACGCTCATGCGCGCAGCATCCGGCACCGGGGCGGTGGCATGACGTGGCTTGCACCGTGGGCGTTGGCGGGTGGCGCGCTGGGCATGCTGGGCATCGTCGCCGCACACCTGCTCTCGCGGCAGCGGCCGCGGGCGCTGGCACTGGCCACAACCCGCTTCCTGCCCAGCGGCATGCTCGAAGCCACGACGGTACGGCGCGTGCCGCAGGATCGCTGGTGGATGCTGCTCCGATTGCTGGTCGTGGCGTTGCTGGCAATGGGCGTGGCGCAGCCGGTGCTGACGGGTCGCCGTGTGCCAACCCGAACGGTGCTGCTGCTGGACCGGACGCTGCCGGTCGAAGTGCAGCGGTCGGCACTGGCGACACTCTCACCGGACGACGTGGTGATTCCGTTCGACAGTGTGGCGACGGTGCACGCCCTCGCCTCGGTGACACCGGTGCGCGCAGCTCACGCATCGCTCAGTGCTGCACTGGCAGCGCTGGTGCGCGTGCGGGACTCGCTGGCCGTGGGTGCCGACGAAGTGCGCGTGACGACGGCCTCGCGATTTGCGCCCACCAGTCTCGATCCCGCCACACAGCGCGTCCGTGCACTGCTGCGTGATTCGATCGCGGTGCTGCCTGTTGCCGTCACGGCAGACAGTACCGTGGCCAGGTCAGCCGTCGTGGTTCGTGCTGACGGTGATGATCCTGTCGCTGCCACAGCGGTGTTGCTCGGCGACGCCGTGGCGCGCGCCGGCACCGTGATCGAGCGTCGCGCCGCGCTCGATGCGACGTCCCTGATTGCGGCCGACCGTGGTGCGACGGTGGTGCACTGGCCCGCACGCGCGACCTCGGGTGATCCGGTGTTGCAGGCCGTGACAGTGGGGGGCACCACATGGATTGCCCCCGTGCAACGGGACAGTGCTTCGGCACGCGCAGAGGGTCGCGCGATCGGCTGGTGGGCCGATGGGACACCGGCCGTATGGCGGCGCGACACCGGTCGCGGCTGCCTGCTCACGGTGCAGGTCGCACTTCCTGCGGCCGGCGACCACACCCTGTCGCTCGCCGCACAGGCATGGCTGCGCGCACTCGTCACATCGTGTGATCGTGACGAAGGTGGGGTACAGGCAGTGCCGGCGTGGTTCGCTGCAGCGCCGTCAGCACGGACCGCACTGGTGGCGAAACAGGCGCTCGCCTCGGGCATTGCGCCGTGGTTCGTCATCGCCGCACTGGCATTGGCAGCGGTGGAACTGGCGCTTCGGGCGATGAGGCGGGCATGACGCCACTGCAGCTCGTCGCAGCCCTCGAACGTCTGCAGCGCGCGCTGCGCACCGTCGCCATCGGCACGGTGATCGCCTGGGCACTGGGTGCTGCGGCGTTGCTGCTGGCAGGCGGCGTGATCATGCGCATGGCAACCGGCGCACCCTCCATGCCTGTGCTCTGGACGCTGGCGGTGTGTGCTGCAGCAGCGGTGGGCGCGTGGCGCTGGCGTGTGGTCGCTCCCGATCGTGTGCGGAAGCTTGATGCCGCGCTGTGGGCCGAAGCGCAGGCGCCGGAGCTGCGATATGCGCTCGTGACGCTGGCCGAGCAGGAACGTGCGAACGATGGCGATCCGTTGCAGCGCCGGCTGGCGTCGTTCACGTCGGCGGTCGGGTGGGAGCCAGCGGTGCAGTCCGCTTTGCAGCAGCGCCGCTGGCAGATGGCCGGGCGTCTCGCTGCGTCGGTCGTGTTGCTGGCGTTGGCCGCATCACCATGGCCGGTGCGAAGTGCCGCGGCTGTTGGTGCGCCATCGCGCCCGTTGCGCGCCGACACGGGAGACACGCCGCCTGGCCGGGTGCTTGCCGAGGCCACGTTGCTGCCGCCGGCGTACAGCGGGCGCCGTGAGGAGCCGCTGGCCTTCGGTGAAACGGTTGCGGCACTGGTGGGCAGTGTGATTCGCATCGACGGTGCGGGCGATACGTCCCGGGTCGCTCTGCTGGTGCAGGAGTCGTCGGACAGTGGCGCGGGGACACCCCGTCTGGTGAATCGTGCGCCGCGTGGCGACGGCTGGCGTGGTGACGTGCGCATCGGGAGCGCGCCGGTTGCCCTGCGGCTGCGCGATGCGGCCGGTGAACGGTGGCTGCTGATCACCCCGGTGATGGACTCCGCGCCGGTGGCCACGCTGCTGCTGCCCTTGGCCGACACCCTCGTCTTCGACAGCACGGCGAAACTCACGTTCTCCGGCACGATCCACGACGACCTTGGCCTGCGCGACACCCGGGTCGAGTACATCATCTCGAGCGGCGGGGGTGAGCAGTTCACCTTCAAGTCGGGCGTCCTCAACGAGCGGCGCGGCGCACTGGGCCGTGACGTCAGCGTGAGCACCACGCTGGATCTCGCTGCATTGAAGCTGAAGAGCGGCGACATGATGCACGTGCGTCTCACTGCACATGATGGCAACACGCTCAGCGGGCCATCACTCGGCACCAGCGAGACGCGCACCATCCGCATTCCGCGGGCCGACGAACGTGATTCGGTGTCGGTGGAACAGTTGCCGCCTTCGCCGGTGGACAAGAGTGTGCTTAGCCAGCGCCAGCTCCTGCTGCTGACGGAGCGGCTGGTGCAGCGGATACCCCGGATGGAGTCGGCGGTGGTGCTGGCCGAGTCACGCCGCATCGGCGCCGATCAGGCCCGGCTCCGCAAGCAGGTGTCGGACATCGTCTTTGCGCGACTCGGCGACAACCCGAGCGGCGAGCATGCGCATTATGCCGGGGATGGTCACGATCACAACGCCACCGAACTCGCGACACAGACCACGCCGGAGTCGGTGCTGGCTGCGGCGGAGCGCGCCACGCAGGCCAGCAGCCTGCTGGAAGAAGTGGGCGACGAGACACCGGTGGTGGCAGTGAATCGCCCGCTGCTGGAGGCGTACAACGCCATGTGGGATGCCACGCGCGAGTTGCAGGGTGGCACACCGCGCGCCGCGATCGATCCGATGAAACGTGCGCTGGCGGCGATCCAGCGGGCACGGTCGGCGGAACGCATCTACCTGCGGGGCACACCGCCGGCGGCCGTGATCGATCTGGCGAAGATCCGCCTCATCGGCACCGATTCGGCGAAGTTCGAAGCCCGTCGGTCACTCGATGCACTGCCGACACCGGAGCGGCGGCTGGCCGGCACCGTGCTTCGCGCGCTGTCGCTGGTGACCTCGCGTGACTCCAGTGCGCTGGATGCGTTGCGCCTGGCGCGGCTCGATGCGCTGGCCCCGTCGCCGCAACTGGCCGCCGCGCTGGGTGATGCCATCGATGCACTCGAACGCGGGCGCGAGGCCACGGCGCCGCTGTTGCGCGCGCGTCGCCTCGCACTGGCTCCATGGCGGTCGGCCGCCGGCAGCGCGCTCTGGCTTGGCGGTGCCCCATGAAGTTCACCTTCGCGACGGTGCAGTACGAATCGGGCGACTGGGACTCGGCGCCATTGCTGGCGGCCAACGTGATCGACGCGGTGGCCCGCTACACGAGCATCGACGTCGCCCCCGCGGGAGCGATCGTGCCGTTGTCGTCGGAGGCGCTGCTGCGGTACCCGCTGGCCTTCCTGACGGGGCACCTGCCGGTGCGCTTCACCGTCGCCGAGCGCGCGATGCTGCGGAAGTACTGTGAGCGGGGCGGCCTGCTGTTCGTGGACGATCACAACCACGATGTGGACGGCGTGTTCCACAAGACCTGCACCGAGGAGCTCTCGCAGACCCTCGGCCCGCTGGCGAACATCCCGAACACGCACGCGCTGTACAAGGCCTTCTTCACGTTCCGCGATGGCCCACCGACGACATCGCACGAACTGAACGGCTGGGGCGACAATCTCGTCCACGATCACCTGCAGGGCATCGAGCGCAATGGCCGACTGGCGGTGATCTACAGCAGCAAGGACTACAGCTCGGAGTGGAGCTTCCATCCCGAGAACAAGAAGTTCCTGTCGGTGGACAACACCCGCTTCGGCGTGAACCTGGTGGTGTATGCCCTCACGCGCTGACGCGGGCACCGCGACCATCCCCGGGCAGGGGACGAATACTGCGCACCTGTTGCGCGTGGTGGGCGGAGTGCTGCATGGCATCGGTGTGCTGTGCATGCTGCTGCTGGCATGGCGGCTCTTCACACCGGCGCCGGATCGTCCGATGATGGCCAGCGTCACGTCGACCGGCACCATCGACCGCTCGCTCGGAGAGTTGCTGCAGGCACACCGCGACACGATCGATGTGACGCTCGATGGCACACCGAGCGCCCGGGCGCGAGCCGAATTGCGTGCCGTGCGGGCGAGCGGACATACACTGCGTCTTGCCGCACCGACGGCGCGTCCGGCGTTGGCGATCGCAGCGGAGCAGGAGTGGAAGGCCAGCGGGGGCACGCGGGTGCAGGTCGTGTCCGGCGATCCGGCGCGACAGGTGGTGGCTGACGCCGCAGGGCTCATCGATTCGATCACGATCGACAGCGCTGGCCTCCGCACGCGATCCGGTCCGCTCGAAGGTGCGGTGACGGTTGGTGCGGCGGCGGTGACACCGCTCGCGGCGTCGTCACCGGACACCGCGCGGGTGCTGGTGCTTGGCGCGGCTATGTGGGAATCACGATTCCTCATTGCGGCGCTCGAGGAAGCCGGGTGGCCGGTGGACGCCGCCGTCTCGCTGTCGCCGAAGGTCACGATTACACAGGGCGCATCGCCGTCACCCAACCGCAGTCGTCATGCGATTGTCGTGCTGCTGCCGGGTGCACCATCGTCGGCCATCGCGGCGCTGCCTGCGTTCGTGCGCAGTGGTGGCGGGCTGGTGCTCGTCGGCGAGGCGTCACGCGCGGGGGGACTCGGTGCGCTGCGCGCCGGCATGCCGGGCGTCACGATGCGCGGTGAGATGGGCGCCGAGGCCTCGGATGAACCGCGGCATGGGCTCGATCTGGTGCCGATCACCACTCTGGCCGAGGGTGGTGTGGCACTGGAATCGCGGGATGGTCGCGTGGCGGTTGCTGCGCGACGCGTGGGTGCCGGGCGTGTGTTGCAGGTCGGCTACGACAACTCCTGGTTCTGGCGCATGGGCGGCAACGATGCCGCACCGGTGGCCCATCGCCGATGGTGGTCGACGCTGCTGTCGGGGCTCGTGCCACTGCGCGCGTCGGCGGGTGGCGTGGAAGTCACACCGGAGCATGACACGCTCGATGCGGCGCCCGTGGCAGCCCTCGCGCGCGATCTCGGCTTGCCCGTGATCCGGACCGCCACGACCGTCACGTCGATGCCAGCGTCATTCACGGCGTCGCTCGATCCGCGCTGGCTGCTCGCTGGCGCGCTGTTGTCACTGGTGGCGTCGTGGACGCTGCGTCGCTGGAGAGGGCTGGCATGACCGTCGCGTACATCTCACACTCCGACTGCGGTCGTCACGACACCGGCTGGAAACATCCCGAACATGTCGGCCGGCTGCGTGCCATTCCCCGCGCGTTGCGCAACGACTTCGACCTGTTCGACACCATCGAGCACCGTGAAGGTCGCCACGCCACGGCCGACGAGATCGCGCTGGCACACGACGCGGCGTATGTCGCGGCGGTGCGAGCGATGTCGGAAGCGGGTGGTGGACGCATCGATGGTGATACCGTGATCAGCGAAGGGAGCTGGGATGCCGCCACGGCCGCAGTTGGCTGTGTGCTCGATGGCATCGACTGGGTATTCGACGGCAGCGTGACGCGCAGTTTCTGCGCCGTTCGTCCGCCGGGGCATCATGCGTTGCGCGCCAACGGCATGGGCTTCTGCCTCTTCGGCAACATCGGCATCGGGGCACATTACGCCATCCGCCGGCACGGCGCCTCGCGCGTGCTGATCGTGGACTGGGACGTGCACCACGGCAACGGCACACAGGACCTCGTGCAGCACGACCCGTCGATCCGGTTCGTGAGCCTGCACCAGTCGGACTGGTACCCTGGCAGCGGTGCGGCAGACGACCGCGGCCCGCACGGCTCGATCTGGAACGTGCCCATGCCGCCGGCGCTGGAGCCGCAGCGTTACGTGGACGCCCTGCTTGGCGCGGTGGACGCAGCCACCGACGACTGGACTCCCGATCTGGTGCTCGTCTCCGCTGGCTTCGATTCCCTTGCCGGTGATCCGCTCGGTGGCTTCACGCTGGAGCTGGAGCACGTGGAGGTCCTGACCCGCGCCATGGTCACGCGCGCCGAGCAGTGGTGCAGCGGTCGCCTCGTGTCGGCGCTGGAGGGGGGCTACGACCCCGTCCGGCTCGGCGACGCCTGCGTGACCCACCTGCGGGCGTTGCGGTAGCTGGAGGGCGGGACGGTATCTTGAGCGCCATGACGAGCGCCCTTCCACTGACCCCGATGCCGGCGTGAGCCGCGGCAAGCGCCACGGCGGCTCCCGCTTGCCCAGGTTGCGGCGTGGGGATGCGACACGCACGAGCGGGACACACGCCGCCGCGACGCTGGAGGCCGTCGAGTCCGGGGTGGCGAGGCCGCCCGCCACGGCGCCGAGCAGCATCCCGCGCATCGTGTACTCGAAGGCCGGTCGGCCGGTGCAGACCGCGCTCCATCCGATGGAGCTGCGCGATCTCGTCGCCAGCGGCAACATCGACGGCACGCTCTGGGTGGACATCGACAACGAGAGCCGGCACCAGGTGGCGCTGCTCGAGAAGGTGTTCGACTTCCATCCGCTCGCGGTGGAGGATGCCCTCAATCCGCAGAGCCGCGTCAAGCTCGACGAATATCGCAACTCGCTGTTCGTGATCGTGCGCGGTCTCCGCTTCTGCGACACCACCGACGATCCGTACGACATCGAGACGTACAATCTCTGTTTCTTCATTGCGAAGAACCTGCTGGTGACGGTGCACTCCGGTCCGAGTGTGCCCGTGGATGCCGTGTACGAACGGATGGTCGCCAACCCGGACCAGCTCGAACGTGGCGTCGAGCGGGTGGCGCATGCACTGATGGACATCACCGTGGATGAGTACTTCCCGGTGCTGGATCGCATCGACGAGTTCGTGGATGGCCTCGAGGAGCGCGTCTACCAGCGCTTCGACCAGGACGTGATGCGCGATGTGTTTGCCGTGAAGCGGCTGGTGCTTTCCATGCGGCGCCACCTCATGCCACAGCGCGAGGTGTTCAACATCATGACCAATCGGCCGACACCGTTCCTGCCGCCGGAGTCGCAGGTCTGGTTCCGTGACATCTACGACCATGTGCTGCGCATCAATGACTCGGTGGACACCTACCGTGAACTCCTGGCCAACGTGATGGACAGCTATCTGTCGCAGGTGTCGAACCGGCTCGGTCAGGTCACGAAGGGCCTGAGCGTGATCGCCACGCTGAGTGTGCCCTTCGTCGTCATCAGCGGCATGTGGGGGATGAACTTCAACGACATCCCGCTGTCGCAGCATGCCAACGGCTTCTGGATCATGCTGGCGGTGCAACTCGGCCTCGGCGCGCTGCTGGTCTGGCTGCTGCGGCGATGGAGGCTGCTGTGATCCAGACGCCACCGACCGGAGGGGCCGTCACGGGTGCGCGCGGGACAGCATTCCGGCTGCTCGGCATCGTCTACGAGGCAGCCGTGGCCGACGCCGCCCGCATTGCAGGGCAGGGCGCCACGGCCATCATCTTCCGCGATGTCGCCGCGCTCGTGCGGCCGAGCTCGGCACGGGCGGAGCAAGCGAGCGACGACGTGCTGCTCGAACATCACGCGACAATAGCCGGGCTCGCCAGAGCGTGCACCATCATTCCGGCGCCACCCGTGACGACATTCCGCAGCATGGCCGCGGTGCTCCAGTGGCTCGAACTGCACGCGATCGCGCTGGCGGACGGGCTCGCCTACATCGATGGCCGCGGGGGCGCCCGGGTGACCGCCGTTCGCGACATCGCCGGCGCCACCTCCGATCCCGCAGTCCTCCCGCCGTCGGCCGCGGCAGTCGAGTCGTTCCGGGCCCTCCGACGTTACGCGAAAGCCACTGTGCCTGTCTCCACTGACACCGTCGGTGACGGGACGACCATTGCGACCGAAGCTTTCCTTGTGGAGCGCTCGTCATGGGACGCCTTTGCGGCCGAGGTGGCCGCGGAGGATCTTCGGTCCCCCGGACTGATTCTCCGGCTCACCGGTCCCTGGCCCGCGTACGACTTCGTCCGACTTCAGTTCTAGCCCGAACCCCCCGTTCTGCATGTTCTGCCCCGACTGCGGCACCTGGAACCGAGCCGCCGCCCCAAACTGTGTGCGATGTGGCCTGACGTTGCCGAGTGTGTCGGCACCGCCGGTCGATGTGCCCGATGCCGAGATCACCGCGCTCCGACGCGCCACGGGCGGACGCTTCGCCATCGTGCGCCGGATTGCCAGCGGTGGCATGGCGCACGTGTACGAAGCGTCGCACTCGGTGCTGGGCCGCCGCGTGGTCATCAAGGTGTTGTACGCCCACCTGTCGCGTGATCCGGAGATGCGTGAGCGGTTCCGTCGCGAGGCGGAGGCGGCCAGCCGCCTCAGTCATCCGAATGTGTGCACCATCCTCGACGCCGGCGTGACGCGCGACAGCACCTTCGTGGTGATGCCTTTCCTCAGCGGCGGGTCACTGGCCGATCGCCTGGCGCGCCATCGGACGGTGGCACCGATCGAAAGCGCTGCGATCGTTGCACAGATCGCGACGGGGCTCGACCATGCGCACCGTCACGGCATCGTGCATCGCGACGTGAAGCCCGACAACGTATTGTTCGACGCGGACGGCACGGCGCTGATCACCGACTTCGGCATCGCGACGGCGGGGTTCCACAAGGGGCTCACCGGGACCGGGCGGGCGATGGGGACGCCGCACTACATGTCGCCCGAACAGGCCATGGGAAAGCCGGTGGATGGACGCAGCGACGTGTACGCCTGCGGTGTGATGCTCTACGAGATGCTGGCCGGTGTGCCGCCGTTCGACGGCGAGGATTCGTACGCCGTGGGCTACAAGCATGTGCACGAGATGCCGACGCCGCTGGATGTCACCGCGCCGGCCGTCTCGCCGACACTGTCGCAGATCACGATGCGCTGCCTGAACAAGGCCGCCGGAGAACGCTATCAGCGCGGCACCGATCTCGCAGATGCCCTGATCCGTGTGATTGATTCCAGTTCGCTGGACACCCCCGCCGTGCGCGCCGCGCGGCTTGGACGCCTGACCCCTGCACTGACATCCTGATGCGGCTCGAGACCGAAGTCGTCACCGTCCACACCACGCACCCGTTCGTCATCGCGCGTGGCGGATCCAGTGAGTGGCGCACGGTCTGGGTGCGGCTGGTCGATGCCGATGGCTTCGAAGGGTGGGGCGAGGCGGCACCGAGCCGCTTCTATGGTGAAACGTCGGACACCGTGCTCGCGGCACTCGATCGCCTGCGCCCCATCATCGAGGCGGCGAATGCCGCCGACATCGAGCAGACCGAGACGGCAATGGTGCAGGCCCTGCGCTTCAACGCGGCGGCGCGCTGCGCCGTGAGTGCCGCGCTGCACGACCTGCTGGGCAAGCGACTCGGTGTGCCGCTCTGGAAGCTCTGGGGGCTCACGCCGTCGGCCAGTCCGCGCAGCAGCTTCACCATCGCCATCGCGGCCGATGATGCAACGCTGCGCGAGCGTGTGCGCGAGGCGGTCGCGGCCGGCTATCCGATCCTCAAGGTGAAACTCGGCAGCGATCGCGACCGGCGCATCATCCAGCTCGTACGCGATGAGGCCCCGAACGCCATCCTGCGGGTGGATGCCAACGCCGCATGGACGCCGAAGCACACGTTGCTGATGGCGCCATTGCTGCAGGAGCTGTGCGTGGAGTTCATCGAGCAGCCGCTGCCGCCACAGGATCTGGATGGCATGCGGTTCGTGCGGGAGCGCTGTGCCCTGCCGATCGTGGCCGACGAGAGCTGCCTGGTGGCAGCGGACGTGGCGAAGCTGGTCGGGGTGGTGGACGGTGTGAACCTGAAGCTCGCCAAGTGCGGATCGCTGCGGGAAGCGTTGCGGATCATCCACACGGCGCGCGCCCATGGCATGCTGGTCATGGCGGGATGCATGATCGAGACCTCACTCGGCATCACGGCGGCGGCCCACCTCGCGCCACTGCTGGACTGCGTGGATCTGGACGGCGCCGCGCTGCTTCGCGACGATCCCTTCAGTGGCGCGACCATCACGCATGGCGTCGTGACCCTGCCCACCGCGCCGGGACTGGGCGTCACCCGCCGCTGAGCCGGACGGGAGTGTCAGGCGGCGGTCATTAGATTTCGTGGGTGACTTCACTGCTCGCTGCCGTCGCCCTGCCGGTCAACGTTCCCCGCGCGTACGTCTACTCGGTGCCGGATGCACTGCGTGCGCGTGTCACCGCCGGCACGCGCGTGGTGGTGCCGCTGGCCGGTCGCAAGCTGATCGGGATCGTCACGGCCATCGATGTGCCGGCACCGGCGAAAGGCACGCTGCGTGACATTCTCGACGCGCCCGATACCTCGCCCGCGCTGACACCGGCGCTGCTGCACCTCGGCCGCTGGATGGCACGCTACTACGCCGCCCCACCGGGTATCGTGCTGCGCGCCATGCTGCCAGTGGCCCTCACCGGCGCCTCGGTGCCGGTGGCGCCACTGAAGCTGCAGCGTGTCGCGACGATCGCCGTCACGGTGGAGAGCCTGCTGGAGCGCGACGCCATGTTCAGGCGTGCGCCCAAGCAGCGGGTGCTGTACGAACTGCTCGAATCGCTCGGCGGACTGCATCCGGTGCGCGCGTTGCTGGAGCAGGCCGACATGACCGCTGCCGTGCTCGACGGGCTCGTCACACGCGGACTGGTGACCATCGGGGAGGCCCCGGTGGTGCGTGATCCATTTCTCACGCGCCGCATCGCGGCGGCGCAGCGCCTCACGCCCACCGAGGCGCAGCGGCATGCCATCGCGACGCTGATTGCGATGCCGCCGGGCGCTGGCGCACTGTTGCGTGGCGTGACGGGCAGCGGCAAGACGCTGGTGTACATCGAATACCTGCGCGACGTGATCGAACGTCGGAAGCAGGGCGCCATCGTGCTGGTGCCCGAAATTGCACTCACGCCGCAGACCGTGGACCGCTTCCGCACCGCCTTCGGTGATCAGGTGGCGGTGCTGCATTCCGCCCTCTCCGATGGTGAGCGATACGATGCCTGGGCGGCGATCCATCGCGGGGCCAAGCGCATCGTCGTGGGCGCACGCTCGGCGATCTTCGCACCGGTGCACGATCTCGGCGCGATCGTGGTGGACGAGGAGCACGAGGCCACCTACAAACAGGGCGAATCGCCGCGGTATCACGCCCGCGATCTGGCCCGTGTGCGTGCGCAGCTCGAAGGAGCGACGTTCGTGCTGGGCAGCGCCAGCCCCAGTCTGGAGAGCTGGACGCAGGCGCAGCGCGGTGACCTGGCGCTGCTGCAACTCCCCGAGCGCGCCGGTGGTGCGCAACTGCCTGCGGTGCACGTGATCGACCGGCGCAAGGAGAAGCTCGCGCCGCGCAGTGCATTCCCGAATGGCATCGCCGCGCCGGCGCCGCAGGGCTCGTCGTTCGGCCATGCCATCACACCGGATCTCGAACGGGCCATTGCGCAGCGGCTCGACCGGGGCGAACAGTCGATCCTGCTGCTCAACCGTCGCGGCTATGCACACTTCATGCAGTGCAATGACTGCGGCACCGTCTCGCAGTGTCCCAACTGCGCCATCGCGCTGACGTATCACCGCATGCCCGAGCGGCTGGCCTGTCACTACTGCGGCCATCGCGAGGCACCGCCGGCGCATTGCAGCAACTGCAGCGGGCCACCGTTGCGCGAGCGTGGGCTTGGCACGCAGCAGCTCGAACGCCTGCTCGGTGAACGCTGGCCCACGGCGCGGATCGCACGCATGGACATGGACACCACCGGTGCGAAGTGGGCGCATGCCACGATTCTCGACAGGGTCGGCGCCGGCGAGGTGGACATCCTGCTCGGCACGCAGATGATCGCCAAGGGGCTCGACTTTCCGAACGTCACGCTGGTCGGTGTGATCGACGCCGATGTCGGCATCAACCTGCCGGATTTTCGCGCCAGCGAACGCTGCTTCCAGCTCCTCAGTCAGGTGGCCGGACGTGCGGGTCGTGGTGCCAAGGGCGGGGAAGTGTTCATCCAGACGCGTGAGCCCGCGCATCACGCCGTGACCTGCGCGGTCACGCATGATTACCTGCGTTTCGCCGAGGAAGAATTGTCAGGGCGCAGCAGCCCGCCCTATCCACCGACGCTGTTCCTGGCCAACGCCGTGATCAGCGGCACCGAGGAAGTAGCGACGGCCGATGCGGCGCGTGCACTGGCGGAGTGGACGCGGCGATTGATCGACGCGCGCATGCCGGGAGAGATCGAGGTGGTCGGCGCCGCGCCCTGTCCGGTGGAGCGCATCAAGCAGCGCTGGCGCTGGCATTTCCTCGTGAAGAGTGCCGACACCGATGCCCTGGGGCGTGTGGGGCGGTACGTGGTGGAGCGGGGACCATTGCCATCGGCGGCTGGCATGCGGTTGGCGTGGGATCGGGATCCGGTCACGCTGCTGTGATCCACATGGGCTCTGCTGCACTAGCGCTGCTCGTCGGCGTTGCGATGCTCACTCCCACCGTTTCGGCCTCGGCGCAGCGGCTGATCGTCGACGTGCGTGATTCGGTGCTCCAGTCGGGTGTTCCCGGCGCCCTCGTCAGTGCGGTGGATCGGGCGACCGGGGCGACGGTGTTCGGAGTGACGAACGATGCCGGGCGCGTTGCCTTGGCCGTGAGTGGGGGTGGCACATGGGTGACATCGGTGCGGCGCATCGGCATTCGGCCGACCCGTGCGCTTCCAGTCACGGTCGGAGCCGGCGGCACCGTCAGCGTCGTCATCACCACCACCAGCGCACAGTTCACGCTTCCCGCCGTTCAGGTGACGGCGACTGCGCCGGCGTGCGCGCGCGAGCCGGAAGGTGAGGGTCGTGTGGCAGTCCTCTGGGAGCAGATGACCCTGGCGCTTCGCGCGTCGGCCGTCGCGGCCGGCGCTCCGAGCGACGGTGCACCGATGCATGTCGTCATGTTCGAACGGGATCTCACCCGCAACCGGACACGCCGCGCAGAGCGCGCCATCCGCGAGGGCCCCGGCGTCGGCCGTCCGTTCTTTGCGGCACATCCGGACTCGCTCTCGGCGCGCGGATACGTGCAGCGGGATCCGACTGGTGGCCTGCAGTATTTCGCGCTGGACGAGACCGTCATGCTGTCCGATGGCTTCGTTCGGACGCACTGCTTCGACGCGCCGGTTTCGACTGCCGATCCGAGCCTCGCCGAGCTTCGCTTTGCGCCGGTCCGTGAACGATCGCTTCCCGACGTCGCTGGTTCGGCATTCATCGATGTCGCGACCGGTGAACTCCGGCGCATCGAGTTCCGCTTCGTCAACGTGGACCACTTCTACGATGGTCGGCGTCCCGATGCCGGCGGCGATGTGGCGCTGCGCCGGTTAAACGACGGGCGATGGATCGTGAGCGGCTGGACCATACGAGTGCCCACGTACATGCGCGTCCCGGGACGCGTCGAACGGTCACTGACCGGCTATCGCGAAGTTGGCGGCTCGATTCAAATGCTCCCGAAGCCCACCGCTCTCGGAACAGCGCGTCCCGACAGCGCCTCGTCGTCCAACGACTCGCTTCGCCCCCACCGTTCGGCCGAACGCACGACGGACCGCCGGGGCGCGTCGGCTCATGACGTCGAGTCCCGATCCGGCTTCATGATGCGTCGGAGTGGTGGCCCTGGCATTTTTCTGGATTCCGCAGCCCTCGCCCACACGTCGGCGCGGACGGCACTGGAGCTGCTTCAAGGCGTCGCAGGCGTGACGTTGTTCACCGTGCCGGAGGATGTTCCGGGTGTGCCGGCAGACGCCGATCCGGATCTGTCGCGCGAATGGCGCGCGGGGGCCGAACTGCCGATGCTGCCGACTGGACGTCGTGACGATGGCAGCCAACTCGTCTGCCTGGTCAAGGTGTATCTCGACGGTCGGCGCGCGGGGCTTTCACAGCTCGTGGCACTGTCCGCACGGGATGTCGTGGCACTGGAGTTCTACCGTTTGCCTCGCGAGGTTCCGACAGAATATCGCAGGGAAGGCAACCGCTGTGGCACCGCGATGTTCTGGTCGTTCGGAGACCGGTAGTCTGCCGGGATCCGATCACGCTGCTCTGACGTGCTGTCAGCGTGACCGGTCCGTCACCGATGCGTGATCAGTTCGTGCCTTCGGTGACCAGCGTGACGTCGATGTTGCCGCGCGTGGCATGGCTGTACGGACACACCTTCTCGTGCGTCTCGTTCACCAGCACCTCGGCCTCGGCGGTGCTCAGCGTCGGCACCTTCACGTGCATCGACACCGCGATGCCGAACCCGCCGCCCTCGCGCGGGCCGACCGACGTGGTGCACGTCACCACGGCGCCCTTCACATCCTTCTTGTGCTGACTGGCCACGAACTCCAGCGCCCCGCCGAAGCAGCCCGCGTAGCCGGCCGCGAACAGATGCTCGGGGGTGGTGGTATCAGGCAGGCCGGGACCACCCATCTCCTTCCGCACGGAGAGGTGGGCACTGACGGAGCCATCGGTGGTTTCGGTGTGGCCGTTGCGGCCCCCGGTGGAGTTCGCAACGGCGGTGACGAGCGGCTTGATCGTGTGGGCGGCCATGTCGGGTTCAGCTGGAGAAGACGTTAGAATGTGCGGCGCCGGACCTCTCGCGCCGTCGTAGCATACCTAATCATGTCATTCCTCAAGAGTTCCTCGCGTTTCCTCGGTGGCCTGCTCGCTGTCGCACTGGTCAGTCTGCGCTGCGCGCCGGATGTCGGCGCGCAGGCCCTGCGGGTCGAGCTGCGTGACTCGAGCACGGCGGCGCCGGTGAGCGGTGTGCTGGTGACGGCGCTCGATTCGACGGGCGCGCGTCGCGCAGATGGCCTGAGCGGTGATGGCGGCGCGGTGACGCTGCGGCTGTCGGTCGCGGGGACGTACACGATCACCATCCGGCGGATCGGGGTGCGGCCGCGGCAGGTGCCTGGCGTAGTCGTCGAGGCCGGCGGTACGCGGACGCTCGCCCTCACCGTGGCCAGCGTGCAGCAGATGTTGGCCAGGGTGCAGGTGGTGGCGCGCAACACCTGCGGACGCGCACCGGACGGTGACGATCGCACCGGTGCCCTGTGGGAGCAGGTCTCGCTGGCACTGCGTGCCGCCGCGATCACTCAGCGCGAGGGGGTTGCACTGCCGCCGCTGCGCGTGATCGAGCGCACCAACGAACTCTCGCCGACACTCGAGGAACGTGGAACCGCGGTGACCCGCGACGCACAGGGCGCCGGCCGGCTCGTGCAGGCCGACGATCCCGTGTCGCTGGCAACGCTTGGATACGTCCGGCGCGACGACGATGGCTCCATGTCGTACTTCGCACCCGATGAACAGGTGCTGCTGAGCGACGCATTTCTTGCCACGCACTGCTTCAGTACGCCGAAGCGGGACCGGAACGCGCTGCTGGCGGAGTTGCGCTTTCAGCCGATCCGGGGCCGTCGGGTCGCGGATGTGGAGGGTACCGCCTACGTCGACGTGAACACCGGCGAACTGCGCCAGATCGCGTATCGCTATGTGGCATCGCGACAGCTGCTGCCGATCTACGCCGAGCATGCCGGCGGTGACGTGTTCCTCCGGCGACTGCCGAACGGCGCCTGGATCGTGAGCAAGTGGTCGATCCGCATGCCGGTCTTCGGTCGGTCAATCGCCGGTGGCCAGGCCATCGTCACGGGTTACCGCGAGGCGGCGGGGCTGGTGCAGGATGTCCGCCGCAACGTGCCCGTGCACCAGCCACCGGAGCGCTGATGCCTCGCGTGTTCAGGCGTGCCGGCGATCCGGCAGCTTCCAGGCGAGCAACGCCATCGGTGGCCCGCAGGCCGCGAGCAGCAGGATCATCGTGTGCAGTCCGTGGACGTCGGCGATGCGCCCGAGCAGCGGCGCGGCCAGACCACCGAAGGTCACGGCAAGTCCCACGGTGACTCCCGACGCAGTGCCGACGTGGCGCGGCAGGTACGCCTGACCGAGTACGACCATCACGCCACCCGGCGCAAAGAGCGTGAAGGCCAGCACCGGCAGTACCAGCCATGCCTGCAGCGCCGTGTGTGCGCTGCCCAGCAGCCAGAACGCCGGTCCGATGGCGATGAAACTCCACAGGATCACACGCCGCGCGCCGTAGCGATCCGCCATGCGGCCGCCCAGCAGCACGCCACCGAGGCCGATCAGCAGCAGCATCGAGAGAGCGACGGCACCGCTCTGCAGTGACACGTGCAGGTTGCGCGACCAGTAGGTGGGGAGAAAGGTGTTCATCGCCACGAACATCATGCTCCGCATGCCGATTGCCACGCCCAGCAGCGCGAAGGCACCCCATGCGTCATGCGGCATCGTGTGATCATTCGCATGTGCCTTGCTCTTGCGCTCCCGTGGCAGCGCACCCATCGCACGATTCAGCACCCAGGCGCAGGGAATCGACAGCAGACAGAGTGCGGCCAGCACGCCGCGGCTTTCCGGATTGGCCAGCGGGACGACGATGATCGGCGCCAGCGCAAAGCCGATGTTCCCGCCGATGGTGAAGAAGCTCATCCCGGTGCCTTTGCGGTCGGCCGAGAAGGTGCTGACAGCACGTGTCGCTTCGGGGTGAAACGCGGCGACGCCGATACCGGCGAGCGCGACGGCGATGAGGGCAAGCGTGTAGGTGGGCGCCATCAGTGCGGCTGCCACACCACCGGCGGCCAGCATCAGGCCGTAGGTCGTGAGCCATGGCATGGCCCTTCGATCGGCGAGCCATCCGAAGTATGGCTGCAGCACGGCGGAGAGGATTGTCGCGGCGAACACCGCGCTCGCGCCCCGCGCCAGCGTCAGGTGGAACGTCGCGATGAAGTACGGGACGAGTGCCGGGACGGCCGCCTGATAGAAGTCGGTGGCGCCGTGACCGAGCATGAGGCGCAGCACCGACGGACGATCGAACTGCGCGTTGGTGGCGGTGCTCGGCGGCATTACGACGGAAACGGCCGTCACGGCATCAGCTCCAGGCCGGTGGTCTGTCGCGGGATGTCGCGTCCGCGCCGGAAGAGCGTGGTGACGGCGTCGGAGGCTGCCGCAGGATCGCGGGTGATGATGGCGGCGAGGAGGGTTTCATGCTCCGCCGAGGTATCGGCATCGCGGAAGGCATTCTCGCGCTTGTGGATCGTGAGCGACTGCACGAGCGACTCGCCGAGGACTCGGTAGAGGTCGATCAGCATGTCGTTCTGCGTGGCGGTGACGATGCGGAGATGGAAGGCGACATCGGCATCCGCGAACGCGTGGGCGTCGAGCGCCGCGAGGGCTGCGGCCCGGGCATCGAGATGTTCACGCAGCGCGACGAGGTCTTCGTCGCTCCGGCGTTCGGCCGCGAGCCGTGCGGCCTGGAGGTCGAGGGCTTCGCGGACGTCGCGGATTTCGTGGAGCTGGGCGCGCTGGCAGCGGAGTCGGAGCGGCTCGTCGTCGGTGGGGCGGCCGGTGACGTAGGTGCCGTCACCCTGGCGGACCTGGACGAGTCCGACGCGGGCGAGGGTCCGGACGGCTTCCCGGACGGTGCTTCGTCCGATGCCGAGTTGGCGCATCAGTTCCGTTTCGGTGGGGAGTCGGGCGCCGATGGGCCATTCGTTGGCGGCGATTCGGGTCTCGAGTTGTGCGGCGGTGGCGTCGGCGAGTGAGAGTCGGGGGATGGTAGCCATCCTCAAACATCTGATGATCAGATGTCCGGCGCAACTCGGCCATCGCGACGAGATGAAGGCGCTGTAACCTGACAGGCTCGGCCGGAGGTTGAGAACGCACGTTCCTGCAAGCAAATTGACATATCCCTCCCGTCGCCATGCGGCACTGCCGCTCCGGGGCGGGGTATCACGTGGCTTCCGCCTACCGCTCGGACATGGTCGTGCCCGGTGTGAACGTGCCGTCGTCGGCACGCCATGCCCCCCTGACGGGCTCCCGCCCGTGTCGCGGCGCCGTGGCCGCCTCTTTCTGGACTTTCGGATGACCGAAACGCAGGAACGCTTTCTCCGCACCGTGCTCACTCGAGTGCCGCTCGCCGACGTCGTCGAGCTGCACCTGTTCCCGCCGATCCGGCGCGGCACGATGGAGACCGGCGTCGCCGTCATCGCGACGGTCCTGCCCCTGCCGCCACTCACCGTGCTGGATGACACCACCGCGCCCGATGCCGCGCTGCCGCCCGCGCCCCTCGCGTTGACACGCCTGCGCATCCTGACCGCCGCCTATCGACACACGATCAAGGGCATCGATCGCGGCAAGTGGGCTGTCGACGTGCAGGAAGAAGCCGATGCACCGCTCGCGGCGGTCGAAGCCGTGCTCCGTGGTGTGCGCCACCGCAGCACCGAGCCCGCAGATCCCGAACTCGTCAGCCTCGATGCGCTGGCCGCACTGCTCGCACCAACGCGCGTCGCACCGGCGGCCTGACCCTGCAACACCCGGACGACCGCGCCGGTGTGCGCGACGACCTGGCGCAGTTCCGTCAGTATCTCCGTCAGCACAACCTGCCGGTCACTCCGCAGCGTCTCGCGATTGCCGGCGTGATCTTCGCCTCCGACCGCCACATGTCGGCGGAGGAAGTTGCCACCGACGTGGCCGCCGGCGGTGACAACGCCGGCACAGCCACTATCTATCGCACGCTCGACCTGCTGGTGAAGAGCGGTCTGGTCGTCGAACGTGATTTCGGCGAAGGGTTCCGTCGTTTCGAACCATCGCGTGGCATTCCGCACCACGAACACCTGCTCTGCACCGTCTGCGGTCGCGTTGACGAATTCCGCGACGAACGGCTCGAGCGCATGACCACGATCATCGCCGAATCACACGGCTACAGCCGCCAGCGCCACCGGCTGGTGATCTATGGCGTCTGCGCCGAATGCCAGCGCAGTGGCGGCCCGCGCCGATAGTCCGGCCAGCCACCGCCTGCTGCCATGGAGCCCGCTGCCACGATCCCGTTCGCGCTCGCCTTCTCGGCCGGGCTGCTGAGCTTTCTGTCGCCGTGCGTGCTCCCGCTGATTCCGAGCTACGTCACCTTCATCACCGGCCTCGGGCTCGACGACGTCGGCAAGGCCCGCCGCACCGCACTCACGCACGGACTGCTCTTCGTGCTGGGTTTCACGCTGATCTTCCTTGCACTGGGCGCCACGGCGACGGTGCTGGGACGCATGCTCTTCGCGCACCGCGTCTGGATCACGCGTGCCGGCGGCGTGCTGCTGATCGTGTTCGGGCTCTACATGGCGGGGGTGCTCCGCATCGGGGCACTCGATGCGGAACGGCGCATTCATCTCGCCGACAAGCCGCTCGGATACCTGGGCACGGTGCTCGTCGGCGTCGCCTTCGGCGCTGGGTGGACACCCTGTCTCGGTCCCGTGCTCGGCGGCATCCTGGCGTACACGTCGTCCGTGGCCGACCTGCAGCGCGGCCTGCTGCTGCTCTTCGCCTACGCGATGGGGCTGGGCGTGCCGTTCATTCTTTCGGCGCTGATGGTGGACCGCTTCCTCGCCGGATTCCAGCGGATGCGGCGATATCTCGGCGTGGTCAACCGCATCGCCGGTGCACTCATGATCGTCGTCGGCCTGCTGCTCCTCACCGGCGCCTTCACCACCATGGCCGGATGGCTCGTCGACTTCACCCCAGGATTCCTGCGCGCACGCATCTGAACAGCTGAACGGCTGAACGCAAAACTGCACAGCCGCAAAACGGCGAGCCCGGAGCCGAGCGAGCGATTCCAATGCGTGCGGTTGTGTACACGGGCGAGATGACCGTTCCCGACGACGTCGTCGGAAGCCCCAACGTCAATGTCTCCGCTCTGTTAATGCCGGCACGCTGCTTTGCAGACGGCAGTTTCGCGGTCGGTCGCATTTTTGCGTTCAGCCGTTGGACGGTCTCACGATGTGCGACATCGTGTGCTACAGCGTCACAGTCGCTGCGTCGAGTTCATCCGACACCTGCTGTCTGCTGAGCAGCTGCCAGTAGCGACCGCGCTCGGCGACGAGCATGTCGTGGGTGCCCTGTTCCACGACGCGGCCATCGGCCAGTGACGCGCGCTTGACGGATTCCGTGGCGCCGATGATGCTTGTCGATGACCGGGTCAACACGGCTTCCTCGTATCCACTTTCGGAGACACGGACCATGCGTCGATCGTTCTGCACGGCGGTCATGCTCGCGTTTGGTGCCAGCCTTCCCCTGTCGGCGCAGGCCACGGATTCCGCGCCTCCGAATGCGCCCCGGCCAGCGCCCAAGGTCAACATCTGGCCGGCCCGGAGCGTGTCGATTCCCGCCGACCCGAAAGCGAAACCGATTCGTATCGGGATCTGGGACAGCGGCGTTGACACGACGCTGTTTGCGGGTCGGTTGGCGCGGGACGCACGCGGCAGAGTCCTGCTGCGCGGCTACGACCCGTTCAAGCTGCGGCAGGACACGCCGATGGAAGTCTTGCCGCCGGCCTTGCTCGCTCGGCAGGACGAATTGAATGCGGCCACGATGGCGCTCGATGACATCGATACGTTCGTGAACAGTCCGGCCGCGCGCGCGATGACCCAGCGCATGGCGGCCATGACTCCGGCCGAACGCAAGCTTGCAGAGGATGAGCTTGGGCGTTGGACCGGCTACACACATGGCACGTCGGTGGTGGACGCGGCGCTCGTCGATCACGGTCAGGCCGAGATCGTGATTGCCCGCATGGAATGGTGGCATGGTAATCCCCCTGTGCCATGTTGGACGCGTGAACTCGCCGATCGCGAAGCCGCGTCCATCCACGACTTGCTCACGTTTCTCGTCGCGAGCGGGTCCCGAGTGGTAAACATGTCCTGGGGCCGCTACGAGCGCAGTTACGTCCGCAATCTGGAGCAGTGTGCGCCCACCCTGTCCGTCGCAGAGCGAGCCGCGATCGCGCGGTACTCGGTCGACACCGTGCGCGCCGTCCTGCGCGCTGGGATGCTCGCGTCGCCGCGGGTGCTCTTCGTGGGGGCGGCCGGTAACGAAGGCCAAAGCGTAGCGAGATCCAATCCGGCGACCCGCTTGGACGTGTCGAACTTTGTTCTGGTTGGTGCGGTCAACGACGCGGGGGATCTGCCCGCGTTCACCAACGTTGGTCCAGAGGTCGCGCTCTTCGCCCACGGCTGGAGAATTCCAGCACGATTGCCTGGAGGCGCACAGGGATTCGCGACTGGCACGTCGTTCGCGGCCCCGCTCGTCTCGAACACGGCGGCGAAGATGTTGGTGGCAAATCCGAAGCTGAGCGGGGCTGACCTGCGTCGTCTGCTACTGGCAACCGCCGACACCAATGCCAAGGGACTGAGACTGATGCATGCGGCGAACGCGGTGGCCGCGGCACGGGTCGAGCGGAAATAGCCGTCGGCGCCCCCCCGCGGCCGTGGCGCTGTTCGGAGGGCCGCGCGCTGTTCCGGCGTGTCGCGCCGGCCTATCTTTCTGTAGTCCTCACCCCATGCCCATGACGCCCACCGAGCTGCTCCAGCGCATCACCGTCCGCCCTGAACAATGCGGGGGACGCCCCTGCATTCGGGGCATGCGCATCCGCGTCATCGATGTCCTGGAGTTGCTGGCCGCCGGCGAATCGAACGCACAGATCCTCGAGGAGTATCCGTATTTGGAGGCCGACGATATTGCCGCCTGCCTGCTCTACGCCGCCCGGCGCCTCAACCATCCGAACGTCGCGGCGTAAGCCGGGATGACGGGCGCGCGGGCGGATGGGGTAGTCTGGGTCGACGCGCAACTTCCCCCCGCACTGGCGCGCTGGCTGCGGAAGACGCACGGGATCGAGGCGTGGCACGTCGCGGAGGTGGCGCAGCTCGACGCCGACGATCCGGCCATCTTTGCGGCGGCGCGGAACGGCCAGGCGGCCGTCGTGGTCACGAAGGATGACGATTTTGTGGAGCTGGTCGAGCGGCATGGCCCCCCGCCACAAGTCGTGTGGGTCACGTGCGGCAACGTCCGCAATGCGGAATTGCGCACGGTGGTGCTGGATGCGTGGCCCCGCGTCGCAGAATTGCTGGCCGCTGGCGAGCCGCTCGTCGAGATCGGGCGTCGTATCTAGGGCGGCGGCGCGAGGCCGTCTAATTTTGCGTTGCTCTTGTCAGGGCCTTCACGGATTGCCAGCTCAGACAGTCGCTGCGTCGAGCTCGTCGGAAACCTGCTGCCTGCTGAGCAGCTGCCAGTAGCGACCACGCTCGGCGACGAGGATGTCGTGTGTGCCCTGTTCCACGATGCGGCCTTCGGCAAGGACCACGATCCATGACGCATCGCGCACCGCACTGACCCGGTGTGACGCGATCAGCGCCGTGCGTCCGGTCAGCTCTTCGCGCAGGCCCTGCAGGATCGCCGCCTCGGTGCCGGTGTCCACCGCGCTGAGTGCGTCATCCAGCAGCACGATCTGCGGATCGCGGGCGAGGGCACGTGCGATCGCGGCGCGCTGCTTCTGGCCGCCGCTGAGGTTGATGCCGCGCTCACCGAGAACCGTCGCATAGCCGTCAGGGAGATCCACGATCGCCGCGTCGAGCTGTGCCACCGCTGCCGCGGCGCGTGCCGCGTCGTCGTCGTTGCCACCGTAGGTGAGGTTGGCGAGGATCGTGTCGCTGAACAGCACCGTTTCCTGTGGCACATAGCCGATGGCCGAGCGCAACGCCTCCAGGGGGATCATACCGATCGGGACGTCGTCAACGAGGATCTCGCCCTCCTGCGGATTCCAGAAGCGCGGGATCAGGTCCATCAGCGCACTCTTGCCGCTGCCGGTGGCGCCCACGATGCCGACCGTCGCGCCGGCCTCGACCCGGAACGACACGTGGCGCAGCACCCAGCGCGGCGTGTCGCCCTCCGCCACCGGATAGTGATACCCGACGTTCCGGAACTCGAGCGTGCGTCCGCGGCCGGTGTTCGGCGGCAGGGCCGTGGGCTGCACGGGAGTCACGACCGACGCGGTGGCACTGAGGATGTCGTTGATGCGGTTCATGCTCGCCGCACCGCGCTGGAAGAGATTGATCACCCAGCCGAGTGCGATCAGCGGCCACGTCAGCATCGAGAGAAAGAGGCCGAACGCAACGAAATCACCGGTCGTGATCTCGCCCCGCAGCGTGGCCGCGCCGCCGATGCCGAGGACCGCGACCGCCCCCAGTCCCGCCAGCAGCTGCAGTCCGGGCGACATGAGCCCGTACAGCCTGGCGAGGCCCATGTTGCGGCGCAGGTACTCCTCGTTCAGCGCACCGAAGTGCGCCGCTTCAGCGGCCTCCTGCCGGAACGCACGGACGATGCGCGCGCCGCTGATGTTCTCCTGCGCGTGCGTCGTCATCACGCCGAAGTGTTCCTGCACGGCCTCGAACCGCTTGTGGATCAGCGAACCGAGGACCGCCATCACGATCGGCAGGAGCACCATCGGAAGGACGGCGATGCCGGTCAGCGAGGGGCTGATCCGCAGCATGAAGATCAGCGCGAAGATGCCGCCGGCGATGGTGTTGACGAGGTACATGATTGCCGGCCCCGCCACCATGCGCACCGCCGAGAGGTCGTTGGTGAGGCGGGCCATGAGATCGCCGGTGCGGTTCCGGCCGAAGAAGCCTGCGTCGAGCGTGACCAGATGCCGGAACATGGCGTTCCGCAGGTCGTACTCCACGTAGCGGCTGACCGCGTTGAGGATGTTCCGCATCTGGAACCGCAGGACGCCGGTCACGAGGGCCGTGCCGGTCATCGCCGCGGCGAGGAGCCAGAGCTCGCGCGAGGGGGCGCCGGCCTCCAGGTCGTCGATGGCCCGGCGCAGGAGCCAGGGGATGATGCTGGAGATCGCACTCGAGCCGA
The DNA here is from genome assembly GCA_031411975.1 of Gemmatimonadaceae bacterium. Taxonomy (GTDB): domain Bacteria; phylum Gemmatimonadota; class Gemmatimonadetes; order Gemmatimonadales; family Gemmatimonadaceae; genus JACMLX01. Next base: position 27,424 of record JANOCB010000043.1, read on the forward strand.
CCACGCAGACCAGGCCGAGGGCCATCTGGCCCCGGTAGGTGTACACGTATGGCACGAGCGCGCGCAGGGATCGCAGGCTGCTGGTACGGGGCTTGCTCATCAGGTTGCCAAGCGCTCCAACGACGAAAGCACAGACGCCGTGGCGCGACCATCTGCACAAGGAGAAGACATGCGATCAACTGAACTTATGCCCCGAATGTTCGCCCCGCTGGCTGCCGTAGCCCTGCTGCTGAGCGCCTGTGGTGACAAGAAGTCGAGTGACACGGCTGCTGATGTATCAGCCGTCGGCGACACGGTCCGTTCCATGAGCGGTGACTCGGTCACGGCCGTGGAGGTGCTCCCGCCGCCGACCGTCGCGGCGACGACCGCCGAGGATCCGCTGGTGAGCGGTCGTGAGAATCCGGCCGAAGCGCCTGCGCCCAGGGCCGCCCGGCCACGGCCGGCAAGCCGCCCGGCCTCGCGGCCTGCCGCGCCCCGCCCGGTGGCATCAACGGCCGGTTCCGAGCCGGCGCCGTCGTCGAGCTCGTCCGGGGTCATCGCGTCGGGTACCAGCATCACTGTCTCCAATGGCGCGAAGGTGTGCAGCAACACCCTCACGGTCGGTGATCGGGTCACGGCGACGACGAACAGCAGCGTCAGCGGCAGCAATGGCGTGGCCATTCCCGCCGGTGCGCGGGTCGGTCTGGTCGTGACGAAGTCGAAGACCTCCGGCTCGCAGGGTGATGCCGCGGAGCTCGAGTTCGACGTCCGCAGCCTGACCTTCGGTGGTGAGACTTACACCGTCGCCGGCAGCGTATCCACCGACGCGGTGGTCATGGAGCGCAAGGGCGGCGACGGCAAGAAGGTGGCGATCGGTGCCGCAGCCGGCGCCGTGATCGGCAACGTCATCGGTGGTGGCAGCCGTGCCCAGCGCACGGTGGTCGGTGCTGCCGCAGGTGGCCTGGCTGGTGCCGCGACGGCGGCGATGACCGGTGACCGCCTCGCCTGTCTCCCGGAAAACGCGGCGCTCACCGTTCGCCTCGGCAGCGCGCTGACCGTCCGCAACTGACGCCAACGAGAGTGGGGCGTATGGTGTAGCAGAGTAAACCGTGCCGGGTTGGCGGTGGTCGAAGCACCGACCATCGCCCCCGGTCCTGCTGCACCACTTCGCCCGCCTCTCCGTGCCCCTCCGTCGTTTCGTCGTGCAGTGGCTCGCGTTCGCCGCGCTCGTCGTCGCCGCACCATTGCAGGGCCAGCAGCAGCTCGACGTCATCCGCGGTCTGATCACCGGCCCCGACTCGGTGCCGATTGCCGGCGCCCGGATCACCGCGACCTCGTTGGCGGGGAACGTCAACCGCAACGCACGCACCGATACGCGGGGCCGGTTCACGATCACCTTCCCCGGTGGTGATGGCGACTACTTCATCACCGTGACGGCACTCGGTTTTGCGCCGAAGCGGTTCGAGGTGAAGCGCAGTGCCGATCAGGAGGTGCTGCTGGCTGATGCGCGGCTCTCTCGTACCGTCGCGCAGCTCGACGAGGTGCGTGTGGTAGGTGACCGACCGCGCACCACGCGAGACGATCGCACCCCGGACATCAGCGGCAGTGAACGCTCCGTCAGCCCCGGCAACGTGGCCGCAGGTCAGGCGGGCGATCTTGCCGCCATGGCGGCCTCGCTGCCGGGCGTGCAACTCGTACCAGGCGCCGAGGGCGATCCATCCGGATACTCCGTGCTGGGGCTCACCCCCGACCAGAACAACAGCACACTCAACGGCCAGAACTTCAACGGGTCGAACCTGCCGCGTGACGCCGGGTTCACGACATCGCTGGTCACGGCGCCGTACGATGTGTCGCGCGGTGGATTCAGCGGCGCCCAGTTCTCGATTCGAACGCCGGGCGGATCGAACTTTCGCTCACGCTCGATGAGCCTGAATCTCGACGCACCCGCGCTGCAGTTCGCCGACGCCGGCGCGCGCTCGCTGGGACAGGAGTTCAGCAACGCTTCGCTCGGTGGCGCCGTGGCCGGCCCGCTGGTGGTGGACAAGGCGTTCTACAACCTGTCGTACCAGCTTGGACGTCGCAGCAACGATCTGCGCTCGGTGCTCAATACCAACGCCAGCGGCCTGCTCACCAGCGGACTCGCCCCCGACTCGGCGACGCGCCTGCTCGGAATCCTGGAGCGTCTCGGCGTGCCGGCCACCACCGCCTCGAACCCGCAGAATCGGTTCAGCGATCAGGGCAACCTCTTCGCCGCCATCAACGTGGCGCCGCCGGGTTCGCGCACGGGACAGGCCTTCACGTTCACGGGGAACGGGGCGTGGAATCGCACGTCTCCGGTGAGCGGATCGGTGAGTGAACTGCCCGCCCACAGCGGAGAACGCATCAACTGGAATGCGGGACTGTCAGGCAGGCATTCGGCGTACTTCGACAGTGGCATCCTCACCGAGACGAACGTCACCCTCAGCGCATCGCGCAACTTCGGCACACCGTTCTTCGACCTGCCAAGTGCGAACGTTCGTGTAAATTCGCAGTTCGCCGATGGCACCGAGGGGCTGCGCGTGTTGCAGTTCGGCGGCAATCCCTTTCTGGCAACGTCGCAGGAGAATGCCAGTGCCGGTGTGCTGAACACGCTGTCGTGGTTCACGCGCGACAGCAAACATCGCCTCAAGTTCACCAGCGAGTTGCGGCACGACGTGTTGCAGGTGGATCAGACGGTGAACCGTCTCGGATCGTACACGTTCAATTCACTCGCTGATCTCGAGGCGGGGCGAGCGGTGTCGTTCACGCGCCAGCTGGCGCCACGGGTGCGAAGCGGCAGTCAGACCATCGCCGCGTTCTCGCTGGGTGACGCATGGCGCAAGAGCCCCGATCTGCAGATCCAGTATGGCGTCCGTGTGGACGGCAACCGCTTCGATCGTGGTCCGGTGGAGAATCCGGAGATCGAGCGGGTCCTTGGCACGCGGAACACCTCGGTGCCCAACCGCCTCTACGTGAGCCCGCGCGTCGGGTTCTCATGGACGCTGGGCACCGCACCGCAGATCGCTGCCTTCGACGGTGCGTTCCGCGCGCCGCGTGCGGTGGTGCGCGGCGGCATCGGCATCTTTCAGAACGTGCCACCCGCCGGGCTGCCCGGGACGGCGATCGACAACACGGGCCTTGCCGGCGCCGTGCAGCAGCTCGGCTGCTTCGGCGCCGCAGCACCGGCGCCGCAGTGGAACGGCTGGCTCGCGAATCCGTCGCTGGTGCCGCAGCAGTGCGCCGACGGCACGGTGACGTCGCCCTTTGCCAATGCAGCACCCAACGTGACGCTGTATGCCGCCAACTGGGCCGCGACACGCAGCCTCCGCAGCAATCTGCAATGGAATGGCCCCGTGCTGCGGAACCGCCTGAACGCCAGCCTCGATGTGACATACTCGCGGAACATGAATCAGCCGGCGACGGTGGACCTGAACTTCGCCGGCACGACGCAGTTTGCGCTCGCCGATGAAGGTGGACGGCCCGTGTTCGTGCCGGCGTCGGGGATCGATCCTCGCACCGGTGCCGCGGCGCCACGCCTGTCGCGCCTCTCGCCGCAGTTCAACGTGGTGAATGCCAATCAGTCCGACCTGCGGAGTGAATCGCGGCAGGTGAGCCTGCGGGTGTCGCCGTTCACGTTCAATTCGCGGCTGCAGTGGAGCCTCTCGTATGTCTACGGCAACGTGCGTGAGCAGTTCCGGGGCTTCCAGAGCACCGTCGGCGATCCGCGCGCGATCGAGTGGTCGCGCTCGTCGTTCGACACGCGGCACCAGTACCAGTACACGCTGGGCTACAACTTCTTCGATGCCGTGCGCGTGAGCTGGTTCGGCAACATCCGGTCCGGCAATCCGTTCACGCCGCTCGTCGGCGGCGATGTGAATGGCGACGGCCTCGTGAACGATCGGGCCTACGTACTGAACCCCGCATCGACATCGGATGCAGCGACGGCGGCGGGCATCCGCTCGCTGCTGGCCACCGCCAGCGACGACGCCCGCGAGTGCCTCGAGCGTCAGCTGGGAAGCCTCGCGGCACGTAACAGTTGCAAGGGTGTGTGGACGCAGTCTGCCTTCCTCAGCATCTCGTTCAATCCGCTCAAGCTGCGACTGCCACAGCGGGCGACGCTGTCGTTCCAGGTCGGCAATCCGCTCGGTGCGGCCGACCTGCTGCTGCATGGGTCGAACAACCTTCGCGGCTGGGGCCAGCCGGCGCAGCCCGATCCGACGCTGCTGTACGTCCGCGGCTTTGACGCGGCGGCGCAGCGGTATCGCTACGAAGTGAATCAGCGATTCGGCGCCACCCGTCCGGCCTTCACCACCGTCCGATCGCCAGTGACCATCACGGCGCAGATGCGGTTCGATCTGGGCGCGTCGCGCGAGCGGCAGGTGCTGACCCAGGCGCTGGATCGAGGCCGGCGGACGCCGGGACAGAAGGCCGGCGAGCCGCAGCTGAACGCCATGTATGGTGGGGGGGGCGTGACCATCAATCCGCTCGCACAGATTCTTCGTCAGGCTGACTCCCTCAAGCTCAGCGGTCCGCAGGCCGACAGCATCGCCACCATGAACCGCCTGTTCACCATTCGGCAGGCCGCGATCTGGGCGCCGGTCGTGAAGGCGTTTGCCAGGCTCGATGATCGCTACGACGAGGACATCGCCTACGGCCTGTACAAGCGGGCCCGCGAGAGCTCCATCGACCTGCTGAAGATGCTCGCACCGTCCATTCGCGGTGTGCTCACGGCGGACCAGCGGCGCCTGCTGCCACCGATCGTCGCCAGCCATCTCGATCAGCGCTACCTGGCCTCGATCCGTTCGGGGACCATCGGCGGCGGCATCGACTTCGGCGGCATGATGATGGGCGGTGGCATGGCGATTCCGCAGGGTGGCGGCGGACAGACGATCATCATCCGATGAACACCGCAGCGATACCTTTCATGATTCACCATTCACACACGGCATACGGCATCATGACGACCTCACCGGTCCGTTCACTCGTGGCGTTCGCGGCGCTCCTCGCCACCGCCGGCGCAGTGTCGGCGCAGTCGCTCCCGACGGTTCGCGCGCTGGGGCCCGTGGTGCGTGTGTCACCGGCCGATGCACTTGGCAGCGTGGCCTCGGTGCGCCCGCTGCCGAGCGGGAAAGTGCTGGTGAACGACATCACACGACGCCAGCTGGTGCTGCTGGACTCCAGCTTTGCAACGGAAGCGGTGCTGGCCGACACCACACTCGCCACGGCCAACGCGTACAGTGGGCGCATTGCCGGCATGATTCCGTATCGCGGCGACTCGACGCTGTTCATCGATCCGTCATCGCTGTCGATGCTGGTGCTGGACGCGATGGGGAAGGTGGTGCGGGTGATGGCGGTGCCGCGTCCCAACGATGCGATGTTCATGGTGGGCGGGCCTTTCGGTACGCCGGGTTTCGACAGCAAGGGCCGGATCGTGTATCGTGGCTTCACGCGCCCGAATCTGCCACCACCGCCGGCGGCCGGCGCCCCGTCGTCGATGCCGCGGATTCCCGAGATGCCCGACTCCGCACCGATCCTGCGCGTGGCGCTCGATACGCGTGCGCTCGACACGGCCAGCTTCTTCAAGATCCCGAAGACCCGCGCGAGCATGACCCAGAACGATCGCGGGCAGGTCTCGATCTCGATGATGATGAATCCGATGCCGGTGGTGGATGACTGGACGCTGCTGCCTGACGGCACCCTCGCCGTGTTGCGCGGCGCTGACTATCACATCGACTGGCTGGCGCCGGACGGCACGCGCAGCAGCACGCCGAAGATTCCCTTCGACTGGCAGCGCCTCAGCGACGAAGCCAAGACCGCCTTCGTCGACTCGGCGAAAACGGCCGCCGAAGCGCAGCGTGCTCGTACGACGACGGCGGCGGGTGCGGTCGGCGCCGTATTCGGTGGTGCGCCGGGCGGTGGCGGCGAAGTGACGTCGATGCGGATCGAGATCGGCGGCCCTCCCGGCGCCGGCGGCTCGCCGCGTGCGGGAGGTGCGGCACCAGCCATGTCGCCGCCGGCGCTCAACATGGTGCCGATCTCCGAGATCCCCGACTACCGCCCGGCCTTCGGCACCGGCGCCATGAAGGCCGATCTCGACGGCAACCTCTGGATCCGCACCAGCAAAGTCCACAACGGTGGCCCGGTCTACGACGTGATCAATCGCAGCGGGGTGCTGATCGATCGTGTCGCATTCCCGTTCGGCCGCGTCATCGCCGGCTTCGGCGCCGGCGTGGTCTACATGGGCGTCCGCGACGACAAGGGCGCCCGCCTCGAACTCGCCCGCATGCGCTGATCCGGCGCCTTTGCGTTGACCGTGTCACTGCGTCACTCAGAAGCGCTGAGGGTCGCAGAGCACGCCGAGGCACTGGCGGAGCTGATGACCGTCGGCGCTTCGTGTTGAAAGGACGAGGGGAACTGCACTCGTGAGTGCCGTTCACCTCGTTGTCTGAACATTGATACACGACGCCATGCAACATGTCCGCGCCTTCTGCGCCCCTCAGCGCTTCGGCGTGACGCAGTTCACCCTGCGGCGATGAAGTCAGTACCCGACTGCAGCTCCGAAGGCACGCGGTTCGGAGACGCCGTGCCAGCCGCCGGGCACACGACGGATGGCGTTGACGTTGGCGATGCCGCCGATGAACTCCACCTTGTGGCCCATCGCCCGCAGCGCGTCGATGGCGGTGGCGGGGAAGCCGTTGGTCTCGAGGCGGATCTCGTCGGGTAGCGCCTGATGATGGATGCGCGGCGCGCGCATCGCGTCGGCCAGCGGCATGCCGAACTCGATCACGTTGAGGATCACCTGGCTCGTCGCCGAGATGATGCGTGGACCGCCGGCCGCACCGGCCACCATCTGCACCGTGCCCTGCGCATCGAGCACCACGGTGGGTGACATCGCGGACAGCATGCGCTTGCCCGGTTCGATCTTGTTCGCTTCGCCCTGCACGAGACCGAACATGTTCGGCTTGCCCGGCTGCACCGCAAAATCATCCATCTCGTCGTTCATCATGAACCCCACGCTGGTGAGGTACACGCCGCTACCCCACGAGTTGTTGAGCGTGGTGGTCGTCGCCACCGCGCTGCCATCGCCGTCCACCACCGAGTAGTGCGTGGTGTGGGTGCCCTCGGCCATCTGCTGCGTCACCGTCGGCGTGGGTGTGGCCCTGGTGCGGTCGATCGACGTGAACAGGCCGCGTGCGTAGTTCTTGCTCGTGAGCTGCGCGATCGGCACCGGGTAGAAGTCCGGATCGGCGAGCTTGCTGTTGCGGTCGATGAAGGCGCGCTGGTACGCGCTGCCCAGCAGGTGCAGGTACGCCGCGCTGCCGAAGGCCGGCATGCGTGACTCGTGCTCCATGATGTTCATCGTTTCCGCCATCGTCACCCCACCCGAGGACGAGGGGGGCATGCCGACCAGCGTATAGCTGCGGTACGTCCAGACCAGCGGCTCGCGCCAGCGGGGGGTGTACCTCTCGAGGTCGGCCTTGGTGATGATGCCGCCGCCACGCTGCTCTTCAGCCGCGATGCTGTCGGCGATCCAGCCGCGATAGAACGCGGTCGCGCCATCCTGCGCGATGGCCTGCAGCGTGCGCGCCAGCACAGGCTGCCGGAACGTCGATCCGATCGGCGGTGCACTGTCACCCGGCAGGAACACGCCGCGCCCGGCGAATCGCGTCAGCAGTGCCCGGCTGCGGGAAATGCTGGTGAACAACCCGCTGTCCACCGTGAATCCGTCACGGGCCATGCGGATCGCCGGAGCCATCACCTGCGCCCGGGTCAGCTTGCCGTACTTCGCCTGCGCCGCGACCAACCCGGCCACCGCACCCGGGACCCCGCTCGAGCGCCAGCCGATGATGCTGCCATCGGTGGTGCCGTCGGGCTTGAGGTACATGTCACGCGATGCCGCCAGCGGTGCGACCTCGCGATAGTCCACCACTTCGCGCCGACCATCGGCCATCTGGATCACCATGTAGCCTCCGCCGCCGATGTTGCCGGCTTCGGGCCAGACCACGGCCAGCGCAAACCCGGTCGCCACGGCCGCGTCGACGGCATTGCCGCCCTGCCGCATCACCTCGGCGCCGGCAGCACTCGCCAGCGGTGCGTTGCTGCTCACCATGCCATGTTCGGCAAACGTGGCCGGAGCGTTCTTGGCGAACCGCCAGCCGTCGGCGAACACCACCGGATTGCGATTCGCGATCTCGGTGTCCGTTGGTCGCAGCGGCGTCGGTGAGGCGACCGGTGCCGGCACCGGAACAGGAGCCCCCGCCGGCTGTGGTATCCGGCACGAGGAGAGCAGCAGGACGGCAGCAATGCTCAGCTGCGGAACGCGACGAGCCGGGATGAGGGCAGCCATCGGCAGGAGCGGTGAGTTGTGGTGAATGCAGGCAACGCATGATGCCTGCGACAGGGCGAACGAGCGACGCCAGCTTCCGGCGACGACGACCGACTATCTTTGCGCGACCCGAAGCTTACCCGGGCACTCGTGAGGCCGACAGCGCCGGTCGATCCCGGGGTGTTGCCGGTCATCCCTCAGCCCGACCCAGTGCCCGACGCCACCCCAGCGATTCGCGATGCGAGAGTCACCGAACGGCGCAATCCGCGCTCGGCGTCGATCGACCTCGCCACGCCGCTCGAGATCGTCGACATCATCACGGCCGAGGATGCCGGTGTCGTGCCCGCCGTCGCGGCGCAGCGTGAGGCGCTCGCGGCTGCGGTGACGGCGGCCGAACGTGCGCTGCGCAGTGGTGGCCGGATCGTCTACGCCGGTGCCGGAACCTCGGGGCGGCTCGGCGTGCTCGACGCCAGCGAGATTCCGCCGACGTTCGGGGCCGATTTCGGGCTCGTGGTCGGGCTGATCGCCGGTGGTCCGGCGGCGCTGCTGCGGGCGCAGGAAGGGGCGGAAGACAGCCCGGAGGGTGGCGCGCGTGATCTCGACGCGATCACGCTCACGGCACACGACTTCTTCGTCGGCATCGCCGCCAGCGGCACCACTCCCTACGTGCATGGTGCGCTGCGCCACGCGCGCCACATCGGCGCGACCACCGCGATGATCGCCTGCACCGCGCTGCCGACGGCGATCCTCGAGGTCATCGACATCCCGATCGTCATCGTCGTCGGACCCGAGGTGGTCACGGGGTCCACCCGCATGAAGTCGGGTACCGCCACCAAGCTCGCACTCAACATCATCAGCACCGGCGCGATGATCCGTGTCGGCAAGACCTTCGGCAACCTGATGGTCGACCTGCGCGCGTCGAACGCGAAGCTGGTGGATCGCAGCGAGCGGATCGTGGCGGAGGTATGCGGCGTCGCGCGCGCTGACGCGCAGGCACTGCTCGAGCGGGCCGACGGCCTGGTGAAGCGAGCCATCACGATGCATCTGCTCGGCGTAAACGCGGCCGCCGCCGACGAGGCGCTGGCGCAGGCCAGCGGTGTGATCCGACGCGTCGTGTCGGCCGGGCCGCCTCCGGTGATCGAGGGAGAGGCCTGATGGCCACCGACGCGCCGCTGGGCGCAGCCCCCGTCCTCGTCGGCCTGATGTCGGGCACCTCGCTCGACGGGATCGCCGCGGCGGCGGTGCGCTTTCACCCGACGGCCGAGGGTGACCAGCCGGAACTGCTGGCCTTCGAGTCGGTGGGGTACACGGCGGAGCAACGCTCGCGCCTCGCCGCCGGCATGGTGCAGGGTACAGCCCGGGATTTCTGTCGGCTGAACGTGGACCTTGGCCGCTGGCTGGCCGACGCCGCGGCGCTGGTGATGGCTCGGGCCGGCCTGCACGCTGGTGCAGTCGCGGCGGTCGCGTCACATGGCCAGACCCTCTGGCACGAGCCGGGGCACAGCACCTGGCAGATCGGCGACGCCTCGGTGATTGCCGAGCGGCTCGGGGTGCGGGTCGTGCACGACTTCCGCAGTCGGGACGTGGCGGCCGAGGGGCAGGGTGCGCCGCTGGTCTCGCTGGCCGACCTGCAGCTGTTCGCCGATGCCTCGGGGTGGCGCGCCCTGCAGAACCTTGGCGGCATCGGCAACGTCACCGTGGTGCCGCCGCGCGGGCATGAGGCGCCGGCGCTGGCCTTCGACACGGGGCCGGGGTGCGGCGTGATCGATCGCGTCGTGACGGCCCTCGATCCGAGCCGGCAATACGATGCCGACGGCCAGATGGCGGCCTCCGGGACGCCGGTCGAGCGCGTGCTCGAGACCCTGCTGGCTGACGACTGGTACCGGATGGCGCCGCCCAAGAGCACGGGGCGGGAGAAATACGACGCCCCCTTCGTGGCCGCGCTGGTGGCCGCGTGCCGCGAGGCGGCTGGTGACGTCCGGGATGAGGACATCGTCGCCACCGCAACGGCGCTGACGGCCCGGACCATGGCGGCGGGGTACGACCGGTTCGTCCGGCCCGATCTCCGCGACGTGGTGTTGAGCGGGGGTGGGGCGCGAAACCCGACCCTCGTGTCGATGATCCGACAGGCACTGCCATTGCACACGGTGCGTACCTTCGATGAGCTCTTTTTTGACGGGGAGGCCAAGGAAGCCGTGGCCTTCGCGTACATCGCTCTGCAACACCTCAGGGGACTTCCCGGAAATGTGCCATCGGCGACGGGTGCCGCTGGTCCGCGAATCCTCGGATCCCGTACGCTGCCATGACCGCTCACCAGCGACAGCATGCCGCCGTTACCGCCGCCGACTCCCGATCGGCGAACGCATGATGATCCCACTGCCACCGTCGGGCGTCGCATGAGCGACGCGGCGTCGTTGTGCATCGCGGCGATTCGCTGGGATGCGGCCCGCGGCTACGGTGATGCGCGTCCACTCATCGATGCGGCGCTGCGCATGGGTGTCGGTGGCTTCACGCTCTATGGCGGCACGTCCGAAGCGGTGCGGGCGCTCACGCGCGACCTGCAGCAGCGTTCGCGGACACCGCTGCTGATCGGCGCCGACATGGAACGTGGGGCCGGGCAGCAGTTCGATGGCTCCACCGGACTGCCGCCGGCGGCCGCCATCGCGTCGCTTCGCGATCGTGACGCCGTGCGCCGTGCGGCGCGGCATACGGCCCGCGAGGCACGGACGATGGGGGTGAACTGGAACTACGCTCCCGCGGCCGACCTCGATGTGGAGCCGGCCAATCCGGCGATCAACACCCGCTCGTTCGGCGCGCAGCCGAGCGAGGTGGGCGATTATGTCGCAGAATGGGTCGATGCCTGCCAGAGTGAAGGTGTGCTCGCCTGCGCGCGCCACTTCCCCGGGCATGGCCGCACCACCGAGTCGCCGCAGGTCACGCTGCCGGTCGTGAGCACCCCGCACTCGGTCCTGATGCAGGACGACCTGTTGCCGTTCCGGTCGGCGATCGATGCCGGCGTGGGCTCGATCATGACGGCGCATGTCGCGTATCCGTCGCTCGATCCCAGTGGGCTGCCGGCCACGCTGTCGCGCGAGATCCTGACCTGGGTGCTGCGGCAGCGCTGCGAATACGAGAACCTGATCGTCGGTGACTCGATCAACATGCCTGCGGTGACGCAGGGCATCGACGAGGGAGAAGCGGCGGTGCGTGCGATCCTCGCGGGTTGCGACCTGGTGCTCGCGCCCGGTGATCTGGCGAAGACGGTGCAGGCGCTGGAAGCCGCGGTGGCCGACGGACGCATCGAGCGCGATCGGCTGCGGCTCAGCATCCGTCGCCGGCTCAAGTGGGCGCAGTGGGTCTCACCGCCCAACGACTACCGCCGCCCCTCCGGCACCGACGTGCTCTGGTGCGCCGGCCTCGCGGATCGTGTGCTGCAGGTGACGCGTCCACTCACGAAGGGCATCCGCGCACCGCTCGAGATCTGCTCGTTCGACAGCGATGCGCACGGTGGCGACTTCCGCGCCGGTCGCCTCATGCTGCTCAACACCCTGCGTCAGCTGAGTGTCGATGCGCGCATCGTCGAACGCGCCGACGGGCCGAGTCGCGGCACGGTGGTGCTGACGGCGTTCGGTGAGCCGGTGCAGGGCCGCGGCTCCATGGAAGTGGCTCCCGCCGTGCGCGATGGTGTCATGCAGGCGTACGCCGATGCCCGTGCGGCCGGCCGCGATGTGATGATCGTCTGGTTCGGCCATCCGCGGCTGGCCGGCGTCTTCGGCGACGAAGCACCGCTGGTCTGCGCCTGGAGCGGCGATGCCTGCATGCAATCCGCCGCCGGTCGCTGGCTGGCGCGACAGCGCGGGTAAGCCGGAATCAGGCGCGACGCAGGGTGAACAGCGTGATCTCAGGCCGGACGTTGAAGCGCACCTGCGTCGTGTAGCCCACACCGCGGCTGATGTACACGCGGCGCCCGTCACCGACCGCAATTTCCCCGGCGGTATACCGCTTGTTGCGCACGGGCAGGATGGGCGGCGGCAGGAATGGTGATCGACATTGCCCGCCATGTGTGTGACCCGATAACACCCAGCCGTCGTAGCCACGCCATTCCGGGCCCCAGTCCAGCACGTCGGGGTTGTGGTTCAGCACCAGCGATGGCGTCCCCTTCGCCCAGCCAGCGAGCGCCTTTCTCGGATTCGCCGCGCGTCCCCAGAGATCGTCGATGCCGGCCACGAACAGGCCGTCCACGTCGACCGAGGCATTCCGCAGCACGCGGATCCCCACCTGCGCCGCCCGATCGGAAATCTCCGCGGCCACCTGCGGTTCACCCCAGGAATCGCCGTAATCGTGATTGCCCAGGACCGAAACCGTGAGCATGCGTCCACGCGGTACCTGCGTCAGGTGACGCTCGAGTTGCGGCAGCCTGTGCGCACCGCGCCAGGTCACCCAGTCGCCCGTGTACGCGACGATGTCCGGCGTGAGTCGTCGCGCCGTGTGCCAGACGCCTTCCAGATACCCGTCGTCCACACTCGGGCCGATGTGCAGGTCGCTCAGGTGCAGCAGCGTCCGGCCATCGAGCGACTGCGGCAGCCGCGCGATCGGCAGGTCGCGGTGCGTGACATCGAGCCAGAACGGCTCCCACCAGTGCGTGTACGCGCCCAGCCCGGCGATGGTGACGCCAGCCGCGCTGAGAAAGTGCCTGCGATTCATGCGAGTCCGGTGAGCAGTCGCCGGCGACGCTGCCAGCACGTGCTGCCTACGGTCAGGGGGCGCCGAAGTTCCCGAATCGCCAGATCGCCCAGCCGACCAGCACCGTGATCGCGAACAGCGCCACGTACAGACGTGCCTTCGCCGGATCACGCTGCGCCGCGCCACTGATGGCGTGTGCCGGCACCTGCGTGGGCGTCATGCTCTGCACGCCCAGTGCCGGCGTGGGCGGTCGCGTCACGGCCGGCACGGCGCCGCTCCGCATCCGGCCGCGCATGCGGTCCAGCGTCGGTGTGCCGCTGTCAGGGAGCGGGTATGTCTGGTGCCCGATCATCCGCTGCAGGTCGGCGTGCTCCGGTAACCCGTCCCCATCGAACGTCACCACCACCACCGTGATGTTGTCGTGGCCACCTTCGGCATTCGCCGCGGCGACGAGTTGTTCGCACGCCACGTTGGGGTCGCGGCTTGCGGTCACGATCCGTGCGATGTCCGTGGCGCGCAGGTGCGTGGTCAGCCCATCGCTGCAGAGCACCAGCGTGTCGCCCTTCGCCAGCGGTTGCTGGGTGAAGTCGGGGCGCACCGTGCTGTCGGGACCGAGTGCCTGCAGAATGATGTTGCGGCGCTCGCTCACTTCCGCCTGATCGGGCGTCATCTCGCCGGCCTCGATCAATTGCTGCATCAGCGACTGATCCTTGGTGATCTGCCGTGCCACACCATCGCGCACGATGTAGGCCCGGCTGTCGCCGACCTGCGCCAGATAGAGCGAGTTGCCGAGCAGCCCGGCGATCGTGGCGGTGGTGCCCATGCCGGCGTGTTCCGGGTGTGCGCCGGCGTAGGCGAAGATGCGGTGGTTGGCCGTGTCGGCGGCGTCACGGATCGTCTCGACGAAGCTGTCGGTGTCGCGCGTCGCCTGATTCATCCACTGCGCACGGAACGTATCCAGCACCGCCTCCACGGCCATCGCACTCGCGATCTCTCCTGCGGCCGCGCCTCCCATGCCATCGGCCACCACCAGCACCACACCACGCAGCCCCACGTCGATCACACCATCGGTCACATCGGTATGCGTCTGGCCGGAGCTGAGATCGAGGAAGGCGTAGGCGTCCTCGTTGTGCGCCCGTGTGATGCCGACGTCCGTCAAGCCCGCGAGGCGCAGTCGCACGCCGGGGCGTGGCACTGGCGTCTCTGACGGCGTTGGGTGGGTCATGACTGGCAATGTCGGCGCGTGAAGAGGGTGAGGCCCGGCGGGTCCGGCCGCGTCTCCGCCCCCTCCGGACGGAACACGCCTGCAGGGAAGCTAGGACGACGCGCACGAGGCGGTCAAATGGAAGGGCATTCGGCCGCACTATCTTCATCCATGCTACGCACCTCGCTTCCGTCCGGTTTCGCCTCGCGCCCGCTCGGCGTGTCGCTCCTTCTGGCTGCACTCTCCGCCTGTGCCAGTGGCGGTGGTACGCCGGGCGCCGTGCCAGCCGCAGCGCCGGTCTGGCCCGCGATGCCACGGGTCGAGGGGCCGATGGCGATCCGGGTGCAGTATCCCTCGCCCAACGCCGTCATCGCCGCGCGCGACAGCACCTTCCTGCTCGGAACCGTGAATCATGGCGGGGCGACGCTGCGCATCAACGGCGAGTCGGTGGCGGTACGGCCGAACGGCGCCTTCCTGGCGTGGGTGGCGATGCCGCCGCGCAGTCGGGCGCAGTTCGAACTGGTGGCCGTGCTCCCCGGCGGTGAGCGGCGGGAACTGACGCTGCCGATCCGGCTCCCCGCCGAGCGCCGCGCCGTGGAAGGCGCAGGCCCCCCGTACGTGGACACCACCAGCGTCACACCACGCGCCGGTCTGGCGCTGCGCGACGACGAAGCGGTGCGTGTGTCGGCGCGACTGGCGGCGGGTGCACGCGCCGAGTTTCGCGCCGCCCCGTGCGGCGGTGCCGCGGCGCCGGCTGCGCTGTCACTCCTGTCCGCCGAGAACGGTGACGTGGCGGGGCGCGACGTGCCGGCCCGGCTGCTCCGCTGTGGTGGGGTGCTGGCCGTCGTCGGTCGCGGCGACACGATCACCTACGAACGCCCGCTGCCGGTGGTCGCGAACGGCGACTCGCTGGGCCTCGTGCGCGTCGGGACACCGGCGGTGGCCGACACCGACGCCGTGGTGATTGCGCGGCCGGTGCCGGGCGGCACCTACAAGTGGTTCCTGCTGCCGGGGACGGTGCTGCAGGCGACGGGCCGGCAGGGCGCCGAGGTGCGCGTGCGGCTCGATGCCGCACTGGACGTGTGGGTGGATGCCGCGCAGGTGACGACGCTGCCGGCGGGCACTGCCGCACCGCGGCGCGTATCGGCCAATGCGCGTCTCGTGCCGGACAGTGGCTCCGTGGATCTCGTGATCCCGATGGGCGCGCGGCCGGCCTACCGGGTGGAGGCCGAGGGGCGGACGCTGCGCCTCACGCTGCACGGTGTCACCGGGAACTCCGACATCATCTGGTTCCAGCAGGCCGATTCGCTGGTGCGCGACGTACAATGGACCAACGAGTCTTCTGATCGCGCGGTGTACACGGTCCAGCTGCAGCGTGACGTCTACGGGTGGCTGGCGTTCTGGCGCGGTGATGCCTTCGTACTGCGGTTGCGCCGGCCTCCCGTCATCGATGCGGCGAGTCCGCTGCGCGGCCTCACCATTGCCGTCGATCCGGGGCATCCACCCGCAGGATCCACCGGTCCGACCGGGCTCTACGAAGGTGTGGCCACACTGGCGATCGGCGAGCGGGTGCAGCGTCTGCTGTCGGCGCGCGGTGCCCTGCCATTCATGACGCGCACCGTCACCGACGCCGTCGATCTCGGCCTGCGCCCGATCATGGCGCGCCGCGCGAATGCGCAGGCATTCGTATCGATTCATCTCAATGCCAAGCCCGATGGCGTGAATCCGTACCGGAACAACGGCAGCGGGACCTACTATTTTCAGCCGACCGCCGCGTCACTGGCGCGCGCCATTCAGGAGCGCCTGCTGGTGCGGCTTGGCCTGCCCAACGAGGGCACCTGGTTCGACAACCTCGCCGTCGTGCGTGGCACCTGGATGCCTGGGGTGCTGGTGGAGGGAGCGTACGTGATTGTGCCGGAGCAGGAGGCGGCGTTGCGGACCCCCGAATTTCAGGAGGCGTATGCACTGGCGATCGTGGAAGGGCTGGAAGCGTGGTTTCGCAGTCTCGCGACCGGCGCCGGCGTGCGGCCATGAGTGCGGTGCGCGCCTTTCGCGGTCCGCCACTGGTCGATCCCAGCGCCTGGGTCCACCCCGGAGCCTCCGTCTGTGGCACGGTGACGCTTGGCCCGCTGGTGAGCATCTGGTGCGGGGCGGTGTTGCGTGGTGACACCGACCAGATCACGATCGGCGCCGGCTCCAACATTCAGGACCTGACGATGGTGCACACCGACGCGGGGGTGCCGCTGGTCGTCGGCGAGCGGGTCACGGTGGGGCACCGGGCCATTCTGCACGGGTGCCACATCGAGGACGCGGTGCTGATCGGGATGGGGGCGATCCTGCTCAACCGCTGCCGCATCGGGACGGGCAGCATCATCGGGGCCGGGGCGCTGGTGGCCGAGGGCGTGGTGGTGCCGCCGCACTCGCTGGTGCTGGGCACGCCGGGAAAGGTCGTGCGGCAGACGACCGAGGCGGAGCGCGCGACGCTGGAGCAGTCGGCGCAGCGCTACCAACGGCAGGCGGTGGCCCACCGCGACGGCGTGATCCGGTACCACGGGCGGGGGTGATCGGCGGTCCCGTGTGGCGTGGGGACCGTCTGCGCGCACGGGTCCACGTGCCCTTGCCCGGTTACACAACCGGTCCGATCGGCGGCGCGTCCGGACGGCCGCAGTCGCGTGACGTGACTCGGGGCAATGTCCACGGATGTGGAGTGGTGTGGACAGTGTGGAAAGAGTGGCTCGGCCGGTGCGCTGGGGGCGGGGTCATCTTCATAAGTCGTTTATTGGCAGATACTTACGCAGTTCTCTGGCGATCAGGCGACGCCCGTATCCCCTGATCGGCGTGCGGTCGTCTCGTCCGCGCTGTGGATTCCCAAACAGTATCTTTGTGATCTGGGAACGGCTAAACTGTTGCTCCGTTAAGCCTTTGCGGGACGCTGGCGCGGACTCACGAGAAGGCCTACACTCCTGCTCCGCGCTGATTGCCCGTCTGTTTCGGTCTGATCACCACGCGCTCCGCCGTTTCGTCATCCCGAACGTCCGTCTCCCCGTCCCGCAGCACATCCTCTGGTCCGCTGCGGGCCGATTCGTGTCCCTGTGCGGGGGCTCGAGGGGGATTGGTGGGGTAGGAGGAAAGGGTGGGCGGGGTGATCGCGGACCGACGGACATGCCGGATGCAGCAGCGGGGACTCACATGACGGACGCGACGCCGCAGGACACACCACCCGTGGGGACAGACATGACGACGGTGCTTTACCCGGAAACTCTGGCGTCGGAGATGACGTCGGCCGCAGACAAGGCTGTACGGAAGCGTGATGGGCGTTCGGCTGAGTGGGACCCGGAGCGCATCGTCCGGGCCATCGCTCTGGCGTTCTACGCCTGCCGCCACAAGGGGGCGGAGAACCCGCACCGCGACAACCAGGCCAAGCACTACGGCCTGAGCCTGCTCGATCATGCCGACGTGCTGCGCATTGCCGGCATGGTGATCAACACGGTCGAACTCCGCGCCAGCCGTGGCGTGAAGCCGTCGGTGGAAGAGATCCAGGACATCGTCGAGATGATGATCGCCGGCGCCGGCCACTTCGACGTGGCCAAGGCGTACGTGCTCTACCGCGCCCGGAAGTCCGAGGCGCGCATCGCGAAGCATGGCATCAGCGGCATCAGCGACTACATCGCGATGTCGAAGTACGCCCGCTACCGCGAGGACCTCGGCCGACGCGAACTGTGGCCCGAGGCCGCCAAGCGGGTGTTCGACATGCACCGCTCGCGTTTCGCCGCACTCCTCGACAAGGAAGTCTTCAGTCTCGACCGGACGCTCGGCCAGATGATCGACGCCGCTGAAGCGGCCGTGCGTGACCGTCGCGCGCTGCCGTCGATGCGCTCGATGCAGTTCGGTGGCGACGCCATCGAGGTGAACAACGCCCGCATGTACAACTGCACCTTCGGCCACATCGATCACGTCCGGAAGTTCAGCCAGGCGCTCTGGCTCCTGCTGAGCGGCACCGGGGTGGGCTTCAGCGTGCAGAAGCAGCACATCACGCGCCTGTCGCCGTTCCCGTTGCGGGCCAGCGCGGATGATCTGCCGGTGAAGCACTTCACCATCCCCGACACGATCGAGGGGTGGGCCGACGCGATGCAGGAACTCGTGATGAGCTACTACGAGGGCACCTACGTCGAGTTCGACTTCTCGGAGATCCGCGCCAAGGGAGCGGTGCTGCGCACCAGCGGTGGTCGCGCCCCGGGCCATCAGCCGCTGAAGAAGGCGCTGGAAAAGATCCGTGGTGTGCTCGATGCCATCCCGGGCCGCAAGATGCGCCCGATCGAGGCCTACGACATCCTCATGCTCGCCGCCAGCGCGGTGATCAGCGGCGGCATCCGTCGCTCGGCCACCATCGCCCTGTTCAGCGCCGATGACGAGGAAATGGTCAACGCCAAGACCGGCGAGTGGTGGAAGCACAACCCGCAGCGCCAGCACAGCAACAACTCGGCGATGCTGGTGCGCAGTGATGCCACCAAGGCCGAGTTCATGTCGCTGTTCAACGCCATCCGTCAGTTCGGCGAGCCGGGCTTCTACTTCACCGAGAACGCCGACTACGGGGCCAACCCGTGCGTCGAGATCGGCCTCGCGCCATCGATGGTCGTCGACGAGACGGTCAAGGCCAAGCTCGAGAAGTACGGCCATGCGGAGCCAGTCAACGTCGGCGACACGATCAGCGGCTGGCAGCACTGCAATCTGACCACGATCAACGGTCGCATGTGCGAGACGCCGGAGCATTTCTACGAGCTCTGCGCCGTTGCCGCGACGATCGGCACCATGCAGGCGGCGTACACCGAGATGAGCTACCTCGGTCCGGTCACGCAGGTCATCAACGAGCGTGAGTCGCTGCTCGGCGTGAGCATCTGCGGCATCCTCGAGCGTCCCGACGTGCTCCTCGATCCCGCCGTGCTGCGCAAGGGCGCCGAGACGTGCGTGATGACGAACCGCGCCGTGGCGGAAGCCATCGGCATCGAGCCGGCCGCACGTGTCACCTGCGTCAAGCCGGAAGGCACCGCCAGCCTGCTCCTCGGTACGGCCAGCGGCATCCATCCGCATCACGCCAAGCGGTACTTCCGTCGGGTGCAGGCCGCACGTACGGAGCCGGTCTACAACTTCTTCAAGTCGTGGAATCCGCAGATGACCGAGGTGTACGGCATGAAGGCCGACACCACCGACGTGATCACCTTCCCCGTAGAGGCCCCCGAAGGCGCGATCCTCAAGAAGGACATCAATGCGCTGCAGTTCCTCGACATGGTGAAGCTGGTGCAGGAGAACTGGGTCGTGCCGGGCACTGCGCACGAGAAGTACAACCCGGGCCTCCGCCACAACGTGAGCAATACGGTGACGGTGCGGGAGAACGAGTGGGAGTCGGTGGCCGACTTCATCTGGGAGAACCGTGCCTACTTCACCGGTGTGAGCCTGCTCGCCGCCAGCGGCGACAAGGACTACCAGCAGGCGCCGAACGAGGAAGTCACGACCGCGTCGGACATCGTGAAGTGGAACGGCCTGACGTACGCGCCGGTGGACTACGCGCTGATGAGCGAAGCCGCCGACTATACGTCGCTGAAAGAGACCGTCGCCTGTGCTGGCGGGGCGTGCGAGATCCTGTGATGGGCTGAGTGGGTGTTGTGGTGGTTGCAGTGAACGCGGGGGCTCCGGGTGGCGGGGCCCCCGTGTTGCGTTCGTTCACGGGGTCAGACACCATGAACGGACCAGGCGCACCCGTCAAGCAGGGACGCCGCCCGTCAGGGACTCGCCGTGAGGGACTCGCCGTGAGGGACTCCGTGAGGGACTCCTCCGTGAGGGACTCCGAGTCGCCGAGGGGCCCCGGACTCCGAGTCCGGTGCGCCGGCCGGCCAAGTCGTTCGGCGGACTGCGGTTAGCCACAGCGCGGTGGGCAGCGAACGATTCGGCGTGCGATATTGGGATGATATGGGACCACTCCGAGCAGAACCGACGCAGAGAGAGACGCCATGAGGACAACCCAGTGGACGCGGGCCGCGGCCGTGCTCCTTGCACTCCCCGTTGCGGCGGCCGCGCAGGCTGACCAGGTTTCCGCGCTCGCCCCGCAGTGCCCGACGGGGGCGGTCGCGCGCGTCGACACGAGTGAGGTCCTCGTCGGCCTCTGGCCATCGGCCGCGTGGAAGGACGAGAAATACAACGCCGCGCAGCAGCGGCGCATCCGGTACTACGCCGACGCGATCCGCTTGCATTTCACCACGCCAGCATCGCTCGGCGAGTTGCCGCTGCTGAGCGAGCGGCTCGCGGACGGCAAGAGTCGCGATGACGGATCGCGCTCGGTGATCGGTGGCAGCCTCGCGCTCATCGTGCGGCCCGACGGGCGACTCGACAAGCTCGCATGGGAGCGTGTTCCGCTGTCGGTGTTGCTGGCGAATGCGATCACACAGGCGGCCATGGTGGCCGACTCGTCGGGTGACTTCGACGGTATCCCGCGCGAGCGGAATGCGCTCGATACACTGTCGATCACCATCGACTCGCGGACGCGCGATCTTCCCGACGGAGCGGTCGCGCTGATGCGGGCGCGCATCACGGGCTACGTGGTGGACAGGCTCCCCGCGCGACTGGCGCAGGTCACGCCGGAATACCCCGCGCAGGCGAAGGCGAACTTCGCCGGCAACAAGGCAACGGTGCAGTTCATCATCGGCACCGACGGACGAGCGGTGATGTCGAGCTTTCAGGTCACGCGCACCGACTGGGCCGACTTCGAAGCACCGATGCGATCCGCCATCGCGTCGGGGACGTATCGTCCTGCCGAGAGCGGCGGATGCGCGGTGCCATGGCTCGCATCGCATCCGTTCGAGTTCAAGTTTCGGACGTACTGACAGGCGACATCGCCACTGAACTCCGGCACAGGCATCGCGTCGGCAGGCAGCCTGATGGTCCGCTACCTGCACTGGTATGTGACGATGAAGGCGAGCCGCGTCGTAACGACGCCGGACGCCGTGTCCTCAATGCCAATCCGGCCCGGTGCACACCATGAGTTCGCCCGCTGCAGTCGCCACGATGCCGTTCTCCACCGTGGCGATGCGAGCCGTCTTGCCCGGGCTCATGCTGGCGACATGCACCCTGCTGCTCGGCTTCGGTCTGGGTGTGGTGTTCGGCCTCAATGAAGAGGCGATCACATCGCGCCTTGCTGCCTCTGCAGCCGCAGCAGCACCGGCGGTGTACGACGGCGATGCCGCACTGATGAAGACGGTGCTCGCCAAGTCGTGGGCCTACATGCAGCGCGCGCATCTGCATGCCGGCAGCCTCGGCACTGCGGCGATCGCCCTGACGCTGCTGACGGTGGCGGCGGGTATCCGTCCGCGGTTCAGCCGCGCGATCAGCATCGGCCTGGGAGCCGGCGGCCTTGGCTACTCGATCTTCTGGGTCTGGGCGGGCGCACGCGCCCCCGCGATGGGCAGCACGGGGCTGGCGAAAGAATCGCTGGCGTGGCTCGCGATACCGTCGTCGGGACTCGTGGTGGCGTCGACGGCGGCGGTGGCGGTGCTGCTGGTGCAACTCTGGCGACGTGGCCACCACTCCGATGATACCGCGTGATGGACCCAGCCGAGCCCCACAGGAGTCGCGGCAGCGCCGGCGCGTCGTGGGGTCGGGGCCGGACGCTCCAGCGCTCCCGCCTTGCGCAGCGTAGCGCAGATATCGTTCTTCTGCCCACGCAGGCGGCGTCGTGGCCGCCCCCGAGTCCTGTCCCACCCAAGGAGACACCGCGTGACGTTCACGCTCCCGCGATCCGGCGCCCGTTCGGCCGCCGCGCTCGCCCTGATCGGCCTGCTGCCGTTCGCCCTCGACGCGCAGGCCCGACGGACTGCTGCGACCCCGGTGCGACGCGAGGTGCCGCCGGCGCCCAGCGGTCCGCTGACATTCGATTCCACCGTCTTCGGCGCGATGCGCTGGCGCGAGGCCGGTCCGGCCCGCGGAGGCCGTTCCGTGGCGGCCGCTGGTTCGGTGCAGCGCCCCAACGAGTACTGGATGGGCACCACCGGAGGTGGTGTCTACAAGACCACCGATGGCGGCCTCAACTGGTCCGCCGCGAGTGACGCGTACTTCGGCGGCACCATCGGCGCCATCACCGTCGATCCGAAGAATGCCGACGTGGTCTGGGTCGGCGGCGGCGAGACCGACATCCGTGGCAACACCGCCGGCGGCGACGGCCTCTGGAAGACCACCGACGGCGGCAAGAAGTGGTCGATGCTCGGCTTCCGCGAAGAGCACATCGCGGCGATCCGCATTCATCCGGCGAACACCGATGTGGCCTGGCTGGCCGTCTTCGGCAATCCGTTCAAGGCCGGCAGCACCCGCGGCGTGTTCAAGACCACCGACGGCGGCAAGACGTTCAGCAAGGTGCTGTTCGTGGACGACTCCACCGGTGCCATCGACATCCAGGTGGATCCGTCCAACCCCGACATCCTCTACGCTGCCACCTGGCAGGCATACCGCACCTCGTGGTCGCTGTCGTCGGGCGGCCCGGGCAGCGGCATCTACAAGTCGCTGGATGGCGGCAGCACGTGGACCAACATCTCGCGGACCGCACCCGGCATGCCGAAGGGTGTGATGGGCAAGATCGGCCTCGCCATCTCGCCGGTGAAGCCGAGCCGCGTGTGGGCCGTCATCGAGCACGATTCGGGCGGCGTATACCGCTCCGATGATGCCGGTGCGACGTGGAGCTACATCAACCGCGATCGCAAGCTCCGCCAGCGCGCCTGGTACTACAGCAACATCGTGGCCGACCCGAAGGATTCGAACATGCTGTATGCGCTGAACGTGGGCTTCCATCGCTCGCGCGACGGCGGCAAGACGTTCCCGGGCAGCATTCGCGTGCCGCACGGCGACAACCACGATCTCTGGATCGCCCCGGACAACCCGAACCGGATGATCGAGGCCAACGATGGCGGCGCCACGGTCAGCACCGACGGCGCACGGACGTGGACCGACGAGGATTTCCCCACGGCGCAGTGGTACCACGTCGACGCCAGCACCGACTATCCGTACCAGATCTGCGGCGCACAGCAGGACAACTCCACGCTCTGCGGCCCGAGCCGTGGTGAGGGGCGCGTGGCGCTGAGCGACTGGAAGGACGCCGGTGGTGGCGAATCAGGCTACGTGACGCCGCATCCGACGAAGCCTTGGATCATCTTCGCCGGCAGCTACGGCGGTCTGCTCACGCGCAAGGACATGCGCACCGGCTTCGAGCGCAATGTGACGGTGTACCCGGTCAATCCGATGGGCTACTCGTCAAAGGACATCGCGGTCCGATTCCAGTGGACCTTCCCGATCGTCTTCTCGCGCCACAACCCGAACGTCGTCTACGCTGCCGGATCGAAGCTCTTCCGCAGCACCAACGAAGGCGAAAGCTGGACCGAGGTATCGCCGGAACTCGCCCGCCGCGATCCGAAGACCATGGAAGCCTCGGGTGGCCCGATCACGAAGGACCAGACCGGCGTGGAGACGTATGCGTTGATCTTCGCCTTCGACGAGTCGCCGGTGCAGCAGGGTGTGCTCTGGGTGGGGACCGACGACGGCCTCGTGCACCTGTCAAAGAACGACGGCCGCACCTGGGAGAACGTGACGCCGCCGGGCATCGGTGACTTCACGCGCATCTCGATCATCGAGCCGTCGCAGTATGCGGCCGGTACGGCGTACATCGCGGCCAACCGCTACCAGCTGGGTGACAAGAAGCCGTTGATCTACAAGACCACCGACTTCGGCAAGACGTGGACGCTGATCGTCAACGGCATCAACGAGGATCATTTCCTGCGCGTGGTGCGCGAGGACCCGGAGCGTCGCGGCCTGCTCTTCGCTGGCACGGAGCGCGGGGTGTACGTCTCGTTCGATGACGGCGCCAACTGGCGCTCGATGCGCCGCAACCTGCCGCTGGTGCCGGTGCACGACCTGAAGATCAAGGAAGGAGACCTGATCGCCGCCACGCATGGTCGCGGCTTCTGGGTGATGGACAACATCGGTGCACTGCGTCAGGTCACGCCATCGATCGTCGCATCGTCGGCGCACCTCTTCAAGCCGAGCGACGCGTGGCGCACGGACTGGGGCGGCGGTTTCTTCGCCCAGATGAATGCCGGTGGTGATGCGGTCGGCGCCAACCCGCCGGGTGGTGCACGCTTCCAGTACTGGCTCAAGGACGCCAATCAGACGGTACGCTTCGAGTTCCTCGATGCGGCAGGGAAGGTGATCACCGGCTTCACCAGTGACCAGGATCCCGACACGCAGGCCGACTCGATGCGCGCCGATGGGCTGAAGACGGCGATGATCGATTCGCTGACCAGCAAGGCCGGATTGTCGCGTGATTCCGCCACGAAGATCGCATCGGCTCGCATGGCCCCCGGTGCCGGCGGGGCGGTGGACTTCGAGGAACTGTTCTCGCGCGCGCCACGTCCGGTGCGTGTGCCGAACAAGCCGGGCATGAACAACTTCAACTGGAACATGCGGTATCCCGACGCGGCACGTTTCGACGGGATGATCATGTGGGCTGGCACGACGACCGGCCCAGTCGCCCCTCCCGGCACGTACACCGTGCGCATGACGGCGGGCAACGTGGTGCAGAACCATGCGTTCCGCGTGAAGAAGGATCCGCGCAGCGATGCCACCGACGTCGACATCGCCTCGCAGTTCAAGCTGCTGCTCTCCATCCGTGATCGCGTCACCGATGCGAACATGGCCGTGCGCACGGTGCGCAACATGCGCTGGCAGGTGTCGGATCGGGCGCCGAAGCTCACCGGTCAGCCGTCGATCGAATTCCAGTCACTCGCCAACCAGATGATGGCCGAGCTGACGGGATCGGAGAACGAGGTGTACCAGACCAAGAACCAGAGCTCGCAGGATCCGCTCAACTACCCGATCAAGCTGAACAACCAGATTGCGGCGTTGTCGGGCACGGTGGGCAGCGGCGAGTACCGTCCCACGGTACAGGCACAGCAGGCCTTCACGATGCTCAGCGGCAAGCTGGGGGTGCAGCTCGGCGCGATCAAGAAGACCCTCGATACGCGCCTGCCGCAGCTCAATGCGATCCTGCGGGCGAACGGCCTCCCGGAGCTCGCACCGAGCAACGAGGAGATCAAGCCGAACCGTCCGAAGATCGCGATGTAGTTCCCTGCGGCATCTGTGCCTGGCACCGCTCTACGCAGAAGCGCAGAGGGACGCAGAGAACGCTGAGTGTGACTGATTGGAACGGCCAACGGGCCGGAGCAACACATGCGCTCCGGCCCGTTGTAGCTGTTCCCCAGCCACCCTCAGCGCCTTCTGCAACCCTCTGCGCTTCTGCGTAGCGCCGTTTTCAGCCCCGACGCACTGCGGAGGAATCGGCGAAGAGCGTGCGATACTGCCCGTAGCCCTCGGCCTCGAGCGCTGCGACCGGAATGAACCGCAGCGACGCGGAGTTCATGCAGTAGCGCTGACCGGTTGGCTTCGGCCCGTCATCGAAGAGATGGCCGAGGTGCGAATCACCTTGTGCGCTGCGCACTTCGACGCGGGTCATGAAGAACTTGCGGTCGGACTTCGTCTTCACGTTGGTGGTCTCCAGCGGCTTCGTGAAGCTGGGCCAGCCGGTTCCCGAATCGAACTTGTCGAGGGAGCTGAACAACGGCTCCCCCGAGACGACGTCAACGTAGATGCCCGCCTCGTGGTTGTCCCAGTAGGCGTTGCGGAAGGCGCGCTCGGTGCCGTCACGCTGGGTGACGTCGTATTGCTCAGCCGTGAGCTGCGCGCGGAGTTCGGCGTCGGTGGGTTTGACGAAGTTCTGCATGTGTGATGTAATCGTGACTGGCCGGCTTGGTTCCCTGCCCAGAGGCGAAACGGCGTCGTCAGGGCCGCTGCGCCCGCCGGCAGGCAATCGTGTCACCGAGCGTGCACGCCTTGGCGTACAATATCTTCGCACGCGCGGTGTCGCGGGGCATGCCGGAGCCGCGCGCCGTCAGCACCGCGAGGTTGGCGCAGGCCACCGCAAGGTTGCCATCACAGGCCTGCGCAAACAGTCGCGCCGCCTGGATCGGATCGGGCCTGGACACGCCTTGGCCGAGCGCCGTCAGCTTGCCAAGGTTGAGGCAGGCCTCCAGCACGTTGTCTTGACAGGCCCGCGTGTAGAACGCCACCGCATGGGTGGGGTTGGCACGCACGCCGCGGCCGGTCTCGTGCAGCACGCCGAGATTCGTGCAGGCCAGCGCATCCTGCTTCGAGCAGGCAGCGCGCAGCAGACTCACCGACGAGGCCCCCGCTGACAGCACGACCTGCTGAGACGAGTCGCGCAGCGTGGCGAGATTGCCGCAACTGCGAGGGTCGCCCGCCTTGCACCCACGATCGTAGAGGGTCGCCGCCTTGGCCGCATCGCGCGGCGTCCCGGCGCCGATCTCGTGCATGTACCCTTGCGACGTACATGACCGCGCATCGCCCCGCACGCAGGCCACAGTGAAGAGTGTCAGCGCCTTGGCGGTGTCGGCGCGGAGCCCCTTACCCTGCCGGAACATCCACGCGGCCTGACCGCAGGCCCGGGCATCACCCGCCGTGCACGCGCGTTCCATGAAGCCCACCGCACGGGCGGTGTCGGCGGGGAACGGCTTTCCTGCGAGGAGCAGGTAGGCCATCGACAGGCAGGGCGCACTCTTCGGGCTCCCGCACTTCGCCTGCAGCGCGGCGGTATCCGGAAGCGCCGGCGCTCGACCGGTGCTGCGCGCCGCGGTGCGCCGCTGGGCGTCCAGATTGGTGGCGGTGATCGCGAACGCCAGCAGCCCGAGGGCCACCGAGCGGACGGCGCACGGCAGAACGAAACCAAACGGGGTGGGCATCGATGGCCTGGCAGCGAACGGAGGCGCGCGGCGTGCACCCAAAATCGCGCGCAATCCCCAATTTATCCGCTCCAGACCGCTCCGGCGCAATACACGCAATCGAGCACGCTGATGTGCTCGCTTCAGCACATCAGAACGCCAGCATCCGCGTCACCTTCAGCGCCAGCGATCGCTCGTTCTCCACCCATGTGTCGCTGTCGCGCCGGTCGACGTACACGAGGAACAGGTCGCTGAGCGGTGCCCAGCGCCAGTTGAGCCGGGCATTCGAGCTGAAGGAGCGGTTCTGCGCGTTGTACTGCAGGAACGCCGAGCCGAGCACGGTGGTGGACCAGGCGTATCGCACCCGCAGACCGGCGAGATCGGCGGTGACGTCTCCCGAGGCCAGCGCAATGGCGTTGCGCTGATAATTGGTTTCGATCACCAGCGACGGTGACGCGCGCCATGTCATGCCGGCGCCGACGCTGCGACGCGACCCTGTGTAGAAATCGCCGACGGTGGCGTTGGCCGTGCCGATCAGGCGACTCGCCGGTGCCATCGTGTACTTCACCGTGCCTTCCTGCCAGCGATAGGCGCCGGGCGCCACCGTCCGGCCGGGCACCAGTGCAAACGTCTGTTCGATCCGGTCGAACTGATCGCTGACGAGCATCGAGAGAATCGCTTCCGACTTGAGCGTCATGTCGAGCCCACCCGAAATGGTGCGGGTGTCGAGCTGCGACCGCAGGTCGGTGATGTAATCCACGAGCATGTACGGATTGAACTCCGCCACGCGGGGGATCTGCGGACGCGGATGCGCGCCGATGGTGCCGTAGAACTGCTGGAAGTCACGACGACGGACGAAGCCCATGCCCGGTGCGAACCCATCCGAGACGCGCTTCCACATCACCGAGTTGTCCCAGAGCTTGCCGCGATAGGCGAGCTGCGTGCGCATCGCCGTGCCATCCTGCGTGGCGCCTGGCGCGTCGCTTCGCGCGGCGTAGGCATTCATGATGGTGTTGCTGCCGATGCGCAGGTTGGCGTCCATGCCGACGCTGCGGTTCCAGCTGGTGCTGTCGGTGGCGGCACGGTTCTGCATCAGCACACCGATGTCCGACTTGCCGAACAGGTTCCGACGTGCACGCAGCACGGCGAAGTTCTCGGCCGGTGCGCTGCCGGCGCGCTGCGTCTGCATGTCGAGTGCGCCCACGTCCCACTGGCCCACGCGCCCCGTCAGCCGCGCCCCACCGACGATCGGGATCGGCCGGCCATCGGCGGTGAGGCCGATCTGGCGCGAGTTGAAGAAGGTGAAGTCGCTGGGGGCCGCACCCATGCGATAGTTGCGCTCGACCACGTCGCCGAACTGGAACGCCCCGGCGTTCTCGATGAAGAACTCGCGCCGCTCGGGGAAGAGCAGTGAGAAGCGGGTCAGGTTCACCTGCTGCTGATCGACTTCCACCTGCGAGAAGTCGGTGTTGTACGTGGCGTCGAGTGTCAGTGATGGCGTGATCCCGTATTTCACATCCACGCCCACATCGGCAGTGCTGCCACGCAGCGCGGGAATGACCTGCAGTCCGCTGGTGCTGCCGGCCACGGCGTACGGCTTGAGCTGCAGGTTGCGGCCAGCGCGCAGGCTGTCGAGGCCCGTCAGCGTGCCGGCTTTCGACATGCGATGCAGGCGATACTGCCGCTCGAGCGGTGCCCAGTACGACGTCTCGCTGGTGCGGCGGACACGCCGGATGAAGTTCACTCCCCAGTCCTGCGGTGAGCGCGACGGATCGAAGCGCAATGTGCGGAGGGGAATCTCCATCTCCACGTACCACGCCGTGTCACCAACGCTGGTGCGCACCTTCGACACACCCTCCCAGGCATCCACGACCGTGCGCGAGTCGTTGTACGTCTGCTCGTCGCGCATGGCACCGGCGGGGTTCGTCAGGAAGAGAAAGCTGTTGCGCCGGTCCTTGAAGGTGTCGAGCACGACGCCGAACAGGTCGCTGGCGCTCGACACGAAGTCGCGCTCCTTGCCCGATGTGATGGCCTTCGTCGGCTCGGGATCGTAGAGTGTGGCGCCGATGTAGAGGCGGTCACCGTCGTACAGCACGCGCACGTCGGTCTGGAACCGCGCCGGATACCCGGTCCGCGGCAGTTGCTGGACGAAGTGCGTGATCGCCGGTGCCTGGCTCCACTCCGATTCCACCAGCCGTCCATCGATCACCGGCATGCGCGTGGTCCGGAAGGCCTGCACGCTGGGGCGCGCCGCGGTTTCGACGTTGACCGGCACTCCTTCCGCTCCTCCAAGGGGCGGCACGGGGGCCACGACTCGCGCCGGCGCCGCAGGCTGCGCCCGCAGCAGCGGGGGCAGCGCGAGCAGACCTGCCACGAGCAGGAACGGCGGACAGATGCGCAGGACGGTCACGCAGATCGTACGCGGGACGCCCCTGCTTCGCTGAGAGGCGTGGTGATGCTGCGACCCTCCCGCTGCACTGTCAGGCGGCGTGCCGCTGGCCGTGACGCCATCTTTCGCCGCATGACCACTCGTCGTCCACAGCCACGCGCAGGGCACGACACCGCCCCTCGCGGCACCGTGTCGCTGGCGCGCGCACTCTCCAAGCTGGGCATCTGTTCGCGCGCGCAGGCCGAGGTGGCGGTGCGTGATGGGCGGGTGACGGTGAACGGGCGACGTGTCACTGACAGCAGCACGCGTGTGGTGCCTGAGCGCGACGTGATCAGCATGGATGGCAGCGCGGCGGCCGCACCTGAACGCGAGTACGTGATGCTCAACAAGCCACGCGGGGTGCTGACCACGCGCAGCGATCCACGCGGACGCCCCACCGTCTACGACCATCTCCCCAGCGCGGCGCTGCCGTTCCTCGGTCCGGTCGGTCGGCTCGATCAGGCGAGTGAAGGGCTGCTGCTGCTCACCAACGACACGCAGTGGGCCAACGCGATCACCGCCCCGACATCACACTTGCGCAAGACCTACCACGTGCAGGTAAACCGAGTGCCGGACGCGGCGTTGCTGGACACACTGCGCGGCGGCGTGGAGACGTCGGACGGGGCGCTCTTGCGCGCGGTGACGGTGGAGGTGCTGCGCGCCGGCGATCGGCACGGCTGGCTGACCGTGGCGCTGGATGAGGGGAAGAATCGCCAGATCCGCCGCATGGTCGAGTCGTGTGGCGCGACGGTCCTGCGACTGGTGCGCACCGACATCGGACCACACGCGCTCGGTGACCTGCCCAAGGGCCAGTGGCGCCATCTCACCGAGGCGGAAGTGCAGCAGCTCAGCCGTGCATCCGGTCGCCCACCGACGGCTCGGCGCCAGATCACTTCGCGTCGTGCCGGTCCTGGCCGGAACGAGTAGGATTCGAGGCATGATGCAGAGCAGCAGTGCCCCCGACATCGCCCATGTCATTCAGCAGGCCGTCGCCCCGGTATTCCTCTTCTCGGGGATCGCAGCGATGCTGAGTGTGCTGACCAACCGGCTTGGCCGGGTAATCGATCGCGCGCGGCAGTTCGCCGCGGAGTACCACGACCTGCCAGCCGGCATCGAACGGCATGAGATGCGCGACCGGCTGGCCACGCTGGCGCAACGGTCACGATTGATCAATCTCGCCATCACGCTCTGCACGCTGGCCGCACTCCTGATCTGCGTGGTGATCGTGACGCTCTTCCTCGCGGCGCTGCTGCCTGTCAGCGACTCGTCGCGCTGGATCGCCGGGTTGTTCATCCTCGCGATGCTGGCGCTGGTGGGTGGCCTGATCAGTTTCCTGCGGGAGATCTTCGTGGCCACCGCCAGTGTGCGCATCGACCCGCCGCAGGACCGCGTCATCACGACCATGCCGGAGCTGCCGTGAGCGATCCGTCACGCGACCACGCCATCACCGAGAGCTGGACCGACAACGCTGCCGCCTGGACGCAGGTGGTGCGCGACGGGCTGATTTCAAGCCGCCAGGCCGGAACCGATGCGGCGATCGTGGCTGCCTGCCTGTCGTACGGCACCGGTCCGCTGCTGGATGTCGGCTGCGGCGAAGGGTGGCTGGTGCGGGCGGTGGCCTCGCATGGCGTGACCGCGCATGGCGTGGATGTGAGCGCCCCGCTGATCGACCGCGCCCGCGAACTGGGTGGTGGTCGTTTCGACATTGCGACCTATGCGCAGCTCGAAGGTGATGCCACCATCGCTTCGGGCCCATGGCAGACCATCGTCTGCAACTTCGCGCTGCTCGGTGATCCGCTGCATCCGGTGCTGGCCGCGTTGCGCCGGCGGCTGGCTCCCGGCGGACGGGTGCTGGTGCAGACCGTGCACGCATGGACGGCGCGGGGTGACGCGCCGTACCACGATGGCTGGCGCACCGAGCACTTCGATGCCTTTGCCGTGGCGTTTCCGACACCGATGCCGTGGTACTATCGCACCCTCGGCTCGTGGCTGCGGGAGTGTGCACACGCGGGGCTGCGCGTGGTGCAGTTCGACGAGCCACTGCATCCGGACACCGGTGCGCCCCTGTCGTTGCTCCTGCACTGTGAGGCGGTGTGATCGACTGGCAGCGGATCCTGCACGAGATGACCCCGCTGGAAATCGCCGCCGCCGTCACGACCCTCGTCAACGTCTGGCTGCTGGTGCGCGGCAACATCTGGTCGTGGGCGTGGGGCGCGGTGTCGGTGGTACTCTACGGCCTGGTCTTCTATCGGGCGAAGCTCTGGTCCAGCACCGGCCTGCAGGTGCTCTACTACCTCCCGATGCAGTTCTATGGCTGGTGGATCTGGAAGAAGAAGGGCCCCACGCACGACGACGACCTGCCGATCACGGCGCTGTCGCCGCAGTCCCGGCTGATCTGGGTGGCGTCGGTGCTGCCGCTGGCCTGGCTGCTGGGGTGGGGCATGGGCTTCACCGGCGCCGAGCAGTCGATGATGGACGCTCTCGTCACGACGCTGGGCATCACGGGGCTTTATCTGCAGAGTCACAAGAAGATCGAACACTGGTACTGCTGGGGCGTCGTGAACAGCCTGTACGGCTTCTGGGTGTTGCCCCGCCAGCAACTGTATGTGTCCACGCTGCTGTACTGGATCCTCCTCTGGATGGCGGTGCAGGGCTGGCGGGAGTGGATGCGTGCCATGGAGGCGCAGGCTGCGAGGGCGCTGCATCGCACGTAAACTGCAGTCGTCCGTGCTGTGTGTGATCGGAGCGGTCGCTCCGCAGTGGGTCTCATCACCACCTTTTTCCCGAGTGGTCCACCGATGCTGCGTCGATTGTTTGCCGTAACCTGCCTCGCACTGCCACTCACCGTGCCGGCGCTGCACGCGCAGGCCGGCGCCCGCGCACCTAGCATCGACAGCCTGCTCTCGCTGCAGTCGGTCGGCGCCCCGCGCCTCTCGCCTGATGGCCAGCGCGTGGCGTACCTCGTGACGAGCACCGACTGGGCGCAGGATGCCTTCGTGTCGCAACTCTGGCTGCGTGACCTGCAGCGTGGCGCGGCGGTGCAGCTCACGCGCCACGATGCGGGCGTGTCACAGGTGCAATGGTCGCCCGATGGCTCGTGGCTGACCTTCGTGAGCACTCGCGTGGACCAGAAGCCGCAGCTCTTCGCGATCGCGGTGGCCGGGGGTGAGCCGGTGCGACTGACGAATGCCGCCGGTGGCGTGAGCGGCTATGCGTGGCGGCCCGATGGTGGGGCCATCGCCTTCACGTCAACGGCCGCGGCCGCGGCGCGGCGGACGCGCGATACCACGCTGGGTGGCTTCGAGGTGGTGCGTCGTGACTACGCCATGCAGCAGATCTACACGGTCGATGTGGCAGCGGCCTTGACGGCACCGCAGGCCGGCAGGGCCCGCACGCCAGCGGGTGCGAAGTTCAGCATCGGCGCGTTCGAGTGGTCCCCCGATGGTGCGCGTATCGCGTTCAGCGCCACCACCGTGCCCGATCTCGCCTTCGGCCACACCGCCGACATCCACCTGCTGACCCTCGCCGCCGACAGCGTGCGCCCGCTCGTGACGCAGCCGGGTGCCGACAACGATCCACACTGGTCGCCTGACGGTACGCAGCTGGTGTTCGCCTCGTCGATGGGCGAAACCCGCACCAGCTTCTTCCGAAACACACGACTCGCAGTAATCAGTGCCAGTGGCGGCACGCCGCGCGCGATCACGATGGACTTCGACGAGCAGCCGGGCTTCGTGGGCTGGGGGCCCATGGGAATCCACTTCGGCGGATCGCAGAAGACGGCGTCGCATCTGTTCGTCGTCGATCCCGCCACGATGAAGGTGCGCCGCGTCAGTGGCGGTGATGACGCCATGCTCTTGGGCTTCTCGCTCAACCGGGAAAAGACGGCGGCGGCGTTCCTGCTCGCCACGCCGACCGCGCTGCCGGAGATCGCCGTGGCCGACCTGCGTGAGACGTTCGTTCCGCGCGTGCTCACCACCAGCACGGCGCAGATTCGTGACTGGAAGCTCGGCACGCGCGAGGTGATCCGGTGGAAGAGTCGCGACGGCACCGAGATCGAGGGGATCCTGATCAAGCCGCGCGACTTCGATCCGACCCGCAAGTATCCGCTGCTCTGCGTGATCCATGGCGGTCCCACCGGCATCGACCGTCCGACGCTCCCCGATGCGCGCTACTACCCGACCGATGAGTGGGTGAACCGTGGTGCGCTGGTGCTGCGCGTGAACTACCGCGGCAGCGCGGGCTACGGCGAGCGGTTTCGCGGTCTCAACTACCGCAACCTCGGCGTCGGCGACGCGTGGGACGTGGTCTCGGGCGTCGATGCGCTGGTGGCGAAGGGCTGGGTCGATGCGTCGAAGGTGGCATCGATGGGGTGGAGTCAGGGCGGATACATCTCGGCCTTCCTCACCACCAGCAGCACGCGCTTCGTGGCGACCAGCGTCGGTGCCGGCATCTCGGACTGGCGCACGTATTACTACAACACCGACATCACACCGTTCACGATCAATTATCTCGGTGCCGATCCGGTGACCGATCCGGCCATCTACGCGAAGACGTCACCGGTGGACTATCTGCGCACGGCGAAGACGCCGACGCTGATCCAGCATGGTGAACTCGACCGTCGGGTGCCGATCGCGAATGCCTATCAGCTGCGACAGGCGCTGGAGGATCGCGGGGTGCCGGTGGAGATGATCGTGTACAAGGGGTACGGGCACGGCATCACGAAGCCGAAGTCGCAGCGTGCCGTGATGCAGCACAACCTCGCCTGGTTCAACCACCACATCTTCGGCGATGCCGCGCCCGACTTCACCCGCGTGTCGGCGACGGCTGCGCCGCAGTGAGTTGTGGGCTGGATCGTGTGCCGGTCTCGCCCACGGAGCAGCGCGGGCGCCGCGGGCAGTGACCTGATCTGAGCTGACGGAGGCGTACGCGGTCGGCCGTGCCGACGGAGGCGTACGCGGTGCGCGTCAGTTCTTGTGGCGGTAGACGATTCGTCCGCGCGTCAGATCGTACGGCGACACTTCGAGCGTGACACGGTCACCCGCGAGCACGCGGATGCGGAAACGGCGCAGGTTGCCACCGATGGTAGCGAGCACCGTGTGTCCATTGTCGAGCGAGACGCGGAACATCGCGCTCGGCAGGACTTCGCTCACGGTTCCTTCGAGTTGCAGTGCTTCTTCCTTGGCCATACTTCCTGTTCGACGGGATACGACAGCGTGGCCACCCGGGGAGGGGGCCGTTCTGGATTCGGGAAACCTAACCGGTCCTTAGCACCGGTGCCGGGTGGGATGCGCGAAGGGCCGGCTCGCAATGCGAACCGGCCCTTCGTGTGACGACCTCCCGGGGAGGCCGACAGCGACGCTTAGCGCGAAGCCTTCGTGACGTTCTCAGCCGCCGGGCCCTTCGCGCCCTCGACGATGTCGAACTCAACCTGCTCGCCTTCCGCCAGGGTCTTGAAACCCTTCATCTGGATGGCAGAGTGATGGACGAAGCAGTCCTTTCCGCCAGAGGCCGGGGTGATGAAACCAAAACCCTTGGCGTCATTGAACCACTTCACGGTGCCGGTCGTACGCATTGCTACAAACTCCTGTGGATTGATCGCGTCGGAGTCCGGCAATCCGGGGCCGACAACGTGACTCGTGGACAGGCACTACTCCCACGAAAGAGCGCTGGAAAACGACGACGGGCCCGCGCTGCAGGAGGCGGACCCGTGGACCGAAACCCAGCCCGCGCCACACGACGCGGAGTCACAGCGCCATAACCGTATAGTCGAGTCGCATTTTCGTCAATAGTCGCGTAAACGACTCCTGCCGGTCGCCGGTTCCCACCACTCCGAACCCGACGCCATCCCTGAGCCCGGTGGCCCATTGCTTGCAATCTCATCTATTCGGGTCGGGGGCTGGCCCGGGATGGCGCGACAGCCGCTGTCCCGCCAATCGGCCCCCATGGGGGAGCGTCGTCTCAGGAGGAGTCATGCGTCACTTTCGGATCGGACTGACCACCGCACTCGCTGTGTACGCCATCGCCATGCTGGCATCACCGGACGCCGCCGTCCTGATCGATGCCTTCAACCAGCCGGTGCACGAGGCCGGACACATCCTGTTCTCCCCGTTCGGCACCGAGGCGCCACTCCTGGGCGGGACGCTCCTGCAGCTCTTCCTGCCACTCCTGCTGGGCGCCTGGTTCACGGTCCAGAACAACGAGTACGCCGCCAGCGTGGCGGCCTGGTGGGTGGGACAGAGCTTCACGACCATCGGTCTGACGATGGCGAATTCGTCGTCGGTCGGGCTGCCGCACCCCGGCGCCGATCAGGACTGGTCGATCCTGTTTGCCGAGTGGGGCGTGGCGGGTCAGGCCGTGCAGTACGGGCATCTGGCCCATGGGTTCGGGTTCCTGATCATGCTGGTGGCGACGTACTGGGGGGTGATCGAAGCCTTCAGCCGCCCGGTCGCGCGTTCGCGGATGCTGCCGCGGTACCGGAGCATGGCGCGCCGCTGACCGCGGGTCTCCCCGTCCGGCGCACGAGGTGGGGTGCGCCGGATGCGGAACCGTTTTGCTCGACTGGTCGCTGCAGGGAGGAACGGCTACACTGCGCCTTCCCCGACCTCAGTGACGACGAATGGATCACACGCCACGTTTTCTCGCCCATGTTGCCGCCGTCCAAGGGCGGGTGACCGACGTATCGCCCGCCGAAGTGCAGGAGATTCTGCGCGCGGGCAGTGCGCGGGTCTTCGATGTCCGCGAGGACGGCGAGTGGGCCGCCGGTCACGTGGCTGGTGCCTCGCATCTCGGCAAGGGTGTGATCGAGCGTGACATCGAGCGGCTGGTGCCGGACATCGACGCGCCGATCGTGCTGTATTGCGGCGGCGGATTCCGGTCGGCGCTGGCGGCCGATGCGCTGCAGCAGATGGGCTACACGAATGTGCGGTCGATGACGGGTGGCTGGCGTGGCTGGAACGACATCGGCGGCGCCGTCACCACTCCCGCGTCGTCGTGATGCCTGACGCGCAGAACGCCGGCAGTGCGCGACGCAGAATCGTGTGGCTTGGCGGCGTGCTGCTGCTGAGCGCATGCGGCGGGGACGACCGACCGCCGCCGACCCCCGAAGCGCGCAAGGCACACAAGGCGGCGCTCGCCGCGGCGGCGCAGGACCGCCTCGTGCTGCAATACCTGGTGAAGGATGCCGAAGTGGTCAACCTGCGGGTGCCGTCGTTACGGCGCGTGTCGAAAGGATTCGTCACAGGCGATACGAGCGTGATCTGGTTCGGCTTCTTCGCCGGCGACACGCTGCTGGTGCTCGACGAAACGCGTCGCGGCCCGGCCGGAGTCGAGGAGAACGGCCGGTATCTGTTCCGTGGTGACGCACTGCACTACGTGGCGCTGGACCGCATCGTCACCGCCGGCGTGGCAGCGCCACTGCGCACACGACTCGCGTTCGGCTACGACTCGGCCGGTGTGCTGTCGGCCACGTCGAAGAACGTGAACGATGCGGCGGTGCCGCTGGACACACTGACGGACGTGACCCGGATTGCCATTCGCGCTCGCGCACTGCGTGCGCGTGTGCTGGCTGAGCAGGCGACTCGCTGACGACGGCACGGGCGGGCAACGTCCGTCGTCGCCCGCCCGTGCATCCTGGGTGCGTGCTGCAGGTCAGTTCCGCTGGCGCTTGAGCAATGCGATCTGTGCGTCGATGACCTTGAAGCGGCGATCCTCGAGATCGTTGGCGCGGGCGGAGCGGGTGCGCAGCGCCTGCAGCCAGCGGCTCGTGAGCTCCTGGAACGCGGTGCGCTGGGCCGGGTCGTTCGGCACCACCTGATCGCGTCGCTCGGCGATGGAGAGCTCGGCGTCGTCGGCGCGAATCGAGGCGTCGATGAAGTC
The DNA here is from genome assembly GCA_031411975.1 of Gemmatimonadaceae bacterium. Taxonomy (GTDB): domain Bacteria; phylum Gemmatimonadota; class Gemmatimonadetes; order Gemmatimonadales; family Gemmatimonadaceae; genus JACMLX01. The sequence continues at coordinate 64,761 of JANOCB010000043.1, forward strand.
GCGGTGGATGCGGGCCTCCTCATCCTGTGCCAGACGGAGCTCGAAGCGAGCCTCCACCAGCTCGAGCGCACGCTGGAGCTGGCGCTTGTCCACGGCAGCGGCGATCCGGTCGGCATCGCGTTTGTCCTTCTTCGCGAGCTTTTCCTTGGCGGACGCGGCTTCGATGGCGTCCCTGAGTTCGGCGATCGTGGCCTTCAGGCGCATCGACTGATCGCGCAGCCCGGCCCAGCGGGTTTCGGCATCACGACGCTCACCGAGCAGCCGGTCCTTCTCCACGCGCACCGTGTCGGTGGCGCGGGCAACGAGCAGGACCTCGACCGTATCTGCGGCTGAGGCAGGGATGAGCGAGGTGGCCGCTGTGGCAGGCGCGGGGGGCGTCACGGTCTGCTGCGCGTCCACGGTTGGGAACGGCACGGCGCCTGCAATGAGAAAAGCAGCGGCTGTGCGACGTATTCTGGTCAGGTCCATGTCGGAAGACGTGTGGTGGATGAAGCCGGCGGAGCCATTCGCAGCTTCGACAAGATAGGCCGCTCGGGCCGCCGGGTTCCAGTTTGTATGGATCAGGCTGCTGCAAGGAACAACCGGCGGTCGGCGTCGTACAGTTACCTGAAGCGCACGGGCGGAGCACTCGCCGCGCACCGCCATGTCGGATCACGACCGGGCACACGCACGGATCGGGCAGTCGATCGCGCCAGTCAGAACACGAACGTGTGACGGAGGCAGTCTGACAGCCTCTTCCATGATCATCAAGATGAATTAATACTAATTTGTCAATTAATCTGGCGTTGTGGTGTTTAGTCGGGTACTGTGTTCACTGGAAGTGCTGGAATCAGCCGATGCCGGCTTGAACTGGAGGCCGAATGCGCGTACACCGATTGTCGCTGCACGGATCGAACGCCTACGTGATCAGCGGTGAGCATCACGTGCTCATCGACACCGGGCCTGAGCGAGCGCGTACCGCGCTGCTCGAAGGGCTCGCAAAGCTCGGACTCGGCGGCGAGGATCTGTCTCTGGTGCTCGTGACACACGCGCATGCGTCGTCCGTCGGCAACGCCGCATATCTGCAGCGCGTCTTCCATGTGCCGGTGGCGGTGCATGGCGCCGATGCGCCGATTCTCGCCAGTGGTGTCGATCGCATGTCGCGCTTCAGCGGGATCCTCCCTGCGCTGCGCGGCTCGCTGCACGAGACACGATTCGAAGCCCTCGCGCCCGATGTCGTGTTCGGGCACACCCTGTCGCTCGAACCGTTCGGGTGCGAGGGCACGGTGGTGCACACGCCGGGACACACCATCGGTTCCGCGTCGGTGATCCTCCCCGGCGGTGATGCGATCGTCGGTGACCTGGTGGCGGGCGGATGGTTCGGTGGGCGTCTGATGCCGACCCGGCCGACGCGGCACGTGCTGGCCGAGATCCCCGGACATGTGGTGCGCAGTCTGGCGCTGCTGAATCGCCTCGGCGCGCAGCGGCTGCATCCCGGCACCGGTGGTGAACTGCAGATGGCCGATGTGAAGGATCTGATCATCGATCGTGCGGCAAGCATCCCTGTCGGCCCCTCGCCGACCCGCGTGCGCGAACGCCGGCTCCGTGATGATGCCTCCTTCACGCTGGCGAATTGACCGCTCCTGTTTGACCGGCAACCGGGCCTGACCGTCCGGCAGTGCGACTGTGTGCTCGGAACCAGCGATGCCGCCGTCGGTTGAGTCAGGATGGAGCGACCTTTCCTGACCGCCGACTGGCGGCATCTGGTATTTGCGAACTATGAGGCCGATGCCTCTCTGGTGCAGCGGTATGTCCCTCGCGGCACCGAACTCGACCTGCTTGATGGGCGCGCGCTCGTCAGCATGGTCGGTTTCCGGTTTCTCGACACCCGACTCCTTGGCGTTCCCGTGCCATGGCATCGTGATTTCGACGAGGTGAACCTGCGCGCCTACGTCAGGCGCAGGGTGGACGGTCGATGGAAGCGGGGCGTCGTCTTCGTGCGCGAACTGGTGCCGCGGCCGGCGATCGCCTGGACCGCTCGGTTGGCGTACAACGAGCCGTACCGCGCCGTCCGGATGCGACACCGCATCGCGATGTCGGAGCAGGGTGGCTCGGTGCGCTACGAGTGGCGACAGGCAGGCGCGTGGCAGGCGCTGGGGGCAGTGGTGAGCGGGCCCCCCTCCGCGATCGATCCTGATGGACCGATCGGCTTCATCACCGAGCACTACCTCGGCTACACCCCGCAACGTTCGGGCAAGACGGTGGAGTACCGGGTCGCGCACCGACGGTGGCGCGTCTGGGAGCGGGCCACGATCGATTTCCGTTGCGACGTGTTGGCGGTGTACGGTGCCGAGTGGGAAGACGCCCTGCGTGTGGCGCCCTGGTCGGCGTTCGTCTGTGATGGTGCGCCGGTGTCGATATCCTTTCCAACAACGGTGGCGGAGTGACGCCAGCGCTGGCTGTGCGTTCCACGTGAACGGCGGGAGGAGCGCTTCGGGCCGCTGGCCTTGCGTGCGCTGGCCTGATGGATGCATGACTCCGATACTGTTCTTCACGGCAGTACGCACATTCCCGGCTCCGAACCACTCTTGCGACACGACAACCACGGAACGACGCTGACGGACCCTGCGCTCCGGACGCTGCGCGCTGCGTTGCGTCAGAGCGGAGGCGACCGATGACACTCTGGATCGCGCGCTTCGGCATGCGGATGCTGATCATCGTGATGGCCATGGTTCTGGTCGAGTTCGCTTCGTTCTTCTTCGTGATCGAGCACGGTCTGAACCGCCTGTACTGGGTGCCGGTGAGCTTTCTGCTGGTTGCCTATGGGGGCTACGACACCGTGCGACGGATGCCGTTGATCTGGGGTGTGATCGTGGGCGCCGTGCTGGCCGGCAGCACGAGCATGCTGTCGCTGATGGTCGGTACGCTCGTGCTCGAGGGGCGCTTCCGGATGCCTGCCGAAGTCGATCCGCTGCTGCTGTTCACGACGCTGCTGATGACGTCGTTGCTCGGTGCGATCGTCGGCGGCGCCGCCGGCGTGGTGGCCCGTTCCCGCCGTCGTGACCGGGCGCGTCGCTCGGCCATCCAGAAACTGTCGTATATGGCCACCGACGAACGGGACGACGCGATGGTCGGCCCGCCTTCCCGCACCGACGACCTGGCACCAGTGGTCGAGCCGCCATTGCCACGCACCGCCGAAAGTCGCTGACGGCCCACCGGTGCCGCTGACTCCCGGGTTCACGTAGCGTTCGGGATGACCGTGTCCGCCCTTTCGTCCGAGCTTCTGCCTGGAACGTGGCAGCTGTTGCGCTGTGAAGCGCCCGTGGAGATTCAGCCGGGCTCGCAGATGCAGTTCGCCGCCGACGGCACACTGGTCTACCTGATTCCGACGCCGTCGGGTACCGTCCGCGTTCCGATGCGGTGGCGGGTGGGCGAGGGACGGCTGCACACCACGCTCGAGGACGGATCGAATGCGGTGAGCGTCGGCGCGACCATCGGCGAGGCGGAGGTCCTCGTCTTCGACTTCGGCGGTCCGCGCGCCTTCTTCGTGAGGAGTACCTGAACGAGGGCTTCTTGCCGGGTACGCGCCCCCGGGTACCTTCGGAGCTGTAGCCTCATCCGGAGTTGTTCATGCGTGGTCTGTTCGCCATTGCCCTTGGCCTGCTGTTCATGGGCCTGGGTCTGTACGCCGCCGCAGCGGTGACACCGAGCGCCTTTCCTGGAGCTTTCGATGCTCAGGGGGCCACCACCAACGTGGTCGCGCTTTTCGTGATGCTGTCCGTCACGCTGGTGACGACCGCATTCGCCGGCTGGATCACCGCGCGACTGGCAGACGACCACCTGATGGGGCATGCCCTGATGATGGGCACATTGGGGCTGGCCTCGGCGGTGTTCATGGGGGCGATCCGCTGGGCCGCTGCACCGCCGTGGTACTGGGCAACGTCGTGGATCCTGATTCCCGTTGCATCGGCGATCGGCGCCGCTGCCTGGCAGCGCACGCTGCGCCGGAAGCAGCCCGCCAGCGCACGGCGCGTCGCGGCGACCTGAGATGCCGTTGACGCGCTTGGTGCGTCGGGCAGCAGAACCACGAACCACTGTACCATGAGCCGAAAACTGCATGTGTACGAAGGAGCGGAGGTGACGGTCACCTTCGACGCCACGCGGTGCATTCACAATGCGCATTGTGTGCGGACGCTGCCGGCCGTCTTCAATCCGGCGGCGCGGCCGTGGGTACAGCCTGATCAGGCGAGCGCCGGGCAACTGCTTCGCGCGGTGGCTGGGTGCCCGACTGGGGCGCTCCATGCGACACACCGCGACGGGGATTCCGCCGAAGCGTTCGTCGAGGCCGCACCACTGGCTGTGCGCACGGCGCACGATGGGCCGCTGTTCCTCCGTGGCGCCGTGACGGTGGTCGATGCCGATGGCACGACGATCGTGAGCGATCAGCGCGTGGCACTCTGCCGCTGCGGTCTGTCGCAGCGGAAGCCGTTCTGCGACAACAGCCATCTGGCCGCAGGATGGAGTGAGGCAGCACCCGCGCCCGCGCCGACCAGCTGAGGCGTCAGGTCCCGCGTGGCTTCGCGCGGTGCGTCGGTGTTGCCGAGAGTGGATCCTCCGGCCATGAGTGCCGCGGATACCGGCCACGCAGGTCCTTCCGGACGTCGGCGTAGCTGCTGCGCCAGAAGCCGGTCAGATCACGCGTGACCTGCACCGGGCGATGCGCCGGCGACAGCAGGTGAATCACCAGCGGCACGCGCCCGTCCAGCACCGAGGGCGTTTCGCGTGCGCCGAACAACTCCTGCAGCCGGACCGCCAGCACCGGTGCAGCTGGATCGCCGTAGTCCACCGGAATCCGTGAACCGCTGGGCACCGTGATGTGGGTCGGCGCGAGACGGTCCAGTGTCGCGCGCAGTGACCACTCCACACGTTCCAGCAGCATGCCGCCCAGATCGGCGCGACGGACATCGTCGAGCGAGCGGGCACCGTGCAATGCCGGCTCCAGCCAGACTGCGATGTCGGCGCGCAGTGCGTCGTCATGCACATCGGGCCAGCGTGCGTCGTGATGGTGCAGGAACGCAAGCCGCGCGCGCAGTCTTGCCGCGCTGTCGGACCAGGGCAGGGCGTCGGGCCATCCGTCCACGATCACCGTGCGCAGTGCCGCTGCCCGCTCCGCCGCGGTGACGTCATCGGCGATCCGCTCGACCAACGTGATCGCTCCCAGTGATTCGATCACGCTCCCGCGAACGCGACCACTGTCGGCGTCGGCGATCACGGTGCGCTGCTGCGTGATCTGCGCACCGAAGAGTGTTCGCACCGTGGCGATGTCGAGTGGCGCGGCGAGTTGCACCGTGGCATCACGTCCGGCATCATCGAGCGTCGCGCAGGCGATCCATTCTTCACGCGCAAGTGCCGATCCCTGGTCGCGCACGAAGGTGCCGCTGCCGTTGCGCATGAGGTACCGCGCGCCGGTGCCGTCGCGGCGACGGGCCACACGATCGGGGTAGGCCAGCGCCACCAGTGCGCCGAGTTCGGAGAGATCGTCACGGTGCTGTTCGTCGACACGGCGCACGTTCATGCGGTCGCGCAACGTGCGCGCGGTCTCGCGGCAGCGGGCCAGGGCACCATCGTCGAGTGTCAGTCCGGCGGGCAGTGCACGGCGTCCGCTGCGCACGGCGTCAACGCGCAAGGCGAGATCCGGATCCAGCAGGCGTGCATTCACGGCGCGCACGGGATCGCGCTCCTCGAGCACCGCCGCGACATCACAGGCCAGCGAGAGTGCGTCGCGGTCCCGCGCGCACAGCAGCATGTGTGCGAGGCGGGGATGGACCCCGAGCGCGGACATCGCCTGCCCGTGTGTCGTGAGCCGGCCCGCGGCATCGAGCGCGCCGAGCGCGGCGAGCAGCGTCCGCGCACTGGCGAATGCCGGTGCCGGTGGGGTGTCGAGCCACGAGAGTTCGTCCGCGCGTTCCACTCCGGCGCCAGCCAGATCGAGGGCCAGCGGCGCCAGATCCGCATCGAGGATCTCGGCCGAGCCGTGCGCGCGCAGCGCGGCATCTTCGTGATCGTGCCAGCATCGGATGCAGTGACCTGCGGCCACGCGACCGGCGCGACCGCGGCGCTGATCGGCACTGGCGCGTGACACGCGCACCGTCTCGAGACGGGTCATGCCCGAGCGCGCCGAGTAGCGGGGAATGCGCGACCACCCGCTGTCGACCACGACGCGCACGCCCTCGATGGTGAGCGATGTCTCGGCGATGGCGCTGGCGATCACCACCTTGCGGCGGCCTGCGGGTGACGGCGCGATGGCGGCGTCCTGCGCCTTCGCGTCGAGCATGCCGAAGAGTGGCCAGAGGTCCACGCCGGCGCCCACGGTGCCGTCGAGCAGCGAGGCCACGCGGCGGATTTCACGCGCACCGGGCAAAAACACCAGCACGTCACCCTCATGCTCCGCGAGCGCGGTGCGCACGGCGCTGACGGTGGCCTCCTCCATGCGCTGGCCGGTGCGTGGCGGTGCGAACGTGGTGGTGACCGGGAAGGTGCGGCCGCTGCTGGTGATCACGGGGGCGTGGCCGAGCAGTGTGGCCACGCGGGCGCCATCGATCGTGGCCGACATCACCAGCAGGCGCAGCTCGGGGCGCAGCAGTGCCTGCGTGTTGAGCGCGAGGGCAAGTCCGGTGTCGCCGTGGATGGAGCGTTCGTGGAACTCGTCGAAGCAGATCACCCCGATGCCGTCGAGGGTGGGATCGTCGAGGAGCATGCGCGTCAGGACCCCTTCGGTGACCACCTCGATGCGCGTGGCGGCGCTGACGCGGGTGTCGCCACGCATGCGCCAGCCGATGGTGCCGCCGACCGTCTCGCCACGGAGTGCCGCCATGCGACTGGCGGCGGCGCGGGCCGCGAGGCGCCGTGGTTCCAGCAGCAGGATGCGCCCGGTGCCGAGCCAGGGTGCGTCGAGGAGGGTGAGTGGGATGCCCGTGGTCTTGCCGGCGCCTGGCGGGGCCACCAGCACCGCTGCCGTACCGGTGCGCAGCGCGGCGTGGACGTCGCCGGCCACCTGCATCACGGGCAGGGACGCGGTGCCGCTGGGCGGCGCAGGATCATGGGTGGCGGTCACGGCGCTAACTTTACGCGAATGCGGCCCTGCCGGCGTCTCGCCGGGCGGGGTGTCACCAGTGGTCACCGGTTCCCGCCGGAAGGAGCGACCGATGCATCCGCGTCTTGCCGCCGTCATCAGCTACGCCGATGCGGCCCGTACCGAATTGCTGAGCGCCGTGGACGCCATTCCCGAGGAACTGCGCGAAGCACGGCCGACGGAGTCGCAATGGTCGGTGGCGGAAGTGCTGGAGCATCTCGTGCGGGTGGAGACGGGGGTCGCGAAGCTGATGGCACTCAAGATCGGCGAGTTGCAGTCGTCGGCCGAGCCACCGCACGAGGCACCGGAGATGGTCGACATCGTCACGTCGCGGTTCGAGATCGTCGCCGACCGGACGCAGGCCATCGAGGCGCCTGAGCGGGTGGTGCCGCAGGGCGAAATGTCGGCCGGCGCCGCCCGTGTCGCATTGCAGGCGACGCGCGGTGTCCTGCTGGATCAGCTCCACGCCGGCGATGGACTCGCCTACTCGGGCGTTCTGCATCCGCATCCGTTCCTCGGCGCGCTCGATCTGTACGAGTGGGTGTATTTCCTCGGAGCCCATGAGCGTCGTCACGCCGATCAGGTGCGTGCACTCGCCGGGCAATTCGCCGCCACCGACGGCTGAGATGAGCGTTGCATCACTGCAGTACCCCGTGGGCCGCTTCACGGCGCCGGACGCCGTGACGCAGGCCATGCGTGACGTGGCCATCGGCGAGCTGATCGAGATGCCGTTCGCGATGCGTCGTGCCGTGCACGGACTGACGGAGTCGCAGCTGGACACGCCGTATCGTGACGGCGGGTGGACGGTGCGGCAGGTGGTGCATCATGTGGCGGACAGCCACATGCATGCGTACATCCGCGTGAAGTTTGCGCTGACGGAGGAGAGCCCGACGATCCGCCCGTATGACGAGGGGGCGTGGGCGATGTTGCCGGATGTCGCCATCGTGCCGGTCGGTGTGAGCCTGGCGCTGATCGACGGCATTCATGCGCGCTGGACGACCTGCCTCAACGGCACACCGGCCGGCCAGATGACACGGCCATTCGTGCATCCTGAACTCGGCCCGCAGCCCATCGACCTGTCACTGCTGCGCTACGCATGGCATGGGCGGCATCACGTGGCCCACATCACGGCGCTGCGCACACGGATGGGTTGGTGAGCGCGGGCGGGGTGGCTCTGGCTCCTGCGGTGACGGAGGCCGCGGCACCAATTCTTTTCTTCGATGGCGAATGCGGCTTCTGCGACCGTGCGATCAGGTTCGCGATGTCGCATGACGCGCACGGTCGGCTCTACGCCGCCACACTCAGCGGTGACACGGCGCAGCGCGCGCTCACCCCGTTTGCCGCGACGCTGCGCAACGTGGACTCGACGGTGCTGTATCTGCCGGCCACCGCTGAACGCGAGGCCTCGGTACAGATCCATTCCGATGCCGCGCTGTCGGTGCTGCGTCTGCTGGGCGGCGTGTGGGGGGCTCTCGGGGTGGCGGGACTGCTGGTACCGCGCCCGCTCCGTGATGCCGCCTACAAGGCATTTGCGAAGCGCCGCTTCCGGTTCTTCGGGCGCGTGGACGCCTGTCAGCTCTGGCCGCCCGACTGGCGCGCACGCATCCTGCCGTGAGCGGCCCGCGGTTGGCCGTGCTGGTGCTGCTGGCCGGCGGCGTGGGGTGCACGCACAGACCGCGTGTGACGCCGATGCCGTGGACCGGAACGTGGCGGATGACGGCGGTGGAGAGCCGCGACAGCACGGCGGGGCCGTGGCGCCGGCCCTTTGGTGACGCACCGGATGGTTATGTGTTCTACAACGCCGACGGCACGCATGCCATGCAGTTCACGCGGACACCGGTGCCACCGATGTTCGCAGTCGGCACCGATCGCAGCGCCACCGAGGCCGAACTGCGGGCCACGTACGAGGCGTACTTTTCATGGTTCGGCCGTTACACCGTGGATCCGGTGCGCGGTATCATCACCCATCGTATCGAGGGAAGCCTGTGGCCCAGCTGGCGCAACACGGTGCAGGAACGCCCCTATCTGATTCGCGGCGACACGATGTTCCTCGGCGACCTGCAGCGCACACGCCGCGTGCTGGTGCGGGTGCGATGACGAGGTGCGTGGGGCGCGTGTTTGGTGCGGCCGTCGGCGCGCTGCTGCTCGCGTCGTGTGCACACCCGCCGACGCCGGCCGCCGATGGTGGGGCGCCGTACGCGATCGTCGTGCGTCACGCCGAGAAGGCGCCGACACCGGTGACCGATCCCGTGCTCAGCGCGTCGGGGATGGCGCGCGCGGCGGCGCTGGATTCGCTGATCGGTGGCGACGGCGTGCGCGATGTGGTGGTGAGCCACCTGCAGCGCACGCGGCTGACGGCGTCGGTGTTCATCGCGCGCACGGCGCCGGTGGTGCATGTGGTGCCGATCGGCGCGTCGGGAACGGCGGCGCACATTCGGGCGGTGGCCGACACCGTGCGCGCCATCGCCCGCAGTCGCGGGCGTGGTGGCGTCCTGGTGGTCGGGCATAGCAACACCGTCACGCAGATCGTCGCGGCGCTGGGTGCCGGCGCACCGCGGGAGCTGTGTGATTCGCAATACAGTCAGCTGTTTCGAGTGGCGCTGCCCGCCGCCGGCCCGGCGACGCTCACGCGCCGGACGTATGGTGCTGCCGATCCGGCGGATACGACCTGTGCCCAGAGTCTTTCCGGGATGCTGCCCCCCCGGTGACGCCACGTGGCGCGGGGGACGAAGGGGTCAGACCTCTTTGCTCCGAACCCGGGAGGTCAAAGGGGTCAGATCCCATGATCGAAAAGCGTCAGGCCGCTGCTGCTTCGCGCAGCGGCTCGTTCGACTGGGGCCCTGAGGTGGCTACCGCCAGCGCTTCACGCGCCAGCGCCGCAATCTCCGCTGCGGCGTTGGGTCGTGCGAGCTTGAGCGCACCGCTCGCCGCACGACGCAGCGCCGCTGGTGCATCGCGTCCAACCAGCCACGCGTGCAGCGCGACGGTCGTGGCCAGCGGCGAGGGGGCCCAGACACCGGCGCGTCCCTGTGTGACGAAGTCGACGTTCCCCGTTTCCTGATCCGCGATCGCGCTGGTCAGGATCAGCGGACACCCACTCGCACAGGCTTCGGCGATGGTGCCGGGGCCGGCCTTGGTGACCAGCGCCGAGGCACCGCGCACCAGTTCGGCGAAGTTCGTCACGTAGTCGTAGACATGAACGGTGCCCTGCCAGCGCCGCGCGCGGAGTCGCTTCGCCAGGCTGTAGTTGCGGCCGGCGACGATGGCGATGTCGCAGGGGAGCTGCGCGCGGTCGATGGCGACGGCAATCTCCTCGATCTGCCCGATGCCTTCGGCGCCGCCTGCCAGCATCACCGTGGGCCGATCGGTGGACCAGCCGAGTGCAGCCTGCAGCGCATTGCGCTCACCCGGCACGGCGGTGAACGCGGGTGACACGGGGAGGCCAACGAGGCGCACGAGGTGTGTCGAAACGCCGGCACGAATCGCGGCCTCACGCGCCGCTTCGGTCGGTACGATCAGCATGTCGGCCGTGCGGTCATACCACGACACGTGGCCCGAGACGAGGTCGGTCACGACGACGATGATCGGCGTGTCCGGAAAGGTGCGCCTGAGCGGTGTGGTGAGGAGCGGGTGCGTGCAGATGATCAGGTCGGGCGACGTCTCGGTCAACGCGGCGAAACCACGCTGCAGCACCGGCCATGCGGCGCGCTGGACCCATGACACCAGGCGCGGCCTGTTGGTGAGGCGGAAGCCACCTTTCCAGATCCACGACAGGTGCTGCACCACATGCGGATAGAGATGCTGCAGCATGCGAAACGGCCATCGGGCCGATTGTGACCATGGGTCACGGAGCACGACCTCGAGGTCATCACCGCCTGCGTGGAGGGCATCACGGATGGCTTGTGCTGCCGCGCGATGTCCGCCGCCGGTGTCGGCGAAGGCGATGAGGACGGTCGTCATGCGGCGGATGCGACGCAGGCGAGCATCGACGACGTGAACGCCTGATGGATCGGCGTGCCGGCGTACGACGACGGCACGGGAATGCCGAGGGCATGCAAGGCCGTCGCCGGGACGTCGAGCAGCGTCAGCCCTGCCGGCAGCTGCTGCGGCTGAATGCCCGCGCCGTGCAGCATGATGGGGATGGTGCAGTCGTGCGGGTGTGCACTGTCGTGGTGCGTGGCAATGCGACCACCGCCGCCGTGATCGGCGAGCGCGATCAGCAGCGTGTCGTCGAAGGTGCCGGCGATCTGGGCGAGGAGCATGCCGAGGGCGTGGTCCATGCGCGAGACGGCCGTGAGGTAGGGCAGCGACATCCATCCGGCGGCATGTCCGATGGCATCGCAGTCGGGCCAATGCAGCACGATGAGCCCTGTGCGCTGCGTCGCGAGCAGCGGGCTGGCGGCGGCCAGCAGGACATGGGCGTTGGGCGTGGCGAAGATCGTCTGCTCGAGACCGAGTGCGCGCACGATGCGGTTGGCGGTATGCCGGAGCAGCCATGGCACGCGGCGGACCACCCCGGTGGCCGGCAGGCCGGCGGCGATGACGGCCTGCGGCAGCGTCGTCATCGGCAGGCGCGGCGTCGGGACGCGAAAGCGATCGCTGTCCACGCCATGGTCGGCCGGGCTGAGGCCGGAGAGCAGCGAGGTCATGGCCACGGCGGTGACGCTGGGCAGCACCGTGGTGGCATCGGTGTGGCGGCGCTGGTGGCGTGCAGCCTGGCGAGGTTGGGAAAGCGCTCATCGCCGACGAGGTCGGCCCGGAGTCCGTCCAGCACGAGGACGATGACGCGGCGGGCGGGAGCGGCAGCGTCGAACGTCAGGGAGGAGAGCAGCATCGCGAACCTCGGTGAAGGGATAGGAGGGAAAGAGCGCTGCCTGCGTGTCGGGTTGGTGACCGGAACGTGCCGGTCAGGTCACGGAAGGGTCGTGGGCGTGCCACGGGGCGGGGGCCGGGGCCGACCATGGCGGCTGACGCCATGGTGCCACCCGGCTTGTGCCCGCTGCTGCGCCGGTGAGGATTTCGATGCCGCGGTCGGCACCGGACGTCACTGACACCGGCCCGCAGAGACGACCGTAGGACGTTCGACGCCAGTCACCGCACTGGCATCGTCGCGTCGCGTCACCCTTCACCGTGAATTCGTATGCCCGCACACCGCACCCTCGCCCGCCTCGCGACACTCGTCGCCCTCGTCATCGCGCCACTCGGCCTCAGCGCACAGGGCCGCAACCTCGCCGGGACCTACAACACCACCGTCAACAGCCCGCAAGGTGCGCTGAAGGCGGTGATCACGATCACCGGCACACAGGGGAGCTACGCCGGCACGCTGGCGGCCGAAGGTTTTCCGGTGATGCCGGTGACGAAGGTCACGCCGTCCGACACGACGGTCGTGCTGGACGTGGAGACCCCCGACGGTGGCGTGCAGGTCTCGATGAAGTTCCTCGATGCGACCAAGGTGCAGGGCACACTGGTCTATCAGGGGATGCAGATGGGGCTGGATGGCACCTATTCGGCGGGTGGCGCGGTGGCCGCCGGGGGGATGAAGCCGACCGGTGTGTACACGCTCGTCACGACGCAGCCCTTGATGGGATCGCCGGCGTTCAACGTGTCGTGCAACGTGCAGGCGGCAGCCAATGGCAGCTACACCGGTACCTGTGGCAATGCCGACGTGGGTGATGTGCCGATCAGCACCGTGACCACTGAAGGCAACGTCGTCACGATCGCCGGTGACACGCCGGCTGGCCCGTTCAAGGGTGTGATCACGGTCACCGGGACGACGGCCGAAGGCACGATCACCGTCGGCAACGAGACGGCGAAGATGAAGGGCACCTTCGCCCCGAAGTAAACGGTCGCGCCAGCGACGGTGTCCAACGTTCGTCAGATGCATCGGTGCCGCAGCGTGCGGCATCGATGCCTTTTCTTTTGCCGGGAGTGCAACGCGATGATGGGTAGATATGTGCGTGTCGTTCGGTGCATCCTGGTTCCGGCGCTGCTGGCGACTCCGCTGCTGCTCGACGCGCAGCCGACCGTCAAACCCGACACGTCGAAGGGGGCTGCCGCAAAGAAGGACCTGCCGCTGGTGGCCACACGCAGCGCACGGTTCTCCACCTCGAAAGCGACCTGGATGTCGCTCGACGTGAGCCCCGACGGCCAGACGATCATCTTCGACTTCCTCGGTGATCTGTATACGCTGCCGATCACCGGTGGCACGGCCACGCGCTTCACCAGTGGCATGGCGTTCGATGCCCAGCCGCGCTTCAGCCCCGATGGCAAGCGCGTGGTGTTCATCTCCGACCGTAGCGGCGGCGACAACGTCTGGATCCAGACGCTGGATGGCAAGGACAGCACGCAGGTCACCAAGGGCAACGATGCGCTGATGCTTTCGCCCGAGTGGACCCCTGATGGCAAGTACGTCGTCGCCTCACGCAGCGGCGGACCGCTGGGCGGTGCCGCGAAGCTCTGGATGTGGCACGTGGATGGCGGCAGCGGCATCCAGCTCATCGCGCAGCCCGCCAACCTGAAGACACTCGGCGCTGCCTTCTCGGCCGATGGCAAGCAGATCTGGTTCGCCTCACGCAGCGGTGACTGGACCTACAACGCCCTGCTGCCGCAGTACCAGCTCAACGTCTACGATCGCACCACGGGTGAACGCCGCGAAGTCTCGGCCCGCTACGGCTCGGCCTTCCGTCCGGCACTGTCGCCCGATGGCAAGTACCTGGTGTACGGCACGCGGAACGACGTCGAGACGGGGCTCCGGATCCGTGACCTGCAGAGCGGCGACGAGCGGTGGCTGGCCTATCCGGTGCAGCGTGACGATCAGGAGTCGCGCGCACCGCTGGACGTGCAGCCCGGCTACAGCTTCACCCCCGACAGTCGCGCGATCGTGGTGAGCTATGGTGGCGAGATCTGGCGGGTGCCGGTGGATGGGACGGCGCCGTCGAAGATCCCGTTCACGATCGATGCCGACGTGGCGGTGGGCCCGGAAGTGAAGTTCGCGTGGCGCGTCAACGACAGCGCCACGTTCACGGCGCGTCAGATCCGCAACGCCACGCCGTCGCCCGACGGAACGAAGCTCGCCTTCACGGCGGTGAATCGCCTGTACGTGATGGACCTGCCCACCGGCACGCCGCGTCGCCTGACGTCGATGGACACCGGTGAGCAGATGCCGACGTGGAGCCCCGATGGTCGCATCGTGGCATTCTCGACGTTCCGCGATGGCGAGGGTGGTCACATCTACAGCGTGCGTGTGGATGGCAGGACGGCACCGAAGAAGCTGACGACGCAGGCCGCGGTGTACAGCGATCTCGCCTTCGATCCGACGGGCCGTCGCATCGCGGCCGTGATGCTCAATGCCCGCGATCTCGTGATCCTCGGCACCGGTGGCGGCGGTGTGTTCGACGAGCAGCTGGTGTGGGTGCCGGTGGAGGGTGGTGCGCTGACCGTGATCGGTGCCGCGAATGGCCGCACCGGGCTGCACTTCACGCGCGACAGCACGCGGATCTTCGCCTTCGCGCAGGGGAAGGGGCTGGTCAGCTTCCGCTGGGACAACACCGACGAGAAGGGCATCGTGAAGGTGGTGGGGCCGGTGCCGCCGGCAGCGAACATTCCCGACAACGACCGCGGACCGCGACCGTTCAGCCGCGATCGCATGACGGCCACCGATCTCGATCCGTCGCTGTCGCTCGAGGGCGCGCCGCAGCCGATGCCGGCGAACACCATCCGGATGGCACCCACCGGTGATCAGGCACTCGCCGAAGTGGGCAACGACATCTACGTGGTGACGGTGCCGCCGGTGAACGGCCAGGTGCCGACGATCAACATCGCCACACCGGCGAATGCCAGCTTCCCGGCGCGTCGTCTCACCGACATCGCGGGGCAGTTCGCCACCTGGAGCAACGACGGTCGCCGGGTGCACTACTCGCTGGCCAACGCGTACTTCGTGTACGATCTGGATCGTGCCAGGGTGGTGGACGATTCGCTGAAGGCCGAGGCGCGGGTGCGTGCGGCGCTGAGTGACAGCGCGAAGAAGGCACTGGCCGTGGCCGACAGCGTGAAGAAGGCGGCCGGTGATTCCGTCAAGCCGGGCTACAAGCCGGCCGAGACACGCATCGTGGTGCGGGTGCCGCGCGACATGCCCGCCGGGACGATTGTGCTGCGCGGCGGCAAGGCAGTGACGATGAAGGGGCGCGAGATCATCGACGACGCCGACATCGTGATCACCGATCGTCGCATCGTGGCCATCGGGAGGCGTGGTTCGGTGACGGTGCCGGCTGGTGCGAAGATCATCGACGTGACCGGCAAGACACTGACGCCGGGCTTCGTCGACACGCACTACCACGCGCAGTGGTTGCAGCAGGACGTGCATACGTCTCAGGTATGGCAGTACCTGGCCACGCTGGCCTACGGCACCACCACGACGCGCGATCCGCAGACGGCCACAACCGACGTGCTCACGTACACCGATCGGGTGGAGAGCGGCGGCATGACCGGACCGCGCATCTACTCCACCGGCCCTGGGGTGTTCTGGGCGGAGCCGATCAAGGACCTGGATCAGGCGCGTGCGATCCTCAAGCGCTACGCGCAGTACTACGACACCAAGACGCTGAAGATGTACATGACGGGCAACCGTCAGCAGCGGCAGTGGATCATCATGGCGGCGCGTGAACTGGGCATCATGCCGACCACGGAGGGTGGCCTGGATTACAAGCTCGACATCACGCACGTGATCGACGGCTACCCGGGCGTGGAGCATGCGTTGCCCATCGCGCCGATGTACAACGATGTGGTGGAGTTGTTCAAGGCCAGCCAGACCACCAACTCCCCGACGCTGCTGGTGAGCTACGGCGGCCCGTGGGGCGAGAACTTCTTCTACACGCACGAAGACATCCAGACCGATGCGAAGCTGATGCGCTTCATGCCGGCGGCGCTGATCGACGCAAAGTCTCGACGTGTGGGTCTGGGATCAGGCCCCGGTCCTGGCGGCTGGTTCCGCGAGGACGAATACGTCTTTCCGCGGCACGCCGAGTTCGTGAAGCGGATGGTGGAAGGTGGTGCACGCGTGGGTGTGGGCTCGCACGGGCAGCTGCAGGGCCTGGGCTATCACTGGGAGATGTGGGCGATGGCCGCCGGTGGCATCACACCGCACGACATGCTGCGCGTGGCCACGATCTACGGTGCCGAAGCGATCGGGCTGTCACAGGACCTCGGCTCGCTGGAGGTGGGCAAGCTGGCCGACATCCTCGTGATGGATGGGGATCCGCTGGCGAACATCCGCAACACCAACACGCTGCGCTACGTGATGAAGGATGGCCGACTGTACGAGGCCGGCACGCTCAACGAAGTGTGGCCGCTGGCCCGCACGCTGCCGGTGCAGTCGTGGCAGAACCTCGATCCCATCGCGCCGACGGCGGGAATCAAGGCCAACGGGGGAGGGAAGTGATGCGACGGATGCTGACCACGGCTGGCGCGGCGATGCTGATTGCAGCGACCGGCACCAGGGATGTGCAGGCGCAGGCGCCCGAATCACAGACCGTGGCGCAGCGCGCCGTGGTGCAGGAGTTGTTCGATGCGATGCGGGCAGGAGACAGCGCCCGTGTGCGCGCGGTGTTCCATCCGCAGATGCAGTACCTGATGACGTCCGACGTCGGCCCCGATGGCAAGGCGCGTCTGTCGGCCACGCCGCTCGATGCGTTCATCACGTCGGTCGGCGTGAAGCGTCCGGAGCCGATCGACGAGCGGACCTTCAATCCGCGCGTGCTGGTGGATGGCCCGCTGGCGTCGGTGTGGGTGGACTACTCGCTGTACGTCGGCACGCGCTTCATTCACTGCGGGGTGGACGTGTTTCATGTGGCGCAGGTGGGCGACGTGTGGAAGATCGCGGCGCTCACGGATACGCGTCGTCAGACTGGTTGTATTCGCTGACGCTGGTCTGCGAACGGCGAACTGCCAAACGCAAAGGGGCAAGGCTGCAAAGGCGCTAAACCGCGAACTGATTGATGGGGGCTCACGGTTGAGATCTGACCGCCGTGTGCTGTTCCTCTCATTCTGTGGTTTTGCGTCCTTGCCGCCTTGCCCTTTGCGTTTTGCCGTTTGCCCATCGGGCGGATGCCAAATGTGGTTGCGTAATGACTGACCGGTCAGTATTGTATGAGGTGCCCGCGATCAGCGGGCTTCTCTTTGGAGCGATCATGACTGACGAGTCAGTCACAACGGAAGACCCCGCCGCGGTGAAAACCGACGCGCGGCACCGCCGGCCCGCCGAGGAACGCGAAGCGCAGATCATCGACGCCGCCTTCACCGCCTTCGCCGCCAACGGCCTCGACGAAACCCGGCTCGAGGACATCGCCCGCCTCGCCGGCGTCGCCAAGGGCACCATCTACCTCTACTTCCCCAACAAGGAAGCGCTCTTCCGCGAGATGATCCGACGCACGGTCATCGTCCGCCTCGATGAACTCGAAAGTGAGCCCCGGCACCCCGACGCCGTCGCCGACTTCGAGCGGCTCGTCCGCCGCTACTGGGCCTACGTCACCGAGCCGCAGTTCGTGGTACTCTATCGCCTCGTGACCGGCGTGCTTCCCCGGCTTCCCGAACTGAGCCAGTTCTTCGCCGAACGGATCTCGCTGCGCTGGCAGCGGCTCCTGCAGGGCAGCATCGATGCCTGCGTGCGCGAGGGTGTGTTCGGTGGCCCACTCGCCGCCGACTCGGCGCACATGCTCCACGCGCTGCTCATGCAGCACGCTCTCATGCGCGCCAACCCCACGCTCTGCCAGGCGATCAACCTCGAAGATGCGGATGCCGTGCTGGAACACGTCCTCGCCTTCTATCGCGCCGCACTGCAGCCCGCACCGCACACAACGGCCTGAACACATGTCATCGCACAGTTCCGCGGTACTTCGCCGCAGCATCGTTCTGGCGCTGGCCATCACCGGCTCGCTCGGCGCACAGATCACACCGGCGCCGCTCCGGCTGACACTCGCCGATGCAGCGCAGCGCGCGCGAGAGAGGAGTCTGCCCGTGATCGGCAGCACCGTGCGCGCATCGGCCGTGGAGGCGCGTGTGAATCAGCGTCGCGCCGACCTGCTCCCATCGCTGAGCGGCATTGCCGAAGCCAACAACCGTACCTTCAACACCGCCACGCTGGGCATCGATTTTCCGACGCCACCGGGACAGCAGCCGTTCTTCGATCCCGACGGACAGGTGCTGGGCCCGGTGCCGGTGAGCGATGTCCGTGCGCGCGTGTCGCAGAACATCTTCGACGGTGCCGCACTGGCGCGGCTCCGCCTGGCGCGGCAGCAGGGCAGTGCCGCACGCCGTGAAACCGATCAGGTGGGCGCCTCGGCCGCGACGCAGGCCGCCATCGCGTATGTGCGCGTGCAGCGTGCCGAGGCGGTGTTCACGGCGCGCGCTGCCGACTCCACGCTGGCGGCCGAGCTGCTCGGCATCGCTCGCGAAACGCTGCGCGCAGGCACCGGTGTGGCGCTGGATGTGACGCGTGCCGAATCGCAGCTGGTGGGCATCCGTTCGCAGCTCATCGCCGCGCGGGTGGAGCGCGACAAGGCGCGTCTCGACCTGCGTCGTGCCATCAACATCGATCTCGATCAGGCGATCACCATCGCCGATCCGCTGGACGGTGGTGCCATCGACATCCCGACTGACGCGGTGGCACTGGCCACGGCCGAACGTCTGCGGCCGGAACTGGTGGTGATCGACGAGCAACTCGAGTCGGCGAAGCTCGCCTCGCGTGCCATTCACGCCGAGCGGTTACCCACGGTGGCTGCCGTGGCCGACAATGGATTCATCGGCAAGAACATCGGCAACAACATGCTCAACACCTGGACCTGGGCGCTGCGCGTGTCGGTACCCGTGTTCGAAGGCGGGCGTCGTGAAGCGCGCGAGATGGAGCAGGGCTTCGTGTCGCAGGAACTCGACGCACGGCGCCGTGATCTGCTGGCGCAGGTCAACGTGGATGTGCGCAGTGCGCTGCTCGATGCCTGGTCAGCCGGCGAGGCCGTGTCAGCGGCGGAGGAACGGCTGAAGCTCGCGGAGCAGGAAGTGTCGCAGTCGCGTGACCGCTTCACGGCCGGCGTATCC
Organism: Gemmatimonadaceae bacterium; assembly: GCA_031411975.1. Classification (GTDB taxonomy): domain Bacteria; phylum Gemmatimonadota; class Gemmatimonadetes; order Gemmatimonadales; family Gemmatimonadaceae; genus JACMLX01. Next base: position 83,959 of record JANOCB010000043.1, read on the forward strand.
GGCAACCTCGATGTCACCACCGCCCTGCTCGGCCTGAGTGCAGCGCGGACTCAACTCGTGGACGCACTGGCCAACCGCCAGCTGGCTCGCATCTCGATTGCCCGTTCGCAGGGCGCCATCTCGTCGCTCCGCTGAGCGGAAGGAAGACCAGCATGACCACACAGATCCGTGCCGATGCCGAATCCCGCGATGGCGGTGCGAACACTCCGCCAACCGCTGCACGCGGCACCGCCACGCCGGCCGGGCGAAGTCCGCTGCCGTTCATCCTCGGCGCGCTGCTGCTGGCTGGTGGCGCATGGACCTTCAAGACGCTGAGTTATTCGCGCTCACACGAAAGCACCGACAACGCGCTCATCGACGGGCATGTGTTTCCGGTGTTGGCCAAGGTGGGTGGCTTCGTGACGGCGGTGAGGGCGACGGAGAACACACGCGTGGCAGCCGATGCACCGCTGGTGATGATCGACGATCGCGAGTACAAGGTGCGGCTGGCCCAGGCCGAAGCCGATCTGGCTGCGGCGCGTGCATCATCGGGGGGCGGAGGTGGCACCGGTCAGGCGCAGGCGATGGTGGAAACGGCGTCGGCGCAGACGGCGGTGCAGTCGGCCAACATCGATGCGGCGCGGGCGCAGGTCGTGAAGGCCGAGGCCGACCTGGCGCGGTTCACCGATCTCGCGGCGAAGAACATCGTCAGCCAGCAGCAGCTCGATGCGGCCAAGGCGCAGGCTGCCGCGACACGGGCGCAGCTCGTGGCGGTGCAGCGTCAGGCCACGGCGGCAGGCGCCAACGTGCAGGGCATGCAGGCGGGAGTGCGGCTGGCGCAGGCCCGGTTGGCTGCCGCGCAGGCCGCGCGTGACAATGCGGCGCTGCAGCTGTCGTACGCGAGCATCACGGCGCCCGCACTGGGTACGGTGAGCAGGAAGATGGTGGAGGTGGGCCAGCTCGTGCAGCCGGGGCAGACGTTGATGAGCATCACGTCCGACACCGGGCTGTTCGTGACGGCGAACTTCAAGGAGACGCAGCTGGCCAAGCTGCGGGTGGGCCAGACGGTGGAGCTGGAAGTTGACGCGTACGATGGTGCGGTGATCGAAGGCGTGGTCGAGAGCATCAGCCCTGCAACCGGTGCGCGCTTCACACTGCTGCCCCCCGACAACGCCAGCGGCAACTTCACCAAGGTGGTGCAGCGGGTGCCGGTGCGGATCCGGATCACGAAAGGACTGGATGACACCCGGCCGCTGCGCATCGGGTTGAGCGTGATGGCACACGTCAGCACCAAGTGAGCCGTCCGGTCATCACGCCGAACACGCACTGACGATGGCAACGGCCGCGATACAGGGCAGCGCCGACGCTGCGGTGACGGTGGAGGATCCGTATGCCAACCGCTACTGGATCGCCGCTGCGGTGACGCTGGCGGCGGTGCTGGAGCTGGTGGACACCTCGATCGTGAACGTGGCCGTGCCGCACATGATGGGCAACCTCGGCGCGACGCTGGACGAGATCGCGTGGGTGAGCACCGGCTACATCATCGCAAACGTGATCGTGATCCCGATGTCGAGCTGGCTCTCGAATTGGTTCGGGCGCAGGCGCTACCTCACCGGCAGCATCCTGCTGTTCGTGGCGGCGAGTTTCTTCTGCGGCGCAGCCACAGG
>JANOCB010000044.1:0-125780 GCA_031411975.1 Gemmatimonadaceae bacterium
GCTCCCCCTGCTCTTCCTCAAGCGCCTGTCGGACGTCTTCGACGACGAGCTGGCACGGCTGACCGAAGAGTACGGCGACCGTCTGACAGCCATCGAGATCGTCGAAGCAGACCACTCCGTGCTGCGCTTCTACCTGCCGCCTGTTGCACGGTGGGCGATCATCAGCGGGCGCGAGATGTACGCGCGGCCGCACGACGATCAGGGCAACAGTACCCAGCCGAAGGACATCGGCGAGCATCTCACCAAAGCCGTACGCGCCATCGTCAAGGAGAATACGACACTCGCGGGCGTGATCGACATCGTCGACTTCGCGGCGGAGCGGAACGGCGAGCGGGACATCAACCCGGCCAAACTCCGGCTGGTGGTCGAGACCTTCTCCGACCCACGCTACCGACTCGGCCTGGCCGACGTGCAGCCCGACTTCCTCGGCCGCGCCTACGAATACCTTCTGCGCAAGTTCGCGGAAGGATCGGGACAGAGCGCCGGCGAGTTCTTCACGCCTACCGAGGTCGGCTTCCTCATGGCGCACATCCTGCGCCCGCGACCTGGCGAGGAGTGCCACGACTACGCCTGCGGCTCGGCGGGGTTGCTGGTGAAGCTCCAGCTGGTGGCTCGTGAGCTGGACCCGACGTCCAAGGTACCGCTACGGCTCACTGCGCAGGAGCTGCAGGCCGAGAGTTATGCCGTGGCCAAGATGAACGGCATCATCCATGACATGGAGCTGCAGATCGAGCGCGGCGACACGATGCTGAACCCGAAGTTCCGCAGCGCAGACGGCAAGATCCGGCAGTTCGACATCGTGGTGGCCAACCCGATGTGGAACCAGCCGTTCTCACCCGATGTGTTTACGGACGATCCGTTCGACCGCTTCCGCACCACGGGTGGCGTGACCACCGGCAAAGGCGACTGGGCCTGGCTGCAGCACACGCTCGCCTGCCTGAACGATCACGGGCGCGCGGCGGTGGTGCTGGACACTGGCGCGCTCACGCGTGGATCCGGATCGAAGAACGAGGACCGGGAGCGGAACATCCGGAAATGGTTCGTCGACAACGACTACATCGACGGGGTGATCCTCCTGCCCGACAACCTGTTCTACAACACCACGGCGGCGGGAGTGATCGTGGTGATCAACAAGCGAAAGCCGGCGGCGCGGAAGGATCAGATCGTGCTGGTGAACGCAAGTCGGAAGTTCGTGAAGGGGAAGCCAAAAAACTATATCGATGATGCGATGATCCGGCCGCTGGCGGCGGCGTATCTCGAGGGCAAGGCGATCGACGGCGAAGTTGCAGTGCTGTCGCGCAATCAAGCGGCCGAGGCGGACTACAACTTGAGTCCGGCTCGGTGGCTTGGGCAGGCTGACGCAACTGCGCACCGACCAATTCAGGAGCTGCTTGCTGAACTCGCCGAGCTCGACATCGAAGCTCGGTCTCTTGACGTGACACTCACAAGCTTGTTGGCAGGTATATGACACTGCCAATGTGGGAATGGAAGCCGATTGGCAATTTGTTTGATATCAGTGCCGGCAAGAACATGTCTGCCACTGCGCGAGCTGGGACGAATCGCGTTCAGTTTCTCCGTACGTCGAACGTGTTCTGGGACGAGATCGATCTCGAGAACGTGGACAGCATGTCCTTCAGCGACAATGAACGGGAGGCGAAGCTGCTCCGAACTGGCGATATGCTCGTGTGCGAGGGCGGCGACATCGGCAGAGCAGCGCTCTGGACTGGTGAACGTGAGGTGATGTCGTTTCAAAATCACCTACACTGCCTGCGCCCAGTATCCGATGATGTCGTACCGCATTTCTACGTGTACTTCTTGCAATGCGCCTTCACGCAGCTGGGAATTTTCGAAGGTGCGGGTAACAAGACGACTATTCCGAACCTTTCGCGGAATCGGCTTGCTCAGCTTGAAGTGCCCGTGCCGCCGGTAGCTGAACAGCGTGCGATTGCGGCATGTCTGGCTTCTGTCCGAAAGGCATTTCAGCTTCAGGAGCGCGCGATCTGCATAGCAGAGAAACTGATGGCCGGCGCAATGTACGAGCTCTTCATCAGCGGCCTGCGTGGTGAAGAAAAGAAGGAGACTGAGACTAACCGTACACCGCCGTTTTGGACCATCGGTTCAATTAAGCAGTTTGCAAGATTTCAGCGTGGATTCGACATCACAAAGGCCACTCAGTCGCACGGGCGTATACCCGTTGTGTCATCAGGTGGAATTCGGAGCTACCACAATGAGGTTGGAGCGACTGGACCGGGCGTGATTATTGGCAGAAAGGGTTCGATCGGCACTCTCCACTATGTCGACACTGATTACTGGCCTCACGATACGACACTCTGGTGTACCGACTTCTGCGGAAATATTCCGAGATTCGTGTACTACCGTTTGCAGAACGTCGACATGAAGCGACTTGATTCTGGATCAACCAATCCCGCACTTAATCGGAACCTACTGCACGAAGAGTTGGTGTCTTGGCCAGACATATCTGAACAACGTGAAATCGTCGATATCCTTGATACTATTGATTCCAAGATCTCCCTCCACAAACGCAAGCGCTCCGTCCTCGATTCCCTGTTCAAGTCCCTGCTCCACAAGCTCATGACCGGTGAGATCCGCGTCTCTGACCTGAACCTCGCTGCGCTCGACTCGCACACTGCGGCAGGCACCGCCGCGTGAGCACACCCGTCCTCTACCACCTCGACGGCTTTCCGCCGACCAACATCGACTGGGCTCGTCTTGTACCGCTGATCGGTGCCTCGAATCGGGCGCTCGCGCGCTACGACGGGCTCTGTCAGGCGATGCCGAACGCGGCCGTGCTGCTCTCCCCGCTGACCACGCAGGAAGCAGTGCTCTCGTCGCGGATCGAGGGCACCAACGTGACGATGGCCGAGGTGCTGGAGATCGAAGCGGGCGCCGGTGGCAGCGTGTCGGCGCAGAAGCGGGCGGACGCCGAGGAGATCGGCAATTACCGCAGGGCGCTGGGCTTCGCCAGCCATGAGATCCGGGACAAGCCGCTCACGCCGCACCTGCTCCGTCAGGCGCATCAGCTGCTGATGGATGGCGTGCGTGGCCGGGACAAGCAGCCGGGCGCGTTCCGGAACGATCAGAACTGGATCGGCCCGGCGGGGTGCACGATCGAGCAGGCGTCGTTCGTCCCGATTCCGCAGCCGCAGCTGCAGACCGGCCTTGATCGCTGGGCAGCGTACGCTGCGAGCAACAGCGAACCCGATCCGCTGGTGCAGCTGGCCGTGCTGCACGCAGAGTTCGAGGCGCTGCACCCCTTCCGCGACGGGAACGGGCGACTCGGACGGATGATCATCCCGCTGTTCCTGTTCGAGCGCGGGGTGCTGAGCGGTCCGAACTTCTACATGAGTGGCTATCTCGAGGCCCGTCGCGACGAGTACATCGAGTTGATGCGGGACATCTCGCGATCCGGGTCATGGACGCCGTGGTGCGCGTTCTTCCTGGAAGGGATCCTCGCGCAGGCGTCCGCGAATCAGGCGAAGGCGCAGGCGATCGTGAACCTGTATCAGGCAATGCTGACACGGGTGGCTGATCTGACCCACTCGGAGCACGCGGCGCGGGCGGTGGACTTTCTGTTCAGGGTGCCGGTCTTCGCCTCGACCATGCTTGGTGATGGGGCGGGAATCCCTCGGAAGGCGGCCGAACGCTTCGTGCCGTTGCTGCGCGATGCTGGCATCCTGGAAGTCGTCCGCTCGGCTGCAGGGAATCGGCCAGCGATTCTGGCGTTCGCTCAGCTCGTGGATATCGCTGACGGACGAAACGAGTCCGGGCGGGTCGGTACCTAGTGAGCTGCGTCTCGAGCGGACGACTTGCCCCGAGTCACGTGTTTTGCTCCCCGCGGAAGGGAGGCGGCGGAATTTGTTCCGCACGAAAGGCCATTTCGTGGGGCACAGACAGATTTGTCCCCGGTCGACGGGAGACAACGGAAGGTGCCTCCCCCGCAGCTGTCAGTTCTGTCCCACAAATTCATTTGTGGATCACAGCTGACCCACAAGTGGCCGCATTCCCGCCCCGCCTGAATGCCTGAGATCCGCATCAACGAGTCCGGCTCCGTCCAATTCCCCATGGTCCGCCATGCGGTCGAGATCGGCTGGACGCCGCTGGATCCGGAAACCGCCAAGACCAGGCGGGGCGGCGTTGGAGGGATGCTGCTCCGGGAGGAGCTGACGGCGGCGCTGACGAAGTTCAATCCGTGGCTGACACCCGACGCCATCCGTCAGATCCTGGAGCGCCTCGACGCCATCCCGGCCACGATGGACGGCAACCGGGAGATGCTCCTCTGGCTGCGCGGCGAGAAGACCGTCTACGACGAGGGGGAGGAACGGCAGCGCGGAGTGCGACTGGTGGACTTCGCCAATCCGTCGGCGAACACCATGCAGGTGTCGTGGGAATGGGCGCTCAAGCCGGTAGGCCGCGCCAAGGGCAACCGGGCCGACGTGCTCTTCGTGCTGAACGGCATTCCGGTCTGCCTGGTCGAGCACAAGAACCCGAAGGACGGCAAGGCGATCGAGCGCGCCATTGGCCAACTGCGCCGCTACGAGAAGGAAACGCCGGAGCTCATCGGCTCGGCCCAGCTCTTCAACGTCACGCACCTGCTGGACTACTGGTACGGCGTGACGTGGAACGCCACCCGGCGCGACATGGCGCGGTGGAAGCAGACGCCTGACGAGGCGTACCGGTTTGCGGTGCAGGCCTTCTTCGAGCCGACGGATTTCCTGCGCACGCTCCAGCACTGGATCCTGTACTACGTGCAGGACAGCGAGACGCGGAAGTCGATACTGCGCGAGCACCAGCGCCGTGCCATCGACGCCATCGTGGCCCGCTCTGCCGACCCGGTGAAGAAGCGCGGGCTGATCTGGCACACGCAGGGGTCGGGGAAGACGTTCACGCTGCTCACGGCGGCACGTCTGATCCTCGGGCAGAAGGACCGCTTCAAGACTCCGACGGTCATTCTCGTGGTGGACCGCACCGAGCTGGAAGGCCAGCTGAAGGGCTGGGTGGATCGAATGCTGGGCGAGATGAGCGGCGCCGAGATTCCGATACGGCGTGCCAACAACAAGGCCGACCTGCAGGACATCTTCGACTCGGATTTCCGCGGCCTCGTGCTGGCCATGATCCATAAGTTCGAAGCGATCCGGCCGGATTCGTCCACCCGCGACAACATCTTCGTCTTCATCGACGAAGCGCACCGCTCCGTGGCGCGCGACCTCGGCAGCTACCTGATGGCGGCGGTGCCGAACGCCACCGTGATCGGGCTGACCGGCACGCCCATTGCGCAGACCGATCAGGGCAAGGGCACGTTCAAGATCTTCGGCGCCGAAGACGAGAAGGGGTATCTCGACAAGTACTCGATCAGGGAATCGATCGCCGACGAGACCACGCTGCCGATCCGGCACGTGCTGGCACCGAGCGAGATGACGGTCCCCCTGGAACGGCTCGACAAGGAGTTCTTCGAGCTGGCCGAGTCCGAAGGGGTCACGGATATCGTCGAGCTGAACGCGGTGCTCGATCGTGCCGTGGGGCTGCGCACCTTCCTGAAGGCCGACGACCGCATTGCCAACGTGGCGGCCTACATCGCGAAGCACTTCACCGAGAATGTGGATCCACTGGGGTTGAAGGCGTTCGTGGTGGCGGTGGACCGTGAGGCCTGTGCCAAGTACAAGCGTGCGCTCAGTACGCTGCTGCCACCGGAGTGGGTGGAGGCCGTGTACAGTGAGAACGCCAACGACGTCGTGGAACGCCCGCTGGTGGCTGAGCTGCAACTGAGCGAGGAGCGTGAGATCGACGTGCGCGTGTCGTTCAAGAAGGCGGGCCAGCAGCCGAAGATCCTGATCGTCACGGACAAGCTGCTGACCGGGTACGACGCACCGATGCTGTACTGCCTGTACCTGGACAAGCCGATGCGCGACCATGTGCTGCTGCAGGCGATTGCCCGGGTGAATCGACCCTATGTTGACGCTGATGGGAACCGAAAGAAGATCGGGCTCGTGATCGACTTCGTTGGCGTGCTCCGCGAGCTGAAGAAGGCCCTGAAGTTCGATTCCGAGGAGATGTCTGGTGTCATCGAGGATCTGGACCTGCTGCTCCGGGATCTCCTGACGCGACTGGGTACGGCCGCTGGTGAGTACCTCAGTGTCTCCGGTTCCGGCGGTGCCGACGAGCAACTCGAAACGTTGGTCTACGAGCGGTTCCTCGACCCTGCGAGACGAAAAGCCTTCTTCGAGGCCTACAAGGAGATCGAGAGCCTGTGGGAGATCGTATCACCGGCCAAAGAGCTGGTGCCGCACATCACGACGTTCAAGCGACTGGCGCAGTTGTATGCCACCGTGCGTAACGCGTATGCCGATCAGATCGGGTACGTGGCGGATCTGGCACAGAAGACTCGGCAACTCGTTCAGCAGAGCGCCACGCAGGAGGGGCTGGGCGACGTGATCCGGAGTGTGACCTTCGACGTGAAGACGCTGGAGGCACTCCGTGGCGCGCCTGGTTCAGATGAAGGCAAGGTCTTCAATCTCGTCCGCGGCCTCCAGAAGGAGATGGACGATCACGAGGAAATCGCGCCTGTACTCCAGCCGCTGAAGGAGCGCGCGGAGCGGATCATCAAGGACATGGAGAACCGCAACGTCACGGGGCTGGCAGCGCTGGACCTGCTCGCGGCGGTTGCCGCGGAGAAGGAAGCAGCGATGCAGGCCGCCCGCGACGCCGGTCTCGGGCAAAAGGCCTTCTCGGCCTACTGGGGTGTGGTGAAGGAAAGTCCCGAACTGAAGGCTGCCGGTGTCGATCCGCTGGCCTTCGCGAAGGAGCTTGACCGGCTGATGGCGCAGTTTCCGAATGCCGGCGCCAGTATGGATGAACGGCGGAAGTTTCGGAGCGCGCTGTACCGGCCACTGATCACGATACCGGCCACCGATCGCGCCGGCATCGTTGACCGCGTCATCGACACCGTACTGCCGGACGAGAATTGATGCGGCGCAAGCTGTCGCGTGAAGCGCATCTCCGAGCGCGCGTTGACCACTGGGCGGCGAAGCTCAGGGTCAGACCGCGCGTGGTGCGGATACAGCGGATGACGACGAAGTGGGGGTCGTGTTCGACGAAAGGGACGATCACGCTCGCGTCGGACCTCATCCGGATGAACGCGGGGTTTCAGGATTTCGTGGTGGTGCATGAGTTGCTGCATCTGCGCATTCCGAATCACGGGAAGGTCTTCCGCGCGGTGCTGGCGGCGCACGTACCGGCGTGGCGTCAGCATGAAGTTGCGCGGTGAACGACGATGCGGTTGCCCGCTGTTGGCGGGCCGCATGCTCGAACAGTATGACTCTGAATTCCTGTCAACTGCGCGGGAACCAAAAGGCGCGCGCATGGCTAGGTCGTGAGCACCGAGGAGTGCGTCCATCAAGGGAACACGACAGCCGGTGCACGAATCCGCTCACCTGATAGGTCCGTAGCTTCCAGACATGCCTGATACGGTCCCACCTGCATCTGCTGACACAACCCGCCGCACGATCATCCGCGTGATGATCGTGCTGGCGGTCGCCGCGGCCCTGGTGTTAGCCGGCCGCCAGTTGAGCGCGCAGCTCCCGCGGCTCACCGCCGCCGTCGACGCGCTCGGTGTCTGGGGGCCGGTCGCCTTCATTGCCGCCTACGCGCTGGCCTGCGTGGCCTTCGTACCGGCCTCGTTGCTGACACTGGCCGCCGGCGCACTCTTCGGCGTGGTTCGCGGCACGATCTTCGTGATGATCGGCGCCACACTCGGTTCGCTGGGCGCATTCCTCATTGCACGATATGTGGCGCGTGACTGGGTGGCTACTCGCGTGGCGAAAGATGCACGGTTTGCCGCGATCGATGCCGCCATCGCCGAGCAAGGTCGCAAGGTGGTGTTCCTGCTGCGGCTGTCACCGGTGATTCCGTTCAACGTGCTGAACTACGCGTTGGGGCTGACCAAGGTGCGGGTCGCCGACTTCGTGCTGGCATCGGCCGGCATGTTGCCGGGCACGCTGTTGTACGTATACAGCGGCAAGCTGGCGAGCGTGGTGGCCGGCGCGTCGAGTGCGACGACGCCACCGAAGGGACCGGCGTTCTACGCCGTGCTGGGCCTCGGACTTGCGGCAACGGCAGCAGTGACCGTCCTGGTCACGCGTGTCGCGACGAAGGCTCTGGCCGCCGCCACCGCAGCGGGCAGCACGCCGCCCTGAGCAGCGCCGCCCACAGTCACATCACCCATCGCACCACCTCCGATGCTCGAGCACGATCCGTTCGACCGCGCGCTGCTGGCGCAGGTGCATCCCACCGACTGGAAGAATTCGGTACCGGCACCGAAGTACGATCTGGTGGTGATCGGTGCGGGCACCGGCGGTCTGGTGTCAGCGGCCGGTGCGGCGGGGCTCGGTGCAAAGGTGGCACTGATCGAGCGGCATCTGATGGGCGGTGACTGCCTCAACGTAGGCTGCGTGCCGTCGAAGGGCTTGATCGGTGCGGCGCGTGCCTGGTCCACCGCCCGGCGCGCATCGGCACTGTTCGCCGGTCCGGCGATCGCCGCAGACGCCGCAGGGGATTTCGGCGCGATGATGTCGCGCATGCGACGCATCCGGAGCGAGTTGAGCCCGATCGACAGCGCCGCGCGCTTCCGCGGGCTCGGCGTGGACGTGTTCATCGGTGATGGGGCGTTCGCCGATGCGACGACCATCGCGGTGCGTGGTGCGACGCTCAAGTTCAGGAAGGCGGTGATCGCCACGGGGGCCCGTGCCGCTGCGCCGAAGATTCCTGGGCTCGAGGGTGTCACGTATCTCACCAACGAATCGATCTTCGACCTGACCACGCTGCCGCCACGCATGGTGATCGTGGGCGCGGGGCCGATCGGCTGCGAGATGGCGCAGTGCTTCGCCCGCTTCGGCTCGAAGGTCACCGTGATCGACAAGGGCGCGCGCGTGTTGCCGCGCGACGATGCCGATGCGGCGGCCGTGATTCGCGTTGCACTCGAACGTGATGGCGTGACGTTCGCGGCGAATGCGGAGATCCGTGGCGTCTCGCAACGGGGCGGCGTGATCACGGTGCGCACCGCACAGCAGGGCACCGACGCCGTGCATGAATGCGAGGCGCTGCTGATCGCCATCGGGCGTGCGCCCAACGTGGAAGGGCTTGGGCTCGAGCGAGCCGGAGTCGCGTTCACGCCGAAGGGGGTAACGGTGGATGACCGCCTCCGCACCACTAACGCTGACGTGTACGCCGTGGGCGACATCTGCTCGCCGCTACAGTTCACGCATGCCGCCGATTTTCAGGCGCGGATGGTGATCCAGAATGCGCTGTTCTTCGGTCGAGGCAAGGCGAGCAATCTGATCACCCCCTGGGCGACGTATACCTCACCGGAGGTCGCGCAAGTCGGGCACACCGCCGACAGTGCGGCGAAGGCCGGCGTGGCCATCGACACCTTCACCGTGCCGCTCCACGACGTGGATCGGGCGCGGCTGGAGGGGGAGACCGAAGGCTTCTGCCGCATTCACGTGCGGCAGGGCAGCGACACCATCGTGGGGGCGACGATCGTGGCGACGAACGCTGGCGACATGATCAGCACGGTGACGCTCTGCATGACGAATGGCCTTGGCCTCGCCGCGATCGGCAAGACGATGCACCCCTATCCCACGCAGGCCGAAGTGTTGCGCAAGGTGGCCGATGCCTGGCGACGGACGAAGCTCACTCCCGCTGTGAAGTCGTTGTTCAACCGCTATTTCCCACTGCTCAGATGACGTATTCCGCGATTCGCCGCCTCGCCTTCAGTGTGGCACTGATCTCCTCCGCTTCGGTTCTGAACGCTCAGACAGTGGATCACAGCGCCTTCGACCGCCTGCTCAAGGCGCACGTGGTCAACGGCCTCGTCGACTACGACGCATTTCAGGCTGATCCCGCTTTCGCCGGCTACCTCAGGCTGCTGGCTGCCACGAATCCTTCGGCACTCCCCCGCAACGATCAGCTGGCGCTGTGGATCAACGCATATAACGCCTACACGATTCAGCTGATCAATCTGCGAGGCGAGCGTGTGTCGATCCGCAACATCAACAAGTCGCTCGGACTACTGCGTTTGAAGGGCCCGTGGTCGGAGTCGTTTGCCGTGGTGGGCGGCAAGACGTACACTCTCGACGATATCGAGCAGCGGACCATCCGGCCCACGTTCCGTGATCCACGCATTCACTTCGCGCTGGTCTGTGCCGCCATCGGCTGTCCGCCGCTCCGGAGTGAGGCGTACACGGGTGCGCGTGTCGATGCGCAGCTCAACGATCAGGCAGTGCTCTTCCTGACGAAAACGCCGGCCAAGAATCGTGTCGACGTCGCCACTCGCACGGTCTATCGCAGCCCGGTGTTCTCGTTTCTGGACTACATCAAGGATTTCGGCGGGAGCGAGGCATCGGTGGGGAAGTTCATCGCGCGATACTACCCGGCGGGGCCGGAGCGCACACTGCTCGAGAGCGGCGAGTATCGCGTGGTGAAGACCGACTACGACTGGTCGCTCAACAGCACCACAAACGCGCGTCTCGGACCGCGTGTGAACTGACTGTCACATTCGTTCCGCAGGGCTCCGCGACGCACCGCGCCGCGGAGCCCTGCGGATGTCACGAGAGCGCCGACTCCGAACTTTCGAGCATCGTCCGCATCTGACGCAGCCCCAGCCTGACACGAGTCTTCATCGTGCCGAGCGGAACCCCCAGAAGCACCGCTGCGCGCGTGTGTGACAGGCCGCCAAAGAAGACATGTTCGATGGCTGTCCGCTGGGGCGCGGGAAGCCGCCGCAGGGTGGCGACCAGCACGCCGCCGAGCTCCCGCATCTCGATGTCCCTCGCGACATCGGACGCGACCCAATGGCCAAGACCGATCGCGCTGCAGTCAGTCGCCGCCATCACGGTGGCACGGGCGTGGGCACCGTCTCGCCGGCGACGGGCGCGCAGAACATCGCGTCCACGACTGGTCACCATGATCGTGAGCCAGCCAGTGACGGAGCCGCGACGACTGTCGAAGCTGGCAGAATCGCGCCAGGCTTTCATGAAGACGTCGCTCACGATTTCTTCTGCATCAGCTCGGTTGTGCAGCATTCCGAGCGCGATCCGATACAGGTGCGGGTGCATCGCCTCGCGCAACGCACCGGCTGCGGCCTGTTCGCCATCCGCCATGCGATCAACGAGTGATGCGCAGGGGTCCTCCGCCCGGCGGCCGCGGTCCACGCTGGCCTGTTCGGAGGGGTGCGTGGAGGGGCATGGGACGACGGCACCGTGAACCATTTTCCGCTCGCTCTCTGGTGCTTCGCCGGTGCGGAAATCGGCACGGGACGTCGCGTAGGCTTTCTGTGTGTCTCGGGTTGGAGTAGAATCGGGATTCGTGATGTATCAGTAAATGATGAGTCTCACTACCGGCGCCGCCTCCTTTTCATGTTGCGACCCGCCGCTCAGGTCGAGCTGGACACGCTCCGGAAAGCGGACGCGATCTATGATCATGTCGTCCGGTTGTCACGACGACTGTTCGTACAGGACACCATCCCGGACATGAACAGTTTCGTGCGCGAGGCGGAGTTGTTGATGCGAGGCGTGACCAGCGCTGACGTCGTCCTCGGCATCTTCGACCACAACCGCTACACACCCGTGCTCGAGATCGGCGACCGCGACTTCTGGGGACCGATGCCGCAGGTGTCGCAGGCTGAGCGCATGCGGTTGCTCCTCTCGCTGCTCGATCGCGACTACGCCGCTTTCCCTGCCGACTCCGTGGACTGGTTCTCACGCACGATCGGGGCGCTCACGTTCGACGAACGGCAGCGGATCGAGATCTACCACTGCGGCATCAGCTACACGCGCACGGACGGCAGGCCGATCCGCCTCTTCTCGAAGGGAGTACCGATTCACTATTCTGCCGAGCGGGAATTCACCTTCACGTTCAACTACGTGCAGAACGTGCATCACCTGATGAAGCCGGGCTTTCGTGACTACTGGATCCGGATTGCGTACGGACCGAATGGGTCGCAGGTCCAGACGATGCACTCCGCCGATCTTCGCGAGGTGGAGGCGCGCGATCTCCTCAGCGCACGCGAGAAGGAGGTGCTGACGGACATCGCCGCCGGGCTCGAAACGCGGGACATCGCCGAGCGACGGGGCATCAGCGTCAACACGGTTGGGAATCATCGCAACAACATGGTGCAGCGCCTCGGGGCGCGGGACACCACCGCGCTGGTGCAGCTCGCCAAGATGGCCGGTCTGATCTGAGGCGCGCGCGGCCGTGTGCGATCACGCATCCACGGCGATCGTGACGCCCGCATCAGTCAGCGACGCGTAGTAGGCGTCCCGCATTCCCAGCGCGTTCACCTCGCACATCGACCTGAGTTCCCCGTTGATCGGCACGTGGAACACGCAGTGCGCCAGTCGCTGCTGCCCCACGTCGGTGTGCAGCTCATCGCGGCTCATGAAGTGGTGACTCACGATCACCAGCGGCTGCAGTGTGAGGCGCCCTGACAGCAGATCACGCAACGCTTGCAGCGGTGCACCAGGGCTCAGGCGCTCGAGCCAGTGCCAGACGTATCCGGGCAGCTTCCCGACCACGAACCCCGGCGCCTGCAGCGCGAGGCCGAGCGCCCGCGCGATCGCCGTCCGTCGCGTGTCGGTCTTGAAGCTCACGCCGCCGAACCGACGGAAGAACTCGTCCACCGTATCAGCATGCGGCGCGTCGGTGCTGGGGCGGAGCGCGTGGAACACCGGCGCTGCATCTGTCCGATGCGCCACGAGCCCGTGCAGGATCCGGTTGCACGACGGATGGCCGAACCAGACCTGTGAGCGCAGCAACTCCTCGGCCTGCTGCCGGTTGCCTCCAGTCAGGGCGAACGCAATGCGCCACCAGAGAGCCTCGCCCGTCACGCCGCCACCGAAGCCATCCTCGGTCCGACCCACCTGCGCGATGGGCTGGAAGCTGATCATCCGGAAGACCCGCTGCCCTCCCGTCAGCCAGCGCATCACGTCGTGCACCCCGTCGAGGTTGTCGCGCGTGACGGTCATCGTCGTCGCGGCCCGCAGCGTCCGCCCGGTGCGCCGCTGCGCCTCGCCGAGCAACTGCACGAACTCGTCCCGCAACGGATTGAGCTGCGCTTCAGTGGTCACGCCCTTGTACGCCGCGCCGCGTCGTCCGCGCTGCGTGGTGTCGACGTGCACGCTCACCTCCACCAGTTCACCTTCGGTGAGGTACCGCTCCAGGAGCCCCGGGCGCCGCCGGAACGAATCGCCATGCGTCATCAGCATCGGCACCAGCTCCAGCGCGTGTGCGTACTGCAGCAGCTCGATCACCTCGTCGTCGGGCCGCAGCGTCACCTCGCCATCGGTGATCTGCAGGTTGCCGTCGGGGCCGAGCACCGGGCGCAGTGCGCGCATCTGCGCCTTGATCGCCTCGACCGGCTGCGCCGGCACCGTGTTGGCGCCGTCTCCGAGATAGCAACCGCGGCAGGCGAAGTCGCAGCGCGGCATGGCGCCGATCGTCGCACCACAGCCGTTGCCCTGCACGCCGAGCATCTGTTGCGGCGTGCGGAGCGTCTCGGGCAGCGCGTTCCAGTTGGCGGCCAGCAACGCGCGCGATTCCTGGCGCACGGGTTGCGCGAGGACGGGAAGAAGCCGCCGAGGCGGACGGGAGGGCATGACGTCTGCTGGCATGACTGGACAGGCGGAAGCGCGACATGTGCACCCGGGCAATTCGCCCCAGGAGCCTTCTCGTCACGCTACGCGGGTTCCGTCGATTCGGATTGCCATCCTCAGGCGTGCCTGACGCAACGTTCGGACTCTCGGGCTCCCCGTGCCCTCACCCCCGAGCATGGAGGTGCGGCGCGACCGCCCAATGCGCTCGAGGCGCGTCACGCGACCGCAAGCTGCTACGGCAGCGCGATGGGTGGCCCGATGGTCGGTACCTGCCTCGTCACCGCCCCATTGACCGCACGCCATTGAATGAGACCGCCGTGCGTGTACGGGCCGATCCACGGTGCCAGTGTCTGGCAGTAGCTCATCACGTCGGACGCGTCAGCAGCGACCGACGCTGCCCCACGCGACTCGCCGTTCGCCCATGACCAGACGTCGTGGCCCAGACCGAAGATCGCGCCCGATGCCCCCGGGAACAGCGAATCGACCTGGCCGACGGCTCCGCAGCCGGATGGATGCACACGACCGAACAGATGCCCGAGTTCATGCGCGACGAGGTACTGCGTCAGACGCACTCTGCCCAGGCTGGCGATCCCGAAGCCGGCGGCGGATCGCGTGAACGCACGCGTGCTGAGCGGATCGGTGGGGATGTAGGCGTATCCAGTGAAGATGAAGCGCTCATAGCCCGCGGGACTCGTCACCACACCGTACCACATCTCGTCGCCCACATTTGCCGCCATTCTCGCCTGATCCACGTCACCGAGCACATTCAGCCAGAATCCTTCATTGCCTCCGACCGGTGGTGCTCCGGCGAAAGCCGCGCTGCGAACGGGATCCCCCACCGAGACGGTGAACGTTCTGGACGGATTGATCTGGCGCGCGAGCCGCACGTAGGTCTCCGCCGTCACCACCGACACATCACCGATGACGTCACCGTGTTGCGTCAGGATCACGGGAACGAGTCGAATCCGGATCGGGCGCAGTTCGACGACCTCCAACGCGGCGGGCGACCGGAGCGGCAGCACGTTATCGGTGCGCGTCGAATCTTCCGCCCGTTGCAACGGATCGAGCACCACCTGCCATGACACGTCCGCCGCCACGAGTGCCCCCGGCACGAGGAACTCCGCGCTGGCATTCAGCAGTGACCTCGCAGGACCGAGCACCCCACCCGTGTTCGCCGTATCGGTGTGCACCAGCATCCCACCACGGAACAGGCGCAGCACGACCGTGACCTCATCGACCGTTTCGACGGTACGCACGATCGTCACCTTCGCCGCGGCCGGCACACCGGCCACCAGCGGCAGCGATCCCCGGTCGTTTTGCGCGACCTGTGTGAAGATCACCTGATCGAGCGAAAGATTGATCCGGCTCACGGCAGGACCTATCGGTTTTGCATCACCGCCGCACGCCGTCAGCAGAACGGCAATCAGGAGCGCACACGGTACGTCTGACCGGAAACCGCTCGTCACCCATCCACGTCGCATGATGCGAACCATACCGCAGACCCGGGGTTCCGCAACGTGTCGGCGTCCGTACCCGCGTTCGCCCCGCGGTTCCCGGCGCTGTGCCTTCGCGTCCTCCGCATCCTCCGCGATTTCTGCAGGCCATCAGTACGTGAGACAGACGTCGGAGTTGACGCTACGTTCCTCCCATGCCCGCCCCACACAGCGAAGCCGCGCTTCTCGACGCCCTCAGCACGCCATCCGACGCGCTGATCCATGACGTGACCGCACTCGACGGCGACATCATCGTCCTCGGTGCCGGCGGCAAGATGGGGCCGTCGCTGACGCTGATGGCGCGGCGCGCGCTCGACGCGGCCGATGGCGGGCGACGACGCGAGGTGGTGGCAGTGTCACGGTGGTCGGATGTGGCGATGCGTCAGCAGCTCACCGATGCCGGCGTGAAGGTCGTATCGGCCGACCTTCGCGATCGTACTGCGGTGGACGCGCTGCCTCGCCTGCCGAACGTGCTGTTCATGGCGGGCCAGAAGTTCGGAACCGGCGGCGACCCGGCGGAGACGTGGGGCATGAACACCATCGTGCCCGCATGGTGCGGTGAACACTTCGCCGGATCGCGACAGGTGGTGTTCTCCACCGGCAATGTCTACCCGCTCACCAGCGCGCACGGACAGGGCGCAGACGAGTCCACGCTCCCCGCACCCATCGGCGAGTACGCGATGAGCTGTCTTGGCCGCGAACGCGTCCTGACGGCGCTCGGCGCGTGGAAGCAGTCGCGGGTGGCCCTCTACCGGCTCAACTACGCCTGCGCACTGACGTACGGCGTGCTCACCGACCTCGCGGTGAAAGTGCGCGACGGCGCCGCGGTGGATGTCACGATGGGCGCCGTGAACGTGATCTGGCAACGTGATGCCAACGACATCGCGCTCCGGCTGCTGCGGCATGCAACGGTCCCTGCTGTTCCGGTCAACGTCACCGGCCTCGAAGTTCATACCGTCCGCGCCCTCGCCACGGCTCTCGGCGAACGACTCGGTGTCGCACCGACCTTCACCGGGACGGAAGCCCCCGACGCACTCCTCTCCGACGCGCGCGCACTCCGCTCACGCTTCGGTGAGTCGCTGCAACTGCTTCCGATCGACACGCTGTTGGACTGGACCGCCGAGTGGGTGCGGGCCGGTCTGCCGCTGCTCGGGAAGGCGACGAAATTCGAGGTGCGTGACGGGAGGTTCTAGCTCAGTCACGCCCCGGAAGACCACTCACACGGAGACTCGGAGGCGCGGAGATTTTCCGGGAGAGATGGAGCGTCGCGAGCACGAGCGGATCATCCACACTTTCCACTTTCTCCGTGCCACCGCGTCCCCGTGTGAGAGGAGTTTTCGAAGCAACGGCCGAATCAGAAGCCGGTCACGCGCTGCGGAACACGACACAGGCGGCGCCCATGATGCAGCACGCGGCCCAGAAGTAGTCGAGCTCGAGGGGCTGTTTCATGCAAAACACCGCGAACGGGACGAGGACGGTCAGGGTGATCACTTCCTGCACGATCTTGACCTGGTCCAGCGACGACATGGCAGCGCGGACGTATGCAGTTGTGTCACGAATCGACTGGCGCCGTAGATCGTCGTTATCGTATTGCAGCCGGTTGGCCGCAGGCCTCCGATTCGTGTCTCGTGCCCGGAGTCGATCGACGTGAACGTCCGCCAGCACCTTCTCGCCGGACAGGTGATCCCGGCGCATCCGCTGGCCCTGACCGCAGCCCGGACGCTCGATGAACGCGCACAGCGCGCCCTGACCCGGTATTACGTGGCGGCGGGGGCCGGCGGGATCGCCGTGGGCGTGCACACGACCCAGTTCGCCATTCGCCGGGTCGGGCTCTACCACCCGGTCCTGCAGCTGGCGATCGAAACGGCGAAGGCGAGCCTCGCCGCCAACCCGCGCCCCTTCGTCCGCATCGCGGGCGTGATCGGTGACACGGCACAGGCCATCAGCGAAGCGGCGATCGCGCGGGTGCTTGGCTACGACGCCGCACTCCTGTCGCTGGGTGGGCTGGACGACATGGACGAACGCGCGCTGCTGTCGCACTGCCGGAGCGTGGCCGACGTGATGCCGATCATCGGCTTCTACCTGCAGCCTGCGGTCGGTGGCCGGGTGCTGTCGTATCGCTTCTGGCGCGATCTGGCGGAGGTCCCGCAGCTGATCGCGGTGAAGATTGCGCCGTTCGACCGTTACCGGACGCTGGATGTGGTGCGCGCGATGGTCGCTGCCGGAAGAGACGATGTGGCGTTATACACCGGCAATGATGATTCGATAGTGTCAGATCTAGTCACACCTTTTCCGGTTCGACGGCACGGCCGAGCAGCTACGGCTCGCATCGTGGGCGGGCTGTTGGGGCAATGGGCGGTCTGGACGCTGCGGGCGGTGGAGCTGCTGGCGCGGATCAAGGCGCTGGGGGAGTCGCCGCTGGCGCCGAGCCTGCTGACGGAGGGGGCGGAGATCACTGATGCCAACGGAGCGATCTTCGATGCCCAGCACCGGTTTGCCGGCTGCATCCCGGGCATCCACGAAGTGCTGCGCCGGCAGGGGCTGCTGAGGGGTACGTGGACCCTCGAGCCGCGCGAGGCTCTGAGCCCCCGTCAGACTGACGAGCTCGACCGCGTGATGCAGGCGTATCCCTGGCTCACCGACGATGCGTTCGTTGCGGAGCACAAGGAGGCGTGGCTCACGCCCTAGTCCCGGACCGCGCGGCCGCCCCGCGCCGCGTGGGCACCCACCGCGAGGACTCCCACCGCGAGGACTCCGAGTAAACCCCACCCCGGGGACTCCGAGTCCCAGCGCTACCGGGGACTCCGAGTCCCAGCGCTACGACGGGCGGAGCGAACCGTCCCGGAGCGCCCGCCACGCCCGGAGCGATGGCAGCGCATCATCGAGTGCGAGTTGCGACGTCTCGAGCAACCCTTCGATCACGGCAACCCGCAGCGCCGCGTCGTTCGGATCATCGGCTGCGGTCGGCTCTTCGAGCATCGTCAGCGGATCGGGGGGTACCAGAAGTCCGCTGCGGATGAGCTCGCGCATCGCACGAGGGGCAGCGTCCTCCAGCCACGGCGCCACGACGTACTTGCCGTCATCGGTCTTCAGCAGCACCACGTCGGCCACGCGCCGGTCGTGCCCGAGCCAGATTCTGTATCCGAGTCTGGTTTGATGCGCCGTGAACCTCCGCACGCCGACGTGATAGGCGGTGCCAGTGGGGACGGAATCGGGGACGGCGGCGAAGGCGAGCGGCGGCATGCCCCACAGTGTCGTACCCGAGCGCCCGGGAGATGAGTGCCAGACCACCGCACCGGCTCATCGGTCGTCCTGGCGACCGCCCGCAGCGCGACCCACCTGCGCCGTTCCGGTACCCGTCGCGCTATTCTGACACGCAACGGCCCCAGCGGAGGGACCGTAGTCAGAGACCTTCGGCCACAGACCTCCGGCCCTCTCCCACATCGTCGCCATGTCACGTCATCTGCGCGCCCTGCTCGCCTCGTCACTCCTCGGCGTCACGCCGCTGACGCTCCTCGCCCAGACCGGCGCCGCACCGGCGCCACCCGCCGCCGCCGGCCTCGCCACCATCGCCGCGCGCACCGCCGGCATGCTGAAGCGCGACGGGCTCTTCCCGATGTACTGGGACGAGCGCAGCGGCAAGCTCTATCTCGAGATCCCACAGATGGAGCAGGAGTTCATCATCTACACGTCGCTGCCCTGGGGCGTGGGGTCGAACGACATCGGGCTCGATCGCAACCAGCTCGGACGCGAGCGGCTGGTGAGCTTCACGCGCAGCGGTCCTCGTGTGCTGCTCATCGAAAAGAACACGAACTTCCGCGGCGTGACCGCCGACGTGCGCGAAGCGCGTGGCGTGGAGGAGAGCTTCGCCCGCAGCGCACTGTTCGGTTTCACGGTCGAGGCACAGGAAGGAGGCCGTGTGCTGGTGGATGCCACCGAGTTCGCCGTGCGCGATGCACACGACGCCGCCGGCAATCTCCGCCGCTCGCAGCAGGGCACGTACACGGTGGATCGTCAGCGCAGCGCGGTCTACATGCCCAACACGAAGGGCTTTCCACGCAACACCGAGATCGAGGTCACGCTGACGCTCGCCGGCAGCAACCCCGGTCGCTACGTGCGCGACGTGACGCCGAACCCCGAGGCGATCACCATCCGCGAGCGGATCTCGCTGGTGGCGCTGCCGGAGCCCGGCTACAAGATGCGCGCCGCCGATCCACGCTCGGCGTTCAACGGCATCAGCTTCCAGGACTATTCGCAGCCGCTCAGCGGACAGTTCGTGCAGCGTTTCGCGTCACGGCACCGTCTGATCAAGAAGACCCCCGGCTCGGCACCGAGCGAGCCGGTGAAGCCGATCGTGTACTACGTGGACAACACCGCACCCGAGCCGATCCGCACCGCACTGGTGGAAGGCACGCGCTGGTGGAATCAGGCCTTCGAAGCGGCAGGGTTCATCAACGGCTTCCGTGTCGAGGTGCTGCCCGATTCCATCGACCCGCTCGACATCCGCTACAATGTGATCGAGTACGCACATCGCGCCACGCGCGGATGGAGCTACGGCGGTGGTGTCACCGACCCGCGCACCGGTGAGCTGATGAAGGGACACGTGATCCTTGGTTCGCTGCGCTCCCGGCAGGATTACCTGATCGGCGAAGGGCTCGACCAGCCGTATGCGAACGGCACCGAGAAGGCCGACCGTGTGGAGCAGATGGTGCTGGCGCGCATTCGTCAGCTTGCCGCACACGAAGTGGGCCACACGCTGGGTATCGCGCACAATTACATCAGCAGCGCGCAGAAGAATGCCAGCGTGATGGACTATCCGCACCCGATGATCAACCTCAAGCCGAACGGTGACATCGACATCACCGCCGCCTACGAATCGGGGATCGGCGAGTGGGACAAGGCGTCGGTCGCGTGGGGCTATGGCGAGTTTGCCGGCGACGAGCGCAAGTCGCTCGACTCGGTGCTGGTGGCGGCACGCAGTCGCGGCCTGACCTTCCTCACCGATCAGGATGCGCGTCCGGTGGGCAGCGCCTCGCCCGACACGCACCTGTGGGACAACGGTGCCGATGCCGTGGCGGAGCTGAAGCGGATGATGACGGTGCGCGCCAAGGCGCTGTCGAAGTTCGGTGAGATCGTGATCAAGCGCGGTGCCCCGATGGCCACGATGGAGGACGTGCTGGTGCCGGTGTACCTGCATCACCGCTACCAGCTCGAAGCGGCCACGAAGCTGGTGGCTGGCGTGAGTTACGCGTACACGATGCGCGGCGATGGACTGCCGGGCCCCGTGGCGGTATCGGCCGCGAAGCAGACCGCGGCGCTCGATGCAGTGCTGGACGTCGTCGCACCGGCCAACCTGTCGTTGCCGCGATCGCTGCTGGCCGCGTTGCCGCCGCGCCCGTTCCTGATCGAACCCACCCGGGAGCTGTTCGATCGTTGGACGGGCCTGACCTTCGATCCGCTCTCACCCGGTGCGACGATCGCCAACGTCACCTTCGACCTGCTGCTCGATGAAACGCGCGCCTCACGTCTCGTGGCGCAGAAGGCGATCGACCCCTCGCTGCCCGGCCTCGCCGATGTGCTGAAGCGGGTGGAGTCGAAGATCTTCGCCGGGACCACCACCAACGCCTACGACGCCGCCCTCGCCGCCCTGGTGCAGCGTGCGTACGTGGATCACGTGCTGACGCTGGCCGAGAGTGCGCAAATGCCGATCGTGCGCGCCGAGGCGCGCTACACACTGATGACGCTGCTCAACACGACGCTCCGTGCCGGCGCCACCGGCCGTACCAGCGCCACACACGAACAGCTCGCCGCCGACATCCGCGGCTGGATGGCCGGCACCTACAAGCCTGCCGAGAAGAAGCTCCGTCTCGATGTGCCGCCCGGCAGTCCTATCGGACAGCCGTGATCGGCTGTTCTGGACTGCGGTACGCAGAAGCGCAGGGATAGCGCAGAACGCACAGAAACAAGCAAGGGGAACTGCAGAAGTAACCGCAGTTCCCCTTTTCCCTTCTGCGTTCCTCGGTGCTGCCTCGGCGCTTCTGCGTAAAGCAGTGAGCTACGCCGGCACCAGCGCCGCAGCCCAGCTGTCATGCGCCGGGCTTTCGAAGCGCGACCGCCACTCGCCCACCGACTCGGCCAGCGTCGCGAACACCGGCGTGTCGGCGGTGATGGTGCCGGAGGCCGCGAGTGACTCGAACTCCGCGCGTGGGGTCACGCGGATCGTACCATCGCCATCACGCCACGCCACACGCCCGGAGCCAAGCAGATCCGCACCGACCTGCGACTGCACGCGGCTGATGGTGCGGAACAGCCCGTCGATCGAGCACCCTGACGCGCCCGTCGCCGCCTCGTCCACCGCGATCGCAAGGAAGCGATCGTCGCGCCAGTCGCTGGCGCACACGAGCGGCACACCATGCGCCGCCCACTGTGCAAGGTGGGCGTCCACCGCGTCCAGCAGCGGTGTCACGTCGGATACTGGCCTGTCGGCGGCGAACACCCAGAGGCGTGCGCGGTCGTGGATGTCGGAGAAGGCGATACGAGGCATGTGGCAAGATACGGGTCAGCGTTCAGAGCGCGAGCGCGCGCGTCACTGCGGTACCACCGGACGGCGGCCGCGGGTCCACGGCACACCAGCCTTGTCAGCGGATGCTTCGAGCGCCTTCAGATCCACATCCACCACCTGACGGATCTGCTCCATCACCCGACCGAAGGCGCTGCGGACGATCTCGATCTGCGAGAGTTGAGCGGGCGTGGCGGCTTCCAGCGATCGCCCCCACGACTGTCCGGCGGCTTCGTTCAGTCGGCCGAGCAGCCCGGTGGGCGCATGTTCTGCACGGCGTGACTTCGTGTTGTCGCCACGCAGCGCTTCCTGTGCGTCACGGAGCTGCGTCTCGATCACACGCACCTGCCGGATCAGCGCACTGTCGGCCGTCGGTGTGTCGTCGATGGCGCGCTTGAGGAACACCAGCGTGGCCTGCGTCTCGTCGATCAGCGCCGATGCGCCCAGCACGGCGCGACGGAGATCGGCGGTGCGCAGGTCCGTCGCGAGTGTGGCCGCAGTGCGCGGAGTCTGCCGTACGCCGGCCGCATCGGCGTCCTGCAGCGCAACGGTGACCGGTTCGGAGAGCGGCGTGAGCGCGCCATCCACACGCGAGTACATGCGCACGGTGTAGGTGCCCGGCAGCGCCCATGGCGCCGGCGGTGCCGACGAGAACGGAAACTCCGGGTCGAACTTGTACGCCGGGCCGTTCACGGCGTCTGCTGCCTGGTAGCGCAGATCCCATGCAATGCGATGGATGCCCGCCGTCGTCGCACCGGTGAGCCGACGCACACGACGCCCCTGTGCATCGCTGACCTCGATGACGATCGCCGACTCCTCCTCGCGATCTTCACCCTTCAGCGCTTCCCACGACGGGAAGTTCGCATCGCGTCCCGCCTTTGCCGCGGCCGCATCGGCCTCCTGTCGCGTCGCCTTCCGCGACTTGAGCGCATCACGCAGGTAGTACGTGAACACCGCACCGAACGGCGGGTTCTCGGCCATGTAGTACCCCGCGCCCTGAAACGTCGGGCCGGGCAGACCAAGCGGGCTCGATTCCACGTACAGGTAGGCGGTGCGTGCCGGGAAGAGGCGCGCCGGTGATGCGATCACGGCGGGCTTGAGCGTGCGCAGCGGTGAATAGTCGTCGAGGATGTAGAAGCCGCGGCCGAAGGTGCCGAGCACAAGGTCGCTGCTGCCTTTGTGAATTGCGATGTCACGCACCTGGACCGTGGGCATGCCGCCCTTGAGCTGCGTCCAGCGCGCGCCGCCGTCATTGCTGAAGAAGACACCGAACTCCGTGCCCACGAACAGCAGGTTGCGATCCACGTGATCCTCGGCGATCACCCACACGGAGCCACGTGCGGGCAGGTTGGCGGCGATGCTGGTCCACGTCCGACCAAGGTCGGTGCTGCGGAGCACGTACGGCTTGAGATCGGCTTCCTGTGCGTTGTTGAACGTGGCGTAGAGGGTGTTCACGTCATGTTGCGAGAGGAGCACCTTCGTCAGCAGCGTGGTGTCTGGCACCCCGATGAAGCTGTCGCGCATGCGCCAGGTGGTGCCACCATCCTCCGTCACGCTGATGCGACCATCGTTGGTGCCGACGGCCAGCAGTCCCTCCCTGATCGGTGATTCGCTCATTGCCGTGGCGTTGCCGTACGGCGTGGTGCTCTGGTTGCGCCCAACGGCATCCACACCCTGCACGCGATCCATCAGGCGGATCTTCGTGCGATCGAGGTTGCGCGAGAGATCGGGGCTGATGGAGCGCCACGAGTTGCCACGATCGTCGCTGCGCAGCACACGGTCGGCGGCGAAGTAGACGCGTGTGTTGTTGTGGGGGCTGATCAGCAGCGGCGAATCCCAGTTCCAGCGGAACCCCTTGCCATCGGCGGCGTCCTCGGGCTGGATGCCCATCTGATCGCCGGTGGCGAGATTGAAGCGCGAGAGGTTTCCGAACTGACTCTGTGCGTACACGGTGTTCGGGTCCTTCGGATCGACGACGCTGCCGAATCCATCGCCACCGCTGGTGATGAACCAGTCGCTGTTGCGGATGCCGTTGTTGGTGCGCGTGCGGCTCGGCCCACCCATCGAGAAGTTGTCCTGCGCACCGCCGTACACACGGTAGAACGGCTTCGACTCGTCCACCGACACACGATAGAACTGCGCCAGCGGCAGGTTGGCGCAGAAACGCCATGACTTACCGCGATCGTGACTTTCGTACACGCCACCGTCGTTGCCCACGATCAGGTGATCGCTGTCGGTCGGATCGATCCAGACCGAGTGATTGTCCACGTGCTTGAGCAGTTCGCCCACACGACCCCACGTCCTGCCGCCGTCGTTGCTGACCTGCAGCATCACGTCTACGGCGTACACCCGGTCGGCGACGTTGGGATCGGCGAAGATCTCGTTGTAGTAGAGCGATCCGCTCTGGTAGCTGCCCATCTTTTCCCAGCTCGCGCCGAAGTCACGTGAGCGGAAGGTGCCCCCCTTCGCGTTCGCCGCTTCGGCCATGGCGTAGATCAGGCCCGGAGCCGCCGGCGACATGGCGAGACCGATGCGCCCGATCTCGTCACTCGGGAAGCCGGCCTGCGACTTCGTCCACGTCTTGCCTGCATCTGTGGAGCGCCACACCCCCGAGCCCGCGCCACCCGCCACGTAACAGCAGGTGCGACGCTGCCGCTGCCACATGGTGGCCACCAGCACGTCGGGATTCCGGGGATCCATCTGCAGTTCGTTGGCGCCGGTCCACTCGTTCACGAACAGCACGCGTGTCCACGTGGCGCCGCCATCGACGGTCTTGTACACGCCACGGTCACCGCCCTTGTTCGACAGCGGTCCCTGCGACGCCACGTAGATCACCTTGGAGTCGCGTGGGTCGATCAGGATGCGCCCGATGTGTTCACTCTCGCGCAGCCCCATGTTCTTCCAGGTGGCACCGCCGTCGACGGAGCGGTAGACGCCGTCGCCGTAGGCCACCACGCGCTGTGCGTTGTTTTCGCCCGTGCCGACCCAGATCGTGGCGGGGGTCTTCGGATCGATTGCGATCGCGCCGGTGGAGTAGGCGCCTTCGCCGTCGAACACCGGCGTGAAGCTGGTGCCGGCGTTCACCGACTTCCACACACCACCGGCGGCCGTGGCCACGTACCAGGTCTTCGGATTCACCGGGTCCACCGCCACATCGGCAATGCGGCCGGAGGTGAGCGCCGGTCCGATGGAACGGAACTTCAGGTTGCCGGCGAGCTTGGCGAGTCGCGAGGTATCGGCGGCAGGAGCGGCCGTTGCCGACGGGGTGCCGGGGCTGGCGGGCGTGGCCGGAGCGCGCTGCGCGAACAGCGGCGTGGACGCGACGAGCGCGCCGAGGAGCAGGGAGGGTGAACGCATGCCGCAAAAGTACGGGCGGGAGCGGGCCCGTGCACTGCCGTCCGGCGGTCAGGCCAGTCGCTGTTTCTGCTCGCCCTTGCGACGGTACATCGCCGCATCGGCGGCCCGGATCGCCGCCTCGGGATCCCCACCGATCGGCAGATACGCCTCGCCGACGGCAAAATGGATGTGCAGGCCGTCGAGATGCTCGCGCGTGAGCTGTTCGCGCAGTGTCTCGATCCGCTCGCGGACATCCACCTGCTCGATACCCTGCCCCACCACGATGAACTCGTCGCCGGCGTACCGGATCACATGATCCCCGGGACGAAAGCTCGACGTCAGCACCCGCGCAAAGCGTCGCAGCGCCTCGTCTCCGACATGATGCCCGTGGACGTCGTTGATGTCCTTGAAACCATCGAGGTCGAAGAACAGGATCGTGGCGCCCGTGAGGCGTGAGTCGTTCAGGATGTCAGGCAGCCGGCGCCGATTGAACACACCGGTGAGCGGATCACGGTGCGACAGGATGCGCAGCTCGTCCTTCGTCGCCTCCAGATCACGATTGATCCGGCTCAGCTCACGCCCGACCGTATCATAGATCGCGAGCACCCCACCCAGCGCGATCAACCACTCGGCACCAGCATCCAGCGCGGCCGTCATGGACAGGAACATGTTGACGGTGCCGTCCGTGGCCATGCCATCGGACAGCATGCGTGCGCCATACGCCACGGCCGCGCTCAGTGCCAGCAGGCCACGCGATGCCAGACCGGCCGCCAGCCACCCGAAGGACGGATTCCGGCGAAGAATCAGGAATCCCGCCGCCGACATCAGTACCAGGGCGCTGGTGACTGACATGAGCACGATGAGCAGGTCGGGCGTCTGTGCTGCCAGGCCAAGGACCAGGCTGTACACCATCACTGCCGGGAGCACGCGTGACAGTGGCACACGCGAGGTCGGCGTCCGCACCAGTTGCACGGCGCCAATTGCGAGAAGGACGACGAACAGACATTCCAGCGCGAGATACGCGAACCGAACGCCCGCCACAGGCGCCAGCACGGCACGAGGCGTGATGGCGTACAGCAGCGCAATCACCAGCGCGGCGAGATGTGCCAGCCATGCTGACACCCAGATGCTGAGCCCGCTGCGGCGAGTCGTGCGCATGAGCACGAAGAAGAACAGCGTCAGGAGGAGCGCTGTACTGACCTGAACGATCACACTCCAGCGCCAGAGCTGGACATCCATGCAGGCGAGGCTCGCGATACCGGGGGATGGGGCGTTGTGTGGCACCGAGCATCGCCCAGACGCACCGCACAAGCACACGACGCACGCGGATGTGACGAGAGTTGATCGGTTGTGCAGGAAACCTATACCGCGGTGTCGCTGGAGCGGTTTCAGCCATTCGGATCGCGGCGTGGGAGGTTCGCGATCGTGGGGTCAGAGTCCTTGATCAGGAACCCGCACCCAAAAACAAACACCGGACCCATGCGTCAGAGCACGGGTCCGGCATCGACTGCTACGCAGGACGACTTACTGCACCTTGTAGATGATCGGCAGCGACACCTGCGTGCGCACGGGACTGCCACTGACCTTGCCGGGCTTGAAGCCGGCCTGCAGCAACGCCTTCTTCGCGGCTTCGCCAAACGCCGGCTGCGTGGCATCGACGATCTCGACACTGCCAGGCTCGACCTTGCCCGACGCATCGACGACGAAGGCCACCTCCGCAATGCCGCCCATCCGGCGGCGCTTCATATCCTCAGGATACCCATCGGCCACGAGTCGCTGGAACTCCGCGATCGATGCGAGCGATGGCTTGGTCTCGACTTCGGCGAGCGTATACGCCTTCGACGCGGCCTGCGCCGCAGCGGTGGCGGGCGTGATGACCGACAGACCGGCGACAGCAGCGGCAACCAGCGTGAAACGCGAAAGAGTCGTGAAAGTCATTGGTGGAACTCCATGCATGTAGAGTGGCGGGCGTGCGGCATCGCCCCGCCCGGCGCGGGACATACAGGAGTGTCGGCCAATGGTTCAATTTGCTTTAGCGCAGCCGTACCGGAGCCGATAATTGGCCGGTACATCCGTTCATGAGCTCAGGCTAACTCGCCGTGTCGAGCTTCGGGCACGATACGAAATCCTCCGTGACTCGTCCGTCACAGTGCAGCATCACTCACTCTGCATGCGCAGCTTCGATGCACTTGCAGGGTATGCGTTGCGGATCCGCACGGTGCGTTCCAGTTCATCGCGCGCCTGCAGCACCTTGCGTCGCAGATCGGCACCAAGACGTGGATTGGCGTTCAACCATGCATCCACCTCCGCCAAAGCCTCAGGCGAAGCCTGACCACCGATGGCAGCGCTCAGCCACGCGCCCAGAAAGAAGATGCGACGATTCTTCTGCACCCACGGCAGCGTATCGAGACTGGGCACGAGATACCGTCGCGTGAGCACGTCCTGCCCGTCGTCGTGAAAGGCACGCAGGCTCGCCGTGACCCATTCCTCGTTGAGCGTGCTGTCGCCGAACCACCGCGCGAAGTACTGCGCCTTCGTTGCGGAATCGGGGGCGGCGGCAGCGGCGGCAAACGCCTGCCGCTTCCCCTCGCTCGATGAATCACGGCGTATCTCGGCCTGCAAGCGTGTTGCTGCTGACGGATGCCGCGCTGCAGTCAGACTGGAGATGATCGCCCATCGTGTCGGCGCGCGAAGCGGCAGCCCGGCGGCGCTGTCGCCATCCAGCCAGCGGTCGAGCGAGTCCATGAGCGCGCTCCCCACGAAACGGTGCGACGATCCGATGAGCGCATCGAGCTGCGCCTTGCGCTGTCCATAGCTGCGTGACGTGTCCCTGGCACCGGCGAACAGCAGCTTCTCGACGAGGGGCATTCCCGCGGTCGGGAGCACAGCCTGTCCGTACCGCAGGGTCGCTGTCAGCAGGCGATTGGTGAGCGCACCGGCAATCTGCTCGTCGCGCTCCCTCGGCAATTTCTCCAGTACCGCGACGGCAAACGCAGCTGGCGACAACTTCGCCTCACGCACCTGGTCCCACAGCGCTCCCCAGAGCATGGCGCGCAGCATGTCGTCCTTCACCTCACCGACATGCGCCAGCAGCCAGGTCGTGCTGGCGGAATCGGGCAGGATGATGGCGTAGCCGTAGTCGCCCTCGTTGGCGAAGACGAACGCCGGAGCACGCAGTCCACGCGCTGCCGTGATCTCAGTGACGGTGTTCGTGATCTCGACGGGAATGCGCACCGGAGGCGCGTCGATGTAGTACAGCAACACCGACGTCCGCATGGGCCATGGCGCGGAGCCTGACAGCTGCGGCTGTGCCGGACGCTGCGTGAGCGAGAGCCGCGTGATGCGCCCCTTCACCGTCCGAAGCTGCTGCGTGATGATCGGCATCCCCGGCCGCAGGATCCACTGCTGACCGAAGCGTGTCAGGTCGCGACCCGATGCGCGGCTCACCGCGCTGAGCAGGTCGCGCCACGTCGCATTGCCGAAGGGATGCTCCCGCAGGAAGGTGCGCACCCCGCGCTGAAACGCCGAATCTCCCACCAGGTAGTCGAGCTGCCGAAGTACACCCGGCGCCTTGTTGTAGACGATCGGGCCATAGTTGCTCTTCGCCTGCTCGAGATTGTCGAGTTGCTGCCAGACCGGGGTGGTGCCCGCCGTGGCATCGGTACCGTACGCCACCGGCTTGTTGCGCAGGTAGAACGTCTTCCAGGGATTCGACTCCGGCGCAATGGCAGCCTGCATTTTCGCCGCCATGTACGTGGCGAAGCCTTCCTTCAGCCAGAGGTCGTCGAACCATTGCATGGTCACGTAGTCGCCGAACCACTGATGCGCGACCTCATGGAACACCGTCGCCTGCCGGCCCAGCAACTGCGACGTGGTGGGACGCTCGCGATAGATGAAACTCTGCTCGTTGTAGAACACCGCGCCCGGGTGCTCCATGCCGCCGAACGGAAACACCGGTGCCAGCAGGAAATCGTACTTGCCGAACGGATACGGCACCCCGAACCAGTCGCCGAGCCACTGCAGCGCCTGCGTGTTCATCGCGATCAGCGAATCGGACTCGGCTTCCTTCATGCGCGAGGCGCGCGCCCACATCGTCACCGGTGTTGGCTGGGCACCACGCGCGAGCGCACGCGCCTGCGTCACGGTGGCGTATGGCCCCGCCGCGAACGCGATCAGGTAGGTGCTGATCGGCTGCGTCTCGGCGAACTGATGCCGCAGCGTGCGCTCGGTGGTATCGACTCGTGTCGCCGCACCGTTGGCGAGCACGTTCCATGCACGTGGTGCCTCGATGCGCAGCGTGACACGGGCCTTCAGGTCAGGCTGGTCGAAGCAGGGAAAGAGCAGGTTGGCGTCCGACGGCACGAGCAGCGTGTACAGGTAGTCCTGCCCGTCACTCGCATCACGCGAGCGGATGATGCTGGCACCAGCGGCTGCGATCGGCGACGTGAACATCACCTGCACCTCGTTCTCACCGGCACGCACCGCCGATGCCGGCACGACGATGTGCGCACGATTCCATGTGGCCGCCGTCACCGGCAGCTCCACACCGTTGGCACGCAGTCGTGAGACCGCCGTACCGCGAAAATCGAGGATCACATCCTGCGCACGCTGCTGACGGAAGCGTACCGTCACTGCGCCCGGCGCGCTGTCGGCGTGCGTGAGATTCAGCGTGATCGTGTAGCGCACGTCGTTGACGTTCGCCGCACGTTCGGTGGCGAGGATATGTGGCACGCCAGGGTCGAGACGTGCGTCGCGCATCCCCGACTGCGCCTGCGCCGCCGAGACGGCACAGGCGAGCAGTGCCACCGACGCGAGCCGCGTCACTGGCCCGGGAGCGTGATGGCCGACTGCCCTGCGGCGCGGCGGGCCGCGTTCACTTTCGCGAGCCCTGCACCCTTCAGCGTGCCCCACCGCGCGACCGCATCCCTCGCCTGACGGTTGGCCATCCGGCTGGCCGTCTTCTGCGCGGTGGTCGGCGCGAGATCAGCCGTCTGCATCGCCGTCACCGCCGCCATCTGCGCGACAGCCGCGCCGATCAGCGTTGGTGCCGCGCCAGCCGCACCGCGTCGGCGACCCCGCGGACGCGGACCCGCCGGCGCCAGCGAGTCGATCTGCGCACGCAGGGTCACCGCCTCAGCCCCTGCCACACCCGTCAGCGCGGCGTGCAGCGCACGGGCCTCGCGCTGCCCCCTGAAAGCGGCATGCGCGGCGTTCCAGCCCTGGCGCGAAAGGCTGGTCAACTCGCGCAACGCGACCGGTGATGCCTTCACACGCGGATCGAGCCGCACGGTGACGGGTTGCGTGTAGCGCATGCCGTCGACGGTGAGCCGCACGGTGTAGCTGCCCGGTGGCGCCCACGGCGCTTCTGCGGCCGGATAGGTGCGAAACGGCACCGCACCGGTGGCTTCCACGTCACCCATGTCGGCCGCCGATTCCACCGGGAGGGGATCGAGGCGCAGATCCCAGGCGAAGCGGTGCATCCCCACCGCCGTCGACAACCGGATCGGTGGTGCGGGCCAGTAGAGCGGCGTGGCGCAGGTCGGGGCCGCGGGAGTGGCCTGACAGACCTTGTCGTACGCCGCCCGATCGAGCGCCGGATGGGGATCGAGCACGAAATCGGCACTCGAGTACCGTCGGACCACCGCACCGGCGGCATCGAGAATCTCGAGTGTCACCGGCGCGCTCGCCGCTTTCGCCAGACGGTAGTCGATGATGCCACCCGGCATCGGATTGTCGCCATGCGGCATCTCGGCGGGCCACGGCGTGGGATCGTTCGTGGCGAAGCGCACACGGACCGCCGTCGGCGGCTTGAAGAGATACGCTGCAGTTGCGGCACGCGCCTGCGCCGCCTGACGGAGCGTGCTGATGTTGTCGAGGATCCAGAAACCGCGACCATGTGTCCCTGCGATCAGGTCGCTGCAATGACAGGTGCTGTCGTCCTTGATGCGGATGTCACGCACCGAGATCGCCGGCATGTTCAGTCGCAGCGACTCCCAGTGATCGCCATCGTCGTAGCTCACGTACACCTGCAGGTCGGTGGCGGCATACAGCAGCCCCTTCACCTTCGGATCCTCGCGGATCGAGTTGGCCACGGCACCCGCTGCGATGCCAGTGTTGATCTCGGTCCACGTCTTCCCGCCGTCATGCGTGCGGACGAAGTGTGGATTCAGGTCATCGAGACGCAGCGTATTCACCGCCGCGTAGGCCGTCTGCGTGTCGAAGTGGCCGGCCTCGATATTGAAGATGCGAGCCCACGGCTTCGCCTGCACCGGTGTGACGTTCGTCCACGTCGCCCCACCATTCATCGTCACCTGCAGCGAACCATCGTCACTGCCCGCCCACAACACGTTCACGTCGCGCGGCGACGGCGCCAGCGCGGTGATCGCACCAGCCGCCTCGACCTTCACCGTGCTGGCGTAATGCGATGCTGCGGCAGGGACCTCCCAGCTGGAGCGCGTCAGATCGGGGCTGATGCGGGTCCAGTTCTTCCCATGGTCCACCGACTTCCACACCACGTTGGAGGCATAGAACAGCACGTCGCTCCGCACCGGCGAGAAGTGCAGCGGCATCGTGCGCACGTTGCGGGCGTAGGCTGCGGTATCGAACGCCGGGCCGACGTAGGTGGTCTGCGCCGTGCGGCGATCGAATCGCGAGATGCCACTGCGCATGCTGCCGTACACCACATCGGGATCACGCGGGTCCGGGGCCGCAATGCCGTACTCCTGGATGTTCACCGGGCTCCAGTCGCGGAAGGTGATCATGCCGTGATCAGAACGGCTGGCGACACAGGCCGAGCCCGAGTCCTGCTGGCCCGAGCACACCCGATACGGGAACGCATTGTCGGCGGTGACGTGGTACATCGCGGCGGTGGGCTGCGTGTACCAGTTGCTCCACGACACACCGCGGTTGGCCGAGATCACCGCCCCCTGATCGGTGACGGTGAAGAGGATCTTGTCGTCGTTCGGGTTGATCCAGATCTTCTGGTAGTCGTCGCCACCGGGTGCGCCGCGGATGGCGCTCCACGAATAGCCCGAGTCTTCGGTGCGCCACATCACCACCGAGGCGCTGTAGACGACGTTCTCGTTCTTCGGATCCACCGCCAGCGTCGGCAGGTCACCACCGCCGATGCGTGCCATCGGGCGGCCGTCGGTCATCCGCCCCTGCTGGCTCGGCATGCCGGGCATCTGCACCGCGATGCTCCAGTGTTCGCCGCCGTCGATGCTCTTGTAGAACGACACCACACCCGGTGTGGTGGGGTTGGCCATGGCCGCGATGGCCCCGTAGAGCACCTTCGGGTTGCTGGGCGCGATGGCGATGTTCGCCTGGTTCAGCGTGGGCAGCCCGTCGGTGAGCTGCTTCCAGGTGGTGCCGCCATCCACCGACTTGTAGATGCCGCCGGTACCACTGAAGCCTCGACCCTCGATGAAGCTCTGCTGCTGCTGCCAGAGCGTGGCGTAGAGGATGTTCGGATTCTGCGGATCCATGCGCACGTCGTTGGCGCTGGTGTAGGCGTCACGATAGAGCACCCTTTCGAACGAGCGGCCACCGTCCAGCGAGCGGAAGACGCCACGCTCCTCGTTGGGTCCGTACGGATGTCCGAGCACTGCGACGAAGAGGCGATCCGGATTGGTCGGATCCACCTCGACGTTGGCGATCATCTGGCTGTTGCGCAGGCCGAGGTGGGTCCACGTCGCGCCGGCGTCGGTGGACTTGTACATCCCGTCGCCCACGGCGAGGTCGGGACGGATGATGCCCGCGCCGCTGCCGACGTAGATGATGTCGGGGTTGCTGGGTGCCACCGCGATGGCGCCGATCGAGCCGGTGCCCTGCTTGTCGAAGAGCGGCACCCAGTTGGAGCCGTAGTCGGTGGACCGCCACACGCCGCCGTTGTCGTAGCCGGCGTAGAACACATTGGGCTGCGTGGCCACGCCGGCCAGTGCGCGGGCGCGACCGGCGCGCACGGGACCGATGTGCCGCCACTGCATGGCCGACGTGATGTCACCGGCCTGCGCGCCAGCGGTGGAAGGCAGCGACGGCAGCAGCGACGCGCAGGCTGCGAGCAGCAGCGCGCGACGGAACAGGGCTTGATGCACGGGAACCGGTCCGGGGTTGGAGACTGAGGACTACGCCCCCCAAGCGTGTCGCGCTGCACCGGTCCGCGCCAGCGGCTCCGGTCGGCCCGATGCCGTGACAGCAACTGCAACTGCGAACTGCACTCGCACGGAGACTCGGAGGCTCGGAGGACCGCTATTGCAAGACATTGCTCTTGATTGCCCCTCTCTCTGCCCTGTCACGCCTCCGTGCTTCCGTGGCTCCGTGTGAGAGGAGTTTGCGGCCCTCCAATCCGTGCGGAGTCTGCGATCAATTCCCCGCATGGTGCGGCGCGAGGGTCCCGCTGGTCTTCACCGTACGCGCCGCGGCAGGCGCTGACTCCGGCACCCGGCGCGCACCGACGATCAGGATGGCCGAGGCGACGATCAGCGTCCCCATGCCGATGGTCAGCGTGCTGGCATGGGCTACGGCCCCGATGATCGGCGGGCCGATCATGAACCCGACATACCCGATCGAGCTCACCGAGGCGATGGCCGCGGCGCGGCTCACACCCGGCACCCGCGTGGCCGCGTTGTAGAGAATCGGCACGATGGTCGCGAGCCCCATGCCGACCAATGCGAAGCCCACCATCGCCACCCACGGTGTGGCCGCCAGCAGCACGATCAGCATCGCCACGGCGGCCACCGACGGCCCTGCCACGAGCATGGTGCGCTCCGAAACCCGCGCCCGCACCGAGTCGCCCGCGAAGCGCATCGCCGCCGTGGCCCCGGCAAAAGCCACGTAGGCCAGTGCCGCCCGGTCCTGCGGCGACCGCAGCTCCTGCTGCACGTACAGCACGCTCCAGTTGTACATCACCCCCTCGGCCAGCATGCCGAAACAGATCAGCATCCCGATCAGCAGCAACGTGCCCCTGGGCCATGCAAAGTGGGCCTGCGCACCATCGCCGGCGGGGTGCACCTCGAGCATGCCGCGCGACGAGACGAAGATGCTGATCGCGACGACGGCAGCGATACCTGCGAGCTGCGCCGCTGCGGGCACACCGGCCCTGAGCATCGCGGCAGTGAGCGCCGCGCCGCCCATGGCACCGAGGCTGAACATGCCATGAAAGCCGCTCATCACGGCCCGGCCGCTCATCGTCTCCAACGTGGTCCCCTCGGCATTGATCGCCACGTCGAACACACTCTCGCTGGCGCCGAACACGACCATGAGAGGCAGCAGGGCGAGATACGCGGGCAGCACCAGCGACAGCGCCAGCGCGAGGCAGAAGCCCCAGCCCGCAACGACCGTCGTATTGCGAGCCCCGAGCTTGCCCACCACACGTCCGGCAACCGCCAGGGTCAGCAGCGACCCGATGCTCATCGAGAGCAACGCCACGCCGAGCGTCCGTTCGTCGAGGGCGTAGCGCCCCTTCACCGAGGGGATGTGGACGCCCCAGGTGCCGATGATCAGGCCGAGGTTCAAGAACTGCGCGCGGGTCGCCCAACGGGCGCGCGAGGTGGCGGACCGCCGGGTTCTGGCGGCAGGAATTCCGATGGCGTGGGGCATCATCGCCTCGCGATGGGGTAGAGATTCTGGTGGCTGCACGAATATGCACGAACCTGCACGTTCGTGTCACACCTCATGGCCAAAAGTGACTACTTTGTGTCATGGCGCATCCCAAGACCTCATCAGTGAACCCGCCGACGGACGACAGTCCGCGCTTTGCGCAGGAGCGGCAGGCGCGCATCGCGGCGACACTCCGCGAGCAGGGCCGGGTCGAAGTGTCGGCGCTTGCCGCAGAGTACGGTCTGTCCGAGGACACGATCCGGCGCGACCTGCGGCTGCTGGCCTCACGCGGACTCGTGCAGAAGACGCATGGTGGGGCCGTGGCCCTGTACACGACGGCCCTGCCGATGGCGCAGCGGGTTGATGTGCGCGCGTCGTCGAAGCGTGCGATTGCGCGCGCGGCTGCCGAACGGGTGCATGCACACCACGCGTTGTTCATCGATGGCGGAAGTACGGCGCTGGCACTGGCGCAGATTCTCGCCTCACCGGATGCGCCCCGTCCGCTGACGATCATCACCGCCGCGTTCGACGTGGCGGCGCTCTTCGTGAACGATCCGACGGTGCAGCTCGTGCTCGCCGGCGGCACCTGGTCGCACGAAACACGCGAGTTCTTCGGTGATCAGGCGCAAGCCACGATCCGCGCGCATCGTGCCGACTGGGCATTCCTCGGTGCCTGCGCACTGCACCAGCGCGCGGGGCTCACGACGTCACTCGCCGGCGATGCACAGGTGAAGCGGGCGATGATCGAGTCAGCGGCGCACTGCGCCGTGCTGGCCGATGCGACCAAGCACGACATGGTGGCGCCCTATGCCGTGGTGGATCTGCGCGAGATCGACGTGGTCATCAGCGATGCCGGGCCGAGCTGGCTGGCGGGTGCGGTGCGCGAGGTCGTCCGGGCGGTCTGACCTCCGGCCGTCCGCGCGCTAGCGGACGGTGACGGTGCCACTCATCCCCGCGCCGTGCACCGCGCAACGATACGCGTACGTGCCGGCGACGCTCGGCATGGTGAGACTCTGGCTTCCCGACGTGAAGATCGGTGTTGCGCCGACCCCCGCCGTGGTGAACGATGCGCTGTGTCGCGCATTGTCGAGATTCGTCCATGTCACCACCGTCCCGGGGAGCACGCTGAGACTGTTCGGCTGAAAGGCTGTGGCGCGCATCGTCACCGCAGCCGTGGGCACGGTGGGCGCCACCGGCGGGACGGTGGGCATGACGACGGGCGCGAAGGGATTCGCGAATCGCGGTGTCGTGAAGAAGGTCGAATCGCTGAGCGTCTGCAGGAACGCGATCAACGCCGACTTCTGCCCCGCGGTGAGGTTCAGTCGCTTCGGTGCACCGCCGGCAGCACGCAGGCGCGGATCGAGATCGGGGTTGGGCTGCACGCCTCCATCATAGAAGTCGACCACCTGTTCCAGTGACGTGAAGCGCCCATCGTGCATGAAGCGGGGGCGCAGCGCCACGTTTCGCAGCGACGGAGACTTGAACCGTCCGCGGCCAGCGCCGGTGTCGGCCGTCACGGCGTCGAGACCGATGTTGGCCGGCGCGTCGTTGATCATCGCCACGGTGGTATGGCAGGCTGCGCATCCCGTGGTACGGAAGAGTTGCTCGCCCTCGATCTCCCGCGGCGTGAGCACCGACGCGAGGTTCGCCACCCCGGTGGCGCTGAAGGCGCGATCGTAGCGCGAGTTCGTCGACGACAGCGATCGGACGTATTGCGCCAGCGCCCGGGCGATGCGATCACTGGTGACGGTGGTGGTGCCAAAGGCCGAGGCGAACAGCGGTGCGTAGTACGCCGTAGCCGAGAGTTTCACGACGAGCACATCGAGCGACATGCCCATCTCGTTGCCATCCTGGATGGGTCGCAGCACCTGGGCTTCGAGTGTCGCAGCACGTTCGTCCCGGTAGAACCGTCCGCGCGCATAGAAGCGTGCATTGACCAGTGCCGGAGAGTACCGGTTCGTCAACCCACCGGCGAACCCGACGCTGCGTTGCGGCGTATCGGAGTAGCCGACGAATGCGCTGTGACAGCCGGCGCAGGCGAGACCGTCGTTGGCCGACAGGCGCTGATCGTAGAAGAGCACGCGACCCAGCGCAGCGCCGGCGTTGGTGATGGCATTGTCGGCGGGCGAGTTGTCGGCCGATACCGCCGTGACGCCGTTGACCGGCAGTCGGTAGTGCGCGGGCAGCGGCACGTCGGCATCGGCGTACGTGAACGGTGTGACCGGCAACGTCGGGAGAGCCAGCCCCGGTGCGAACGCCACGATTGCGAAGGTGTCGGCGGCGCTGCGGCCCAGCGAGTCGCTCACCGTCAGCACGGCGCGGGTGACGCCCGGTGCGGTGCAGGTGCCGGTGACGGTGGCGCCGCTGGCGGTCAGGCCATTGGCCGCCGTCAGGAAGGTGATGGCGTAGCGCACCGTGCCGGCCGTCGCATTGCCGAACGTCGTGCCGCCCTTGCTGGCGTCGTAGGTGATGGCGGTACCGGCGGTCGTGCCGACGGCGATGTTCGGACTCGCCAGCACCGGCGCGGGGCCGGGCGTCGGGGCCACGACGGAGGGCATGCCGTCGTCGCAGCCGGCGAGTGCGGCGAGGACGAGGGCGAGGCGGAGGTGACGGTTCGGCATGTGCGTCGTGCGGCGAGGGAGACGACAGACTCTGCCAAGCGAGACACGCGAGCGGAGCACTCCCCCCAACGCGAGTCCCGCATGCCGCCGCGTGGCGGCGCTCGCCGTCGGCGGCGACACCGACGCCTCGACCCTTGACAACTAAAGGATCTCCGGCCACCCTCCCCTGTCCCACAGCGGAGCCAGCTCTGAAGATCGTCTGCATCGGCGGCGGACCCGCCGGCCTGTACTTCGCCCTGCTCATGAAGCAGGCCGACGCCTCGCACGACATCACCGTCGTCGAACGCAACAAGCCGTACGACACCTTCGGCTGGGGCGTCGTCTTCTCCGACGCCACCCTCGAGAACATGCGTCGCTGCGACGCCACCACCGCGGCGCAGATCGAATCGTCGTTCGTGCACTGGGACGACATCGAGCTCGATTTCCGAGGCCGCACGATCCGATCCGGTGGTCATGGCTTCATCGGCATCGGACGCAAGCACCTCCTCAACATCCTGCAGGCCCGCTGCGAGGAACTGGGCGTGGTGCTCCGCTTCGAGACCGAGGTGGACTCCGACGAGGATTTCCCCGACGCCGACCTGATCATCGCCTCCGACGGCATCAACTCGAAGATCCGCACCAAATACGCACACATCTTCAAGCCCGACATCGTCACCCGACCCAACCGCTTCATCTGGCTCGGCACGAAACATCTCTGGGACGCCTTCAACTTCACGTTCGAGAAGACCGAACATGGCTGGTTCCAGGCGCACATCTACAAGTTCGACGACAGCACCAGCACCTTCATCGTCGAGACACCGGAGCATGTCTGGAAGTCGCATGGCCTGGACACCGCCACGCCTGACGAATCAGTGGTGTTCTGCGAGAAACTCTTCGCCCGCACCCTCGACGGCCACGCGCTGATGACCAACGCCCGCCACCTGCGCGGGTCGGCGTGGCTCAACTTCCAGCGGATCCGCTGCGAGCAGTGGCATCACTTCAATGGGCGAAGCCACGTGGTGCTGATGGGCGACTCGGTGCACACCGCGCACTTCGCCATCGGCTCCGGGACCAAGCTGGCGATCGAGGATGCGATCGAGCTGGCGGCGCAGTTCTCGACCGCCGGGCTCACACGGAGCCACGGAGGCACGGAGGAAATGCTGAAGGAAGCGCTTGGGGAAATCCTCCGGCGGTATCAGGACATCCGCGAGGTGGATGTGCTCCGGCTGCAGAACGCGGCTTGGAATGCGATGGAGTGGTTCGAGAACGTGGGCGAGCGATACGCCGACTCGTTGCCTCCTGAGCAGTTCATGTATTCGCTGCTGACCCGGTCGCAGCGCATCAGTCACGAGAACCTTCGCCTGCGCGACAAGCAGTGGCTGGAAGGGTTCGAGCGATGGTTCGCCGAGTCGTCGGGCATGACCCTCGCGGCCGACGCGCCGCCGCCACCGCCGATGTTCACCCCGTACACCGTGCGTGGTGTCACGCTGAAGAACCGCGTGATCGTCTCGCCGATGGCACAGTACTCGGCGGTGGATGGCATGCCGGGCGACTACCACCTCGTCCACCTCGGCGCACGCGCCATGGGAGGCGCGGCGCTGGTGATGGCCGAGATGACCTGCGTCAGCCCCGACGGGCGCATCACACCAGGGTGTCCGGGGCTGTACTCCGACGCGCAGCGCGATGGATGGAAGCGGATCGCCGACTGGATCCACACGAACACCGATGCGAAGGTCGGCCTGCAACTCGGCCACGCCGGTGCCAAGGGCTCCACGAGGCTGATGTGGGATGGCATCGATCAGCCGCTCCCTGATGGCAACTGGCCGTTGATCTCCGCCTCGCCGCAGCAGTATCTGGCGGGTGTGAGTCAGCAGTCGCGCGCCATGACCTGCGACGACATGGACATCGTCACGGCGCAGTTCGTCGCCAGCACCCGGCGCGCCGCCGACGCCGGCTTCGACTGGCTCGAGCTGCATAGTGCGCATGGGTATCTGCTGTCATCGTTCATCTCGCCACTGACCAACACCCGCACCGACGAATACGGCGGAACGCTGGCGAACCGTCTGCGGTATCCGCTGGAAGTCTTCACAGCGATGCGTGCCGTCTGGCCGCAGCATCTGCCGATGTCGGTCCGGATCTCGGCGCACGACTGGGTGCCGGGCGGCATCACACCGGATGATGCGGTGGAGATCGCCCGCGCCTTCAAGGCCGCCGGTGCCGACCTGCTCGACGTGAGTTCGGGACAGGTGAGCAAGCAGGAGAAGCCGGTGTACGGGCGGATGTTCCAGACGCCGTTCGCCGACCGCGTGCGCAACGAAGGCGGCATGGCGACCATCGCCGTGGGGGCGATCAGTGAAGCCGATCATGTGAACAGCATCATCGCTGCCGGCCGCGCCGACCTCTGCGCCGTGGCGCGTCCGCATCTCGCCAACCCGGCATGGACGCTCACCGAGGCCGCCCGTATCGGCTACAAGCCGATCGTCTGGCCGAAGCAGTACCGATCGGGCAAGCCGCAGATGGAATCGTTGTTCGCGCGCGAGAAGGCAGCACTGGCGGCCGCGGCGGCGCCCACCACGAAGGAACCGGCATGACCGGTATGCTCAGCGGTCAGCACGCGCTGGTCACCGGTGCCGGACAGGGCATCGGTGCGGCCATCGCACGCATGCTGTCGGCCGAGGGTGCGTCACTCACGCTGCTCGGCCGGCGGCGCGAACCGCTGGAGCAGGTTGCCGGCACGCTCGAGACACCGGCCACCGTGGTGATCGCCGACGTTGCCGATGCACAGGCCGTGGAACTGGCGTTCGCGGCATCGCGCGCCGCGCGCGGTGCCCTCTCGATTCTCGTGAACAATGCCGGGCAGGCCGAGAGCGCGCCGTTCCGCCGAACGACGGCAGAGCTCTGGGCGCGGATGATCGCCGTGAATCTGAGTGGCACTTTCCATTGCACGCAGGCGGCGCTGTCCGATCTGCTCACCGCCCGCGCCGGACGCGTCATCAACATCGCCAGCACGGCCGGGCAGCGCGGCTACGCATACGTGAGTGCGTACACGGCGGCGAAGCATGGCGTGGTGGGGCTCACCCGTTCGCTCGCACTGGAACTCGCATCGAGCAGCGTGACCGTCAACGCCGTCTGCCCGGGGTTCACCGAAACGGAGATGCTGCAGGAAAGCCTCGACAACATCGTCGCAAAGACCGGTCGCACCGAGGATGCCGCGCGCGCCGAGCTGGTGAAGACCAACCCGCAGGGGCGCCTGGTCCAGCCCGACGAGGTGGCCGCGGCCGTGCGCTGGCTCTGCTCCGACGCCGCACGCTCCGTCACGGGGCAGTGCATCTCGGTGGCCGGCGGCGAGGTGATGTGATGGCTTCGCGTCGTGCGGCCGCCGCGCCACTGCTCGATCACGGGACCATCGGTCATGAGAGCCGCGCGGCGTCTGACGATCATCAGTCGCTGAAGGTGTGGCTGCGGCTCCTGTCGTGCAGCACGCAGATCGAGACGACGATCCGAAAGCGACTGCGTGCGGAGGCGGGAATCACGCTGGCACGGTTCGACTTCATGGCGCAGCTGCACCGGCATCCCGATGGGCTGACGATGAGCGTACTGTCGCGCTGCCTGATGGTGACCGGTGGCAACGTGACGGGGCTCACCGACGAGCTGGAGAAGGAAGGGCTCGTCGAACGAATCGCCGACCCGAACGACCGTCGTACGTCGCGCGTCTCGCTCACGCGAAAGGGACGCAAGCTGTTCGACCGGCTGGCGGCGGAACACGAGTCATGGATCGTCGCGATGTTCGGTGGCATGCCGAAAGCGGACATGACGCAGCTGTACGACCTGCTTGGACGGCTGCGCGTGCAACTCGCCGCTCACACCACGCTCGACCCGTCCCCACCACCCGCAACGCCGCGCCGTACACGCCGGTCGGGAGCCCTGACATGAGCACACCACTCGATCCGGCACTGGCCGCTGTGATCTCGCGTCCGCTTGGTGGCTACACCGCCACACACTTCGGCTGGAGCGTGGCCGAGCGTGTCGGGGTGATCACGCTGAATCGCCCCGAGCGGAAGAATCCGCTCACCTTCGAGAGCTACGCCGAGTTGCGCGACCTGTTCGAACGTCTCCGGTATGCCGACGACGTGAAGGCGA
This sequence comes from Gemmatimonadaceae bacterium, assembly GCA_031411975.1. Taxonomy (GTDB): domain Bacteria; phylum Gemmatimonadota; class Gemmatimonadetes; order Gemmatimonadales; family Gemmatimonadaceae; genus JACMLX01. Next base: position 41,390 of record JANOCB010000044.1, read on the forward strand.
TCGTGATCCATGGTGCCGGTGGCAACTTCAGCAGTGGTGGCGACGTCCACGAGATCATCGGACCGCTCGTGGGGCTGCCGGCACCCGCGCTGCTGGCGTTCACACGCATGACCGGCGCACTGGTGAAGGCGATGCGACACTGTCCGCAGCCGATCATCGCCGCCGTGGACGGCGTGTGTGCCGGTGCCGGTGCGATCCTCGCCATGTCGTCCGACATGCGATTCGGTACCGCGCGCAGCAGGACTGCTTTCCTGTTCAACCGTGTGGGTCTGGCGGGGTGCGACATGGGCGCCTGCGCCATGCTGCCCCGCATCATCGGGCAGGGGCGCGCCAGCGAGCTGCTCTTCACCGGCCGTGCGATGCCGGGCGACGAGGCGCTGCAGTGGGGCTTCTTCAACCGCGTGTGCGAGCCCGATGCGGTGGTCAATGACGCGATCGCACTCGCGCGTGACCTCGCACACGGTCCGACATTCGCCAATGGGCTCACGAAGACCATGCTGCATCAGGAGTGGGCGATGAGTGTGGACGATGCCATCGAGTCGGAGGCACAGGTGCAGGCCCTCTGCATGCTGACGGAGGATTTCGGCCGTGCCTACCGGGCCTTCGCGGCGAAGCAGACGCCGGTGTTCGAGGGCAAATGATCCATGCACACAGGGAGCTGCCGCGATGAGTGACACGATGTACCTCGACTGGCCGTTCTTCGAACGTCGCCACCGCACGCTGGCGGCGGAACTCGATCGCTGGTGCACGGCGCACCTCGCCCACACCTCGCACCACGACGTGGATGCGGCGTGCCGCGCGCTCGTCAGGCAGCTTGGTGCTGACGGCTGGTTGCGCCACGCGGTGGGCGGCACCACGCACGGCGGCGCACATGACACGATCGACACCCGTGCGATCTGCCTGATCCGCGAGACGCTGGCCCGTCATGATGGTCTGGCGGACTTCGCCTTCGCGATGCAGGGGCTCGGCTCAGGAGCGATCAGCCTGCACGGCACCCCCGCACAGCGCGATCGCTACATCACACGCGTGGCCAGTGGCGATGCGATCGCAGCCTTTGCGCTCTCCGAGCCCGATGCCGGCTCCGACGTGGCAGCCATGCAGTGTGCCGCACGCATCGATGGTGACTCGGTGATCCTCGACGGCGAGAAGACCTGGATCAGCAATGGTGGCATCGCCGACTTCTACGTGGTGTTCGCACGCAGCGGCGAGGGCGCCGGATCACGTGGCATCTCGGCCTTCATCGTTGACGCCGACGCGCCCGGGCTGGAGATCGCCGAGCGGATCGACGTGATCGCCCCACATCCGCTGGCGCGACTCCGGTTCGAGGGGTGCCGCGTGCCACTCACCGCCCGGCTCGGCGGCGCCGGCGAAGGGTTCAAGGTCGCCATGCGTACGCTCGACATCTTCCGGACGTCGGTGGCCGCCGCAGCACTGGGCTTCGCCCGACGTGCGCTGGACGAGGCGCTGCACCGCGCCACCACGCGCCCGATGTTCGGCGGCACGCTGGGTGACCTGCAACTGACGCAGGCGAAGCTGGCGCAGATGGCGACCACGGTGGACAGCGCGGCGCTGCTGACCTATCGCGCGGCGTGGATGCGTGACTGTGGGAAGACGGTGACGCGAGAAGCCGCGATGGCCAAGCTGGTTGCCACCGAGGGCGCTCAGGAGGTCGTCGACGCGGCGGTGCAGCTGCTTGGCGGGCTTGGCGTGATGCGGGGCAACATCGTCGAGCAGCTCTATCGTGAAGTGCGCTCGCTGCGTATCTACGAAGGGGCCACCGAGGTCCAGCAGCTGATCATCGGGCGTGACCTGCTGAAGGCGCACTCGGCACGGGAGCACGCATGACCACGGCACACGTGGACACCTTCGCGCGCGACAACCTGCCGGCGGCGGAGCTGCAGCCCGAGTTCCTCTTCACGCTGCCATCGCTGCACTTCCCCGCGCGGCTCAACTGTGCCACCGAGCTGCTGGACCGTCACATCGACGCCGGCCATGGGGAGCGTGTCTGCATCCGCGCAACCGGTGTGTCGTGGACGTACGCCGAGCTGCAACGGCAGGCCAATCGTGTGGCCAACGTGCTGGTGCAGGAAATGGGGCTGGTACCCGGAAACCGCGTGCTGCTGCGCGCGCCGAACAACCCGATGATGGTGGCGGCGTGGTTCGGCGTGATCAAGGCCGGTGGCATCGCGGTGGCGACGATGCCACTGCTGCGCGCCGTGGAACTGCAGAAGGTGATCACAAAGGCGCAGGTGACACACGCACTCTGCGACGTGGCGCTGGCCGGTGAGCTGGATCTGGCACTCGAGCAGTCATCACACACGGTGACGCTGAAGCACTTCAACACCATGTCCGAGGGTTCACTGGACGCGGCGATGAGTGCGGCGAGCGACCTGTTCACCAATGTGGACACCGCCAGCGACGACACCTGCATCATCGCGTTCACGTCGGGCACGACGGGTCAGCCGAAGGGCACGATGCACTTCCACCGGGACGTGATGGCCATCTGCGCCTGCTGGCCTGTGCATGTGCTGCGTCCGCACGCGGATGACGTATTCATCGGCAGTCCACCCCTGGCATTCACCTTCGGTCTCGGTGGGCTGGTGCTGTTTCCGATGCAGGTAGGCGCCAGTGCGGTGCTGCTGGAGAAGCCCTCGCCGCAGCACCTGCTGGAGGCCATCGAGACATACGGCGCGACGACACTCTTCACGGCACCGACCACCTATCGCACGATGGCGCAGTTCGGCGAACGACTGCGCGCCACGTCGCTCCGGCAGTGTGTGTCGGCAGGTGAGGTGCTCCCGGCGTCGACACGTGCACTGTGGAAGGAGGCCATCGGCATCGAGCTGATCGACGGCATCGGCGCGACGGAGATGCTGCACATCTTCATCTCGGCCGATGAGGCGCACGCACGCCCCGGGGCAACGGGGACGGCGGTGCCCGGATACATCGCCACCGTGCTCGACGACGTCGGAGAACCTGCTGCGGTGGGCGAAGTGGGGAGGCTCGCCGTGAAGGGTCCGACGGGTTGTCGGTATCTCGCCGACGACCGGCAGCGCGGCTACGTGCTGAACGGCTGGAACGTGACGGGTGACGCCTACATCATGGATGCCGACGGCTACTTCCACTATCAGTCGCGCACCGACGACATGATCATCTCGGCTGGCTACAACATCGCGGCCCCCGAGGTGGAGGATGCACTGCTGCGGCACGCGGCTGTGGCGGAGTGCGGTGTGATCGGGGTGCCGGATGACGATCGCGGGCAGATCGTGAAGGCGTTCGTGGTGCTGCGCGAGGGCCATGTGCAGTCCGACGCACTCGTTTCTGAGCTGCAGGATTTCGTGAAGCAGGTGATCGCACCGTACAAGTATCCGCGCGCCATCGAAGTCCGTGCATCGCTGCCGCGTACCGAAACCGGCAAGCTGCAGCGCTTCCGGCTGCGTGACCCGGCATGAGCCACCCGTCGTTCATTCACCTCGTCACGAGGCATACCTGATGCGCATCCTGCAGCCTGCGGGCTGGCCCCGGCCACGCGGGTACTCCAACGGCGTGGCCGCCCGTGGCGAGATGGTGTTCGTGGCGGGTCAGATCGGGTGGGACACGAACGGGAAGTTTCCAAGCAACACCATGGGCGGACAGGCGCGCGCTGCGCTGCAGAACGTGGTGGCCGTGCTGCATGAGGCGGGGGCGAAGCCGGAGCACATCGTGCGCATGACCTGGTACGTCACGAGCCGTGAGGCATACATGGCCGCCGGTACCGAGATCGGCGTGGCGTTCCGGGAAATCATCGGCAGCTACAATGCGGCGATGTCGGCGGTGCAGGTGTGCGCACTGATGGAACCCGAGGCGTTGGTCGAGATCGAAGTGACCGCCGTGATTCCGGACTGACCGATGCGCGACGTACACTCACCAGAGCTGACGGTCGCCGTCATCGGTGCCGGTGTGATGGGCATCGTCATCGCACGTGTCGCCGTGCAGGCAGGGATACGGGTACTGCGGCAGCACTGAACCTGCGGGACGCAGGAGCGCGGAGAAGCGCAGAAGTCGCGGAAACAGCGAACTTCGTGGGAACAGTGCCTGCGATCCGGGAGCAGTTCCCATGAATGTGCTCCGCGCCTTCTGCGCCCCTCTGCGCTCCTGCGTCAATCAGTTTCAGTGGACACGCGACACTCTGAAGTCATGGCTGCTTCACCACCACGCCGCCCTTCATCACGAACGAGACGCGCGCCAGCAGTGACACGTCGGTCAGCGGATTGCCGCGGACGGCGACGAGGTCGGCCACCTTCCCCGTCGTCACGCTGCCGAACTCCTTCTCCACACCGAGCAGGGTGGCGGCGTTCATCGTGCCGATCGTGATTGCGTCCATCGGCGTGGCACCGAGGATGTCCACCATGTACTTGAACTCCTCGCCGTTGCGCCCATGGATGTCGCTGGTGGCATCGGTGCCGAGGGCGAACTTCACGCCCTGCTGGTAGGCGCGACGGAGCAGACGGCGACGGTCGACGGCGATGGCGGTGGCCTTGGCGACGGAGTTCGCCGGGACACCCTTCCGTGCGCCATCGGTGACGATCTCCTCGAGGATGATCAGCGTGGGGACGAGGTAGGTGCCGCGGGCCTTCATCGCGGTGATCGCCGCGTCGTCTACCAGGCTACCGTGCTCGATCGACGCGACGCCCGCGTTGACCGCCGCCAGCAGGCCGGCACCGCCGTGGGCGTGCGCCATCACCTTGCGGCCCAGGCGCGTCGCCTCTTCCACGATCGCCTTCATCTCGTCGTCGCCGAACTGCGGCGCGTTGACCGCGTCGCCGACCGACAGGATCCCGCCCGTCGCAACCATCTTGATCTGATCCGAGCCGTACTTGACGTTCAGCCGCACCTGCCGCCGCACGGCATCCACGCCATCGACGATCACGCCGGTACCCGGAATGGCGAGGTTCGGGCTCCAGCCGTTCACATCCGCATGTCCACCGGTGCTGCCGAGCGCCGGCCCGGCAGCATGGATGCGCGGACCGGGAATCAGGCCGCGATTGATGGCATCGCGCACCACCACGTCCACGTAGTCGGTCGTCCCAGCCTCGCGCACCGTGGTGAAGCCGGCCTCGAGCGTCTTCTTTGCGTTGATCACCGCGTAGATCGCCCCGTGGGCCGCCGTCTCCTTCAGTACGGAGAGGTCACCGCCATCATTGTCGATCGACTCGAGATGCGTGTGCATGTCGAAAAAGCCCGGCATCAGCGTGTAGCCAGCCAGATCGATGACCTTGGCTCCCGCCGGTACGCGCACCTGCGCGGCAGTGCCCGCGGCCGTGATCCGGTCGCCGGTGACCACGACCACCGGCTGCTCCACCTGCGTCCCGTCACCGATGATCAGGCGCGCCGCACGGATCACCGTGACGGTGGGCGCCTGAGCCAGCAGCGGTGTATCCGTCAGGGCGAGCACTGTTACGACGACAGCCGACACGACGCGTGCGAAACGCATGCGAACTCCAGGAGGGGATTGGTGGGTGATCACTCAACGGTAACGCGCGCGGGCCGATGCGGAACGCCGAGGCTGCACGCGGCATCGTATTGCTTGCGTCCGGCCTCCCGGCACGGAACATTCCGCCTGCATTCGACCGCCGCCGTCACGCGGACGGTGTCGTTCCCATTCCGCCCCATCCGTGCTGCGTAACCGTCGTCGTCACGTACGTCATCTCGCCGCGGTCGTGCTGGCGGCCCTGATGGCTGGGTGCAACAACCAGCCGGAGCGGCTCACCTACGGCAGCAATGGGGTGGCACAGGATGTGTTGGCGCTGATTCCCTTCAACGTGGACTGGGCGCACACCATCGAGTACGATGCCGTGCTGTACCGCATCGAGCTGCGCAACGAAACGCCCACGGATCGTGCGCCGACCGATGCGTTCTACAGCTTCTATTCGCCGGGCTCCCAGACCTTCCTGACTGCCACGAGCGACCCGCGCACACCCTGGGAAGGCGCCGAGCCTCAGGAGTGGCCGCCGGATCGCATCGCGCCGCTGCCACTGCCGCCGGTGACGGTGGACTACCCGAAGGCGTGGCAGATCGCCCGGAATGCCGGTATCCGGCAGGTCACCCGGGCCGTGCTCGAGGTGAACCAGAAGAACACGCTCCCGATCGTCGCCTGGTCGATCATGGGCAACATGCAGGATCAACGCGAACATGGGGTCTACATCGACGCGCTCTCCGGTGAGCGGCTGTACGAGCACACCCTCGACGAGCCCCCCGTCTCGCCCGCCAGTGTCGAGAATGCACAGTCCCGCTATCGGGGGGCGCTCCGGGCGAACCGGCCTGACAATTTCGGCTGCAAGGCGGGATCGCTGGCCATTCCCGCCGCCGAGCCGGTGGTCTGCTTCAATCCGATTGGGCAGGTGTACTCGCCGATGCCGTGATGTCTCATCGCCACGCTCCCCAACCTGAGGTGTGGGCGACACGTCGCACAGCATGAACGCCTCAGGTGCTCAGCGACGTGGAAGTAGCGCAGCACGCCGCGTGGCGTCCGCGCGCTCCTCTGCCGTCATTCGCTGTTCGAGGCTGCGGTGCAGGGTAGCATCCTCAGTGTCCTCGCTGGCCCCCGCGCGCTGAGCCGCGAGAATCCAGGCGAGTGCGCCGACGCGGTCCTCGGGGACACCGCGCCCGCCACGCGCCATGACCAGCCCGAGTCGCAATTGAGCGTCGACGTTCCCGAGTTTTGCCGCGACAAGCAGGTGCTGGTAGGCGAGCTCAGGCGACTTCAGTGCAGGTGCACGCCCCAGCGCGTGCATGAAGCCGAGTGTCGCGTGCCCCCAGTCCTTGCCCGCACTCGCCGCATCGCCCGCCCACAGGAAGCCCGCATTGCGGGTGGCGGCAGGCATCTCGACAGCCCCGACGACCAGTTGTCCGAGTCGTTGCCTCGAGAACTCGTCACCGTACATGCCCGCCACATAATACCAATCGGCCGCCTCGGTCATGCCGCCGGCCATCTGTCCCATCTCGGTCATCATTCCCGCAAGCTTGGCGGCCGGCAGGTAGCGAAGCTTCGCCGCCTTCAGCACCCACTCACGCGCTGCCGCGAGATCCTGTGGAACCACCCCGTTGTTCGGAGCCCGATAGATGATCGCGAGGTTGTAGGCAGCACGTGCGTAGCCGCGATTGGCGGACTGCGTGAAGTACTCCAGCGCGCGCTGCGGCGACTTGGGCAAACCGGCTTCGCCGGCGTCGTAGAATCGCGCGAGCATGAACAACCCGCGCATGCTGCCGCGATCGGCCGCACGGCGGATCATTTCAAGCCCTCGCGCGGGATCTTTCTCCACCCCGCCATCGCCGTTCAGGTAATGCACTCCGAGGGCGGCGATGCCATCGAGATCGTTTGCATTGGCTGCAGTGCGGTACCATTTCGCCGCCTCGGCGAGATCGCCATCCGCCTCGGCCTCCTCACCGAGCGCGTATGCCATGCGCCCGTCGCCCCCTGTCGCACGTCGGCGCTGCTCCGCCTCGATGTCTGTCCGAGACATCGAGGGGTTGCTGCGCGATGGCGTCGATGCTTCGTCCGCGCGGGTCGGCGATGCCGATGGTCGTGACGAGCAGGGAACGGGGACCGACCGAACGTAGCGATTGGTCACCCGTCGCCCCTGCGCGTCAGTCCACGTTTCGAGCTGCGGCTCCTCCCGGAAGCCGCAGTTCTGCGCCGAGATGACGAGCGGACACACGGCCATCGCGGCCGAGCCCAGCCAGCGCCACATCACTTCTTCGCCTTGCGCTCTGCCTCGCAACGGTCGGGCGCGGTGGTGAAGGCGCCGACGAGCTTTACCTCCGTCGCCGCGCGACGATCGATGGCCGTCAGGTCGATCGAGCCCTTCATCCCGCTGGCACCGAGTGCACTGACGGTCAGGGTACCGGCACTCACCGCCGCCATTCCACCACGATCCCCCTCCCACATGGACATGCTTTGCGGGATCGGGAACGTCTTCGTCGCAACGGCGGGCGCGCCCGGGATCGAGAGCATGAGCTGCCCGCCGGGACGATTGCCGGGAAGTGCCTGCACAAAGAGCAACGTGTACTCGCTTGCATCCGCAGAGCTGCACAGGACGGCCTTTCCCGTGATCGCGGCACCGTTCATCGTGAACGTGAAGTTGCCGTTGTCGGTGGTTCCTTGTGCGGACAGTGGTGCTGCGATCGCGCCGATGAGGAGCGCTGCGAGGGGGGCGGAGACGTTCATCGCGTTCGTCCAGAGTGAATGGTGAGGGAACAACCATCGGCAGGGGAGAAAGCCATCCGCCTGAATCTGGCCCTCTGCTGCGGAGTCCGCTAGGCTGGCAAAGGGCCTACCCGAACTCCAACTGCCGGGCGACATCGACGGCTGTGGTGTGTCGATTTCCGGCAGTCCCGTTCGACAAGGCGTGTCACCACCTTCCACTCCATCACCGTCCGGGGGAATCATGAAGTATCTCTGCCTGCTGTACGACAACGAAGAGTCCTTTGCCGCACTGCCCGAAGCCGAGATGACCGCCGTCATGGGCGAATATTTCGCCTTCACCAACGCCACGATCGCCGCGGGCAAGTTCATCGCCGGAGAAGAGCTGGCACCCACGCACACCGCCACGACCGTCCGCGTGCGCAAGGGCATGACCTCCACCACCGATGGGCCGTTCGCCGAGACCAAGGAGCAGCTGGGCGGCTTCTATCTCATCGACGCCGTGGACCTGAACGACGCGGTGCAGATTGCTGCGCGGATTCCTGCCGCTCGTACCGGGTCGGTCGAGGTGCGACCGATCATGGTGCACGGCGGCAGCTGAGCGGCGCATGACGCAGGACGGGGCCGGGAGTCCGGTGTCGGCATCGACGCGACGACACGTCGATACCGTCTATCGCACCGACTCCCGCCGCGTGCTGGCCACCCTGATCCGCCTCCTCGGTGATTTCGACCGTGCCGAGGAGGCGATGCACGAGGCCTTCGCTGCAGCGCTGGTCTCGTGGGAACGAGATGGCGTACCGGGCAATCCGCGGGCCTGGCTCGTCTCCACCGCCCGGCACAAGTCGATCGACGCCGATCGCCGCCATGCGAAGTTCGATGCGTCCGTCGCCGACGTCACGGCGCAGCTGCACCCGACGCAGGACGACGAGCCCACGGACGATGACGTCGCCGACGACCAGCTGCGTCTGATCTTCACCTGCTGCCACCCGGCGCTGTCGCTGGAGGCGCAGGTCGCGCTGACGTTGCGTGAAGTCTGCGGCATGACCACCGAAGAAATCGCACACGCTCATCTCACGCCGGCGCCGACGCTGGCACAGCGCATCGTGCGGGCCAAGCAGAAGATCCGCACCGCGCGCATTCCATATGCACTGCCGGCGCTCGACGCATTGTCCAGTCGGCTCGATGGTGTCCTGCAGGTGATCTACCTCGTCTTCAACGAGGGTTATCACGCCAGTGACGGCGACACGCTGCTCCGGACCGACCTCTCTGCCGAGGGCATTCGCCTGGGTCGCCTGCTCCATGCATTGCTGCCGGAACCCGAGGTCACGGGCCTGCTCTCGCTGATGCTCCTGCATGAGGCACGTCGCGAAGCGCGCACCGCTCCTGACGGTGAACTGATCCTGCTCGACGCGCAGGATCGCACGCGCTGGAATCGTGCCTTGATCGACGAAGGGGACGCACTGGTGCAGGACGCCCTCCGATCGCGCCGCGTCGGCCCATACACGCTGCAGGCGGCGATCGCTGCCGTGCACGCCGACGCGGTCACCGCAGTCGACACCGACTGGCGGCAGATCTTGGGGTTGTACGACGTGCTGCTGCGCGCGGACCCGTCACCGGTGATCGCGCTCAATCGCGCCGTCGCTGTCGCGATGCAAGACGGTCCCGCCGTGGGCCTCGCCGTGATCGATGCGCTGATGGACGAGGGCGAACTCGATCGCTACCATCTCGCCCACTCGGCCCGTGCCGACCTGCTGCGACGGACCGGGCAGCTCACGGCCGCAGCGGTGGCATACGAGGCGGCACTTGCCCTCGCTCGTCAGGAGCCGACACGCCGCTTTCTGCGACGTCGTCTCGCCGAGGTGCGTGGAGGGTGATCGAAGTGATGCAAGCGTCGCTTGCATGGGCATGCGTGATGACCGTGTGAACAAACGCGACTGTGTACCTTCGTGTATCGAGAGCGAAGCATGCACGCGGCCCGCATGGGCGGGTCGACACGCGCGTATGTCCCATGCACTGAGGTTGCCGATGTCCGTTGCCAGATCGTTCGCACGCACGCTGCCGTTTCTCGTGGCCGGACTGCCTGTCGGTGCACAGACCGTGCGCCAGCCCGTCGTGCAGTCGGTCGCGTCACCGATCCTGTCGGTCGGAGGCCTGCAGTTCCGCGACGTGAATCGCAACGGAACACTGGAGCCGTACGAAGACTGGCGCCTCGCGTCGGCGGTACGGGCTGCGGATCTCGTTGGCCGGATGACCCTCGAGGAGAAGGCCGGCGCGGCCGTACACGGCACTGCACCCTCGGGTGGCGGGCCGATGGGCGGCGGACGGACCTATGACTCCACCGCGGCGATCGCGCAGGTCATCCAGCGACATGTGAACAGCGTGATCACACGCCTGTCGATTCCACCCGCTGATTTTGCTGTGCAGAACAACCTGCTGCAGGCCATCGCCGAACGGACACGGCTCGGGATTCCGATCACGATCAGCACCGACCCGCGCAGCCACTTTCAGGTCGTCGCCGGCGCGAGCGTGTCGACGTCGGGCTTCTCGCAGTGGCCCGAAACACTCGGCTTCGGTGCCCTCGACGATCCGGCGTTGGTGAAGCGATTCGCCACCATCGTGCGACAGGAGTACCGCGCCGTCGGCATCCACATGGCGCTGTCGCCGCAAGCCGACCTCGGCACCGAGCCACGCTGGTCGCGCATCACCGGGACGTTCGGTGAGTCACCGGCCCGAGTCGGCGCGATGGTCACCGCGTACACGCAAGGCATGCAGGGCAGCAACACCGGTCTCTCACGTGATGGTGTCGCGACGATCGTGAAGCACTGGGTGGGGTATGGCGCCTCCGTCGATGGCTTCGATGGGCACAACCACTACGGCCGCTTCTCGCGCTTTCCAGGCAACCGCTTCGCCGATCACGTCACACCGTTCCTCGGCGCCTTCGCCGCCGGCGTGGTCGGAGTGATGCCCACCTCCAACATCCTCGACGGCCTGAAGATCGACGGCACGCCGGTAGAGGCGGTCGGCGCGGGGTTCAACACGCAGCTGCTCGCCGGACTGCTGCGCGGCACGCACAGGTTTCGCGGCATGGTGCTGTCGGACTGGGCCATCACCCAGGACTGCGGCACCGAATGCATGACGGGTCAGCCGCGACAGGCGCCACAGCAGATCGCGATGCCATGGGGTGTCGAGTCACTGACGAAGACACAGCGGTTCGCGAAAGGCATGAATGCAGGGATCGACCAGTTCGGCGGCGTGGACAATGGCACGCCGTTCGTGGATGCCGTCACCGCCAAGCTTCTTCCCATCACACGCCTCGACGAGGCGGTCGCGCGCATCATGGTCGTGAAGTTCGATCTCGGCCTCTTCGAGAATCCGTACGTCGACGCGGCGAAGGCCGCCGCCGTGGTCGGGAATGCCCAGTACCGCACCGAAGGTCTGGCGGCGCAGGCGAAGGCCGTGGTGGTGCTGGAGAATCGCCGTGGCGCGCGGATGCTGCCGGCCGCCGGCGCGAAGCTCTTTCTGCACGGCGTCGACTCCGCCGTGGCGCACGCGCGCGGCTTCCGCGTCGTGTCCGATGCCGCTGATGCCGACGTGGCGGTGGTCCGGATCACGGCACCCTTCCAGACGCTGCACCCCACGTTCTTCTTCGGCAGCTTTCAGCACGAGGGTGACATGGACTTCAAGGACACCGACTCGACGCTGGTGCAGGTGAAGGCCATCGCCTCGAAGGTGCCGACGATCGTCGTGGTCTACCTCGACCGCCCCGCCATTCTGACCGCGATCCAGCCACTCGCGCAGACGCTGATCGGCGAGTTCGGGGTGAGCGACGGTGCACTCTTCGACGTGCTCACGGGCACGGTGCGCCCGTCCGGCCGGTTGCCGTTCGAGTTGCCACGTTCCATGGACGCCGTGCGCGCCCAGCTGGACGATGTGCCGCACGATAGCCCCTCGCCGTTGTACCCATTCGGGCATCGCGCCCGTTTCTGATCGCGAACTCCGTCACTTTTCCGAGCAACACCCATGTCCGACATCACGCTCGAATGGCTGAACGCCCTCGCCGGCTGGTCCGGCGCCATGAAGCTCCGCTACACCATCGCCAGCGGGGATGAAGTGGCGTGCGAGTTCGAGATCGGCGACGAACACCTGCAGCCGTTCGGACTCGTGCATGGCGGCGTCCACTGCGGGGTGATCGAGACCGTGACCTCCATCGGCGCCACGCTCCATGTGAAGGATCGCGGGCAGGAGGCGGTCGGCCTGGAGAACACCACGTCGTTCATTCGGGCCGCGCGCAGCGGCAAGCTGTTCGCCACGGCGAGGCCGATCGCCCGCGGTCGCACCAACCAGCTCTGGGAAGCGTGGATCCGCGACAGCGAGGACCGACTCATCGCACAGGGGCGCGTCCGTCTGCAGAACGTGTCTGCCCGGCCGGACTGACCGATGCGCGCCCAACGCAGCGCTGCCGCCCTTGCCCTCCGCTGGCACGCCGGCACCGGCACACTCGTCACGCTCACCGCGGCACTCACGCTGGCCGGCGCGTTGCCGGCGCTTGCACTGCTCGGCGGTACTGCTGCCGCGCCGTCACTCACGCTCGCGCTGGGCGATGTGCCCGCCCTGCTGGCCGACTGGGGGGGCCGCGGCATCGTGTGGCCGCAGTTGCAGCAGCTCGCGCTTCAACAGCTCACCGGCATCGTGAGCGGCGCGGTGCTGCTGACACTCATCGTCGGCGCCGCAACGCTCCTTGCGCTGCATCTCGCGCGCACGGCAGCGCGCAGCGGTGAGGTGATCGTGGCGCGCTCGGTCGGCGCATCGCGGCGCGACCTCCTCGGTGGCATGCTGCTCGAAGCCGCGGCGCTGGCGGGCGTTGCTCTCTGTGTGGGAACGTTCTTCGCACTCCTCGCATCGGCGGCGATGCGCAGTGCCTGGCCAGGCACCACTGGACCGGCCGATCTGGCGCTGACCACGGCGGCGACACTCGGTGTCACGGCACTGGTGCTGGTCGCGCCGCTGCTCCTCGTCCGTGCGCTCGCGACCACACGCCTCGTCGACGATGATCGGCGCCCGCTCACGCTGATCATTCCCGCCCTGCAGCTCGGCGCGGCGGTCGTGGTATTGGCCGGTGGTGCCCAGCTCCGCGACGTCACCGCGCGTGCGCAGACGCTGCTCACCGATGCGTCGCTCCGTCGCACGATGGTGCAGGAGCTGCACGCTGTCGAGCAGGATCGACTGCAACGCGCACAGCGATTCGCTGACTTTCTCGACGTGCGACACGGCGCCGATCCTGCCGCACTCGTTTCCATCGGCTCCAGCGGCGTGCATCGCGGACTCGGGACCAGTGCCAACGTGACCAGCGACTGTGGCCGGCGTTGCGGCAGCGGCGTGATCATCCGTGGAAGCACGGAGACGGTGACACATCACGTGGTCAGCGGCGACACATTCGCGCTGGCCGGCATGTCGGCCCGGCAAGGCCGCACCATCGGCGATGGCGATCGATGGGACGCGCCCCTCGTGGCCGTCGTGAACATGCGCATGGCCCGAACGATGTTCGGGGGCGGCAACGCCGTTGGCCAGCGAGTGCAGATTCCGCTGCTGGGCAACCGCTGGTTCGAGGTGGTCGGCGTCGTGAACGACACACCGGCGCGCGGGTTCGGCAGCGCGGTACAATCGCCACTCGCCGTGTACGTGAGTGTCCTGCAGCACCCGGTCGCCATGGTCGAAGTCGCAACTGCGCAGCGACGACTGCCACCAGACGCACTGCGCAACCTTGGGCCGCTGCGGGGCCCGTCCCGTTCGATCCGGGACCACCTGGCGAGCGAAATCACGGCCCTGCAGTGGTTTGCCCGTGTGTTGCTGGCGATGGGTGCGCTGACGGCCATCATCGCCGTGGGCGGCCTGATCGCCATGCTCCAGCTGTGGCTCGACTCGCAGCAGCGCGAACTCGGTGTCCGCCGCGCCGTCGGTGCCACACGCGGTGCAATCCACCGACTCGTGCTCAGTCAGGCCGCGCTGGTGGCAGGTGGCGGCTCACTCTTCGGCGCATGGCTCGGTCAGATGGCGTGGGACGTGCTCCCCCGCATCGTCCCCGGCGCGCCGATGTTCGATCATCAGCTGGTGCTGTTCACCGCTGCCGCACTCTCAGTCCTGACGCTGACCATTGCCTTCCTCATGTCGCACCGCTTCACCCGCACCCCCGTCACCGCGCTCCTCATCGACGCCGGCTGATGCACCGAAAGCAACAGCAACTGCTCAACTGCAACTGATTAACGCAAGCCGCCTGCGGCGGCCGCAGAACGGAACAGCCGCAGAACAGCGTGAGGTCGGTCGCTGCGTCACACCAGGGTCGTCGGCGCGCCACCGTTGAAAAGCTGAGGGGAACTGCACCCGCGAGAGCAGTTCCCCCAAAGCAGTTGTAGATGGTTGCACTGCTACGCCGTTCATCATCACGCCAGATCGCCCGTGCGCTGTTCTGCGGCTGTTGAGTTCTGCGGCCGCCGCAGGCGGCTTGCGTCAAGCAGTTGCAGTTCAGCAGTTGCAGTCACAAAGACCAGCGGCCGTTAGATGAGCTCGCGGACGAACCGTTCGAGCACACCCGCCGCTTCCCACGAGAAGACCAGCGCGACCGACACACCGGCCACCTGCAGTGCCTGCACCGGATCCGCGACGGCGGCGGCACCCCAGACCAGCACACCGGCGGCGGCCAGCAGGAACGTCGCGATGCGGGGCACGGCTGTTCCGTGACGCACACGCAGTTCCGCCGCACGAGCCGCCGTGAAGCAGCACGACGCCGTCCATGCGCTCACGGCGACGAGGGTCAACAATTCGGCGATCGATGCCGGAGCGAGATCGGGAACGAGTGCAGCGAACGACGGCAGCATGAGACGAGGCGGCAGGAGGGTGCCAGCGCCGCGGTGCGCCGCGACGTGGCTATCTCCATGAGTGTCGACCGCCCCATTGGTAACAGGAGCACACCGCGGTCAGCTGCCGCGGTGCTGACATATCACCGCTTCCCGATCACCTGAATCGCGCCGGCCGTGTTCCCGGTGCCGAACAGGGTGGTCGCATCGTTGGGCGACAGATACCGGATCTCGAGGATCTGCGGAATCGTGATGTCCTCGAGTGCGCGCAGCCCGCCCATCTTCTGGTTGTCGAGATAGACCTGCACCTCGTTCGCACTCGTGTCCATGCTGCTCATGCCGCCATCCGAGCGAGACGTGGAACCCGAACGCACACGCAGCATCGCCGGCCGCAGCCGCTGCACCACGGCGTACGCCGTCTGAATGGTCCCATCCAGCCCTGCGATTTCTTCCGCCGAGATCAGGTTCGCCTTCGGCCTGGGAGCCTTGGGCTTCGGGGCAGCGGCGGTGTCTGTCATCTGCGCCAGCAGCGACGTCGCTCCCGCACCCGACGCAGCCGCCACGACCAGCGTCACCGCGACCACGCGCACCAGTCCACGAACGCCTGACGTCATTTGCTGTCTCCTCGGGGGGGGCTCACTGCACGCTGCTGTCATCCTCAGTCTTGCAGGCCGCCGCGGTGCGCACAACTGGGGACGTCAATTTCTCACGCGGAGGCGCGGAAGCACGGAGAGTAGCGGTCGTGGAATGGGAGCTGCCACGTCAGAAGACCACCGTCAATGCGGCGGGTCGATCCATGGTTCGCTCGTCATCCGGCAAACCGACTCAACTATCCGTGAAACCCCGATTCGCATCCGCCATGTCCCGTCACTCCGCCCCTCCGTGTCACCGTGCCTCCGTGTGAGTGCAGTTGGGCTGCGTGCGAGCAAGACCGAGTCGCTTGGGATATTCGAGAGGGGCAGGCATCGGAAGCGCGGCCCGACGCGTATGCTATCGCCACCTGCCACCCACGCCCCAACCAGCGAATGCCTGCTCTGACGAGACTCCACACCGCCGCCCTGCTGGCGCTGCTTGCCCCGGGCCTGGAGGCACAACGTGCCCGACCAGCCTCGGCCGCACAGTCACCCGCGCTCGACTCGATCCTGCTGGGCTCGATGCGCTACCGCTCCATCGGTCCCAGCCGGGCCGGGCGGTCCACGGCCATCGCCGGGGTGGCAAGCCAGCCCTACCTGTTCTATTCGGGCAGCACCGGCGGCGGGGTGTGGAAGACGGAGGATGCCGGGCAGAACTGGACGCCGATCACCGACAAGTTCTTCGGCGGCGTGATCGGCTCCATCGATGTGGCCGACTCCGACCCGAACGTGATGTACGTCGGCACCGGGTCGCAGGACGTGCGCGGCAACTCGTCCACGGGTCGCGGCATGTGGAAGTCCACCGATGCCGGCCGCAGCTGGAAGTTCTCCGGCCTTCGTGAAACGGGGGCGATCGGCCGCACGGTCGTGCACCCGACCAACCCCGAGCTCGTGTACGCATCGGCGCTTGGCCACCCGTTCGGCAAAAACCGCGAGCGCGGGATCTACCGCTCGAAGGATGGCGGCACGACGTGGCAGCAGGTGCTGTTCCTGAACGACTCGACAGGCGCCAGCGACCTCGTCATGCACCCCACCAACCCGCGGATTCTCTACGCCGGCATGTGGCGCGGGGAGCGGAAGCCGTGGACGATGATCTCCGGCGGCCTCGATGGTGGCGTCTTTAAAAGCGGTGACGGTGGCGACACGTGGACCAAGCTCGGCGGCGGGCTGCCCACCGGGCTCGTCGGGAAGATCGCCGTCACTGTCTCGCCGGCGAATCCCGATCGTGTCTGGGCCCTCGTCGAAGCCGAGCCGCTGGGCGGCCTCTACCGCTCCGACGATGCGGGCGCGACGTGGACGCGGACCAATGCCGAGAACAAGATCCGCCAGCGCGCCTGGTACTATTACCGGCTGGTGGCCGATCCGGTGAGCGAGAACGTCATCTGGCTGATGAGCGTCCAGCTGCACAAGTCGGTCGATGGAGGGCGCACTTTCGAAGCAGTATCGGTGCCGCATGGCGACACTCACGACCTCTGGATCAATCCGACGAATCCGAAGGTGATGGGCCTCAGCGATGACGGCGGCTCGGTGGTGTCGCTCACCGGCGGCAAGTCGTGGAGCAGCATGAACCTCATGGCCACGGCCGAACTCTATGACGTGATCGTCGACCACGCCTGGCCGTACCGCGTGTACACGGCGCAGCAGGACAACACCTCGATCTCGGTGCCGGCCTGGCAGGAGGCCAACACCCTGCACCCCGTGAACTCCTGGATGAACGCCGGCGGCTGCGAGACCGGCCCCGTCGCCCTGCACCCCGACTTCCCGGATGTGATGTACGGTGGCTGCTACGGCGGCGCCATCAACCGCTACGAGCCCAAGCGCGACCTCCGCCGCAACGTCATCGCCTACCCGCAGCAGCAGGTGGGCCAGAAGGGATCGGAGGTGAAGTACCGCTTCCAGTGGGTCGCCCCGATCCTCGTGTCCAGGCATGATCGCAATACGGTCTATCACGCCTCGCAGGTGCTGCACCGGACCCGCGACGGCGGCATGTCGTGGACCGTGATCAGCCCCGACCTCACCACCAACGACAAGTCCACGCAGGGCATGCCCGGCGGCCCGATCAACGGCGACCAGACCGGCGTGGAGATGTTCAACACCATCTTCTCGCTCGCCGAAGATCCCGCCACCGCTTCGACTCTCTGGACCGGCAGCGACGACGGTCGGGTGCACATCACCCGGGACGGCGGTACCTCCTGGACCGACATCACGCCGCGCGACATGCCGAAGTTCGGCACGGTGAACCGCATCGACGTCTCCCGCCACGTCCCCGGTCGCGCCTTCATCGCCGTCCATCGCTACCGGCTCGACGACTACGCGCCGTACGCCTGGCGCACCGACGATTACGGGAAGACATGGACCCGGATCGCCGACGGCACCAACGGCATTCCCGCTGACTTCCCCGTCCGCGTGGTCCGAGAGGATCCACGCCGCGCTGGGCTGCTGTACGCCGGCACCGAGTTCGGGATGTTCGTCTCGATCGACAACGGGGCGCGCTGGCAGTCATTCCAGCGCAACCTGCCCGTGGTCCCCATCAGCGACCTGCAGCTCTGGAACGACGACCTGATCGTGGGCACGCAGGGTCGGTCGCTCTGGATCCTCGACGACCTCAGCCCGCTGCAGCATCTGGCCGACGCTCGGCCCACCACCCCGATCCATTTGCACCGGCCGCGCGACGTGGTGCGCAGCGACCGCTCCCAGAGTGGCGGCGCCGGCGGCGTGGAAGTGAAGCTCGACGCCCCTCCCGCCGGCGCGTCGCTGCACGTGATGCTGCGTGACTCGGTGACAACGCCCTGGACCATCGAGATCCGCACCGCCGCCGGTGCCGTGGTGCGCACCCTCACCACCGACACCGCCGAAAGCCGTCGCCGTCAGCAACAGGTACTGCCGGTGAAGGCCGGTGCACACGCCGTGTCGTGGAACCTCACCTGGCCCGGTCCGCTGATGGCCGACGATCAGCTGCTCTGGGGCTACACGGGCGGTATCCGTGTCATCCCCGGGGACTATGAAGCGCGACTGATCGCCGGTGCCACCACGCAGTCGCATCGCTTCAAGGTGCTGCCTGATCCGCGTCTCACCGACGTGACCGCGGCCGACTACGTGGCGCAGTTCGAAACGGCGCGTGTCCTGCGCGACACGCTCGAATCGCTGAACCGATCGCTCGAGACCATCCGCGGCATCCGTGCGCAAGCCAGATCCAGTCTCGATCAGGCCACCAAGGCCGGCGTCGCCGCAGAGCTCGCACCACTTGCCACGTCACTCGCATCACGCCTCGACTCGCTCGAACAGCTGATGACCGAGCCGCGCATCAAGGTGGGCTATGACGTGCTCCGCTTCGGCGGCCGTCTCGACAATCAGCTGGCCGAGACCTACGGCAACGTCACCGGCACCCACGGTTACATCCACGGTGGCCCCGATGGACGCCCCACCGCCGGTGCCACGCAGCGCAGCGGTGAATTGGTATCGCAGTGGAACCCTCTCGCCCGTCGCCTCGAGGAGGTGCTCTCGCGCGACGTCGCGGCGTTCAACGCCAAGGTGTCGTCACTTGGCGTCGCGCCCATCGTCGTCCCGCGCAAGAAGCCGATCGCCTGACGCACGAACAGCGCTGCAATACCACTGGGTCAGACAGCATGGTGTTGTGAGGACGCAAGAACAGCCACTCACACGGAGACGCGGAGCCTCGGAGGACTGGCATGGCGGTGGGAACCGTCCCCAACATTCTCCGCGTCGCCGCGCCTCCGTGTGAATGGCTGTTCTCTTTCATGCACCATGGGTTCTGACTCGTTCGCAACACTCTCCGTGCCGCCGCGCCTCCGTGTGAGAGGCTGTTTTCGTGAACACGGTACAGGCCGATGGAATGAGCGGAAGGTGGGCGGTGTCGAATGGGCGGACCGAATGAGTCCCACTCCCACTGTTCGTCACCCTTCGCTCGAGAGCGACTCCATGACATCCCGTCGAATCCTTGCCCTGGCCGGTCTGATGCTGACCGGTTCGATGATCTCCACCCTCCCGGCACTCGCACAGCAGAGTGCGCCGCCGCCGGCCGCTGATCGCCGCGGACCGCCGCCAGACGGCCGTCGGGGTCCACCGACGGTGGATGCGCGCGTGCAGCGCATGACCGCCGACCTCGGCCTGAGCGCCGAACAGGCGACCAGGGTCCGCACGCTGCTCACCGCTGAACGTCGTGAGGCCGATTCACTCCTCGCCGACCGCGCGCGCCGACAGGATGCCGAGCGTGCCGCGATGATGACGATGCGCACTGGCACCGAGAAGTCGCTGTCGGCGATCCTGACGTCGGACCAGCGCCTGAAGCACGACGCCATGCGCGCACGTGGTGGTGAAGGGCGAGGTGGCCGTGACGGTCGCGGGCCCGGTCGCGGTGGAAACGGCCGTCGCCATGGTGGCGACCGGAACCGGCGCTGACCTGCAGGTGCGGCGGTCCGGTGCAGATGCCGGACCGCTACACTATCCGTGATCGAGACCAACGATGATGCCGCTCTCGTCGCGCGCGCCCGGACGGGTGATGACGACGCCTTCCGTGTCCTGGTGGAACGCCATCAGGATGCGGTCGCGCGCACGGTGTTCGGCATGCTCGGCGCCGGCGATGATGCCGACGACGTGGGTCAGGACACCTTCGTGCGCTTTCATCAGGCGCTCGGCAGTTTCCGTGGTGAGTCGTCGGTGCGGACCTATCTGGTGCGGATCGCGATGAGTTGTGCGTTGAACGCACTGCGCAGTCAGAAGCGTCGTGACCTGCGGTTCGTGCGTGATGACGTGGCGATGGAGCGTGCGGCTGACGCGACGGCCGACGCCGATGGTGGCGACGAGGCGCAGGCTGCTCGCATTCAGGCTGCATTGGAGGGGTTGAGCGCGGAACATCGCGCGGTGGTGGTGTTGCGATTGCTCGATGAACGCAGCACGAAGGAGACCGCCGAGATCCTGCAGGTGCCGGAGGGAACCGTCCTGTCGCGGCTCTCACGCGCCGTACGGCACCTGCGTGTGACGCTGGGCCCTGTGTGGCAGGAGTTCACCGAATGAGTGTCGAGGAACCGATGGACGAATCCGTGCCGACCGACGAGCAGGAGATCCGCAACGCGGGCGCAGTGCTGCGCAGCGCGATGCCGCCGATGCGTTTCACGACCGGATTCGCCGATCGTGCCATGGCGCGTATCGCAGCCGAACGCGTCACGGTCGCCCCCGAGGTGCTGCAGTTCACCGCCATGCAGCGCAGCTTCCGCCTGCTCGCCGCCGCCGCGGCACTCACGATCGTCGCACTCGGCGCACACAACACCCTGCTGGCGCGCACAGAATATTCGTCACTCGTCGACGCAGCGCTCGGCCTCGAGCCGGTTTCGGCCGAGGCCATCTTCTCGTCGTCGGACACCTTCCAGTGATGAGCCATACATGAGCAACGCCGTCCGCTCCTGGGTCCTCCTGATCGTCACGCTCTGCCTCGGCATCGCCATCGGCGTGCTGGGCAGCGGGGCGTTGCAGGATCGTCGCATGCGGCGGGTGAACGACATGCGTCGGCCGGGTGGTTTCGTGGAGCATGTGCAGCGGGTGATCCGGCCCACCAGCGACTCGCAGTGGAAGGCGATCCGGCCGCTGATCGAAGCGGCGTCTCAGGCCAACGCCGAGCGTCGACGCGCACACGACGGCGCCACGCGCGCCTCGCTCGATTCACTCCGGGCACAGCTGAACCCGCTGCTCGACGAAGCCCAGCGCGAACGCCTCGCCCGCTTCGTCCCCGACCGCCGCGGCCCGCCCCCCAGCCGCCGTGGCCCCGGTCGCTACCGCGATCGCTTCAGCCCTCCCGACGACGCTCAGCCACCCCGCTAGCGCTGCAACAGCAAACTCCACTCACACGGAGTCGCGGCGACACGGAGGGAACGGCACAAACGTGAAGCTGCTGCACAAGACAGGCTTGACGTGATCAGAGTTTCTGCACACGTCAGGCGCAGTTCCCACTTCCTCCCGTTGTCTCCGTGCTTCCGCGCCTCCGTGTGAGCGGAGTTTGCTCTTCTTACTGAATCGCAGAGCGTGACAGCTCGGCTTCCGCGGTGAGATACCCGAAGCTCGCCCACTGCGACGTCGCGGCGGTGATGCGTGTGAAGATGGCGTCCGCCTGCGCCTTGCGGCCGTTGTAGAGGTGCCAGTTGCCCACGCCATAGGCGGTGGTGATGTCTTCGAGGCTGCCGTCGCGTCCGAAGTTCTTCAGCAGGTCGTCTTCGCGCAGCTCGCCCTTGTAGAGCAGCAGCAGCCGGTGGTAGGCGCCATTCTCGATCACGTCCATCGATGCGGTGATCGGCGTGAGCACGGCCGCCGCTTCTGCATCGCGACCCATGCGACGCAGCGTCATGTACAGCCAGTGGCTCGTGGCGACGAGCATGTCGTTGTTGCCCTTCGATGCGGCCACGTCCTCACGATACAGCGGCAGCGCCTTCTCGAACTGTCCGCTCAGGTAGTAGGCCAGCCCAAGGTGATAGCGGATGTTGCCCTGCAGCGTGCTGGTCGGAATGTTGCGCGCATTGGGCTGCCCATCGGGTTCCACCTCGTCGGGCTTGCCCTTCGTGAGTGCATACGCCCGCTCGAAGTCGGCGATGGCCTTGGGCAATTGGCGGGTGGTGAGGTAACGATGGCCGCGATGCCGGTACATCCGCGCGTCGGTCGGGTGCGCCACGATGCCCTGCGTGTAGATGTCGATGGCCTCGTTGAAGCGGCCCAGATACGCGGTGCGACGCCCGAGCCAGATGATCGAGTCGGCGTTGGCCGGCGCACGGGTGTGGGCCGTCCGCGCGTCGGCGAGCTGTGCCTCCATCCTGTCGCGCGCCGCACCCTGCGGCACCGGACGATACAGGGGCTTGCCGCCCAACGACGTCGCCTCGACGATGGTGCTCGTCGCGCCGCCCTTCAGGTGCCGGTCGAAGAACGCGCCGATGCGATCGTGGTAGTCGATGAAATCTTCAGCCGTGGTGCCGGGCGTGCCGTGTCCGGAGTTCATGTAGTTCACCCACGTCACCGGCTTTCCCAGGCGGCGCAGTGCGAAATACATCTCGCGCGTGTTGTCGGCAGGAACGTTCGGGTCCTGCGCGCCGGTGACGAGCAGCAGAGGCGTCGCGATGCGATCGGCGAAGAAGATGGCCGAGTGTGCGATGTACTTCTGCGGCGCCTCCCAGAGCGTGGCGCCGATGCGATCCTGGCTCTTCTCGGCGGCATGAATGTTTCGCACACCGAGGCGCGGTGAATCCGTGTAGAAACTCACCATGTCGACCTTGCCCGACACGTTCACCGCGGCGCGGAACCGCTTCGTCTGCGTGATCAGCAGGTTGGTGGCGTAGCCGCCGTAGCTGGTGCCATACACGCCGAGCTTCGAGGAGTCGGCGATACCGGCATCGATCAGTGCGTTGGCGGCAGCCGTCACACCCTTGAGCCACGCCTCTCCCGGATAGCCCGTCTCGAAGCCGACCGAGGGCTTCACCACCACGTAGCCCTGCGACGCCAGCACGTTCAGCGAGGCATCGAAGGTGTCGTCGAAGAAGTCCTCGTACACGCTGAAGAGCGTCGGGTACTTCTTCGTGCTCACGAAGTCGGAAGGCAGGTACATCACACCGAAGCGTGAGGCACCGTCGGCGTCGCGGTAGGTGATGAGCTTCGTGCTGGCCAGCGTCTTCGACGACAGTGCCGGGTTGAGCGTGGTCAGGCGACGCGCGTTCTGCATCGCCGCATCGGCGGCATACAGATCCTGCGGACGGTTTCCCTCGCCACTCGAGAACACCAGCACATCACCGGAGCGCGACAGGCGCACGTTGCCGTACAGGCGCGTGTCCTTTGCCAGCGTCTCGAGTGACCCGCTGCGACGATCGAACCGCACCACGCCACGTTCCCAGTTTCGGCGCGACGCCGACGACAGGTAGATGAAGCGTCCATCCTCACTCCACGCCACCGGCGACACCCGCGGTGTGGTCAGCACGGTGTCGTTCGTCGCGACCACCATCGTCATGGCACTGCGGTCCACCGGTGCAATCCAGAGGCCTTCTGCATTCGACACCAGCAGTGCGTCGCCCGTCGGTGACCAGCGCTGCACGCTGAAACGCGCCTTCGCCCGTGCCGCACGACCGGTGGCGGTGGTATCGGCCGTCAGTCGAGCAGCCGTGGCGGAGTCGGGACCCGCCACCTGTCGCGGCACCGCATCGCCGATGGCACCAACGAACACGCGACCATCACGCGCATACGCCACCCGTCGGCCGTCACGCGACCAGACCGGTGAGGAGATGCCCTTGCTCGTTGGCAGCACGGTGATCGGCGCCCCGCCGCTGAGGCGGCGCGCCATCAGCTTCGTTTCGGTGCCGAAGATCACGTCGTAATCGGTCTTCTTCGTGATGTCGTCGGTCCAGGTCACGAGCGAGTCGTCGTCCGTGAGCTGGAACTGCGCGTACATGCCCATCGGCAACAGCTCGGTGGCGCGTCCGCTGCCGGCGTCGAGTGTGTACACCGCGCGCATGTTCCCTTCACGGCGCAGCTTGTCCCACGCCAGAAAGGGGTCGCTGCCATCCTGCACGAACACCGGCCCGTTCGTCATCCGTGCGAATTCCGCCGTGGCCGTTCGCCTCCAGGCCTCGGTGCGCAGCGCAACGACGAGTCGCGTCCCGTCGTTCGTCCACTTGAGATCACTGCTTTCCGCCACGTAGAAGCCTGCCGGCACCGGCAGCGTGCGCGTTCGGCCAGTCGCCCGGTCCCAGATCACCGGCTCCAGGCGGTCGTTGCGCATCACCAGCGCACCGAGGCGTGACGCATCCGGCGACCAGACCGGCGACCGCACCGTGGTCGGGGTCGGGAAAACGTCGCGCGCGGTGCCGTCGCGGGTGTCGATCACCCGGAGCCGCGACAGGCTGCGGCGGAGGTAGGTCGGATCGGTGTCGCGCCGGTAGTCCACGCCGAGTCCGTCACGTCGTGTGGCGATCGACGTCAGCAGCCAGCGACCGTCGGACGAGAGATCGGCCACCTGTGCGGTGGACACATCGAGGGCGTCGTTCGCGGTGAAGGCGGTGCGCGTGGGAGCCTGCGCGCCGAGCAGCGGCGCGGCAGTGGCGAGCAGCAGGAGGGCGGTGCGGGTCTGCATCGATGGTGGGGGCTGCGGGTTGGGCGATTGGCCAAAGCATAACCCGAGGCCGCGCGTCGGCATCGGCTTCCCCGAACACGGCGGCGGACACAGGGTATGTGTGATGTGCATTATTCCTCGATCCCCATGCCCTTCGCCGTGCACCGAATCCTGCCTCTCGCGCTGCTCGGTCTGTCCGGCTGCGTGCTGCGCCCGACGCTGACCGAATCGTTGAGCTTCCGGCCGAAGGCGATGAAGTCCGACCGCTCGGCACCGGCGCAGTGGGGCTGGGAATCGGCGACGCTCGATACGATCGCCCGCGTGGATTCGGCGGGGAGCCTGCTGGCGTGGTGGGGACCGGCCGCCGCCCCGAGCCGGGCCTGCGCGGGTGTGCTGCTCCTGCACGGCAAGGGGAAGAACCGTGCTGACATGCTGCCGCTGGGCCGGTCGCTGCAGCGGGCGGGATTCTCAGTGCTCCTGCCGGACTATCGAGGCTATGGTGGTGTCGACGGGACGCCGACGACCGAGGGCATGTTCAGCGATGCGGCGCTGTCGTATCGTCGCCTCCGCTTTCAGCTCGGTGACTCGACGACCCCGATCGTCGTGATCGGCCACTCGATGGGCACGGCACTCGCGGCGCGGGTGACACGGGAGAACGAGCCGGCGGCCACGATCTACATGTCGCCGTTCGACCGGATCTCGACGCTGGTCCGGGCCCGGGCGGGCGCCGTCGGCCCACGGTTGTTCGACACGACGATGTTCGCGTTCAATCCGGTGGATGACGCGTCGAAGGTCCGCGGCCGGCAGATGGTGGTCGTCGCCGGTCGCGACCTGCTGATCCGGAAGTCGGTCTCCGGCGCCTTCATCGCCGGGCTGACACCAGCACCGTCGGTACTCCGAGATGCGAAGGCGTCACATGAGGGTGTGCTGAGGTCACCCGAAACCGTTCGCGCCGTGACCGATTCGATCAGTGCGTGGACCGGTTGCTCAATCCGCCGCGACGCCGACGGGGTCTGAGCGGCGCGGCCGGTTGCGGCGGCCGAGAGCTGCCGACGCACGGCGGATCGAGAGAGTGATGCCGGTCACGACGAGCACCACCGACGCCAGGGACACGAGTCCTGCGAGTGTCTGCCCGAAGAAGCCAAGCACCTCGCCGGTGTGCGCAAACCTGAGCACGTTCCGGAGCTGGCGGCCTGTCGTGAGGCTGTCGAAGGGCATGAACTTGTCGACGGCGCCGGATGCCTTGGCGATCTGGACGGTGGAGCGCAGGTGCGGCTGTCCACCGGTACCGCGGTCGAGCGTGATGGCGATGGTCTTCGCGTCGGGTTTCGGGACCTGCAGGGTGGCGGACTTCCACTCGGGCATGAGCGGCAACGCGGTGGCGAGCGCGGCGGCATAGGTCACGACGGACTCAGTCTTGTTCGTCTCCGTGATGCCGCGATCCGCGGGGGCCCGGGGCGGCGGCACTTCACCGACGACCTTGTAGACCAGATCGCTGGCCCATGGGTATCCGATCACCGTGGCCGACGCGACGATGATCACCAGCGGGATGGACGAGCAGATGCCCAGCACGTTGTGCCAGTTGAAGTCACGCGCCTTGCCGGAGAGACCACCGCGGAACCAGAGCACCGACTTGAACCGGATCCAGGTCCACGTTCGTGGGAGCCAGAGCACCATGCCGCTGAGCACGAGCACGAGGAACGCGAGGTTCGCCACGCCGGTGACCTGCTTGCCGAGTTTCCGGTTTTCGTCCTTGCCGGCGAGCCAGCGATGCCATTCGGTCATGCTGGCGAAGAAGGCGCGGACACCGGCGTTGCCTCGGCCGAGCTCGGCACCGGTGGCCGGATCGAGGTAGATCACACCCTCCCGACCGAAGGCGAGTTGAGTGGGAGCGGTGGGGTCGGCCCGCACGGTGATGGCCGATGGGGCGGTGCCGTTCCGGAGTGCCGTACCGATGTGCATGAGCGAATCCGCACTCAAACGACTCGTTGCTGGCGCGCTGATGGGCTGTATCTGGCGCATGTCAGCCGCGAGGATCATCTGCTTTTCGTAGGTCAGCAGGACCCCGGTGACCGACATCAGCAGGATGATCGCCCCGGCGAGGACGCCAGCAGCGAGGTGGAGCCAGAAAAGAACGGTGCGCAGCATCGGCGGATGAGAACGGGTATCAGAGAGCGTGACTCATCGTAAAGCCGATAAATTCACTTGGCAATGGTGCGCTGACCGAACACGGCGCATGGAAACCGGCGACGCCTTCCCATACCTTGGCCCGATGCGATTCCGACTCCCGCTGCTGCCGATCGCAGCACCCCTGCTCGTGGCAGCCTGCCACACCGCAAAGCCCATCACTCCGGTCAACCCGCTGCCGGCGTCGATTCCACCCCTCGCCGGAGTGCAGCAGATCGCCCTCGCCCTCCGCTACATCGATGCCGTGCCCGGCCTGGGCGCGCCGGTCGGAGAGCGGCAGTGCGTGTTCGTGCACTACACCGGGTGGCTGCGGAACGGGACCAAGTTCGACTCCTCGCGTGACACGATGCCCAACGGCACCCCACGCACCCCCATCGCCTTCCCCCTCGGCGTCCGTCGCGTGATCGCCGGGTGGGACCTCGGCTTCGACGGCATGCGGGTCGGCGGCAAGCGCCGGCTCTTCATCCCGTATCCGCTGGCCTACGGCGAGGCCGGGCGCCCGCCGGTGATTCCGGAGAAGGCGGAGCTGATCTTCGATCTCGAAGTGATGGCGGTGTCGGATACGCTCTCACGCGAAGCCACCACACCGCAGCGCGGCCCGTCACCGCAGTGCCCCACCTGGGCCACCGTCAAGGACCGCTCGCCGTCCTGACCAGCGAAATGACCGTAACCGCACCGACGGAGTGAGCGGCAACTAAAAAAAGAATTAACAGCAACTGAACAGCAACTGAACAGCAACTGAACAACCTGACGCAGAGGCGCAAACACGCAGAGGCGCAAGGAGGTGCGGCAAGAGGGGAACAGCCCTCGTCTGTTCACGCCCACATCACTTTCCTGTGGCCTCTGCGTCTTTGCGCCTCTGCGTCAGGTTGTTCCGGCAGTTGATGCTTGGAGCAGGTGCTCCCAGACGAGCGATGTGCGCACGACGGGAAGTCCACCGGCGATCTGGGCGACGAAGGCGGCACTGTCGGCGCCGAGGGGTAGTTGCACCCACCAGACGGCGCGACCGGATGCGGTCCGCAGCGACACCCCCGACTCACCGAACGCCACTTCGCACGGCAGCGCCGCGGCGGAAAACATCGGCGTCTTCACCTGCTCCGAGAGCGGCAGCTCCTGCTCCGAGATGAACAGCCGCAGGAACATCGGAAACCGGCGCTTGAGTGGTGCACTCAGCAGTCGGGGCGGACCATGCTCACCGAGCGCTGCCAGCATTCGGTCCACCGTCATCGAGGTGTTCCGCTCCCACCCGGCATCCTGAGCGCCGAACTCGGTGACCCCCGCGCGCTCGAAGGCGGCGTCGGCCCGCACCGGTGCCGGCCAGATCGCGTGCAGCTGATGCTCGTCACCGGTGCGGGCGATGGCCGGCGCGCCGGTCACGACATCCCAGTGCACCGTGAACGGTGCGCGGGCCGATGCACTCATGACACCACCGGCGTCGGTGCCGCTGCGGGCGTCCCGCGTCGCACACGCCACTCACTCAACGCGCGGTACAGCAACGGCAGCACGAACAGCGTCAGCATCGTGGACGTCACCAGTCCACCGATCACCACCGTGGCCAGCGGCCGCTGCACCTCGCTGCCGGGTGACGTGGACAAGGCCATGGGCACGAAGCCGAGGCTCGCCACCAATGCCGTCATGATCACCGGACGGAGACGGTCGGATGCACCGTGGCGCACCGCATCCTCGATGCTCTGTCCCGAGGCACGCAATGCATTGATGGCCGAGATCAGCACCACACCGTTCAGCACCGCAATGCCGAAGAGGGCAATGAAGCCGACGCTCGCCGACAGGCTCAGGTTGAGCGACCGCATCCAGAGCGCTGCCACACCCCCCACCAGTGCGAAGGGCACGTTGGTGAGGATCAGTGCGGTCAGCCAGCCATCGCGGAACGAGGCGTAGAGCAATCCCACGATCAGTGCCAGCGCGAGCGGCACCACCAGTTCCAGCCGTTTCATCGCCCGCTGCTGATTCTCGAACTGTCCGCCCCACTCCAGGAACGTGCCGGCCGGCAGCGCCACTTCACGCGCCACACGCGACTGCACTTCCTGCACGAATCCACCCAGGTCGCGCCCGCGCACATTCGACAGCACCAGCGTACGACGCTGGGCGTCCTCGTGTCCGATCAGTTCCGGGCCCGTGCCCGGCTCCACGTCGGCCACCGACGACAGCGGCACGAGGGCACCGCCCGGCGCGCGCACCGTGAGTCGCGACAGCGCCTGCAGATCGTTGCGCTCTGCGTCGGGAAACCGGACCGCGACACCGATCCGGCGTGGCCCCTTCACGATCTCGGTCGCCGTTTCCGCACCCAGCGAGAGGTTCACGGCATCGCGCACATCCGACACGGTCAGCCCGAACTGCGCCAGTGCCTCTCGGTTCGGGTTGATTCGCACCTGACCGGTACCTTCGCTGATCTCCACACCGACGTCGGCACTGCCTGGCACGCTGGTCAGAATACGACGAATGCGCGCGGCGATCTGCCCATTCTTCTCGAGGTTGGGGCCGACCACCTTGATGCCAAGATCCGTCCGAATGCCGCTCTCCGCTTCGTCCAGACGCATCGCCAGCGGCTGCGTGAAGCTCACCGACAACCCGGGCACCCGTGCCAGCGCCGTGTCGAACGCGGCCACCAGCCCTTCGTTGTCGGTCGCCGTCTTCCAGTCCTCATGCGGCTTGAGGATCACGTACAGGTCACCCTCGTACAACCCCATCGCTTCGGTGGCGAGATCGGGACGCCCTTCCTTCGTCACCACCGTCACGACTTCCGGAAACTTCCTCACCACACGCTCCGCCAGCAGCGACAGCCGGGTGGCCTGTTCCAGCGACACGCTCGGCGTACGACGGGTGTTGATCAGGATCGCCCCCTCGTCGAGCTTCGGCATGAACTCGCTGCCGATTCGCGTGAGGGAGTACATCGACACGATGATCAGCACCACGGCCATGCCCACGATGGCCTTGCCGTGCCGGAAGGTCCACCCCAGGGCGCGCGCATACTTCGCGCGCAACTTCTCTTCGGCGGCGATCGGCTTGACCTTGACATGCTTCAGCACGGCGAGCGATGCGGCCGGCACGTAGATCAGCGCCAGCACCAGCGATCCGAGCACGGCGCACACCACCGTGAACGCCATCGGCTTGAACATGCGACCTTCCATCCCTTCCAGCGCGAAGATCGGGATGTACACGGCCACGATGATCGCGATGCCGAAGAGGATCGGCCGTCCCACCTCGATTGCCGCATCACGAAACAGGACGAAGCGATTGTCATAGCCGGTGGCACTGCCGTCACCGGCATGCTCGGCCTTCTCGAGACGGTGCACGAAGTTCTCGACCATCACGATCGCCCCGTCCACGATCAGTCCGAAGTCGAGTGCACCAAGCGACATCAGGTTGGCGGAGTATCCGTACAGGTACATGCCACCGAAGGCAACCAGCATCGAGAGCGGGATCACCGACGCCACGATCAGCGAGGCACGCACGTTCCGGAGGAAGGCGAACAGCACGATGATCACCAGCAGGCCACCCTCGATCAGGTTCTTCGTCAGGGTTCGCGTCGTCCGGCCCACGAGCTCCGTCTGGTCGTAGAATGGTGTGATGCGCACATGCTTCGGCAGCGCCGCCCGCACCTCATCGAGGCGCGCCGTGACCACGTCGATCACGGCTTTCGAATCGGCGCCCTGCAGCTTCAGCACCATCCCGGCCATCACTTCACGCGTGCCGTTCTCCGTGACGGAGCCATACCGCGGCAGTGATCCCAGCCGCACGGTGCCGATCTCCGAGATGCGGACGGATGCACTTCCCACCACCGGAATCGCGACGCGGCTGATCTCGCTCGTGTCGTTCAGGCGACCGGTCCCGCGCACCGTGTAGCGTGTTCCTGCCGACTCCAGGTAGGCGCCGCCGAACGACATGTTGTTCGCCGCCAGTGCCTGCTGCACATCGGTGAGCGTCAGGTTCCGCGCGGCGAGTTTCGCCGGGTCCACCACCACGTGCACCTGCTCGATGCTGCCACCCCACGAGTTCACGTCGCTCACACCCGGCAGCGTGCGCAAGCGCGGGCGGATGGTGTAATCGTGCAGCGCCTTCAACTCGCTGAGCGTCATCGAGTCGCTGGTCACCGTGTACTGATACAGCTCGCCCATCGGTGTGGACACAGGCCCCATCTGTGGCTCGACACCCGCCGGCAGCATCCCTTTCGCTTCGGCCAGACGCTGCTGCACCAGCGTGCGCGCGAAGTAGATGTCGGTACCATCGGGGAATGGCACCGTGATCAGCGACAACCCGGACTTCGACACCGAGCGAACGCCGGTCACCCCCGGCAATCCCATCAGCGACGATTCCAGCGGGTAGGTGACCAGCTGCTCCATTTCCTCTGGCGCGAGCCCCGGCGCCGTCGTCGCCACGTCCACGCGCACACCCGTCAGATCAGGGAATGCGTCGAACGGGATCTTCGACAGCGAGAACAGCCCGAACAGCATCAGCATGCCGACGCCCAGCGTGACCAGGCCCCGCTGCTTCAGTGCAAACTCGATGATTCTCCGCACGCTTATTCCGGTGAACCGGCATCACGCTGACGGAGAATCTCCGCCTTCGCGATCGAGGCACCACCCCGGATCACCGGTGCACCGGGTGCGAGCCCCGCCTTCACCTCGGCCATCCCCGCCGCACGCCGGCCGATGCGCACCCGCACCGCCTCGAGCAGCAGCCCCGTACCGCGCTGCACACCGGTCACCACCACCGTGTCGCCCTCGAAGTCCTGTACCGCACTCACCGGCACCGCCACCACACTGTCGCTCGCCAGCCCGAACACTTCTGCCGCTGCCGTCATCTCGCCGCGCAGTTCGCCACCGCGATTCTCCACCGACGCGAACACTTCGGCCGTGCGTGACAGTGAATCGAGTGCCGGTGCCACCCGCACCACGCGCGCGGTGAATGCACGCCCAGGATATGCGGGCACGGTGAACCGCACCTCCGAGCCGACCTTCGCTGCCGCCAGCGCTGCTTCAGGCACGTGCATCGCCAGCAGCACCGCGTTGGTACGACTCACGGTGATCAGCATCGCCCCTGGCGTGACCACGGCGCCGGGCTGCGTCTCGCGCGACACCACGACCCCATCGAACGGCGCCCGCACCAGCATGTCCTCCGGATCCACACCGCGACCCACCGGACCCTCAGGTCGCAGGTGATCCACCATCTCGGCCGCGCGATGGTATTCGGCGTCGGCGCGACGCTTCCCTTCGTCGGCGGTGACCTTCGCCGATCGCGCACGCTCCAGTTCCGCCAGCGACCCGGCCTGCGCGGCGAACAACCGCTCGCTGCGTGCCGCCGCGGCATCGGCCACCACCGAGTTGCTCGCCGCCTCGGCGCGACCGGCGCGGGCCTGCGCCAGCGCGTTGATCGCCGCCGTCAGTTCGTGCGTGTGAATCGTGACCAGCACCTGTCCGCGACGCACCCGCTCGCCCGGTTGCACGAACACGTTCGTCACACGACCCTCGACGATCGAGCCGAGCGTCTGCGTGGTGGTCGGGTCGAGAATCAGGTGCGCAGGAAGCTGCCACGCCTCACGCCATGCCATGCGTCGTGCTTCCTCGATGGTCACACCCGAGACCCCGAGCGCCTCCGCCGAGAGCAGGGCCGTGTCGCGCGGTACGGTGGTGGCGTCGCTGGCCGCCGTGACGGCCTTCGGCTCCGGCGCGCCACCGCAGGCCCAGAGCAGAAGACAGGCGCCACTGGCCATGAGGCGCTGCGCAGCGCGCAGACCGTACGAAGAAGAGGGCATGGTGCTCATGGTGTCGTCAGTTGAAAACCTGCACCGTCGATCGGCAGGCCCAGCGCGCGCAGGAGATCGGCACGTGCCATCTGCACATCGGCCGCGGCACGCAGTGCCGTGCTGCGCACATCGGCACGGACCCGTTCCGCGTCCAGCAACTCGAAGAGGGAAATCGCTCCCTCGCGGTACGCCACACCGGCCACACCGGCCACCGTTACGCCACGCTGCTCCAGCGTACGGAGTCCCTCGGCGGTGAGGCCGGCATCACCAGTGCGATCGTATTCGTCGAGCAGGGCGCGATAGGCGCGGTAGGCCGACATCACCTGCGCATCGACCGACGCCTGCGCGGCGCGGAAATCGCCCTCCGCCATCAGGAACTCGCCACGGGCCCTCTCCCGATTGCCGCTGTTGCGATCGAAGAACGGCACGGCCACACCGATCTGCAGCGTCTGCGTCAGGAAACCCGACGTCCGCTTGTTGCCGACCTGCACGCCCATGGCTGGCAGCGTGCCGAGTCGCTCGGCGAGCTGCCGGCGCGACGTCTCGTCCACGCGCGCCTTCGCGGCCAGGAGTTCGCTCCGGCGTGTGCGCGCCAACGCCAGCAGTGCGTCGAGTGGCGGCAGCGCTGCCGTCGCCGAGTCCACGCGCAGCACATCAGTCGGCCGTGGCACGCTGTCGAACGGTGTGGCCAGCGCGCGTGCGAGATCACCGCGGGCACGCGCCAGCTCCGCACGGGCACCCGAGAGGGTGAGCCGTGCCCGGTCGGCCTCGAGCCGCGCGCGCAGCGCCGAGCCATTGGAGACCTGCCCCTGCCGCGCCCGCTCCGTTTCGATGCGGGCGATGGTATCCACTGCAGAACGTTGCGCTTCGGCGGCGTCGAGCAGCGCGTAGGCCAGTGCCGCACGCCAGTAGGCGCGGGCCACATCGTACTCCACATCGCGCGCGGTCGTGGACGAGTCCAGCCGTGCGCGGCTGGCCACGAACCCCTGCGCCGTGCGCAGCGCCATGCGACGGCCGTAGAACTCGACCGGCAGACCGAGCGAGACGAACTCGTCGCGCGGCAACGGGCTGTTGTAGTTCTCCTTGCGCCACTCGAAGGTGGGGTTGGGCAGCGACGATTCCTGACGCGCGGTGCCGGTGGCCGCGAGCCGGCGACCGCTGGCGGCGGACAGCAGCGGATGCTGGCGGCGGGCGAGGGTGGCGGCGTCGGAGAGCGTGAAGGCGGGAACCGCGCGCTGCTCTTGCGCCATAGCGCGCGGCGGAACGGCGGCAACCAGCAGGCAGGCCACGATGATGCCACCCCAGACCCGCATGCTGTCATGTGCAGTGGTTCGCATACAGAAAACTAGCGGTACGCGTTGGTACGCGGACAAAGCGGGGCGTCGGTGCTAGCATCCAGCGACGCGCGCCGCCGCCCTCCCATCGCCACCGCCATGTCCGACACCCGCCACCTGCGCACCTGCACACTCTGCGAAGCGATGTGCGGGATCGTGATCACCACCAGCGGCCCACGGGTGACCGGCATCCGCGGCGACCCGGACGACCCGTTCAGCAAGGGGCACATCTGCCCCAAGGCGGTGGCGCTGCAGGACGTGCACGACGATCCCGATCGTCTCCGCCGTCCCATGCGACGCACCGGGCACGAATGGCACGAAATTGGATGGGACGAGGCGCTCGACGAGGCGGCAACCAAGCTGAAGGCGGTGCAGGCCGCGCACGGCCGCGACGCCGTGGCCGCGTACCTCGGCAACCCCACCGTGCATTCGTCGGGCGCGATGCTCTTCGCCCCCGACCTGATGCGCGCCCTGCGCACCCGCAATCGTTTCTCCGCCACCTCGGTGGATCAGCTGCCGCACCACGTGGCGGCGATGCTGATGTTCGGCCACGCCCTGCTGATCCCGATTCCCGACATCGATCACACCGAGCACCTGCTGATGCTCGGCGCCAATCCGGCGGCATCGAACGGCAGCCTGATGAGTGCGCCGGGCGTGACCGATCGCCTGCAGGCGATCCGGGCGCGTGGCGGCCGCGTGGTGCTGATCGATCCGCGCCGCACCGAGACCGCGGCACATGTGGATGCGCATCATTTCATCCGGCCCGGTACCGATGCCCTGCTGCTGCTGGCGCTGATCCATGTCGTGTTCGAGGAGCGGCAGGTGCGCACGCAGGCACACGATGCCTATCTCGACGGCCTGCATGCGCTGCGCGACGTCGCCCTGCGCTTTCCTCCCGAGCGTGTGGCATCCGTCACGGGAATCGATGCCGACACGATCCGAACCATCGCACGCGATTTTGCGGGTGCACCGACGGCCGTGGCGTATGGGCGGGTCGGTGTGTCGATGCAGGAGTTCGGCGGGCTGGCCTGCTGGCTGATCACCGCACTCAACGTGATCACCGGCCGGCTCGACGTGCGCGGCGGCGCGATGTTCACCACCCCGGCGATCGACATCCTGAAAGCGGATCAGCGCTCCCCCGACGGCGTGCGCTTCGGGCGCTGGAAGAGCCGCGTGCGTGGGCTGCCGGAGTTTGCCGGCGAGTTGCCGGTATCGGCGCTGGCGGAGGAGATCGAGACACCTGGCACGGGTCAGGTGCGCGCACTCGTCACACACGCCGGAAATCCCGTGCTCTCCACTCCCAACGGGCAACGACTCGAGCGGGCGATCGCGTCACTCGAGTTCTACGTGGCGATCGACTTCTATCGGAACGAGACCACGCGCCACGCCAACCTCATCCTGCCGCCCACCTTTGCCCTCGAGCGCGATCACTACGATCTGGTCTTTCACACCCTCGCAGTGCGCAACACCGCGAAATACTCACCTCCGGTGTTCGCGCGGCCACACGATGTGCGCCATGACTGGGAGATCCTGAACGGTCTCACCCATCGCATGCATGGCACACTGCAGGCGCGCGCGAAGGCATTGGCGCTGCAGACGCTCACACCACGCCGCATGCTCGACATCGGCCTGCGACAGGGACCATACGGTGGTGGCCTGCGTCCGTTCGCGCGCGGGTTGAACATGGAGACGCTGGAGCGGCACCCGCATGGGGTGGATCTGGGGCCGCTGCAACCGTCATTGCCGGCGCGCCTTCGCACCGCCGACCGTCGCCTGCATCTCGCACCGGCGCCGCTGCTGGCCGACCTGTCGCGCCTCGAGGCCACGCTGGATGCCACACGCGTCGATGACGATGCGTTGCAGCTGATCGGTCGCCGGGATC
Organism: Gemmatimonadaceae bacterium; assembly: GCA_031411975.1. Taxonomy (GTDB): domain Bacteria; phylum Gemmatimonadota; class Gemmatimonadetes; order Gemmatimonadales; family Gemmatimonadaceae; genus JACMLX01. The sequence goes on from JANOCB010000044.1 coordinate 77,316, forward strand.
TTCGTTCCAATAATTCGTGGATGCACAACAGCGAACGACTCGTACGTGGACGCAATCGGTGCACACTGATGATGCACCCCGATGATGCGACGGCCCGCGGGCTCGACGATGGTGACGAGGTGCGCGTCAGGTCGCGTACAGGCACCGTCATCACACCGCTCGAGGTCACCGACCAGGTGATGCGTGGCGTCGTGAGCCTGCCGCATGGCTGGGGTCATGCACGCGCTGGGACGCAGCTCGATGTGGCCCGGCGTCATCCCGGCGTGAGCATCAACGATCTCACCGACGATCAACGCATCGACAGCTTCACTGGCAACGCAGGTTTCAGCGGGGTGCCAGTGACTGTGACGTCAGCCACGGCCGCCTCGCACTGAAGCGCAGGCTCATTCCTCTTCCTTCGAGGCGCGGTTGGGGTCGGTCGCCATGATCGCGCGGAACTCACGCGTGGGGAGCGTCCGAAACGACTCGGTGGGCCGGATCTGCGAGTTGCGCAAGGATTCGATCACCATGTCGGCTTCATCGTCACTGCGGCCCAGCGTCTGCAGCGTGTAATGCGCGAGGCTGAGGGCGGCTTCGCGTTCGGCGTAGATGGCGCGGCCACGTGCACCAGGAGCGTGCAACAGGTCCTCGAAGAACGCCTGCTCCTGCGCGCTGTGCGTTCGGACGGCCACGGCGATCGTCGGATTCAGTTCGCGGGCCACCTCCACCGTCCGTCGTGCTCGGATCGGCTCCGGCGCGGTCACGACGATCAGTTTCGCCTGTGCCACGCCGGCACGATGCAACACTTCGGCGCGCGTGGCATCTCCAAAGACGGCGCGTTCGCCGCGGGCGCGCATGCCAGCGACGAGCCGCTCCTGTTCCTCCACGACCACGTACCGTGCCGCATCACGCTGCAGCGCATCGGTGATCGTGGTGCCTACCCGGCCATGTCCCACCACGACCACGTGCCCCGAGATGTTCGTGAAGTCGAATGGGTCATCGTCCGGGCGCATCGCTCCGCGTGTGGAACGCGCCGACTCCGGCACGGACCCCAACTGCGCCGCAGCGTCGTCGCTGCTGTCGAGTCGGCCTACGACATACCGGACGCTGCTCAACAGCGGCTGATTGACCGTGATGGCGATCAGTGCTGACGCCACCACCAGCGCCTGCACGTCGCGCGTGATCAGGCCGAGGGAGACGCCGAGACCGGCCACGATGAACGAGAACTCGCCAATCTGCGACAGGCTGCCGCCGATCACGAGTGCAGACCGTGCCGGCTGCCGCAGGAGACGCATCAACAGGAACGACGAGGCGAACTTTCCCACGACGATCACGGCGACGAGCGCGAGGACGGCGAGCGGTGAGTCCACCAGTACCGTGGGATCGAAGAGCATGCCGACGGAGAGGAAGAAGAGGACCGCGAACGCGTCCTGCATCGGCAGCGCTTCGGTGGCCGCACGCTGACTGAGCTCGGATTCGCTGACCACGGCGCCGGCAAAGAATGCGCCCAGCGCGAACGAGACACCGAACACTTCCGACGCCAGCGTCGCGATGCCCAGGGCCGTGGTCAGCACCGCGAGCGTGAAGAGCTCCCGTGACCCCAGGCGGGCCACGTGTTCGAGCAACCACGGCACGGCACGCCGCCCGACCACCAGCATCAGTGCGGCAAACGCCATGACCTTCACGGTCGCCATTCCCAATGCGCGCATCAGCGCACCATCCGGTGCAGCGGACGCGCCACCGGCACCACCCAGCATTGGCGCCACCGCGGGCAGCAGCACCAGCACGAACACCATCAGCAGGTCCTCGACGACGAGCCAGCCCACTGCAATGCGGCCTTCGGGCGAATCGAGCCGGTCCTGTGCCTCGAGTCCTTTCAGCAACACGACCGTGCTGGCCACCGACAGCGAGATCCCGAGAACCAGCGCACCACCCCAGGTCTGCCCCCAGCCTCGGGCGATCATCGTGCCAATGCCACCGATCAGGAAACTGTTGAGCATCGCGCCCGGGATGACGATGCGGCGCACGGCGGCCAGATCGCCAAGGGAGAAATGCAGACCCACGCCGAACATCAGCAGGATCACACCGAGTTCGGCGGCCTGCGCGATCATGCCGCTGTCGACCACGTAGCCGGGCGTGAACGGCCCGACGGCGATGCCGGCGATCAGGTAGCCGACGATCGGCGGCAGGCGCAGCCGGGCCGCCGCGAGTCCGAACAGGAACGCGATGCCGATGCTGGCGGCGACCGTGATGATCAGCGCGGAATGTGAAGGCATCGTGACCGGTGGAGAAAACGAAATCCGCTCGAAGCGATCCTCTGCTTCGAGCGGACGACCACCCGCAAGCTAGTGCAGGCGGACCCTCAGTCGAGCATCGAAGCGGGCACCGTGCCACCGTTGGCGGCGAACTGCTTCATGACTTCCTTGTGCAGCCACATGTTCATCTTTGCCGTGTCCTGCTTGTCACCGGTGTACCCCAGTTCATCGGCCAGTTCGCGGCGTTCGGTCAGGCTGCTTTCCATGCCGAGGAGCTTCATCAGGTCCACGATGGAGGTCTGCCAGTTCAGCTTCTGTGCGTTCTGCGAGGCCATGAACGTCAGCACCGCTTCCACGTCGAGCAGCGGAATCACACGCGCCGGCTCTGGCGCGGCAGCCGCAGCGGGTGCGGCCGCAGGCGCGGTCGGTGCGGCGGTGGTCTCGGGCACCTTGGTGCCGAACAGCTTGTCCTTGAGACGGCTGAAAATGCTCATGGAGTTCTCGGAGTCGTGGTGGTGACGTGAACCGCACATCCGTCAGAACGGATGAGCTTGGATTCGTCTAATCTAACAGGCTGCGCAGTGTCGTGGGGAAGCGTCGCCGCACGTTGAGCAGCCTGCCGCCGGCGGCTGACACCAACTGCGGAACGGCAACTGCGGAACGGCAACTGCTTTAGCGCAGAACTGCGAACAGCCGCAGAACGGCCGGGCGCTTGCGCGCGGGTCACCCCCGGCGTGGTGTATGGCTGACGTGTTGAGGGGAACTGCACCCGCGGGCGCAGTTCCCCTCAATCATCGATGCTTCGTGAAGCCTGGAAGCTGGCACTCCAGAGCGACCCGTCGCGCAGTTCTGCGGCTGTTTGCAGTTCTGCGTTAAAGCGGTTGCAGTTGCAGTTGCAGTTGCAGTTGCAATTGCCGTTGCGGCAGCGAAAACCTGCTACGGCTTCGCGCCCGGCATCTGGATCATCGGGATCGCCGAACCCGACACGGTCGGCATCACGCCGTTCCACTTCTTCGCCATCTCGTACTGCACCAGGCTCCCCGAGATGCTCTTGGCGAGCAGCTCGTTGGCCTGTGCCTGCGCCTGCGCTTCGGCGAGGATCGCCTTGGCCCGGCCCACCGCCTTGATGCTGTCACCCTGCGCCTGGAAGGTGTTCTTCTGCAGCTCATTCTGCGCCGTGAGCGCCTGCTGCTGCATGACGTTCTTGGTGTTGATCGCCTGCATCACCGTCTCCGGTGCGCGCAGTTCGTTGAGCGTGAACTGCTTTACCTCGATGCCGTATGGCAGCAGTCGCTGCGCGATCAGCGCCTGCGCCTTGCCCACTGCCTCGGCCTTTTTCGGACCGATGATGTCGGCGATCTGCTCGCTGCCGATCACTTCCTGCAGCGCCTGACGGATCGTCTGCTTCACGTAGCCGTGCTGGATCGTGGCGATGTCGGTGCGGAAGGTCTGGTAGAGCTGCGGCACACGGGCCGCGTCCAGCTCGAACGACATCGACACGTCCACCGACAACGGCTGGCCTTCCTGCGAGTTCACGTTGATCTCGTCGTTGTTCGGCGACCCTTCCGTGCTGCCGCGTGTCAGCACCAGCGTCTGCATGAACGTGGGATACTCCACGATCTGCGTCATCAGCGGGTTGCGCGAATGGATGCCGGGGCCGAGTGGCGTCTTGTCCACGCCGCCGCCACCGCGATGGATCACGATGCCGACGTGACCCGGTGAGATGTACGACACCGAGCTGGCGGCGAGGAAGAGCGCCGCGATGCCGATGCCGATGCCAAGGACCGCCTTCCGGGCGCCGCCTCCGCCGGCGGGCATGCGTGCACCCATCTGCGAGATGCGATCACCGATCGAGCTGCCCATACAATGTCTCCTGATAGCACTTGGAACAGAGCGGCTCTCCGCTGGGGAGCCGCACGAGGGAATCGGGCGCCTGCCATCCGTGGATGGGACAGGTGAGTGCGGCAGTCTGGTCGATGAGCTTTCGGTTCTCCGTCTGCTTCAACCGGGTGCCGAGCGGGGTGAACGCCCTGAGTCCCCACGCAATAAGGGCGACCACCGCCACGATTGCCGTGACGAAGAGGACGCCCTCGATGAGAATTACGACCACCGTATCTGGCTCCGTTCGAGCGTTGTGTCACGCGGATGCGCAACCAGCTCGATCATACAAGGCAGACGAAGGAATCGGTCAAATGGTTTCACGCCTGATCGCCTTGCCACGGTCAGCGGCCGTGACGTCATGGTGCAATTACGCGTCCGTAGGGGTATGAACCAATCGCGGACGGTCGGTTCCGGCAGCCAGCAGACCAATAAACAAGTGCCACACATGACAGCACCAGCACTCATTCGCGAACTGCGCCATCTCGCCGTCGCCGCAGCCTGCGTCCTCGCGGGATGTTCAGACCCGCTCGCGCCGTTCGAGCCGGAGGTGTCGAACGCGACCGATTCCTTCGGCATGCAGGCCACCGGCGTCACCGGCATCACCACCACCAGAACGTACACGTGGTCGAACACCGGGACGCGTGCCACGGTCAACCACTCCACGACGACGAGCGCCGGCGCGGTGCAGCTCACCATTCAGGATGGCACGGGCACGGTGGTCTACGACAGGGCCCTCGCTCCCAGCCTCAACGAACCGACCCAGTCCGGCACAGCGGGACGGTGGACGGTGCGAATCCGAATGACCGATTACTCCGGAACGCTGAACTTCCGGGCCCAAAGGCTCTGATTTTGCCCGCGGGGAGAACTCACCCCGCGGTGCCCAGCTCCGCGCGCAGCGCCGCGCGGAGATCAGGATGGCGGAACCGGAACCCCGCTGCCGCCAGCCGCGTCGGCAGCACCCGCTGTCCCCCCAGAATCGTCGCCTCGGCCATCTCGCCGAAGAGCGCCCTGAGCGCGAACGCCGGCACGGGCAGGATCGCCGGCCGATGCAGCTCCTCGCCCAGCGTCCGACCGAACTCGGCATTCGTCACGGGGGCGGGTGCCGTGAGGTTGAACGGTCCGCTGCACGTCTCGGTCATCAGCAGAAAGTACAGCGCCGCGATCTCATCCTCGAGAGAGATCCAGCTCATCCACTGTTCCCCCGACCCCAGCGGCCCGCCCAGCCCGAAGCGGAAGGCCGGGAGCATCTTGGCCAGCGCACCACCGGCGGGTGACAGAACGACGCCCGTCCGCGCGATCGCCACGCGGATGCCTGCAGCCGACGCCGCAGCGGTCTCGCCCTCCCACGATCGAGAGACGTCCGCGAGGAATCCCGTACCTATCGGCGATTTTTCATCGATCATCGTCGAGCCAGTATCGCCGTAGTATCCCACTGCTGAGCCGGAGACGAGTACCTTCGGTTTGACTGCCATCTTCGTCAGGGCCACCACCAGAGTCCTCGTGCCCAGCTCCCGGCTGCTCCGGATGGCGCGCTTGTGGGACTCGGTCCACCGCTCGCCGACGTTCGCGCCGGCGAGGTGTACCACCGCGTCCACACCCGCCAGGTCCGCAGGATCGAGACGACCCGAGTCAGGGTCCCACCCGATGTCGCCACGGGCCGCGTCCGGCCGGCGGCTGATCCAGCGCACCGTGTGCCCTGCAGTCCGGAGCAGCGCCGTCAGCGCCGACCCGATCATCCCGGTGCCGCCGGTGATCGCCACGGTCAATCGCGGCAGGTGTTCGTAGGCCATGTGCTGCTCCAGGTCGGCCCGGGTCCGGGCGTGGCGGAAGGCGAACAACTCCTCGAGCTGGCCCCGCACGAACCACCCGGCCGCCGCATCACCAAGGGCACCCAGCGGCAACGCGTAGTCGAGCCGGTCCACCAGCACACTCGTCCCGTCCTCCGCTGGCTGCATCGTGTGCGTGTGCGTCCACTCGGTGAACGGCCCTTCGATCATCGTGTCCACGAACTGCTGGCCGGCGATGTAGCCCCGGTGCTCCATCAGCATCCGCTGGTGGATGAGGCCGCCCAGTACGGGCACCTCCAGCTCCACCCGGCTGCCATCCGTGATGCCACCGGTCTTCGAAATGACGCGGGTCGGCTGCCACCCCGGGGTCAGCCGCTCGAACGCACCCTGACGCTCGTGCCAGTCGAAGAGGGCACGGGCGGACACCGGCATGGGACTGCGTTTGACGAACGTCGGCACGGAGACTCGGGGCGGAGGACTGACCGACGGCCCGGCTTCATGCCGTCGCGGCGCTACTGCTGAACGCCCGTCGGCTCGGCTTCGGGTTCAGCTGCGGACTCGACCACGCCGTCAGCGGCAGGAGCGCCGACGAGCGCAGCAACCGGCACAGCGTCACAGGAGATCGGTGCACTGTCCCCGTAACTCCCACTCCCGTGATCGGAGATCGGTGCACTGTCCCCGCTATTCTCCCCGCTATTCTCACCGTTATTGCCGGCCGCGGGCACCACCTCGCCGGGCAGCGGGGGGAGTACGAAGCCAGCCCTCGCGGCGCGACGCTCACGCTCCTCGCGGTCGCTGAGCGAGCGGATCATGGCGTCCACGGCCGGACTCTGGAGATACCGGCCCTTTTCCCACCCTTCCACGATGCCTTTGGGCAGGCCGTGGAGCAACTCGCCGAATTGGGCCGTGGTGAGGGCGATCGACTCGCGAAAGTGCTTGACCTCCCTGGCCGTGAGCAGGGTGTGCTGGCTGCGCATCGTCAGCACCGCCTCCCGCTCGGCCTCCTCACGCTGCTCCACCGTGTGCTGCCGGTCGCCGCACTTGTCGCACTTGTACATGGCGCGATCCACCTTCGCCGTCATGCCACTCAGGCGGATGGTGACTTCTTCCACCGCCAGCGCGTAATGCCCGCCGCAGCGGCGGTGCAGGTGTCCTTCGAGGGTCAGTTCCGACATGCCAGCAATCTAACTGCTCCCCGACGCCCGTTCAGGTCGTGTCGCGGGCCTAGCCCGACAGCAACAACCGCCACTCACACGGAGCCGCGGCGGCACGGAGACACTGCAACGGCGGGGGGAACTGCATGACCTGAGAGCAGTTCCCACATGTTCGCTGAATTGCGGATGCGGAGGCTCGTCGGCGAGACCAGCCCCTCCGTGCCCCCGAGGCTCCGTGTGAGTGGAATTCACGATGCACCGGAGCTGACCGTGCCCCGAGCGCTCAGACGGCCGCGAGACGCTCGTGGGCGACGGAGGACTGGAGCGCGACGGCGATCTGGTCGAGTGGCAGGATCTCGGCGGCAGCACCGAGTTTGATCGCTTCCTTCGGCATGCCGAACACCACACAGCTCGCTTCGTCCTGCGCGATGGTGTGCGCACCCGCTTCGCGCATCTGCAGCAGGCCCTTGGCGCCGTCCGCACCCATGCCGGTGAAGATCGCACCCACGGCATTGCGGCCGGCGTACTTGGCCACGCTGGAGAACAGCACATCCACCGCGGGGCGTTGGTGATGCACGCGTGGGCCATCCTTCACGCGCACCTGGTACTGTGCGCCCGAGAGGGTGAGCATCATGTGGAAGTTGCCTGGCGCGATCAGGGCCACGCCGGGAATCACCACATCACCGTCCTTCGCCTCGCGGACTTCGATGGCGCAAACGGAGTTCAGGCGATCCGCGAACGACGCGGTGAACTTCTCGGGCATGTGCTGACAGATCACGATGCCCGGCATGGCCGGCGGCAGCGTGGTCAGCACCGTCTCGAGCGCCTGCGTCCCGCCGGTGCTGGCGCCAAGGGCGATGACCTTGTGGGTCATCGAGAGGCCAGCGAGTACCGGCGCACCGCGCGTCACGAAAGGAGCCGCCGCCGCTGAAGCCGCCGTGTCGGTGCGCTTCACCAGCTTCGCACGTGACGCCGCGCGGATCGACTGCACCAGCTGCCGCGAGATGTCGGGCACCGACATCGCCGAGCCGGGCTTGGCGATCACATCCACCGCGCCGAGTGACAGCGCGCGGATCGCCGCATCACTGTTCTTCGGCGTCAGCGAGCTGACGATGATCACCGGCACGGGATAGTGCTTCATCAGCTTGACCAGGAACGAAAGGCCGTCCATGCGCGGCATCTCGACATCGAGCGTGATGACGTCGGGCTTGAGGGTGACGATCTTCTCGCGCGCGACGTACGGGTCCACCGCCGTGCCGACGACCTCGATGTCGTCGTACCGCGACAGTTCTTCCGTCAGCAACTTCCGCACGAGTGCGGAATCGTCGACGACCAGCACGCGGATCACGCGTGTGCCGCCGCAGCCCTGGCCGCCGGCGTGCTGCCATCCGCGGTGCGAGTGAAGAGTGCGAGGAGGGCATCGCCTTCGTCCATCCGCAGTCGGGTGAACGCCGTCTGTACCTCACCCGCACGGGGCTGGAACGGGTCGTCACCGGCCGACACCGGGGCGTCGAGACGGAACACCGCGGCGGCGCCGTTGATCAGCGGCAGCACGTTGCCCGTGACCACGTTCACCAGCTCGCCGAGCGCATCGCGCTGCAGCTGCTGATCGGGTGCGGCCGCCGAGCCGAGCATGTTCTCGGCGAGGGCCGGCAGCACGCCGGCGGTCACGCCCACCACGACGCGACCTTCGCCGGCACCGTGGTACGTGACGCTGTGCGCGGCCTCGATCGGCAGGAACTCGGCCCCATCAGTGCTGCACGGCTCGGGAAAGAGCAGTGCGAGCGACTCAAAAGTCGAAGTCGCCGCTTGGAACAGGGATGTCGTTGCTGGCTGCGGCATGCGTGAGCCCGGTGACCTGAAGGATGGTGTTGCGCAGCTGTTCGGGTGTGAACGGCTTGTGCACGATTTCGACGCCGTGCGCGCGCAGGCGGGCAAGGCGCGTGTCACTGCTTTCGGTACTGACGATGATCACCGCGAGTGACCGCCACTCCTCACTCGCACGGATGCGCGTGAGCAGCTCCTCGCCATCCATGACCGGCATGTTGACGTCCAGCAGCGCGAGGTCAACCCAGTGCTCGCCGAGTTGCTCGAGCGCCTCGACGCCGTTCCCTGCCTCGAACACCTCGCCCAGCGGGATCCCGCACAGCGACAGCGTGCGGCGGATCATCGCCCGCATCACGGCACTGTCATCGACGATCAGCACATTCAGCATCATGACCTTACCTCGGGGAAGCGACGGCAGGGGGAGCGGAGGCCCCCTGCGTCTCTGACGACAGCACGCGCAGCGTGCCATTGGTTCGTAATTGGACGATTCCATTGCCGACCTGCACGGACATCGTACGTGACTGCTGCACGCCACCCGTGTCATCCGCGTGGATCAGCACACCGTTCTTCCAGAGCAGCTTGCGCAGGGTGATCATGTTGCGCTTGCCGATCTGGAACGTGTCGTCGGCATCGGTGCGACCCGAGAACGAGCCGCCAGCCACGGAGACGGTCATGCGCTCCTTGCGGGCACCGAGCCGGTAGCACTCCTTGAACAGGAGCGGCACACCGGTATCGACGAACATGGCAGGCTGTGCCTTCGCCTTGGCGTCATCGATGGCGGAGCTGGGCAGCATCACATGCAGCATGCCGGCCACCTGGGCCACGGGATCGTGGATGACGATGCCAAGACAGCTGCCGAGGGCATAGGTGATGAGGGTGTCATCCGGGCGGTCGGTGACCTTGATGTCGGCCATGCCCACGACCACGGGCTTGAGCACGGCGCTGCCGGCGAGTCCGCTCATGTGGCGTACACCGCAGGCTGCACGTAGCGGTAGCGATGCTCGATGGCGGTCAGGCTTTCGGAGTGCCCGATGAAGAGATGGCCACCAGGCGCCAACAGCGCATGAAAGCGGTTCACCAGGCGTGTCACCGTTGGCTTGTCGAAATAGATCATGACGTTCCGGCAGAAGATCACGTCGAACGGGCCGGACATCGGCCAGTTCGCCATCAGGTTCAGGTGTGCGAAGCTGATCGGGGCACGCAGCTCAGCCGTCACCGTCGCCGAGCCGTCAGACGCGGAGGTGAAGAACCGCTGCTGGCGCTGCGGCGAGACGTCGCTCAGCTGCTGCGCCGGATAGGTGCCGCGCTTCGCCGCCGCGACAACCTGCGTGCTGATGTCGGTCGCGAGTATCCGGAAGTCGTAGCGTGCCGGTAACGTCTCCCGGAGCAGCATCGACAGCGTGTACGGCTCCTCGCCGGTGGAACAGCCTGCGCTCCAGATCCGAAGCGGACGACCCGACGCAACGACACCGGGCACGACATGGTCCACCAGGAAATCGAAGTGGGCCGGCTCGCGGAAGAAGTCGGTCTTGTTGGTGGTCAGGATGTCGATGAGCCGGACCAGCTCCTCGCCCTGCTCCTGTTCCACGGTATCGAGATAGGTGCGGAACGCTGGAATGCGCCGCTCACGCAGCCGTTTCGACAGGCGCGAACGCACGAGTCCTTCCTTGCCCGCCGGAATGGCGAGACCCGCGCGCTCATAGGCGATGCGGCGGACGCGCTGAAAGTCGTCCGGCGACAGCTCGGGCGCGCTGCCGATCGATTCGGGACTGCTGAGGGAGGGCACGTGCAGTTACTGGTTGCCCTGGGACAGCGCAGGGAGCGCAGCGATCGCCGTCACTTCATCGGTCGACAGGACGCGCTCGATGTCGAGCAGCAGGCGGAGGCGACCATTCGACTTGCCCAGCCCCAGCAGGAACTCGGTGTGGAACTCGGCGCCGAAGTCGGGGGTCGGGTCGATATCCTCGGAGGCGATGCTCGCCACTTCGGAGACCTTGTCGGCCACCACACCGATCTGCACACCACCCACCTGCACCACGATCATCACCTGCTCCGGCTCGGTGCTGGCCGGCATGCCGAACTTCTCGCGCAGGTCCATGATCGGAATGACCTTGCCGCGGAGATTGATCACGCCCCGGATGTACGGCGGTGTGCGCGGCACCCGCGTCACCGGCATCATGCTGATGATCTCCTGTACGCGCAGGATCTCGACGCCGTACTCCTCGCCCGCCAGGAAGAACGTCAGGTACTTGCCGCCCAGCGTGTTCACCGGGCGCTCGGTCGTGCTGGTCATGCCATCTCCAGGGTGATGAATGTGCCGAGAGATCCGCGCGCGGCGCGACCTCTGCGACGAGTATCGTCGTGCTGCATGTCCGGCTTGAGGCGAGCCGCCCTGGTCGAGCGTGGCATCACGCGGCCTGTGACAGGCTGCGGGGACGGCTCTCGCCGCTGCGCGCCAGTGACGTCATGCGTGCCACGTCGATGATCAGTCCCACGCGCCCGTCGCTCAGGATCGCCCCGCCGGAGATGCCGGGAATCTCCCCGACCCCATCACCGAGGGCCTTCGCCACCACCTGCTGCTGTCCAAGCAACTGGTCCACCAGCAGCGCCACACGATGCTCGCCGTCGCCGATGATCATGAGGATGGCCTCGGCGGGGTTGGTGACAGCGCCGGAAATGCCGAACAGCTCGTGCAGCCGCACCACCTGCAGCACCTCGCCGCGCAGCATCACGATCTCGCCACGCGGCGGGATGGTCGACAGCATGCTGCCTTCGGGCCGGAAGCTGAGAGAGATGCTGGTCAGCGGCACGATGTAGCGCTCGTCGCCCACACGCACCAGCATGCCGTCGGTGACGGCCAGCGTCAGCGGGAGGCGAATCTGGAAGGTGGTACCCTTGCCCAGTACCGACTGGATGTCGATGCGACCGCGGATCGACTCGATGTTGCGGCGCACCACGTCCATGCCCACGCCGCGCCCGGAGATGTCGGTGATCTGTTCAGCCGTGCTGAAGCCCGGTGCGAAGATCAGCGCGTTGATCTCGGAGTCGGTGAGCGAGTTGTTCGGTGCGACCAGCCCCTTCTCGATCGCCTTCGCCAGGATACGGTCGCGATTCAGTCCGCGCCCGTCGTCCCGCAGTTCGACGATCACGCTGCCGCCCTGCTGGAAGGCCGCCAGCTGTACGCGACCGGCGCGCGGCTTGCCCGCCTTCTCACGGTCCGTCGGCGACTCGACGCCATGGTCCACCGCGTTGCGCACCATGTGCACGAGCGGATCGGCGATCGCATCCACCATGTTGCGATCGAGTTCCGTCTCTTCACCATCGGTGACCAGCTCCACCACCTTGCCGGCCTTGAGTGCCACATCGCGGACGAGACGTGTGAGCTTCTGGAACGTGGACTTGAGCGGCACCATCCGCATCGACATGCTCAGGTCCTGCAGCTCACGCATGATCTTGCCGGCGTGCGACACCTTCTTGACGAGGTCGTGCTGCCCCACCGCCGTGACGGCGGGATCGGCGGCGATCATCGACTGCGCGATCACCAGCTCACCCACCATGTCGATCAGTCGATCGAGCCGGTCGGTGCGCACGCGCACCGAGAGATCGGCGTCGGTCTTCGTGGCCGGTCGTGACACCGCGCCGCTGCGCGGAGACTCGACGGCCGACGGCGTGGTGCCACTGACCGCGGCCGACGACGGTGTACCAGCGGACAGCGACGGAGCGCTCTGCGGCGCTGCTACGACGGCCGCCGAACCGGACACCGCCAGGGCACCGTGCGTATCGATGCCGGCGAGCACCGCATCCACGTTCAGCAGGTCATGCATCAGTGCCGTGTAATCGGCAGGCAGCGTGATGGGTTCGTGCGATTGCACCGACTGCTCGACCGCGTCGAGAAACTCCGCGAGGACGTCGCTCGACCGGAGCGACAGACTGGCCACTGCCTGTGTGTACGGCAGCTCGTGATCGCGCACGCGGCTCAGGAGCGACTCCGCGTGATGGGCAAAGTCGGCCAGGCAATCCAGACCCATGAAGGCTGCTGTCCCCTTCACGGTATGGAAGGCACGGAAGACGGTGTTCACCGCCTCGATGTCTTCCGGGTTCGCCTCGAGTTCCAGCAGCGCAGCCTCGGCGCCCGTGATTCCCTCACGGCTTTCGGCGATGAAGTCGCGAAGCAACGTCAGATCGGCGTCGTCCGGGATCGTGCCGCCATCACGGGCCGTCGGATGCTCGAGGATGACCGGCACATCGCGTGTCGGATTGCGGACGGTCGGCGTCGGCGCTGGCGGCAATGCGACGGTCGCGGCACGGGCTGGCGTGGAGCGTCGCGGCTTCGCCGTCGGCTCCGGGGCGGCCATGCAATCCTGCAGCGCCACCGCGTCAGCCGGATCGTGCGTGATCGCGATCAGATCCTGCTTCGTGATGCGTGGCTCGTTCCGGCTGGCGAGCTCCGACGCCCTGATGGCCGCATCGATGGCGTCACTGGACTGTGCGAGCAGATCGGCCGGCTCACCTCCGGCGCCAAGCAGGATCAGGTTCAGGCAGGTTGCCGCGTGCTGCGCATGCGCGCGTACCGGAGCCGAGGCCGCGGTGTCGAACACGGCGAAGTGTCGCAGCGTGTCGCGCAGCGCCTTGATGTCCTCGAGCTCCGATGGCTCCAGCTGGACGACGATGAACGCGGCATCGTTGAGTTCCGACGGGATCATGTGACGATGCGACCCGGGTGGGGAGAGGGGTGCAGGTCAGGCACCGGAGGACCCGCGCTCGACCAGCGCGTCGGCGAGGGCCTGGCGGGTTTCGGCATCGGCGAGCGTGGCATGCGCGTCGAAGGAGTGCGCGTTCTTCTGCGTGCGGATCGCGACTGCGTGCGACGGCGGTGGGGCAGCGGCGTCACCGGCCTGGTGGTCGAACAGGTTGGCAATGTCGCCAAGCCGCGTTTCCATCTCCGCCAGCAGCGACTGCACGTGCATGATCTGCTGCGACGTGATGTCCTGGAACTGCATGTGGCCCATCACGGCGAACAGTTCATCACGCAGGTCGCTGCGGATGGCCGTTCCCTTGTCGGCATCCGCGAGGACCTCGGCGGTCTCGAGTTCATCGACCTTGGCGATCGCGCGATCGAGTGCATCCATGATGTCGAGGGCGGCCTTGCCGGTGGCCGACGAGACTTCATCGAGCTTCTCGTTGGTGTGGGCGAGCCGCTCGGTGGTGGCGGCGCGGATGTGTTCCCGACCGGTGCGGATCGACGCCAGCATGGCGTGCACCTCGCCCATCGCCCGAACGAAGAGCGCGGGGAGCAGCGGGAGCACGCGATCGGTGGCACCGATGGCGGCGGCCGCCACCGCGGCGCCAGGCGAGGCGTCGGGGGCGCGGCGCGGCGCCAGTTCGCCCAGCTCGGCATCGAGCAGGCGCAGCGTGGAGGCCGTGTCGTACAGCAGTTCTGAGGCGCGTTCGTTTGCCATGGGCTCAGGCCGCCGGTGTGACGATGAGACTCTCGATCTTTTCCTTGAGCACCTGCGGCGTGAACGGCTTGACGATGTAGTTGTTGACGCCGGCTTCGAGCGCGGTGATGATGTCTTCGCGCACGCTGCGCGCCGTGACCATCAGCACGGGCACGGTGCGGCCGTCCGCGCGCTGCCGGAGCGCCTGCACCAGTTCCGTGCCCGACATGTTCGGCATGTTCCAGTCGGTGATCACGAAGGCGATCGAGCTGTCGAAACGCGCCAGTGCTTCCACGCCGTCGGCGGCCTCGACGCAGTTGGTGAACCCGATGCGCTGCAGGGAATTGACCACGATCCGGCGCATCGTTGCTGAGTCATCCACAACCAGGAACTTCATTGTCGCGTCTCTGCCGTTGACGGGTGGAGGACGTGCGCCGCAGCGCAGGCGTCCCGGTGTGAGTGACGGCGACCGTGCCGTCCTGCATGCGAGAAGGGGTGAGCTCTCGCGTACAAGTCTCGGATGGTCGTGTCGCGGCTTGAGTGCGGCAGCGCGGTGCGACGAACGACAGGACGCGCTTTTTGTAGCGTTCTGCTACTATATGAGGACGGTGTGCCGAACGCACGACGGGCCGCACAGCAGCGCTGCACGGCCCGTCCTGTCGTCCACTCGGTTGTTAGTACTGCGGCCCCGCAGTGCGTGACTAGATGTCGCCGCGCTGCAGGATCCGCTTCGCCACTTCACCGGCCATCTCGGCCGTGTTGTAGGCGCCCATCAGCACTCGCTGCTTCACGTCCTCGACACGCTCCGTGCTCGACTGCGCACGAATGGACGTTCCCGTCGACAGGGCCTTGGCTTCATCACTGAACGACACGGTGTCCTGCTTCGGACGGTCCGGAGTCGAGGTGACGGCGTCGGTCCGCTTCGGTGGCGCGCTGCGATCCACCGCACCCGGCCTCACGCCGTTCAGTGCATTGGGGTCGATCTCGCCCTTTCCATTGATCCGCATGGTTGGTTACCTCCGAAGACAGGGTATCGGCGCAAACAGTGGAAACTTGAGTGCTGGCTCAGCGACGCTGGCCAAAAAATGGTGCTTCGGCCTGCTGCTCGCGAACCTGATCGATCTCCTGGGGCACACTGAGCGGTGTCGGCCCCTTGGGCGGCGCCGGCGGCGGTGGCTTCTGCGGGGCGCGGCGCGGCAGGTCGGCGAGCGGCACCGGTGCCAGCGGGACCGCCTGATCGCGCAGGATGGCGAGCAGCGACAGCCCGGCAGCCATCAGCGAAGCAGCATCCTCCCGCCGCGACTCGGCGCGCACATCGATCGCCCGGGTCCAGCGCGGAGTCAGCACGTGGCTGGAAATCTGAGAAGTCTGTGACATCGTGTCATTCGACGCGCCACTGTGCGGCAAGCAACATCACAGCGCCGACGGCCCCTGCCATGGGTGCCCGTGCCGCACGACCAACCGTCACAGCACCACGTCGATCGTGGTCTGGGCGGGGCCGATCTGGTACTCGAACCCTGCCTGATTCCGCGCGTCGAGGAGGGCCAGGTCGGCGGCCGCCTGCTCGCGGGCGCGCCGCGCCGCGGCCTGGGCCTGGAGCCCGGACGACACGCTGCCGCGGGCCGCTGCGGCGAGCCGGGCGGTGCGCTCCGGACGCGCCGGCGCGCCCATGAGCTGCTTCAGCGCAGCGATGGCCGCCGCAACGACGATGCCGCGCTCCTCGAGGAGCGCGGCAAGCGCCACGTCGTCACCGGCGGCGATCGCATCGGTGGCCGCCAGCGCCAGGGCGTCGGCGTGCGCCAGCAGGTCGAGCGCCGCCTCATCCGGCGGGGCGGGTTCCGGGCGCATGACGCTCAGGCCGTCGCCGCGAGCGGAGGGGAGGCCGCCTCCTCGAGCTGTCGGGCGGCATCCGAGAACGCAGTGCTCAGCGTGTTCACGATCCCGATCAGGCGGCCAAGCCGGATCGCATCGCGCTTCATCCCCACGTCGAGCAGCTCGCCCAGCAGGAAGCTGTAGAGCATCGACAGGTCGATCGCGATCTCGCCGCCGCGATCGAGGTCGAGCGTGCCCAGCAGCTCGCTGACGATCTCACGGGCCCGGCCGAGATGTTCGACCCGCTGCTCGATCTGGTCGTTGCGGATCGCCGTCTGCGCTCGACGCATGACGACTTCGAGGTGTTCGAAGAGCAGCACGGTGAGGCGCGCCGGCGAGGCGGCAAGCACCTGCATCTCACGGTACTGTGTAGCGCGTGATGGGTAGGTCACGATGTAATGAATGCGGTGAGGGTGTGTACGAACGCGACGTCAGGTGGTGCGGTTGAGGCCAACCATCGAGGCCGTCAACGAATTGCCCTGCTGCTGCAGCCGGCTCATGGCCAGCTCCATCGCGGTGAAGCGCGCGATCAGGGCCTCGCGTCGTGCATCGACACGGCTCTGCGCATCCGCGATCCGCTTGTTCAGCGAGACGGCACTGCGGGTGATGTTCGAGATGGCACTGGTGATCGTGCCATCCACGGCGCGGGTCGTGAACGTCGTCGCCTGCGACATCGCGTTGCCGATGCCGGCCGTGCCGAACAGCGCCTGGACGCCCGACAGGTTGGCATTCAGCGCATCGCGCACCCGCGTGTCGTTCACTTCGAGCGCGCCGGATCGCAGCAGCGTCATGCCGGCCAGCGTGCCACGCGTGAACGCACCCGCCGACGGCACCTCGGTGCGAAGCGCCTGCGTGAACGAGCTCAGGATACGGCGCAGCTCACTGTTCCCCCGCAGCGGCTGGCCATCCAACTGCTGGCCGGCCGAGAAGGAGACGACATCGTTGAACGCCTTGGCGAAATCGTTGATCGCCTTCACCGACGCGTCCAGGTCACGCGTCACGGTGACGTCGATCTCGGTCCCGGGCTCCGACTGCAGCAGATTCAGCGTGACGCCATCGAGTGCGTCGGTGACGGTGTTGCTGGGCCGCGTGAGCAGCACACCATCCACCTTCAGCTGCGCATCCGACCCGACGCTCATCGCCCGCGAGCGCCCCACGGTTTCGGTGCCGAAGCTGCCGAGCAGCGCCTGCGGCGAACCACCGAGCGCCGGCGACAGCGTCATCGACAGCCGAAGCCGCGATTCGCCGCCGGTGCGATCGTTGAGACGGAGCCGTCCATCCTCGTCCACCGTCGCCGTGGCCGGTCGTGTACCAGCGCCGAAGCCCGACGTCGGGTCGTTGAGCTGCGAGAGCAGCGTGGCCAGAGTATCGGCACCGCCCACCACGAACGACGTCGTCACGGCGGAGCCATCGCCGCGCAGACCGCTGAACGTGAGCGTGTCGCCGACGTTCACACCCAGCGCCACACCGTTGGCGCGCAGATCGGTGAGGCGGGTATTCGATGTCGCCGGGTTGTTGCTCGCGTCCTGGAACGCGTTGCCCGACGCCAGCACCTGCTGCACGGAGCTCTGGCCGCCGGCCGAAAAGCCGAGTGCCGCGATCACGTCCGCACTCCCCGGATCGGCGGTCGCCGTGACCGTGCCGCCAACGCTCAGCCGATGGGACGGCACGCCGCCAACGGTCTCCGTCTGCACCTCGGCCTGCCCACCCGCCGCCCGGATCTTCGCGATGATGCTCGCGATCGAGTCCACGGCGAGGTCCACACTGATCGTGCGGCCGCCCACGCGGATGCTGCTCGGCGGTGGCGACGTGACCCCGAGGGCGGCCGCCACGGCCAGTCCGACCGAGGGTACTGCTCGCGACCGCGTGTCGAGGAAACCAAGGTCGCGGAGCACCCCCTCCGGGCCATCGGCGAGACCTGTGCCGGCGCTGCCGACGTTGTCTGCGGACAGCACCAGCCGCCGCTGACCAGCCGCGGTCGTCAGGACCGACGCGGTGACCCGTGACGCGGTGCTGCCGGCATTCAATGCGTTGATCCTGTCACGCACCCCTTCCAGTGAATCGGTCGGGGCGAGCGTGACGGTCTGTCCCGCCACCGTGAATGTCCCGGTCAGATTCAGCGCAGCCGTGGCGTCGGCGATCACCGAGCCGCTGAGCTTTTCTGCGCGGGCCAGTTCCACGACTTCCACCTTGTACGCGCCAGGACGGGCCGCCGCCGACGCAGTGGCCGATACCAGCGTCCGACTCGTCTGCGTACTGGCAGACGCCGTCGTGGAGAAGTTCGTGAACGCGGAGCCGAGTCGCAGGTTGTCCGACGCGGTCTGCAGTCTCGTGACGAGCCCCGACAGATCGTTCCAGGCTGTCCTGCGCTTCTCCCCTGACGACAGCTGGGTTTGCAGCGGGGTGATGCTGCGGGCTTTCTCGGCCTCACCGATCTGGTCGATGAGGTCGGTCCATTTCACGCCCGAGATCAGTCCACCAATGTTCGTCGTACCCATAATCGTTTACTCCCTGTGCGCAGGCCGACCGTCACGTACGAGACGCAACGGCCGGCCGGCGTCACTCACGTCGGATCAGGATTACCGCAGGAGACTCAGGACACTCTGCGAGCTCTGGTTCGCCTGCGACAGCATGGCCTGCGCCGCCTGTGTCAGGATGTTGTTCTTCGTGTAGTTGGCCATTTCCTCCGCCATGTCGACATCGCGGATCGTGGATTCTGCCGCCTTCACGTTCACCACTGCCGACTTCAGGTTCTGCACCGTGTAGTCCAGACGGTTCTGGCCCGCACCGATGCTTGCCAGGACCGAGTTGATCGCGTCGAGTGCGCTATCCACGGTGCTGATCGATGCGCCGCTGGCCAACGAAACCGACGACGTCGCGAGCGAGGCATTGACCGACACCGAACCGCCAGCCGTGCCATCAGACACCTGGAACGAAAGGCTCGTGAAGACCGATGACCCCTGGAAGTTGGTCGACGCGATGATGCGATCGACTTCGGCGCTGAGGGTCGTGATTTCGGTGTTCAGCGTGCCCGTCACCGAGCTGTTGTTGCCCGTCGACTCGCGCTGGATGATCAGTTCCTTCTGACGCTCGAGGATGCGCTGGATCGTCGAGGCCGAACCTTCCGCGATCTGCAGCATCGCGTTGCCCTGCTCGGCGTTCGCCGAGGCCACCGTCAGCGAGCGGCTCTGTGCGCGCAGCTTGTTGGCGATGGAGAGACCGGCGGCGTCATCGGCAGCGCGCGAGATCCGCAGGCCGGACGACAGCTTCCGCATTGAACTTTCCGTCGACATCGTGTTGATGAAGGCGTTCTTCGACGAGTTCAGTGCGCCGACGTTGGTGTTGATACGCATGGGGAACAATCCTCCGTGATTGATGATGGAGCATCCGTGCTCCAACCGGGACCGCGTTTCGGTGTCCGGCTCCCCCCTCAGTCTCGGTCGGTAGCGCAAGGACTTGAGCGTATGGCCGGGCCTGCTTCAGCGGCATCTGTTTCCCTGCCGATCCTCGCAGGGAGATGCCGCCGAAATCCCCTCCCTCCGTCGCGATGCGCCCACGCGCTGCGACTCCGCGTGACCGCGCCCTCGCCGAGTGTGCGGCAGGGGCACGTGCCCTGGCCACGGGGCACACCGCGGCGGGGTTGAAGCGATACGCCACGGCAGTGACGCTGGCACCGCAGGACGCCGACGTCGCCGCCGTGCACGGGGTGGCGCTGCGCACCGCCGGACGGCTGCAGGACGCGCAGCGTGAACTGATCCGCGCCGTCGCACTCGATGCACATCGCGCCGACAGCTACCTGCAGCTGGCCCACACCTTCTTCATGGTGCAGGACTACGCCCAGGCCGCTGATGCCTTCCTTGCCGCGGCGACACTCAGGCGCACCGACGCCTTCCTCTGGCGCGACACGGCCGAAGCCATGCGCCTGTCGCACCGGCTGTCCGATGGACTCGCCGTCGCACGCCATGCGGCCGCGCTCGACGATCACGATCCATCGATTGCGAATACGCTCGCCCTGCTGCTGCACCGCACCGGGGCGATCGACGAGGCGCTGAGCCTCTGCCAGCGCATTCGCACCCAGGCGCCGGACGACTGCAATCTCTCGCTGACGCACGCGATGCTCCTGCGGACCTGCGAGCAACACGCGCAAGGCTGGGCATTGCACGAACGGCGGTTGGAGCTGCCGGAACTCACCCAGCGCCCCAACCCGCCCCGTTCACCGCGCTGGGACGGCACGCCACTCGCGCAGCGGCACATCCTCGTGCGTGGTGAGCAGGGACTCGGCGATCAGGTGCAGTTCGTGCGCTGGGCCGCGATGCTCCGCGATCATGGAGCATCACGGATCACGGTGCAGTGCGCGCCACCGCTGGTCCGGCTGCTGCAGACGGTGCACGGTGTCGACGAGGTGATCGCGATGGAGACCGTCGCACCGTCGCACGACGTCCATGTGGACGTGATGTCGCTGCCTCATCTCCTGCACACCGGCGACGAACTGTTCGGCGCACTGGTGCCGTACCTCGAGGCGCCGCGCGTCTCTGCGGCGCTGGAGGCACGTCTCACATCTTCCCCACGTGATGGTCGGCTGCGGCTTGGTCTCGTCTGGGGTGGCACCCCGAAGCACACCGAGGATCGCTCCCGGTCAATGCCGCTGGCGACGCTGCTGCCCGTACTGCGCCGCCTCGACGTGCAGGTCGTGGTGCTGCAACAGGGGCCCGCGCGGGATCAGCTGGAGGCGCTGCCGCACGACCTGCGCAGCCGTTTCGTGGACATCGCCACCGACTGCGCCGACATGGCCGACACCGCACAGGTGCTGACGGCGTGTGATGTGGTGCTGAGCGTGGATACCGCGGTGGCGCACGTGGCAGGTGCCCTCGGTGTGC
Organism: Gemmatimonadaceae bacterium; assembly: GCA_031411975.1. GTDB lineage: Bacteria > Gemmatimonadota > Gemmatimonadetes > Gemmatimonadales > Gemmatimonadaceae > JACMLX01. The sequence continues at coordinate 98,386 of JANOCB010000044.1, forward strand.
CGGTCTGGGTGATGGTGGCGCATCCAGCCGAATGGCGGTGGGGCCGCGACCGCAGTGATTGCCCGTACTATCCCACGGCGACGGTGCTGCGGCAGGCCTCGGGAGGCGACTGGAGCGCCGTGGTGCAGGGAGCGATGACGGCCATCGATGCCTGGCATCGGGCGCGCCGATGACCGTGCGTCGACTGCAGGGGCCGCCCAGGCGCAGCGTATCGGCCATGCCGTCGTACGATGCGCAGGCGCGCACCGCCGATCAGCTGCGGCGTGCGGGTCGCTACGACGAGGCGATCGCGGCATTTCACGCCCTCACCGTGCAGTACCCCACGCGTGCCGACGCCTTCAGCAATCTGGGCGGCATGCTGCAGGCCGCCGGTCATCCCATGCCGGCGCTGCAGGCGATCTCGCGGTCACTCGAACTCGACCCGGGCAGCGTGGCCGCACTGGTCAACTCCGCCGAAATCCTGAAGGACTTCGGCGAGTGGCAGACGGTGCTGGACACCTATGACGCAGCCCTGACCCTGCAGCCGACGTCGGCGGCGGTGCGATTTGCGCGAGCGCTGCACCTGCTGACGATGGGCCACTGGCAGGAGGGGTGGCGCGAGCACGAAGCGCGGTGGCAGGTACCCGACATGCCGCTGTCCTCAACCGTCGTCAGCACGCCACGATGGGATGGCAGCCCGCTGGCCGGCCGCCACATCCTGCTCGATCACGAACAGGGACTGGGTGACCAGATCATGTGCGCGCGGTTCGCGACGCAGGTGGCGGCCGGCGGCGGTATGGTCACGATGCGGTGTGCCACCGCGCTGGCCGCGCTGTTCGCCGCCATACCCGGTGTGCACGCGGTGATCACCGATACCGACCCGATTCCGCCACACGACGTGCACGCCAGTCTGCTGTCGTTGCCGTGGTTGCTGGGGATCACATCGCAAGCCACGCTCGATGGCGCAGCGTACCTGGCGCCGGTGGGTGACTGTCCCGCCGCGATACGCGCCCTCGCTGCCGGAACGGCGCCACGGGTGGGGTTCGTCTGGTCGGGAAATCCGCAGCACCGCAACGACGCGCGTCGCTCCATCGCTCCGGCACTGCTGGCGCCACTGGTGCAGCTCGCGGGCCTCACCGCCATCAGCCTGCAGCGCCACGACACGCCCACCGGCGCAGTCCCCGACGTGCTGCGGCCCCACCTGATCGATGCCGGCGGTCTGCTGCACGACATGAACGACACGGCGCACGCGCTCCGTCGGATCGACCTCCTCGTCACGGTGGACACGTCGGTGGCCCACCTCGCCGGCGCCATGGGCGTGCCGACACTGCTGCTGGTGCCCTTCGTCCCCGACTGGCGATGGATGACCGGTCGAAGTGACACCCCCTGGTACGACTCGATCACGCTCCTCCGCCAGACCACCCTGTTCGACTGGCGCTCCGTGATCGGGGCGGCACGTGCCCGACTTGAACAGCTTACCGGAACCATGCCATGACCACGCTCCTGAGCGATGAAACTGCCGCCATCACACTCTGCGCCGAAGGGTCGGTGCTCACTGACGCCGGTGACGTCCACGGCGCGCTGGCGCGCTACCGGGACGCGGTCGGGAAGGCGCCGACGCTGCTGACGCTGCACCTCATCCTGGCAAACGCCGAACTGCTGGCTGGCGACGTGCTGGCCGCACGCGCAACACTCCGCCGGGCGCTCAGGGTAGCGGAACGCCCCGAAATCTCCGACGAGTTCGCGCTCGGCAAGGCGCTGGTGGATGCCGGAGCCGGTGCCGATGCTGTGCCGTGTTTCCGACGGGTGCGTACCGAACTGCCAACCGACGCCGCCGCCAGCGCGGCACTCGCGGCCGCGCTCCGCGAGGCGCGGCGCCCCGAGGAGGCGTGGGCCGAGATCCAGCATTCCCTCGGCCTCGCACCGAAGAACGCCGTCGCGCTCCTGACAGCCTCGCTGATCCGACACGACCTCGCCGACTACGACGGAGCGTTGCACTGGATCGAGCGGAGTCTGGCCGAACGCCCCGACTCGCCGGGCACGATCGTCACGCGCGGCTACCTCCGGCAGTTGCGCGGCGACACCACCGGCGGCTGGCAGGATTTCGAGGCACGCGCACTCCCGGACCCTGGAACCCAGACCCCACGGTGGCAGGGTGAGTCGCTGCAGGGGAAGACGATCGCGGTGCTTGGCGAACAGGGCGTTGGTGACCAGTTCCAGTTCCTGCGTTTCGTCCGACACCCCGCCCTGCAGGCAGCACGGCGCGTGGTCGTGACCTGTCAGCCCGAAGCGGTGTCACTGCTGCGCGCTGCCGGATACGACGCCGTGGCCCGCGGCACCACGGTCACGACGGACTTCTTCGTGCCCCTGCTCTCCCTCCCGATGCAACTCGGCGTCGAGGCAAACTGGCGCGGTGCAGACGGTGACACGTCGTACATCAGTCTGCCCGACAGCCCCGTCCGGCGCGGACCGACCGCACTCCGGCGCGTCGGACTCGTGTGGAGCGGCAATCCGGCGCATCGCAACGACGCCATCCGATCCATCCCCAGCGCGCTGCTGCACGGCCTGCCTCACATGCACCCGTCGATCCGATTCGTGTGCATGCAGCACGATGTGAGCCCGACCGACATGCCCTCGGGCCGATGGGAAACCAACCCTCAGGGCGACTGGCTCGAAACGGCGAGGCAGTTATGCACACTGGACATGTTGATAAGCGTGGATACCGGTATCGCACACCTTGCCGGCGCGCTTGGCGTGCCTCTGTGGATGCTGGTGTCTCATGTACCGGACTGGCGCTGGGGGCCCGTCGGCAACACCACGCCATGGTATCCATCTGCCCGCATCTTCCGGCAGCCGGTGCGGGGTGATTGGACTCGTGTGCTGACGAATGTGAGCGCGGCGCTGAGCGCCACCATCGCGGCGTGCGAGGACGACGACGCGGTCGCGTGACCGTGTCGTAGGCGCTGTGTTACGCGATCGTGATGGGGTGGTGCATGCCCCAGCTCGAATCCGTGAGCACCACCTGACGACCGCGACGGGTCGTGCGGTCGATCACGATGGGGCTCTGCAGGTTGGCCGTGACCGGCATCCCGCCTTCGAGCTGCGTCATGACCAGCACCAGCAACCCTTCCGTCGTCCCGCGGACACCAAGGGCCGCAAGGTCCGGTGGCGGGATCTCGACGTCGAAGCCCTCGACGAGGGCAAACGGATCGGCAAGCAGGAAGGTCAGGCCCGAGTCATCCACACTCTGCAGCCAGACGAGCTCATCGCGCTGCGTCTCGACCAGCACAAAGTCCCGCAACGTCACGAATCCGGGAATCCCGGCCGCGAAGCGGACCACGGTGTCGGCACGAAGCTCGAGCGGGCCGAGAAGGACCGACTCGAGCGTGAGCATGTCGGCAGCGATCGTGGCGCTCATCGCAGGTAATCCAGGACGTTGAGGTTGAGGACCCGGTTGGCGGCGCTGAGCGCGGCCTGATAGGCCGACTGGGCCTGGGCAAAATTGGCGGAGGCATCGGCGAGGTCGATGTCGTAGACCATCGACCGGCGCACTCTGGTATCCACCGTGGCCACGAGCGTCTGTGACTTGAGCGTCTCGTACTGATTCACACGGGCGCCAGTCTCACCGATCAGCTGGCCGACCCGATCACTGGCGGTGGTCAGTGCCGGCAGTGAATTGACGATACCCGGGACCGTATTGCTGCCGAGGGCCTCGGAGAGGTCGAGCAGGGCCTGCATCACGCCGGTGTCGCGGAAGACCTCGTGGGCGTTGTGATTCGGCGACGAGAGCTGCCCGTTGGCGATCTCGTACTGCGGATTGCCGAGGGCGGCGTTGTTGGCGATGTACGGGGGGGTCGTCGTCGCGTTGGGGCCCATGGGCTGCTCGAGCTCGCGGGTGCCGCCGAACAGGAATCCAGTGTTGAACCGCGTGTTGCCGAGCCCGATCGCAGCGTCGATCAGCTGATCAACTTCCGCCTTGGCGATGAGGCGGGTGCCCGCATCGGCAGTGGACCCCGCCTGCTGGGAGGCGAGTTCGCGCGCGCGCTCGGTGATGAGCTGCAGGTTGTTGAGGACCCGGTCCTCCTCGCTGGCGCGAGCGATGGCGAGGTCGCCGTTTCGGGTGAACTGGGCGTAGGCGGCGAGCGTGCTGTCGGCCCGCAGCACGTCGGCGGCGGCGGCGGGATCCTCCGAACCCTTCTGGAATCGCTTGCCGGTGGACGCCTGATCCTGCGCCTTCACCAGGCGCTGGAGGTTGGCCTGGATGTAGTCCAGTTGCGCCCGTTGCGCCTGTGATGTGGTGACCCGCATCTCTCCCGCCCCGTGATGATGAGAACGATCCAACGCGCGGAGGCAGCGGCGTGACACATATATGCCTTGCCCCGGTGCAACGCGGTTCTACTGTTGTGGAGTATCGGACGGAACGTTTTGCCGCTTGAGGACGGCGGGCGCGTGTGTTTGCCCCCGGTCGTCGCGCCGCGTGATCAGCTCCACCAGACCGTTCGTCGGCTTTCTCCCCCGCAGCCCCCCGGCATGGCCACGATCCTGTACGTCGATGATGAACCCAGTGTCGGCCTGATCCTCGAGGACACGCTGGAACAGGCCGGCCATGTGCCGGTGGGTGCCCGCAACGTGCCCGAGGCACTGCAGGTGCTGGCCCGGGGCGACATCGACCTGGTCATTTCCGACTATCGCATGCCGGGGCTCTCGGGCCTCGAGTTCCTCTCGCTGCTCCGCCGCGAGGGGTACGACGTGCCACTGATCATGCTGACCGGCTACGCCTCGATCGAGCATGCGGTGGCCAGCATCAAGGCCGGCGCGGTGGACTACATCACGAAGCCCGTCAGGCCGCAGCAACTCGAACTGGCGGTGGAGCAGGCGCTGGAGCTGGTGCGACTCCGCCGCGAGAACGATGCGCTCCGTCGCGAGGTGATGGAGTTCCGGAACGAGCGGCAGATCATCGGTGACAGCCAGGTCATGCGGCGCCTGATGCAGACCGTGGCGATGGCGGCGCCCACGCGCGCCACCGTGCTGCTGCAGGGAGAGTCGGGCACCGGCAAGGAACTCCTGGCCCGGGCGCTGCACGACCAGAGCGACCGTCGCGACAAGCCGTTCATCCAGCTCAACTGCGCGGCCTTACCCGAGGGATTGATCGAGAGCGCGCTGTTCGGCCACGAGAAGGGCGCCTTCACCGGCGCGCTCAAGCGGGTGGAAGGGGCCTTCGAGCGCGCGCACCGCGGCACGCTGCTGCTCGACGAAGTCAGCGAGATGCGCCTCGACCTGCAGGCCAAGCTGCTGCGCGTGCTGCAGGAGCAGGAGTTCGAGCGGGTGGGCGGCTCGAGCCCGATCCGCGTGGACGTGCGCATCATCGCCACCACCAACCGCAAGCTGCAGTCGGATGCGGCCAACGGCACCTTCCGACAGGACCTGTACTACCGGCTCAGCACGATCCCGATCATGATCGCGCCGCTGCGTGATCGTCCCGAGGACATTCCGCTGCTGGCCTACCGCTTCGTGATGCGCACCGCCGCCGACATCAAGAAGGACGTGAAGGGCATCACGCCGGAAGCGATCGAGATGCTGCAGCGCTACCCATGGCCCGGCAACGTGCGCGAGCTGCAGCACGCCGTGGAGCGCGCGGTGATCCTGAGCAATGAGGTGATGCTCACCCCCAATGCCTTCGACGCGGTGCGCTACGGACTCGACGTGGCCAGCAGCGTGATGTCACCGACACCACGCGCCGGCACCGCCGTGCGCAGCCTGACCCCCAACGCCGTGCCGGCCGCCGGCAACGACGGTGTCTGGCTCGGCACCCTCAACGTCAACGACGCCGAAGCAGCACTGATTCAGCGCGCACTCGAAGCCGCCGGCAACAACCGCACGAAGGCCGCCGAACTCCTCGGTATCAGCGTGCGCACGCTCCGCAACAAGCTGAATGGTCCGGGGCGCACCGGCGAACAGGACGTGATCGAGGACGACATCGACGGCTGACAGCAGCTCTTGTGTTCAGCGGACAGCGGACCGCGGCTCGCAGCGCTACGGCTTCTTCGGTCGTGTGCGGCGGGAGGCGGGGGCGGGGCGGCGGTTGCGGGCGCCGCTGGAGTCGATCACGCTGCAATTGAGCGGTGCCGGTTCGCCGCGCCTGGTCACGGCGGCGGCACCGCGGCAGACCACGTCCTGCGCACGCAACTCGCGCGATGGGATCGCCCCCTTGCGCGGTGCCGGCTTCACACCGACGGCGGCGTACAGCGAGTCGGGGATGTAGATCACGCCGCCCTTCATCACCAGCTCCATGCGACGCAGGTCGCGCATCCGCTGCGACGGGTCGCCGTCCACCAGCACCAGGTCGGCCACGCGACCCACCTCGAGGCTGCCGCGCTCCGCATCCTTCTTCATCACCTTCGCCGCGCCCAGCGTCGCGATGTGGAGGATGTCGAGATTCGGGATGTTGGCTTCGGAGTAGAGCTCCAGTTCGCGATGCAGCGAGAACCCCGCCATCGCATCGGTGCCGGCCACGATCGGCACGCCCGCGTCGTGCAGGCGCCGGACGAGGCGCTCCATGTTGATGAAGCTCGCCTTGTACACCGGCTCCAGCACCGGAGTGACCGGCAGGCCACCTGCCAGCAGGGCGCGGCGCGCCACCGGCGGCATGCGCTGCGCCACCGGCAGCGTGGCGTCGTTGAGCACTCCCGACCGGAAGGTGAACATCCCTTCGAAGATGTTCAGCGTCGGGTCGACCACGACGTTGCGTTCCTTGAGCAGCTGGATGAACCGCACCACCGCCTCGCTGCGCACGTCGATCGATCCCGCCCGACGCGCCACCTCGGTCATGCGCGCCGGTGTGCGCGTGTCGATCGCCGAGTCGGTGAGGAAGTTCAGGAACAGGAAGTTGACGTGCTGCAACTCGTCGGCACCGGCGCGCACCATCTGCTCGGCCGTCATGCCGAACGGCACATGCCCACTCACACGCAAGCCGCGCTGGTGCGCCGTGCGGGCGATGGTCTGGAAAAGTTGCGGATCGAGCGACGAATAGACCTTCACCTGCTCGTAGCCACGATCGGCATACCCATCGACCGCCGCCTTGGCTGCGTCACGCGTGGCGACCAGCACCGGAGTCGGACCAGCCAGCGGACCGGGGCCATCGATGATCCCGGCCATGATCACGCGCGGGCCCAGCAGCGTGCCGTCGTCGAACCGCTTCCGTCGAGCGAGGAGGTCGTCGGTGTCGTTGGCCAGATCGCGCACCGTCGTGACGCCAGCGGCGAGGTGCATCAGCCCGTCGTCGTCCGACACATGCACGTGCATGTCCCACAATCCCGGCAGCAGCGACTTGCCGCTGCCGTCGATCACTTCGGCGTCGGCAGGCATGGCGACGCTGCCATCCGCTCCGGAGGCGATCACGCGGTCACCCTGCACCACCACGGTCTGCGATCGGCGCATCACCTTCGCTGCAGCGTCGAACAGGCTGACATGCACGAAGGCCACAGGGCCACGCGGCTGGCGCGCGAGCTTCCGAGCCAGGGCTGCCCCGCGACCCAGCGTCGCAACCCGCTCCGCGTCGGCGAGCGTGGCCACCACGCCCTCGAAGCCGCGGCGCACCACCCGGTATCCGCCGTTCTGGCTCGCAAACAGCCGGTTGTCCGCGTCCAGCCAGATCGATTCGGCCGTGAGACCGAGTCCGGTGATCTCGTATGGCGTGATGCGGAGGCTCATGTCACCACCGTTCACGGTGCGCGGCGTGCCGGCGGTCAGTCTGACCACGCCGTCGGGGAGCAGCGACAGGGACTTCGTCTTCGAGAGCACGAGCGCGCGCGCCAGCGCTGCGATGTCGCTGGGCATGGACTCGAGCGGCAGGTAGAAGCCACTCCCCGGCGCGACGCGGCCGGCCGCATTGTCGTTCCGCCAGGTCACGAGCGTGCCCGGTCCCGGTGTGATCGACTCCCGCACCGTGCGCTGCAGGTAATCACTGCCGACCAGCTGCATGCCGACCGGAATGCCTGCCTTGTCGAGCCTGAGCGTCTGCGTGAGCGACGGTCCACGTCCGCGGTCGCTGTAGGTGAAGCTGGTGCCGATCGTGCCGTTGGTGTCCGGCCATTGCCGCAAACGCCCCGCCGGGCGGCCCGCGATCAGGACGCTGAATTCGAGCGTGTCACCCGTGGTGGGTGTACCGAGCGCAACAGGTGTGCTGTCACGGCGCGGCAGTTCAACGGGCTGCGATCGGATGCGGCTCGCTTCGCTGATCTCCGTCTCGGTGCCCGGGCTGCCGGCCGACTTGCAGGCAGCCAGCGCGAGCCCACCGAGGGCGATCAGGCGGAGGGAGCTGGCGAAGGGTCGGATCGGGAACTGCGGCATGGCGACGGCTCAGCGGGTCTGCGCGCGCTCCCGGCATCGGGGCGCCGAGCGCTGCTCCAATCTGTTGCAGCTTCCGGGCCGACGCACCCGTGGAGTTCGCTGCGAGCAAACCGGCCTCAGACGAACGCGCCGTGCCCCGTCAGCGCCCGACCGACGATCAGCGTGTTGATCTCGTTCGAGCCCTCGTACGAATAGATCGCCTCGGCATCAGCAAAAAAGCGCGCCACCGAATGATCGAGCAGGATGCCGTTCCCGCCCATCGACTCGCGGGCCAAGGCCACCACCTCTCGGCATTGCGCCGCACAGAACTGCTTGGCCAGCGCGGAATGGTGCTCCTCGCAGAGGCCCGCGTTCTGGAGGCGGCTCACCTGCAGGGCGAGCGCCTGCATCGAGGCGAGCTTGCCGACCATCTTGGCCAGCATCGACTGGATGAGCTGAAAGCTGCCCAGCGGACGACCGAACTGGGTGCGGCGCTGCGTATAGGCCAACGCCCGCTCGTACGCGCCAGCCGCGCAGCCGACCGCGATCCATGCCACCCCGACGCGGGTCATGCCCAGCACCCGCGCCACATCCTTGAATCCGTTGGCGCGCTGCAGCCGGTTGCTCTCGCTGACGCGCACATGGTCCAGCGTGATGTGTCCATTCTGCAGCGTCCGCTGCGCGATCTTCCCTTCCATCTTCCTGACCGAGTAGCCAGGCAGCGACGTCTCGACGATGAATCCCTTGACCTGCTGGTCAGCCACGTCGCGCGCCCAGACGACGACAAAATCCCCGAAGGTCGAGTTCCCGATCCAGCGCTTCTCCCCGCTGAGGATCCATTCATCACCATCGCGACGGCATGTGGTCGTTATACCGCCAGCAACACCTGAACCGACGTCCGGCTCCGTCAGACCGAACGCGCCAAGCACCTCCCACTTCCGCATCCGGGGCAGCCATTCCTCCTGCTGCTCCTGACTGCCGCACAGAAGAATTGACCCGAAGGCCAGTCCGCCGTGCACTCCAAGGAAGGTCGCGAAGGAGCAGTCCACCCGGGCCAGCTCCATCGTCAGCACACCCTCCGCCACCGAATCGTGCGTGACCGTGCCGTCGGGAGCCGTCGGGAAGATCGACGCCAGCAGATCCAGTGAGGCGAACTCCGGGATCAGGTGGTACGGAAACTCCGCCCGCTCCCAGTAGTCGTTGGCGATCGGATCCACTTCGCGGTCCATGAACTCGCGGGCCCGCAGGCGCGCCGACTCGATCGACGGCGGGAGATCACGCAGGAGGCGGAGAAAGTCGACGTCGATCTCCGGCGCGGCTGGCGCGGCGACCTTTGCCTTGGCGATCGAGCGTTTGGCGCGCGCGAGTGCCGGACCATCCATGCGCAGCAGCTGTTCGATGACGCCGGCGAGCTCTGGGCGTTCATTCAGGCGGGCAGCGACCTCGGCCACACGCGGATCGAGCGACGTCAGCAGATCGCTCTGCGACAGGATGTCAGTAGCCATGGGTGCATCCCTGCGGCGGCGCAGGTGAATCGACGGGAAATGAGGACGGCAGCAGATGGACCGCGTCACGATGGACTCACACACCGGACCGCCGTCACGCTGAGGCCGAAGCTATCGAACGGACCTTCACTTCGTACAACCGCGCCTGCCGGATGGCGTTCCATCACCGCCGATCGGTCACGGCGGCAACTCTCGCCCTCCCTGAGTCGGCACAAACTGCCGCCACAGCCGCATCTGCCGCACCCGAGGTGCCCTTTCCAAGAGCGGATCGCCACCGGTTATGAACACGTAACCCGTTACGAGAGAACGCATTGCACTGCTCTGGCTGACAACCGTGCGCCGCCAGACCCGACTGGCACCGGCCGTGCTTTTCCATGTCCCGACGCGTGTCCCCTCCTCACCGCACCGGATCATGGCGCTCTTCAACTTCGTCAATCGGGTCTCCTCCGCCGGCTCCCTCGTGGCAGCCATGGATGCGAGTGCCCAGCGGCACCGGCTCATCGCCGACCGCGTCGCCAATGCGACACTGGTGAACAAGGACGGCTTCGCGCTGCCCCCTGGCAGCACGGCGGCCGCCGCCGTCTCCGGTGAGCGCGGCGTCGTGGACACCGAACAGGAAATGGCGGCGCTCGCCAACGAGCAGCTGTACTTCGAAACCGCCGCGACGCGCCTCAAAGGCACGTACGACTCGATCCGCCGCGCGATTCGGGATCGCTGATGAGCCCCAAGCTTCCCGGTCTCCTGCCGCTCGTCGGCGGGCCAGCGATCCGCCCCATGTTCCGCGCACTCGGCATCGCCGCCAGTGGCATGGCCGCGCAGCGCACCCGCATCGAAGTCGCCGCCGGCAACATCGCCAACGCCGACGTCACCCGTGGCGCCGACGGCAAGGCGTACAACCGCCGCATCGTGCAGCTGCGTCCAGCCACCAGCGATGAGCGCGAGGCCAGCTTCCGCTTTGCCAATCAGCTCCCGTTCACGCAGGCACCGTTCGGCACGCCGCAGTTCGACGTCCCCGCCGGTGCGGCATCGTCCGTTCCCGCAACGGTGGACGATCCGAACTACGGCGTCACCGTCGAAGGCATCCAGGAAGACACGACGCCCGGTGACAAGGTGCACATGCCCGGTCATCCCGATGCCGATGCCGATGGCTACGTGACCATGTCCAACGTCTCACGCACCAACGAGCTGGTGGACCTGCTCGATGCGCGCCGCGTGTTCGAGGCCAACGCCACCGTCTTCCAGTCGGCGAAGCAGATCCTCCGCAAGTCGCTGGAGCTGTGAGCATGGCGATGAATGCGCTCACTGCGCAGCTCCCTGGTGTGTTGCCCGACCTGTTCCGCCGACCGGAACAGGCGCCGGCGCGTGCCGACGATGCCGACACGGCATCACCGCACACGAACGGCACCGCGACGACTGCACAGGGCGACGAACATCGTACACTGGCGGCACGCACCACCGACGACACCAACCGGCTGCTGGCGCGTCGCGCTGCACTCGGTCCGCTGACCTATGGCCGGAGCACCATGTCGGCCGCTGCCCCCGCTGCCGCTCCGATCGGCATGCGTGGCGCTCATCTCGACGTTCGAGGCTGATACACGATGACGATCGATCGATTCGGTGCCTTTGCACAACGTGTGGCCGAGTTCGGATTGCCGGGCGAGCCCGGCAAGTCCGTCCCCGTCATGCCCGAGCCCTTCGCAGGCGGCGGGTTTGGTGACGCACTCACGCGCGCGGTGAACGAAGTCAGCGCCGCACAGGATGTGAGTGGTGAAACCACCCGACGCTTCCTCAACGGCGAACAGGTCGAACTGCACCAGGTGATGGCCGCCTCGGCCGAAGCCGGCATTGCCCTCGACACGATGATCGAGCTCCGCAACAAGGTCATTGACGCTTACCGGACGCTGATGTCCATGCAGAGCTGATCGCATGCCTCCCGCGATGGACCAGTTGTTCGAGAAGCTCGGTGGAGCGCGCCGTGTCGGCATCATCGGCGTCGGCGTGATTGCACTGCTGGCGATCTTCGGCGTGTCACGCTGGGCCACCACACCCGATCTCGTGCCGGCGTTCAGTGGTGTCCCGCTCGAGAACGTCGGCAAGATGACCGAGGCACTCGACGCCGCCGGCGTCACCTACCAGCTGGAGCGTGGTGGCACCGACGTGATGGTCGCGGCCACGGATCTGGCGCGTGCGCGTGTCGTCCTCGCCTCGGCCGGACTGCCGGCGCAGGGTCGGCCGGGCATGGAGCTGTTCGATCAGCCCAGCTGGGGCATGACCGACTTCGCACAGAAGATCAACTATCGGCGCGCGCTCGAAGGGGAACTGGAGCGCACGATCAGCACGATGAAGGGCATCGAGCGTGCCCAGGTGCACCTCGCCATCAAGGAGACGCAGGCCTTCCGCCGGGCCAGTGATGCGCCGGCCGAGGCGAGTGTGGTGGTCAAGCTGCGCAACGGGCAGCGTCCCGAAGCCGATGTCGTGCGCGGTATCTCGCAGCTCGTCGCCAGCAGCATCGACAATCTCGAGGCGCAGCGTGTGGCGGTGCTGGACGATGGTGGCCGACTGCTGTCGCGCATGCTCGACGCCAACGATCCCGCGTCGCTGAGCAGTGCACAGCTCGAGCAGCAGCGCGCGGTGGAGGATCACCTCGCCGAGAAGGCAGCGGCGATGGTGAATCAGATCGTGGGCAACGGCAACGCCACGGTGAGCGTGGCGGCCGACCTGAGCTTCGACCAGGTCGAGCGCATGTCGCAGGTCGTCGACCCCGAGAAGCAGGCGCTGAGCACCGAGCAGAAGGCAGAGATCACGCCGGGTACCGATGGCGGCGCCGGCTCCACCAACGTGGCGTCGAGCTACGACAACTCGCGCACCGTCGAAACGATCAAGACCGCAACGGGCGTGGTGAAGCGTCTCACGGTGTCGGTGCTGGTGAAGGACCGTGTCGACGCGAAGGGTGCCAGTGTGCCGCGTGCCGCCACGGAGCTCGGGCAGATCGAGGCACTGGTGCGCAACGCCGTCGGTTTCGACTCGACGCGCGGCGACATGGTGAAGGTGGTGAGCACCGCGTTCGAAGGGGTGACCGCCATTCCACCCGAGACCACCGGCGAGAAGCTGTTGCGCACCGCACAGCAGCTGCAACGCCCTGCCCTCGGCGTGTTCGGGTTCGTGATGGCGCTGATCGTCGCGATGATGATGATGAAGAACCTCAAGGCGCAGTCCGCCGATGCACGTGCCATGGCGTTGACCGCCTCGCGTCAGAGCCAGCTCGCCGGCAGTGCGTCCTCGCAGAATCAGCTGACGAATGGTTCGGGTGACCAGGCGCCTCCGGTGTTCGAGGCGCTGCAGATGCCCGTGAATCCCCTCAAGGAACGTGTCGTCGCCACTGCCGAGGCGTATCCCGACGTCTCGGCAAAGATCCTCCGGAACTGGATGCGCAGTGCCTAGCCTCGTCCGCACACGGGAAATCACCTTCGAGTCGCTCAACGGGCGACAGAAGGCCGCGCTGCTCTGCCTCGCGCTGGGCACCGATGCCGCCGCCAAGGTCACACAGAAGCTCTCCACCGACGAAGTGGACATGCTGTCGTTCGAGATCGCCCGCATGGACGAAGTCGATGGCAACGTCATCGACCAGGTCCTCGAAGAGTGGATCGAGTCGGCCATCGGCATCGGTTCGCTCTCCAATGGTGGTGTGGAATACGCGAAGGAGGTGCTCGAAAAGGCCTTCGGTCCCGCCAAGGCATCGAGCATCCTGCGACGTGTGCAGGGACAGCTCGCCGACACGGCCGGCCTCACGCGGCTGCGTCGCGCTGATCCCCAGCAGCTCGGCAACACCTTGCGCAATGAACATCCGCAGACGATCGCGCTGGTGCTGGCTCATCTGAACCCTCAGCAGACCGCGGCGATCCTGAAGGAGATCCCGTCGTCGAAGGGCGGCGAAGTGGTGTATCGCATGGCGGGCATGGAGAAGGTGCAGCCCGAGATGCTGATGCTGATCGAGAAGCACATCGGCTCCGAGACCTCGTCGCTGATGGCCGAAGGCACGGCCTCGGGTGGACCGAAGGCGGTGGCCGAGGTGATGAACTTCATCTCCGGTGCGCTGGAGAAGGAGCTGCTGGAAGGCGTGGAGGAGCGCGATCCGGAGCTCTGCGAAGTGATCAAGAACCTGATGTTCGTCTTCGAGGACCTGATCTCGCTCGACGACAAGGCGATCCAGCGCGTGCTGCGCGAAGTGGAAGCCAAGAGCCTGGCGCTGGCGCTCAAGGCGGCCAGCCCCGAGCTCAAGGCGAAGATCCTCGGCTGCATGTCGCAGCGCGCGGTCGCGGCCCTGCAGGAAGAGATGGAGATGATGGGTCCGGCGCGCATGAAGGACGTCGAAGCGGCACAGACGGCGTTCGTGTCGCAGGTCCGCCGCCTGGAGGAGATGGGCGAGATCGTCATCGGCGGCAAGGGTGGAGACGATGTCCTCATTTGAGCCGCTCTTCGGCGCACCGGGTCGCACGCGGATCACGCCGCGTGTCATGCCGGTCATGCGCGAATCGACAGCGTGGATGCCGGTGCAGGTCGGCGTGGCCACGCTGCCGGAACTGTCGGTCTTCTCGCAGGAATTCGTGGATGCCCACGCCAGCGCCGCCGTCGAAGCCGCGGCACTGGCTGCAGCGCAGCGCGAGGCGGCGGTGGTTGCCGCCGCCGAAGCACGACAGGCCGAGCTCGATGCTGCCTACCTGCGCGGACTGAACGAGGGACGCGATCAGGGGGAGCAGGGGGAGCGTGCACGGTTGCGCGGTGCGATGATGGCGACCGAGAGTGCGCTTGACGACGTGCGTGCCGGCGAAGAGCGCTGGCTGGCCAATCTCGAGGAGAACATCGCGGCGCTTGCCGTGGCTGTGGCACAACAGGTCGTGGCGCGCGAAGTGACCAGCACCAACGACGTGGTGCTCGGCATCGTGACGCGCGCCGTGCAGGAGTTCAGCCTCGACCAGCCGCTCTCGATTCGCGTGAATCCAGGCGACCTGGCCTCGTTGCAGAGCATCGGCCGTGGCGACGACGACTCGATGGCCGCCGTCACGACCGGTCGCGAAGTGCGCTGGCTGCACGATGCGCGCATCGAGCCGGGCGGCTGTGTGGTGGAAGGACGGGAACGCATCGTGGACGGCCGGGTGGACACGGGCCTCGAGCGTCTGTACCGCCGACTGACGTACACCAATGCCTGAGACACTCGTCGCGCGCGAAATGACGCGCCGGATCGCCGACGTGCCGCGCCTGCAGACCTTCGGTCGTGTGGCACGCATCGTCGGTCTCGCCATCGAGGTCAGTGGCCTCGAGATGGGTCTTGGCGAGCTGGCGCGCATCACCAACACCAACGACGCACGCTCGGTGCTGGCCGAAGTGGTCGGCTTCCACCAGAGCGGCTGCCTGCTGATGCCACTCGGTGAGCTGGATGGCATCGCACCGGGCGCCAGCGTGGTTGCACTGGGCCGTTCGTTCGGCGTGGACGTCGGCCCCGGGCTGCTGGGTCGCATCCTGAATGGCCTCGGCCATCCGATCGACGACAAGGGGAAGCTGGATGTGGAGGAACGCGCACCGCTGCAGGCCGAGCCGCCGAATCCGCTGCACCGCGAAGTGATCAACAGCACGATGATGACCGGCGTCCGCGCCATCGACGGCCTGCTGACCATCGGGCATGGACAGCGCATCGGCATCTTCTCCGGCAGCGGCGTGGGCAAGAGCACGCTGCTGGGCATGGTCGCACGACAGGCGCAGGCCGACGTGAACGTGATCGCGCTGCTCGGCGAGCGCGGTCGTGAAGTGCGCGAGTTCATCGAGAACTCGCTTGGCGAGGAAGGGCTCAAGCGCAGTGTGATCATCGTGGCGACCGGTGACCAGGCGGCGCTCGTTCGCGCGCGCGGTGCACTGGTGGCGACGGCGATCGCGGAGTACTTCCGCGATCAGGGCAAGCAGGTGCTGCTGATGGTGGACTCGATCACCCGTGTCGCGATGGCCTGGCGTGAGATCGGTCTGGCCGTGGGTGAACCACCAACCACCAAGGGGTATCCGCCCTCCGTGTTCGCAGCGCTCCCGCGGCTGCTGGAACGTGCCGGCAACGGCCGCACCGGTGGCATCACGGGTGTGTACACCGTGCTGGTGGATGGCGACGACTTCAACGAGCCGATCGCCGACGCCGCGCGTTCGATTCTCGACGGCCATATCGTGCTGACACGCAAGCTCGCGTCGGCGGGACACTTCCCCGCCATCGACGTGCTCGACTCGAAGAGTCGTGTCCGCGACCTGCTGATCACCGACGCACACCGTCATGCGGCGAACCTGCTGCTGCAGCTCGAGGCGGCATGGCGTGAGAAGGAAGACCTGATCCTCGTGGGTGCCTACCAGAAGGGAACCGATCCGCTGGTGGATGCCGCCATCGGGTTGCGCGAGGCGCTGCTGTCGTTCCTGCGCCAGCCGCCGGGCGAGAGCACGGGCATGGATGACAGCATCAACCGCCTGCGCCAGTTGCAGATGCGGTACGAGCACCTGATGGGCCAGCGGGTCACGGCAGTATGAGCGGCCGATTCAGGTTCCGTCTGCAGCGGGTGCTGGAGCTGCGCGAGGAGGCCGAGCGCGCCCGTGCCGTGGCGCTGTCGGACGCGCAGGGGCAGGCCAACGCCGCGCGCGAGACACGCGAGGCGATCGCCGCAGCGCGCAGCGCGAATCATCTCTCACTGACGCAGGCCAGCAACACCGGAGCCACGGTCGGTGCACTGCAGCAGATGCAGTACGTGCTGCGCGCACTCGACGTGCGCCTGCAGCTTGCCGACACCAGCATCGTCACCGCGGACAGTCTCGTGCGACGCGCACAGGACGAGCTGCGCAGCGCCTTCCAGGCGCGGCATGCGCTGCACACGCTGCGCGGAAAGCAGGCCGAGGCGCATCGCGCTGCGGAGCAGGGGGCCGACCGCGCGCTGATGGACGAGATCGCGCTCACCCGATTCCACAACGCCGACACTTCTCCAACTGATCCGGAGCGCACGACCAATGGGTAAGTTCATCATGCCGATTTTCATCGGCTTCCTGCTCGGTCTCAGTGGCGGCGGATTCTTCTCCGTCTGGCAGGTCTCGTCGCAGCATGCGATCGCCGTGGCGGATGCGAAGAAGAACGGCCTCAAGCCCGACAGCACGGCGAAACGCGACAGCACCGGTGCCGACAGCGCGTCGCATGGTGAAGCTGCCGCCGCGCACGACGCCGCCGCGGACGATCACGGAACCGCCGCGAAGCCTGTTGCCGACACCGCACATGCGCCTGTGTCGCAGGTAGCCGCTGCCCCGGCCCCTGGCGCTGCCGGCAAGACGCCGGACGAGGCCGCGACGGCGACACCCGCGGCTGCCACCGCTCCAACTGCGGCTGAGACGGCAACCCATCAGCGCCGCCTCGCCAAGATCTTCGCCACGATGAGCGCCAAGGATGCCGCGCGCGTGCTCGGGCAGATGTCCGACAACGATGTCAGCATCATCCTGAACCTGCTCGGTGACCGGCAGGCGGCGGCAATTCTCACCAACCTGCCGGCCCCGCGTGCGGCGGCCCTCAGCCAGCTGCAGCCGCGCCGCGGCGGAGGTGGTGAATGAACGACCTCCCGTCGCTGTTCACGGCGACCCGCGCACGCAGTGACGCCACCGCACCGGCACCAGCACCAGCAACGGAACGGCGGGCATCGGAGTCCAACGGCGCTGACTTCGCGCGTTCTCTGGCATCACTTCGCAAGCTCGATCGGGATGCGACCGCCCCCGACCGCACTGCCATGGCGCGTGCGGCGGCCCGACGCAGCGATCGCGCGGACGACTGTTGTGATGCCGGCAGCGCGAAGGAGAAAGGCGCCGCGGCAGGATCGCGCGCGCAGGTGCAGGCCCTGATGCTGTCTGGCGCCATGAAGTTTGCTGCAACCCGCTCCACCGATGCGGACGCATCGGCGTCATCGACCGCAGACACCAAGGCACCCGTCACAGACGCGGAATGTGCGACTGACCTGTTGCTCGGTGCTTCCGTGTGTTTCACGCCGGATGTACCCCAGCAGTGCGGCCCGTCCACACCGGTCGATGACTGCGCGACTCCGGTGGCTGTGGCTGGAACGAAGATGGCGCGATGGGTGGTGCCGACGGACCTCGACACCGACGAACAGGTGGCGGGCGCTGACATCAGTGATGTGAAGACTGCACCGGCTGAACTCACCGGCAGTGCCGCAGCAACGGCTGCCGCGATGCAACTCGTGGCGACGCTGCCGATCATGGAGACGGTCGTTTCGATGGACGCTGCACCGGACAACGCGACACCGGCGACGGACGACAACAACGACGATGCCGCGCGCGCAGCGTGGACGAGTCGCATGACCACGCTGCCGGCGACGGCCACCGGGACCATGCTCGTCGAGGATCACTTCGACGCGGCGTCCGCCGCGGCGGCAGTCACCGACGCGATGCCGGCAGTGGCACCGAAGCCGGTGGTCGCACGGACCGACCTGCACGGCCTGGAACGTGACATCGCGCCGCTGTCGCCCGAGTTCCGCGAACGGCTGCAGCGGGTGATGGAGCGGATGAAGCAGGAGTTCGGACATGACGTGACCGTGCTCGAGACGATGCGCACTCCGGAGCGGCAGGCGGCACTCTTCGCACAGGGGCGCAGCACGCCCGGACCCGTCGTCACGTGGACACGCAACTCGAAACATTCGAAGGGGCTCGCCGCCGACCTGATGGTGGACGGCAAGTGGGACAATCCCGCCGGCTACGCACATCTGGCGCAGATCGCGAAGCAGGAAGGACTTCGCACGCTGGGTGCTCGCGATCCCGGGCATGTCGAACTCCCCGCCGACGCATCGGTTTCCGCAGAGACCCTTGGCACGTTGCTGAGTGATCTGGGGGGCGAGGCCGGCGACGAGGCGCGCCGGGTGCGCGCCGATGTGGATGCAGGAGGCCGCGACGCTGCCGCGAACGCCATGGCGCGGGTGGCCAACGTCGCGCAGGTGGCGCGTGTGTCACAGCTGTCGCAGGTCGCGCGTGTCGCCACCGTGGCCAGCCCCGGTGCCGCACCGTCGCGTGCGGAGCAGGGTGGTGGTGGCGATGCCATCTCACCGCTCGCCGTCACCGGCCCGGTGCCGCAGTTCATCACCGATGGCACGTCGGCCATGCGGCTCACCACCCCTGTCGGCAACGTCAACATGGCCGACCGCATCAGCCATCTGATGGATCTGCAGGCCTCACAGCATGCCAAGCCGCTGAACAGTGTGCTGCTGCGCATGGACAACGCGAACGGCATCGAGGATCAGATCCGCATCGATACCCGCGGCACGTCGGTGGATGCGCAGCTGGGCCTTGGTACCGCACAGCAGGCGGCGGAACTGAGCGGCCGCGTGAGCGAGCTGCGTGACGCCCTCGAGCGTCGCGGGCTGACCGCCGACGGGCTGCGCGTCCAGGCCGCCCCACGCTCCGGCGACAGCGTGAACTTCTCGCGCACGATGGCGCCGGCGATCGAGGTGGCACAGATGCGCGCCGCGGCCGAAGCCCAAGCGCAGGGCGGCTCGCGTGAGCAGGCCGCGCGCGATCAGCAGCACCGCGAGGCGATGGCCCGCGAGCAGGAGCGTCCCTCACCGCGCTCGTCATCCGACGATGCGCGCCACCGCTCGCGGCGCGAGCAGCCGGAGACCCGTCAATGAGCATCATCGCACCGATCCAGCAGAACGAAGCCACCCGCACCGCAGCCGCCAATGCGGCGCGCTCGGCCGCAGCGCTGGCTGACATCACCAAGAAGAATCAGGCACTTGGCAAGGACGATTTCCTGAAGCTGCTGCTCGCTCAGCTCAAGAATCAGGATCCGCAGGATCCCGCCGACAGCGCGCAGATGGCGGCGCAGCTGGCGCAATTCACCAGCGTCGAGCAGTTGACGAACATCGCCAGGACGCTCGAGACGCAGGGCACCGCCGCCACCGACCTGCTGAACGAAGTCTCTGCCGGGACCGCCGTGAACACCATCGGCAAGACCGTCACCGCCACCAGCAACCTGGTGGAGCTGAATGGCAGCGGCACCGAGTCGCTCGTCATCACCGGCAACGGTGGTCCGGCCAAGCTGAATGTCTACGATGCCACCACCGGCTCGATCATCACGTCGCGCGAGATGGGCTCACTGGCCGCCGGCACGTCGGAGATCGTGATCGGCCGGGCACTCAGCACGCTGCCACCGGGGGTGTACCGCGTGTCGGTCACGAACGTCGACGTCAATGATCCGTCCGAGTGGTCGACCGCCGTGCGCGGCACCGTCACCGGCATCGAGACGACCCGTACCGGCCTGCAGTACGCGATGGGTCGTCTGCGCGTCCCGCTCAACAGCATCACCGCCATCGGCACCCGATGACACCGCGGGACGCCGCAGACGGCGTCCCGGCCCGCATTCACGCGCACTCCGCGCGTTCCCGCAGGATCACACGTACGCCGTCGTTCCACTCCCTACCCCACTTCGCTCATGCTTCGCTCTCTCTTCGCCGGTGTCTCTGGTCTGCGGAACCATCAGTTCCGCATGGACGTCATCGGCAACAACATCGCCAACGTGAACACCGTCGGATTCAAGGGTGGTCGCGTGACCTTCAAGGAAGGCTTCGCGCAGCTGTTGCAGGGTGCAAGCCGTCCCCCTGGTGACCAGGGTGGTGTGAACCCGGTGCAGATCGGCCTCGGATCGCTGATCGGTTCCGTGGACCAGCTCTTCACGCAGGGCAACGTCGAGACCACCGGTGTGAACACCGACATGGCCATGCAGGGCGACGCGTTCTTCGTCGTGCGCAAGGCCACCGAGACGTACTACACCCGCTCGGGCAACTTCCAGCTCGATGCCGAGGGTCGCATGGTGTCGCCGACCAACGGCTTCATCGTGCAGGGGCGCATGGCGCTCGATGGCATCCTGAACGACGCCATCACCGACATCACGCTGCCCTTCGGCCAGAAGGTCGCGGCCCGTGCGACGACGCGAGTCACCGTGGCCGGCAACCTCAACTCGTCGGCGGGCATCTTCAACGCAGCCGACCCCGACGGTACCGGCCCGCTGGTAGGTGGGTTCGGGCCTGACACGCGCGCCGTCACGGCCAACAACGGCACCTTCACCAATGGCACCATCGGCATGTTCGACGCCCTTGGCAACAAGGTCGACGTGAAGATGTGGATGTGGAAGACGGCGCAGAATCAGTGGGATTGGCAGGTCGACGAGTCCACGCTGCCTGCCGGCTACACCCTCGGCACCGGCACGCCGGGCGCCGATCTCGGTGGTGGTGTGCTCACGCAGGGGCGCTTCGCTTTCGATCCGGCCACGGCGCTGCTCACGCAGTCCACGATCATCGGCGGCCCGAGCGCCGGTACCGCCATCTCGCAGCCGACGATCACGATCAACGGCCCGGGTGGTGCGCAGATGTCCGTGACGATGAATCTCGGCGCCGAAGTTGCCGGCACCGGCCTCGCCGGCACCTTGGGCGGCCTGACGCAGTTTGCCGGCAACGGCACGGCGGTGCTTCGCGATCAGGACGGTTACACCAGCGGCCAGTTGCAGAACTTCAGCATCGACCGCCTCGGTGTGATCAGCGGCGCGTTCACCAACGGTGTGAACCAGACGCTGGGTCAGATCGTGCTGGCCGACTTCAACAACCCGGCCGGCCTGCTCCGCACGGGCGATA
Organism: Gemmatimonadaceae bacterium; assembly: GCA_031411975.1. GTDB lineage: Bacteria > Gemmatimonadota > Gemmatimonadetes > Gemmatimonadales > Gemmatimonadaceae > JACMLX01. Next base: position 119,888 of record JANOCB010000044.1, read on the forward strand.
ACATGTACGCCACCAGCGGCAACTCCGGTGGTGCGGTGCTCGGGTATGCCTTGGAGGGCAGCCAGAGCTTCGTCACCAGCGGCGCGCTCGAAATGTCGAACGTGGACCTGGCGCAGGAATTCACCAACCTGATCGTCGCCCAGCGCGGCTTCCAGGCCAACAGCCGGATGATCACGACCTCGGACTCGATGCTGGAAGAGCTGGTGAACCTGAAGCGCTGATCCTCGTGATCGCGTGAGGCGGGCCTGGGGTCGGAGATCATGGTTCCTGCGACCATGGGCTCCGACCCCATGGTCGCGCCGCCCCCGGCAACTTTGGGCACCGACGGCTCGGCAGCCTTTGCCGACGGGCCGATTCGACCGACGGGTCCGGCAGCCGGGACAGGATCGCAAACACCTGTCCCGCAACAGCTTAGCCAGCGTGACGCCCCGCTGAGCCAGTTGGCACGGCCACTGCTTTGAACGGGACCGGACGCACGCCGTCATCCCCGTTCCTCAGGATCGCACCATGGCCGAAGAAGAAGTCGCCCCCGAAGGCGCTGAACCCAAGAAGAGGGGACTCCCCCCGTTCGTCATCCCGCTCGTGCTGACCCTGGTCGGGCTCGGCAGCGGTGGGTTCGTCGGCGCCAAGGTCGTGGGCCCCAAGCTCACCAGCGGCATCGTCAGGAACCTCACCATCGACGACGTCAACGCCCACGCCAGCACGAAGAAGAAGGCGGCAGCAGACGGCGAGGAGCACGGCGAGGGTGACGAAGTGGCTGAGGGGGAGACCGCCGACGCCGCGAAGGAGGGCGAGCAGGTCCCCGCCGTGCCGCCGCCGGCCTACACCATCGCCGACCTCGTCCTGAATCCCGCCGGGTCAGGCGGCACACGCTTCCTGATGCTCTCCGTGGCCTTCGACATGAAGGACTCCGCCTCCTCGGAGGCGATCAAGCTGCGCGACGCCGAGATCAAGGACGCCGTGCTTGCACTCGTCGGCGCCAAGACGGTCGAGCAGCTCTCCGATGTGGCCTCACGCGAGCCGCTCAAGGTCGAGATCAAGGATCTCGTCGTCAGGATCATGAAGAAGAAGGTCATCAAGCGCGTCAGCTTCCCGCAGTTCGTCATTCAGTGATGCGCTGACGATGGCCAACGATACCCTGAACCAGAACGAGATCGATCGCCTCCTCGGCAGTGCCGGCGGGGGAGCGCTCGACATGGCCGTCAACAATCGTCGCCCCCCGGTGTCGCAGCTGGAGGTGCAGCGCTACGACTTCCGCCGTCCGCACCGCATCTCGAAGGAGCGCCTCCGGACCATCGAGGCGATGTACGAACGCATGGTGAAGAACATGGAGTCGTACCTGATGTCGCGGGTGCGCGGCCAGGTGGAAGTCCGGCTGCAGAGTGTCGAGCAGTTCAGCTTCGGCGAGTTCACGCTCTCCCTGCCCACGCCCTGCTGCAGTTACGTCGTGGACATCAACGGCAAGAATGGCCTGCAGGGTGTGGTGGACTTCGGCTCCGACTTCGCCTTCTTCCTCGTGGACCGCCTGTTCGGTGGCGGCAGCGCACCGACGGTGATGAACCGTCCGCTGACTGAGCTCGAACAGGATGCGGTCCGCATCGTCGCCGAACGCACCGCGAGCATCGTACGCGACGTCTGGGCAGAAGTGATGCCGATCGAACTCGCGGTCACCGGCTTCGAGGCCGCGCCCGAGATCCTGCAGGTCTGTGCGCGTGAAGATCCCGTGCTGGTGGCGAACATCGAAGTGTCGGCGATGAACATCTCGTCGCTGATCATGATCTGCCTGCCATTCGCCTCACTCGAGGACTACTTCACCACCGCCGACACCCGCCGCGTCTCCAGCACCGCCCGCAGCAAGGACGAACTGCGCGCCCAGCGCCGGCAGACGGAAACGTCGCTGCGCGGCACGAACGTGCCGGTGGCAGCGCGCCTCCCGGAATTCCGCCTCACCATGAAGGACATCGCGATGCTCACGCCCGGGCAGGTGATCAACACCGGTCTCAGTGCCAACACGCTGCTCTCGGTCACCGTCGCCGGTCAGCCGCGGCTCGTCGCCACCGCCGGTCGCACCGGCAGCAAGCTCGCGGCACGGATCACTGACGGTCGCATTCCAGAAAACCGCATCATCGGCACCCTTCTGCCTCCGGACACGGATACGCCATGAATCAGGACGAGATCGCAGCGTTGATCGCTGCCAAGAACGCGGGCATTCCGCTGCAGGACACGGCGCCGAGTGGTGGCGATGACTACCCCAGCGACTATTCGGAACTCGATCCGACCATCGGCGCGAGTGGCGAAGTGCCGATGAGCCTCCTGATGGACCTCACGCTGCCGGTGGCGATCGAACTCGGTCGCACGACGATGTCGGTGCAGGAGATCCTGCAGCTCGGTCGCGGCTCGGTGGTGCAGCTGGAGCGTCTCGCCGGTGAACCGATCGACATCTACGTCGGCGACAAGCGCTTTGCCGAGGGCGAAGTGGTGGTGCTCGGCGAAAACTTCGGCGTACGCGTGACGCGCATCGTGAGCCGCATGACCGGTGCGGAGCTCGTCGGATGACGTTTGCCGGGTACGCCGGCATGCTGGCCACGCTGGCGTTCGTGCTGGGCCTCGTGCTGCTGGTGGCCAGGCTGGCCAAACGTTTCCTGCCGGGCGCCGTGCAGGCCGCTGGAGGCAACGCCTTCACCGTCGTGCAGCGCTTGCCACTCGGCCAGCGTCAGGGCATCGCGATCGTGCAGCGTGGTGATCTGGTGATCGGCGTGAGCGTGGGCGAAGGTGGTGTACGCACGCTGTTCACGCTGCAGAACGACGTCAGCGGAGCCCCGCAGGCCATCATGGCGGCCGATTCGGTGGCACCGATGACCATCTCCCCTGGTGTTCGCTCCATCACGGACGTCGCACTCCCGCAGCCACTCGCCGCTCAGGCACCGTTCGATGCCAGCGCGATCACGCCGCACGACATCGGCTTCGGCGACAGCTTCCGCAAGGTGCTGACGGCCGCGATGCGAGGTCGGGCCGTCGGGACGATGCTGCTCCTTGCGATGCCGCTGGCTGGTGTCGGCGTCGTGCAGGCACAGCCCGCAGCACCGGCACCGGCGCCTGCCGGCACGCAGCAGCAGCCCGGCCTGCGCACCCTGCCGCCCGCTGCCGCGCAGCCGGGCCCTCGCGATCTGCCGCAGCGTGCCGACCCGTCGGCAACACCACCACGTCCATCGAAGCCCGCCCCCACCGCATCGAAGAGTGGTGGCGTGGCAGAGTTCCCACCGCTACTTCCGCCCGGCAAGGCGCGTGACATCGCGACGATGCAGCAGCAGGCGCAGGGCGCTGCTCCACTGACCACCGCCGAAGCGCAACGCATCGCCGGTCGTGCCGACAGCATGATCACGAAGCTCGCGCCACAGATGGAGCTCAAGGTCGGCGGCAAGGTCGATGGCGAAGGGCTTCGCATGAGTGGCACCGTCGGTGTCGTGATCATGATGGGCCTGCTGTCGATGCTGCCGGTGCTGGTCCTGATGATGACCGGTTTCACGCGCATCCTCATCACGCTGCATTTTCTCAAGCAGGCCCTTGGCACGCAGTCCGCACCGCCGGGCCAGCTGCTGGCCGCGATGGCGCTGCTGCTGAGCGCTTTCGTGATGGGCCCCACGCTGAAAGAGGTGAACTCCACCGCGCTGGAACCGTGGATGGATGGCAAGATCGAGCAGGTCGAGATGATGTCGCGTGCCGTGGTGCCCTTCAAGGCCTTCATGCTGCGGCAGGTACGCGATCAGGACCTGCAGACCTTCGTGGACCTGGCCGAGATCAAGCAGCCCGAGTCGCGCGAAGCGGTGCCGCTGACGATCCTGATGAGCGCGTTCGTCACCAGTGAACTGCGCACTGCCTTCCAGATCGGGTTCGCACTCTTCCTGCCGTTCATCGTGATCGACGTCGTCGTCGGCTCGGTGCTGATGAGCATGGGCATGGTGATGCTGCCCCCGGCGATGATCTCGATGCCGTTCAAACTCCTTCTCTTCGTGCTGGTCGACGGATGGGGGCTGGTGGTCACGGGACTCGTGCAGAGCTTCCGCTGATGGCCCTCGAGCCGGCGGCGATGTCCGACCTGCTCACCACGGGGGGCATGTCCACGTTCGTCCTGCTTGCCGCACGGATCGGCGGCATGATCCTGATCGCACCGGTCTTCTCGTCGAAGTCGGTGCCGATGAAGCTGCGCAGTGTCGTGATGATCGTGTTCGCAGTGGTGCTGGTCCCGGTGGCTCGCGCACACGTCGGCGGCATTCCCGCCATCACGCCGCTGACGATGCTCAGCGAAACGATCGTCGGCTTCGGCCTGGGCCTTGGCACCGCACTCGTGCTGGGTGCGGCATCCGCCGGTGGCGACATGATGTCGATCCAGATGGGCCTCGCCGGTGCCAGCGTGCTCGATCCGATGACGAACATCCAGGTCCCCGTGCTGGGCCAGTTCATGACGGCGTTCGCCACGCTGCTGCTGTTCTCCAGCGGTGGTCACCTGGTGATGCTCGACGGCCTCGGCACCTCGCTCGACCTCATTCCGGTGGGGACGGTGCCTGATCTCGGTGCCGGCGTGCTCGCGATGTCGAAGATGGGCGGCATGCTCGTCTCGCTCGGCGTGATGTTCGCCGCGCCCGTCATGGCCGCCACGATGATCACCAACGTGGCCCTCGCGATCCTCACGCGTGCCGCGCCGCAGTTGCAGATCATCACGGTGGCGTTCCCGCTGCAGATCGTGGCCGGCCTCTTCACGCTCGCGGCGGCACTCAGCCTCACCGCCGTCTGGTTCACCGGCTGGACGAGCTATCACGACGGGTTGCTGAACACGATTCTCGGCCCCATGCTCGCGGGCATCCGCTAGCGCGATGGAGGGCGGCGCCGAAGACAAAACCGAGGAGCCCACTGGCAAACGCCTCGAGGAGGCACGCGAGAAGGGCAACATCCCCCGCACCGCGGAGTTCGCGACGGCGGCGATGCTGTTCGGTGCGGCCGTGATCTTCACCACCGTGGCCCCCAAGATGGGGAGCTACCTGCGCCAGGTGATGACGACGGAGCTGTACAACGCCGGCGCGAACATCCGCGAGCCGCAGGACCTGCTGTTCGACCTGATCGGACTCGGGTGGCGCACGCTCGGCGAACTGACACTGCTGCTCGCATCGTTCGCCGCCATCGCCTTCGTTGCCACGGCGCTGCAGGCCCGCGGCATTCTCAGCACCAAGCCTCTTGCGCCCAGCTTCGAGAAGATCAATCCGCTCAACAACCTGAAGCGCGTCTTTGGTTCGCAGGGGATCGCCGATTTAGCAAAGAGCCTGCTCAAGCTCGTGATCATCGGCAGCGTGGTCTACAGCGTGGTGGACGACGTCTGGCGTGACGTCATGAGCGTGGCGCAGCATGGGCCGATGGGTGTGGCGACGCTGTTCCAGGTGCACGCCACCGCGCTGCTGCGGAAAACTGGCATCGCGTTCATCGCACTTGCCGGCGCCGACTACGGATTTCAGTGGTGGCGGTGGCACAAGAGCATGATGATGAGCAAGCAGGAAGTGAAGGAAGAGGCGAAGGCCGCCGACGGTGATCCGATGATCAAGTCGCGCATCCGCAGTGCGCAGCGCGCCCTCGCGCGCAAGCGCATGATGGCCGACGTGGCGACCGCCGACGTGGTGATCGTGAATCCGGTGCATATCGCCGTCGCGATCAAGTACGACCCGTTCGTGGCCCCCGCGCCGGTGATCGTCGCCATCGGGCAGCGCATGCTGGCCGAGAAGATCAAGAAGCTGGCGTTCGAGGCCGGGGTGCCGATCGTCGAGAACATTCCGGTGGCCCGTGCGCTGCTGGCCAGCAAGGCGCAGCCGGGCACCCAGATCCCGATCGAGCTGTACGTGGCGGTGGC
>JANOCB010000045.1:0-53375 GCA_031411975.1 Gemmatimonadaceae bacterium
GAGAAGATTGACGACGGTGACACCCGCGAGGGGGGTCTGGGTGCTCTTGTCGAGCACCGTCCCGGTGAGTCTGCCGTCGCGGCGCTGGGCGGGCCCTGGGGGCGACGCCAGCACCCTGGCTGCAGCGCCGAGCAGCGGAACCAGGATACGTCGCGGATTTCGCATACGCGTGACCTGCGTGTAACGGGGACTCACTCGGGGTGGCACTCGGCAGAATCTGCCGTGTTCAGTAACTGCCACAATGAGTACACGTCAACTCGCCATTGCAACAGTTACAGATCAGGGACATACTGCAGGTGCAGGCCAATATGTCACCGGCCCGCAGGCCGCGCCGAGGCGACCAGACTGAGATGCTCCGCTGGCTGTCGTTCGCACACTGTCGCGTGCTGACGGGAGCCATGTCGTCACTCCCACCACAGGAGACCGTCTGCCCTTACGTCCGTGCGCAGGTGCCCCGCAGGTCCGCATCATTGGACCGGATACGCAGGACACCCCGGTTTGTTCCGCTCTCCTCTCCACTCCCCGAGGCAAGAAATGGAAGGTGTCCTGATCCGAAGGTCTCTTCGCGTCGCCGCAGCGATTGCGGCGGTGCTCATGGGGGCCAGCACTGCTGAAGCCCAGTCCGCGATCTTCACGGGTGCCGTGACCGCCGATGGTCGCCCGCTGGGCGGCGCCAGCGTCGGCATTCCGGAAATCGGTGCTGGTACGATCACCAGCACGGATGGCAAGTACAGCTTCACGGTGGACGTCTCACGCTACAACGGTCGCGCGGTGAACCTCGTGGTGCGCTTCATCGGCTACAAGCCGAAGCGGCTCCCGATCACCCTCGTGGCGGGTCGCGTGGAAAAGAACTACGATCTCGAAAAAGACATCCTGAACCTCGACCAGGTCGTCGTGACGGGTGTGAACACCGAGACGTCGCAGAAGAAGACGGGGTTCTCGGTGGCCGTGGTCGACAACACCGCGATCAAGGAAGTCCCGGCGATCTCGCCGGTGGGCAGCCTGGCCGGCCGCGTGGCCGGTGCCAGCGTCACGCAGGTCTCGGGCTCACCGGGTTCCGAGCCGGCCATTCGCCTGCGCTCGGCCACGTCACTGGCGGGAAACCAGGATCCGCTGATCATCGTGGACGGCACGATCACCCGCCTCGGCCTCGCCGACATCAACTCGCAGGACATCGATCGCGTGGAAGTGATCAAGGGTGCCGCCGCGAGTTCGCTGTACGGTTCCGACGCTGCCAACGGCGTGATCCAGATCTTCACCAAGCGCGGTGCGAACCTGGCCGAAGGCCAGATGACGTTCACCGTCCGCAACGAGTACGGGCAGAGCTACCTGCCGCGGAAGGTCGGCCTGAACACGTCGACGGCGTTCCAGCTCGATCCGAGCAACACGACGCCAGGCCTGAACTTCGGCTTCCGGCTTAACTCGGCTGGCCAGCGGATCTCTGAAGCTGACGACATCTCGGACAATGCCTATCCGGTGATCTTCGACCAGCTCGATGCCGTATTTCGTCCCGGCACGACGATGAACAACTACATCTCGCTTGGGCAGCGGAAGGGCGCGACCAATTTCAACGCATCGATCCAGAACATTCAGGAATCCGGCGTGCTGCGGTTGTTGAACGGGTACAGCCGCCAGAATTTCCGTATCAACGTGGACCAGGCGATCAGCGACAAGCTCAATCTGTCGACCGGCATGTTCTACGGGCGGAGCAGCGCGGATCAGACCAGCGAAGACGATCTGTTCTTCGGTGTCCGCTTCATCGAACCGAACGTCGACCTGAACAGCACGAACCCCGACGGATCACCGTTCCGCGCGAACATCCGTAATCCCCCCTCGTCCGGGAACCTGTCCAATCCGTTGTACCGCCTGAACAACACGGAAGTCGCCAACGATCGCAATCGGTTCACCGGCACGATGAAGCTGAATTACCGGCCGTTAACCTGGCTGACAGCCGAGGGGAACTTCAACTACGATCAGTCGTCGGTGAATTTCAAGAATTTCGAGCCAGCTGGCTTCCTGTCGTCGCAGGGACAGGCCGGTCCCGGCAATCTGTTCCAGCAGTTCAGTTCGGGTCGTTCGTACAACATGGGCGCGACCCTCACGGCGCAGCGGACGTTCTTCGGCTGGCTGACCAACACGACCAAGATTGCGACGGTCCTCGAAGATCAGGAGAACAATTTCCTGCGTGCCGAGGCGCAGAAGCTGACCGTCGGTCGTGTGCCGGAGTTTTCCGCGGCGGCATCTGATCCGATCGTGCTGCCAGGGTCTGAGTCCATCACGATCCGGAACCGCAACCTGTTCGCGATCAGCACGTTCGACATCAAGGATCGCTACATCATCGATGGTCTGATCCGTCGCGACCAGTCGTCGCTGTTCGGTGAGAACCAGCGTTCGGCGATTTACGGACGTGGGTCGATCGCGTATCGCCTGTCCGAGGACTTCAAGATTCCCGGGGTGGATGAGGCGAAGCTGCGCGTGTCGTACGGCACCGCCGGACTCCGCCCACGGTTCGATGCACAGTACGAAACTTTCGCCGTCGTGAACGGCAGCCCGGTGAAGCAGACGCTGGGTAACCCGGACCTTCGTCCGGCGTTCTCGCGCGAAACAGAAGCTGGGTTCAATCTCAACTTTTTGAAGAACTTCTCCCTCGAGTACAGCTACTCGCAGAAGAAGACGAGCGATCAGATTCTGCAGGTGCCGCTGTCGTCGGCCGCCGGCTTCCGGGACCGCTGGGAGAATGCTGCCACGCTGGAAGGCAGCACGCACGAGGTCGCGTTCGGCGCCGTGCTGGCGTCGCGGAAGGATTTCTTCTGGCGCATGAACATCACCGGTGACCGCACCCGCTCGCGCATCACGGCACTCCGGCCGCAGCCGTACCTGGCCGGGCCGGATGGCAACACGAGGATTTTCCGGGTTGCACCGAACCAGCAGTTCGGCATCATCTTCGGTGAAGACTGGATCCGCACGGCGGACCAGCTGGCGACGAACATCACCAATCGCCGCCTGACCGGCACTGCCGCCGACTATCGCCTGAACGAGCTGGGCTTCTACGTGGCCAACGCGACCTATGGCACGCCGGGCGAACGGCCGCTCAAGTTCTTCGACGCCGCCGGCAATTCGCGGATCGAGATCGGCGATGTGAACCCCGACTTCACGGCGGGTATGGCGCACACCATTCAGTGGAAGGGGCTGTCGGTCAACGGCATCTTCACTTGGCAGCGCGGCGGAAACATCTACAACCTGACGCGCCAGTGGCCGTTCAACGAGCTCCGCGACGCTGATTTCGATCAGCGCGGCGTGGCCGCCGGAGCACAGAAGCCGCAGGGCTTCTTCCAGGCGTTCTACAACAACATCGACCCGAACACCTACTTCGTGGAAGATGGCAGCTTCATCCGTCTGCGCGAACTGGCGGTGAACTACCAGCTCCCGAAGCGCTTCGTGCGCGCCACGAAGCTGTCGGTCTTCGAGACGGCACGCGTGGGCATCGTGGGTCGTAACCTGTGGACCCGCACCAAGTACAGCGGCTACGACCCGGATGTGTCGGGTGGCGCCGGTGATCCGTTCGGCTTCCGCGTCGACAACTTCACCTACCCCGCCTACCGCACCTTCACGTTCATGCTCGAACTCGGCTACTGAACCTCCTCACAAGGATCTGACTAGATGATGATGACTCGATTCATGCGAGTGAGCAGCCTGCTGGCGGCCGTTGCGCTGGCGGGGTGCGGTTCACTCGAGGTGGAGAACCCGAATGCGCCGGATGCGAAGCGTGCGCTCGCCGATCCGGCGTCGCTCCAGGCACTGGCCGGTGGTACCATGCGCACCTGGTTCCAGGCGTACGATGGCTGCGAAGGCAACTGCGTGCTGGTGACACAGGCGCAGACCTATTCGGCTTCATGGAACAACTGGAACATGAATTTCTATGCCAGTATCGATGCAGACGGCAAGCGCCTGACGCGCGCGTACCAGAATGATCTGGCCGCGGCGGGCCGTACCAGCATCGAGGTGCCGTGGTCCGGCATGTACGCCACGATTTCGGCAGCGACGGATGTGCTCACGGCCATCCGCAAGAACAACGTCGTGATCAACAACGTCGGCGACACGAAGCGCGCCGAGGCGGTGGCCGAGCTCATGCTCGGAGCGAGCCTGAGCTACATCGCGTTGAATTACGACAAGGGGTACATCGTCGACGAAAACATCGACGTCACGACCCTGCAGTACTCCAACCGGAAGCAGATGCGCGATGCCGCCATCGCCAAGCTGCAGTCGGCTGCGACGATCGCTGGCGCGAACACGTTCACGACGGAGGCGGCGTGGACGAACGGACGGAGTTACACCAACGTGCAGATCCGTCAGTTGGCGAATACGCTGTCGGCGATGACGCTGGCGTACTACCCGCGCAATGCTGCGGAGAATACCGCGGTGAATTGGGGGCAGGTCCTGACGTACACGACCAACGGCATGACGAGTGATCTCGTGTATATCGGTGATGGCTGTACGGCCTTCTGCCATGAGGTGTTGTTGTGGTTCAACGGCATCGACGGTGGTCGTGTGCACACCCGCGTGGCCAATCTGCTGGACCCGGTCACGCAGCGTACGCCGTATCCGACGGGCGGCAATGGCGTGCCGAACTCGCCGGACCGGCGGCTCGGTGACGGATCGTTCGGTGATGCCGGCATGGTCTCGGCATTCCAGACGAATCCGCGCACGGCCAATGCCGGAACGGATTTTGTGTTCTCGCGTGCCGAGGTGTTCCGTCCGAGCCGTGGCAGCTATCACCAGTCCAACATCGGGCATGCCCGGTACGACTTGAGCGGTGTGCAGGATCCCGCCGGCATTTATGGCGGATTCGGTCCGGCCCCGGTCATTTCGGCCACGCAGAACGACCTGCTGCGTGCGGAAGCGGCACTCCGCGGTGGCGATCTGGCCACGGCGGTGACGCTGATCAATCGCACGCGCGTGGGTCGTGGTGGGTTGCCTCCCGCGACGGCTGCGGAAGGGGCAGCGTCGCTGACCACGAAGCTCGGGTACGAGAACGAAATGGAGCTCCTCGGACTTGGTGCGGCGTCGTACTACTGGATCCGGCGCACCGATCGCTTGCTGGAAGGCACGCCGCGCGAGATGCCGGTTCCGGCCAAGGAGCTGGGTGTGCGTGGCGAGGCGTTGTACACGTGGGGTGGGTCGGGCGCCGTGAATTCGCCGACGCCTCCCTGATTGGCTCGACGAGGTGATGAAACACAGCGCGGGGACAGGAGCACATCCTGTCCCCGCCTTGTTTTTTGCTCGTGTGACTGCCTCGTGGCCAGCGCATGCAAGAGTCACAGCAACAGCAACGGCGTAACGCAAGCCGCCGCAGGCGGCTTGCGTTACGCCGTTGCAGTTGCAGGATCATGGGGTCAGAGTCCTTGAACGTTCAGAGTCCGTCGCGCGCGGCTCATGGCTGGATTGCCGACCGCGCGGTCGCGGACATCGTCGTATGCAGTGTGGATAGTCGCGTCAGGAGTGTGTCGACGTCGGATGCATCGGAGACGAGCGCTCGATTCTGTTGCTGCAGAAAGCCGGCGGTGACGGCGGTATCGAGGAACGCGAGCAGCGGCTGCCAGAATCCGGCGTCGTCCAGCAGACCGATCGGCTTGTGATCGATGCGAAGCTGCGACCAGGTGAGGGCCTCGAACAGCTCGTCGCATGTGCCGAACCCGCCGGGGAGCGCGATGACGGCGTCGCTGAGTGCGGCCATGCGCGTCTTGCGCTCATGCATGCTGTCGACGAGTTCCAGGGACGTGAGGCGGGGATGTGCGATCTCACGCGCTGCCAGGCTGCGGGTGAGCACACCGATCACCTCACCACCGGCGGCGAGTGCGCCATCGGCCACGGCACCCATGCAGCCCACGGCCGCACCGCCGTACACGACGCCGATGCCGCGTGTGGCGAGGATGCGGCCAAGGGTGTTCGCGTTGGTGATGTAGCGTGGGTTGCTGCCGGCTGACGAGCCGCAGTAGACGGCGATGCGGCGGATGTGGGGAGAGGTCATGCAGGCAAGGTGGTCGCGTCAGCGTGCCGAATCCACCCGCACGTCATCGCCGCAGCGCAGCGGGCGACGTGTCAGCCCTCACGTTCCCTCGTGACTCGGAGTCGGACCCCCAGGAGTCGGACCCCCACATGGGACTCGGAGTCGCCTTGAGGTGGAGTCGCCTTGAGGTGGGAGTCCGCACCTTGCGCGTAGATGCCTCGTGGCCAGCGCGCGCAAGAGTCACAGCAACGGCTTAACGCAAGCCGCCGCAGGCGGCTTGCGTTAAGCCGTTGCTGTTGCCGTTACTGAGCCGGCCGGAGAATCGTGCGTCGTGCGTTCGTCCAGCGGGGTAGCACTGGCCGTATCAGTGCCTGTCGTGCACGGACGTTGTCAGACCGTGCGTCTGAGAATGCAGCTGGCCGCGCTCGTCAGGAACTCGCGGACCAGGGGCAGGGTCGTCACGACGGGCAGATTCTTCACGGCGAAAAGGCTGAAGCGCTCGACCTGCATTCCGCTGGTGTGCATGATCTGATGAAACCGCGCCACCGTCATCCGGTTCAGCCCACCTTCGATGTCCTCGTACCGTGTCGCACCATCGTTGCGGTAGCGCGAGCGTACCGCCATGACGGTGTCTTCGGAAAAGAGCACATTCACCCATGGCAGCTTCGTGAAGTACTCCACGTGGGTGCCGCGGGGAGAGAGCCACGGTTCCGCAAACGTGATGATGACCAGACCGCCGACCTTGCAACGCCGACGCATCAGCTCGAGTATGCCGACAGGATCGGCGAAGTGTTCGAAGGCACTGCACGACAGCACCACATCGAACAGGCGATCGTCGGGGAGCTCGGTGGTCAGTTCGAGATTTGCGAGGCCGAGCTGCCGGCGCTCCTGCCACTTCTCGAGCAGCACGGGGCGCGGCAGGTCGAGCCCAACGACATGCGCCGCGCTCGTGCGTGCCAGCGCGGCGGCCTGTATGCCGTAGCCACAGCCGAAGTCGAGGACGTCCTTGCCGCGGATCAGGTCCTGAAAATTCGGTACCGTCTTGATGATGAAGTCGAGACAGTTGTCGATCGTCGTTCGCGCTGTGCCTGCGGGATGGTCCGGCTCGCTGACATCGCGCGACAACGCCGTCAGAATCTTCAATCCAAGGGACACGCGGACCTCTCGATGAGCCAGGAGCCGACGATGGCGATCACAATCGCCACGGACTCCATACAATGTCATCGCGGGGGCTGTCCGACAACCGGCGCCCGGTATCGACTGGGTGTCACGCTGACCAGACCGGCGAATCGCACACGGGATGCTGCCCCGTGTGCGATTGACGCTGCCCCGTGTGTCGTCACGGAACGGCCGGACGGGTCCGGCAGCCCGGCTACAGGATCCGGTTCCGCTCGAACAGGAGGTTCCGCGGCGACACCCGCCATTCGTAATCGCGGAAGAGGGGCGCGCCGCCGTTCACCGAGCGGTCGGCGCGCTCGACACGCATGCGTGAGCGCACGACCACCGACGTGATGCGATTGTAGTCGTTGGTGGTGTCGGCATCGAATCCGTTGGCTTCCGTGAGTTCCTCGCCATCCGTGAACGTCAGCCGGGCGGCGAAGCTGTCGATACCACGCGCCGCGACGGTGGCGCGCATGCTGCCATCGGCCCGGAATCCGTCGCTGCGCATGAGTACCGTGCCCGACGCGTCGCGGAACCAGCCCGTCATGTTCAGCCGCTGCACCGCAACGCCATTGCGGGTGAGGCGCAGACCACCGGCGAATGCGCCGGGAAACACGAACAGCGTGTCGCGCGCGGCGAAGGTCAGCCGGCGCACGGTGGCCGAGGGCGCCGTCACGGCGGTCAACACGATCAGCCGCCGTTCGTTCTGCACCTGCAGTAACGCCAGGTCGCCAACCGCCAGCTGGAATGGCACCACATTGGGATTCACCACCTCGATGCAGGTGGCGCCGCAGGTGCCGCCGGGTGGCAGGATGCTGGCGGTGTCCACCGGTACGACCATGTCGTACGCTTCGGCTTCATTCGGAAGGAACGGCACCGACAGCGTAACGACGGTGTCGTTCCGGGTCGCGATGCTGCCGAACTGCTGGTTCGACTCGAAGGCCACACCGGCGTCCTGCAGGTCGCGCGACAGGGCCATGCCGACGAATCGTGCATCACGATTGAGCCCGTCACGGAGGTCACTGCCGCGGCTCGCGCGGAGCGTGGACGTGGCGAAGTTCGTGGAGATGGTCAGGATGATCAGCCCGAGCGTCAACGAGACGAGCAGCTCGATGAGCGTGAACCCGGCGCGATGCTGCGCGGTGCCTGCTGCAGCCCGTGTCATCTGCCGCATCTCAGGCGCGGGGCGTCATCGTACCACCGCGATACGAATTCGTGATCAGCTTGATGGGCTGTGCCAGCCGCTGGCCCTCGACCATGACTTCGATGATGATGAGGTTCTGTCGCACGACGTCGATCGACACGCTGCGCCGGAACTCCCCCGTGGCCGAGGGCGCGCCATTGGCGTCGACCCGCACGCCGCTCTCGCTGGTGAGGCTCCACGGATCCTGACTGCGCAGATTCTCGAGATGCTGCCGCGCGACGTTGAGCGCCGCCCCTTTCGACGTGGCAAGGGTCTGCGCCCTGATCCGCGTGGTGTTGGCTGCCCCGATCGCCATCACGGCGGTACCGAGGAGGACGATGGCCACCATCACCGAGACCAGCATGAACCCCGGGCGCTGCCCGGTCCGTGCGGCAGCGACGGCGGTCGGACGCACGATGTGTCGGTTGCTCATTGCCACACTCCCTCCACCCAACGCCAGACCCGCACGTTGGCAGCAGAATTGATTTCGACCGCACTGACGGCCGTGTTGTCATCGGCGTGCGTGAGATACAGCACGACACTCGAGCCGAATGGTTCGGTGGTGCCGCGCGTCCCGAACTGCACACGGCGTGTGCCGGGGACCCAGGTGACGACGGTGTCGGAGAGGAGGCGCGACGCGGCACCGCGCCCGAAGACCACACGACGCTCGATGCCCCGTGTGTTCATCGTGCCGAACGCGACGAGTTCCGTGGCCGTTTCGGCGATCACCGAGTCACGGTTGTTGTCGAGGTATGTCTGCCAGAGCGTATCGCCAACAACGACTCGCACCCGTGTGCGCGCGGCGTAGGCTTTGGTGCGGGCATGATCGAGATCCTGCGCCAGCAGGCGGGCATGCTGCTCGACAGCGCCCTTCGTGGACGGCTTCATCAGTGGTGACGCCACCGACGTGAGCACGCCGAGCAGCACCAGCACGATCAGCATCTCGACCAGCGATGTGCCACGGCGCGCGCGCATCAGAAGACGTTCCGGTAGGAGATCTGCAGCACCGAGCCGAGGCGCGGCGTGCCAGGTGGCAGCAGCATCGGGTTGCGGAAGCGTGTCTCGAAGTTCCAGTTCCGGACCGGGGCGTTGTAGTACGCCCTGCCACCATTCAGGTTGTGGCCCCAGCGGCGTGCCGACTGTTGCGACGCGAACAACGACACCAGCGACCCGGTGTAGTTGAACGGCGTACCGGAGCCGCTGCCGCCCCAGTCCTCGATGAAGCGAGGGAAGTTCTCGAGGCCACCACCATACGGCTGCGGTCCGCCGCAGACGCGGGCGTCACAGGGTGTCTCGGAATTGCCGGCCAGCAGCGCCGCGAACACGCTGGTGGTGCCGAAGGTCCGCGGACGGGGGAACGTCGTGGAGTTGGCGTCGCTCCATGTCGTCGAGAGAAACGTCGCCACATCGGCGATCAGTGCGGCTGGCTTCCAGGTGAGCGTGTTGTAGTCGCCACGCACGTACATCGCGGCGTTCGTCACGATGGTCATGCCACCCGGATCGCCGGGGACCGGCGCGTCCGGAAGCGTCGCACCGTTCCGGATGCGGATGGCGGGATAGTCGCGGTTGAGCACCGTCGAATCACGTCCCTGAAACTCGACGTAGATGATGCTGACCTGACGGTCGGACGGGCTGGCGTTGACGAACGTGCGCAGCGCGGCCATGTCGAGTTCGAGGACGTCGGGGCGGCGCATCTCGCGGCCGTCCCAGAACGCGTTGCGCACGAACTGGAACACCGCCGGACACGACCCGCCGAGCGCCGTGCGACCGGCACCGCGGATGAACGTCGCCTCGACACAGATGTTCGTCAGCGGCGCGGCCACGTCGACCACGATGCGCAGGTCGGCCTTGTTGACCATCCGGACCGCCGCGATGTCCGGCGAGTCGGCAACGTTCGCCGGCAGGATCAGTTCGCGCGGATCCATCGCGGCAGGCAGCGGCAACTTGAGCGGGCGGACACCGCTGACGCGACTCATCAGCTTGCCGTTGAATCGCAGGTTGCTGCGCGCCACGAAGGTGGCACCGGGATGACTGCGGCTGTCGAAGTCGAGCGGGGTGAGCACACTCGCGTTGTTCGCGATGTTCACGCCCGCGAGACGCACGGCGTCGTCCTTGCGCGACCAGAACACGCTGTCGGCCGCCGTGAGTTGATTGAGGTAGTTCGCGTTCGCGGAGCTGAGATAGAGGTGCTTGTTGGAATGCACCCACCCGCTGAACGTCATGGGTGGACCGTTGTTGATCTCCAGGTCGCGGTCGTAGAACACGCCGAACTGGAAGATCGGCACGGCCTGTACCGAGACACCGAGTTCGACGGCGGCGCGATTGTTGTTCACGTCGGTGGCGTCGATGCGCACCCGCATCGGCTGCTCGAGTGCATACAGGCCGGCAAACGCACCGCGCGTTATGATCCGATTGACCGGTGCACCGACGATCTGCGTCGATTGTGTGAACGAGAAGCCGGGCGTGGTCGGCGTGGCGAGGCCGCTGATGTCACCGGGAGTGATCACGCCGTCGCTCATGGCGGCATCCAGCTGCGACATGATCTGGTCGCCAGCCCCTTCGGCGGCGTAGGCCACCTGCGTGGCACGGACGTCCACCCCGGATGTCCGCGTGTAAACGGCGGCGGCGGCGGTGGCGACGCCGACCAGGGCGCCAAGCAACACGAGCAGGAGCAGTGTCGATTCGAGGGCAAACCCTCGACGATCGCGCGAAACAGCGACGTTCACGAACCTTCGGCGGCTCACAAACAAGCACGACATACCACTCTCCAGAGTCAGACTCGCCCAGTGGACGATGGACGTGGGACACTGGTAACAGCCGAGTCTGCCTCTGGAGGCGGTATGTCGTCGTCGAGCGGGGTCGTGCTGGTGATGTGGTCTTTCGGAGGGTGTCGAAATGGGGGGAGATCAGAGCACCGCAGCCGTACGCCACCATCTCAAGGCATGGCCCGGACCACGCCACCACGTCCGACTAACCCCATGCGGCACAACGTCTTGACGTGAGTCTCCCGGCGCCGGTCCGTGATCGGGCCCGAGCGTTTCGCGAGAGTTCGTGCGAACTGCGACGGTCTCGTCAGCCGTCGCAGCGCCTCAGGTTCCGGCGGCTACGCCGCGGGCTTCGGCGCCTCTTCCCGGGGGAAGAGCGGCTCACCCTTGGTCACGCGCCAGCCGGTCGCGTCCACGGGTGCCAACGTCGGCCAGCGTCGGTCATGGACGCTGCCTGGCGCTCCCAGCGCCTCCCAGAGGGCCTGCGCCTTGACCGGCATGACGGGCGCGATGGCGATGGCCTGTCGCGCCAGGGAGCGCCCGAGCGTGCCGAGGACCGCCAGCAGGGCGTCGCGCTGGTCCGGGGCCTTGGCCAGCGCCCATGGCTGTGACGCCTGCACGTATTCGTTGGCCCGTGCCGTGGTGCGCCAGATCGCCGCCAGCCCCTCATGCAACAGGTAGCCGCGCCTCCCATCCATCGAGCCGGCGGCGTCGCCCAGGTCGGCGAGGTCGGCGGCGTCGATGTCGCCATCGGGGGCCGACGGGATGATGCCGTCGTTGTACTTCTCGATCATCGACGTCACGCGACTGGCGAGATTGCCGAAGGCATTCGCCAGATCGGCGTTGTAGCGCTCGCCGAACCGTTCCCACGAAAAGCTGCCGTCGCCGTCGAACGGGATCTCGCGCAGCAGGAAGTAGCGGAACGCGTCGGCCCCGAAGCGGCTGATGGCTTCACCGAGGTCGAGCTTGACGCCGGCGCTCTTGCTGAAGCGTTCACCGCCGAGCAGCACGAACCCATGGCCCCAGACCCGCTCCGGGAGCGGCAGTCCGGCCGCCATCAGCATCGCCGGCCAGATCACGCAGTGAAAACGGGTGATGTCCTTGCCGATCACATGCAGCTGCGCCGGCCAGCGCGTTTCCCATCCATCGCCTGATGGGAATCCGGTGCCGGTGAGGTAGTTCGGCAGGGCGTCGAACCAGACGTAGGTGGCCTGAGCCTGTCCGTCGCTGGTGGGGCGGGGAAATGGCACGGCCCAGGCATTGCGCGAGCGACTGGCCGATACGTCCTCGAGCCCCGTGTCGAGCAGGCCGAGAATTTCGTTGCGACGGCTGGATGGCTGGACGAAGTGTGCGTTCGACTCGATCAGCGTCCGCAGCCGATCGGCGTACGCCGACAGCCGGAAGAACCAGTTGCGCTCCTCCACCCACTCCAGCTCACGGGTGGGATGCAGCACGCAGTGTGCATCGACGATCTCGCTGTCGGTCTTGAACGATTCGCAGCCCACGCAGTACCAGCCGGCGTAGCTCTTCTCGTAGAAGGCGTCGGGCGATCGCTCGAAGATGCGCGTGATCAGCGCCTGCACACCGGCCTTGTGTGGTTCCGACGTGGTGCGGATGAACTGATCGTTGGAAATCTGCAGCGCCGTCCACATGGCCTGAAACCGGCGGGCGATCTCGTCCACGAACGCCTGTTCCGACACACCGGATGCCGCAGCCGTCTGCGCCACCTTCTGCCCGTGTTCGTCCATGCCGATCAAAAAGTGGACGTCGTGCCCGAGCTGACGGTGCACTCGTGCGATCACGTCGGCGCCGATCTTCTCGAAGGCATGGCCGATGTGCGGGTCACCATTCGCGTAATCGATGGCGGTGGTGATGTAGAAGCGCGACACGTCTGGTTCGTGTTGAGGACGGACTACTCCGGCGTTGCGCCATCGGTGGCGCAACACCGGATGCAAACTACTGCGCGGCGGGTTCGTCGCCGGATGGTCCCGGGCGACTGCCGCGTCCGCGGCGACCGCCGCGCCGTCCGCGGCGTCGGCGGCGCTTGGGGGCATCCGTGGCGCCGTCTCCCGATGCGGACGCGGCGTCGTCTCCGCTCTCGTCGTCGTCCTCGTCCTCGTCCTCGATGTCCGGCTCGATGATCGGGTCAGCGGTCGGCGGTGCTGCGGTGACGACCGGTGGTGGCGGTGGCGGCGGTGGCGGCGACGCCGGCCGCGCAGGCAGCACCGGCAAAACACGATCGGCGGGCGGCACCCGGGTACGCGTGGGCATCGTCGGTGCGTCGTCGAACGGCAGTTCCCCTTCCTCCGCCGCATCGCGCGCATCGGCCACGCTGTACTCTTCGGTGCCACCGGGTGTCCACGCCGAGGTCTCGCGTTTCAGTTCGAGCAGCGTGATGATGCGCGTCTCGCCATCGGCGCCGCGCAACGTCACGCGATCGTGGAAGATGTCGTTCAGCATCACCTTCTCCTCGCCCTTGAGGGTGGTGATGATCTTCCCCTCCTTCGGAAATCGCTTGCGGCTCTGCACGTAGAACTCGTGTTCGTAGCGCAGGCAGCACATCAGCCGGCCGCAGGCGCCGCTGATCTGCGTCGGATTCAGCGACAGCTTCTGGTCCTTCGCGACGCCAAGATTCACCGGGCGCAGGTCGGGCAGCCATGAGGCAGAGCAGTACTGTCGGCCGCAGCGGCCGATGCCATCGAGCCGCTTGGCCTCATCCCGCACACCGATCTGCTTCAGTTCGATGCGTGCCTTGAATGCGGCGGCGAGATCGCGCACGAGCGTGCGGAAATCGACGCGTTTTTCGGCGGTGAAGTAGAGCGTGAGCTTGCGATGGTCCCACTGCCATTCGGCGTCGGTGACCTTCATCTGCAGGCCGAGGGCGCGCGCCTGCGCCATCGCGGCGCGTCGTGTGGTTTCGTTCTCCTCCACGAGGGCCTGCGCCTTCTGCACCTCGTCGGGCTTCGCCACACGCACGATGCGGCGCGTGGCCGGTGCCAGCGCACTGCCATGTGCCACGCCGGCGTAGCGCTTCTCGGCGTGTTCGCCGACGGCATGCACCTGCCCCAGGTCCTCGCCGCGGTCGCCCTCGACGATTACATGCGTGCGCGGCGCCGGTGGGGGCACGACATCGTCCCACCGGAAGAACTCCTTGCGATTTCCCTTGAACGCAACCTCGACCAGATCCGACATCTCAGCCGATGAACTGGCCCATGCGCAGGAACTTCTCGCGACGGCGGCGCACGAGCTTCTCCGGTCGCAGGCCGCGCAGGTCGTCGAGCAGGCGCACGAGGGTGCCCTTGAGTGTGGTGGCTGCGGCTTCGTGGTTGGTATGGGCGCCACCTTCCGGTTCCGGCACGATCTCGTCGATCACGCGCAACTCCACCAGGTCCGGGGCCGTGATGCGGAGTGCGCGAGCCGCCTTCTCCCGGGACTCGGCGGACTTGCTGTCCTTCCACAGGATGGCGGCGCATCCCTCGACCGAGATGACGGAATAGATCGCGTTCTCGAGCATCAGCACGCGGTCGGCGACACCGAGCGCCAGCGCGCCGCCGGAGCCACCTTCGCCGATGACGGTGGCGATGATCGGCACGGCGAGCTGACTCATCTCGAAGATGTTGCGCGCGATCGCCTCGCTCTGGCCACGCTCCTCGGCACCGAGGCCGGGCCAGGCGCCGGGGGTATCGATGAAGGTGAGCACGGGGACGTGGAATTTTTCGGCCAGCTTCATGAGGCGCAGCGCCTTGCGATACCCCTCGGGGTGCGGCATGGCGAAGTTGCGCTTGAGATTGTCCTTGGTGTCGCGGCCACGCTGGTGACCGATGACCATGACCGTCTCCCCTTCGAGGCGCGCCCAGCCGCCGATGATCGCGGCGTCCTCGCGGAAGGCGCGGTCGCCGTGCAGCTCGATGAAGTCGGTGAAGATCCGCTCGATGTAGTCGAGCGTGAACGGCCGCATCTTGAAGCGGGCCACCTCGACGCGCTGGAACGGCGTGAGCTGCTTGTAGATCTCCCGGCGCAGTTCGGTGAGTCGCTTCTCGAGCGGTTCGATCTCGAGGGCGACGCCAAAGGAGGCGTCCCCCGCGAGGCGCTTCAGGTCATCGATGCGCTGCTCGAGTTCGGCGATCGGCTTCTCGAACTCCAGTGCTGCTGCAGCTGTTGCCATGTTCTGCTCTCCACGTCGCGCTCAATTGCCGCGCACGAGCCGTACCCGCTCGTGCCCCAGCAAGGCGCGCAATTCGGTCAAGGCGGCGCCATCGGCCGCCATGGTCAGCGTACGCGAACGGAAGCGGGACGAGCTGCCGCGCCCGTCGATCCAGCTCACTTCCAGCGGTGCCGTTCCCGGGTGGCTCTCTGCCACCGCGCGAATGTCCTCCATCACGGCGGGGGACAATCCGGCACTCGCCCTCAACTGCAACGACACGATCACGGCCCCGTTCGTCCGGCGCTCCGCCAGCGGTATGACTTCGTCGACGATGAACGTCGGCTTTTCGTTCTCCTGGTCGCGTCGTCCGTACCCACCCTTGATGAGCACCGGAATGTCGGTCCTGATCCGGTCGGCCAGCACTGACCACGCTTCGGGGAATACTAGGACCTCGGCGGAGCCTGAGAAGTCCTCGACGTTCAATCGGGCAAATTCCTTTTGTGAGTTCTTGCTAACCTGACGCTTCACAGCGGTGATCACGGCACCCAGCGCCATCTTGTCGGCGGTCCAGCCCTGCAGCTGTGCGACGGTGTGTGTGGCGAAGAGCTCGCATTCGGTCCGGAAGGGTTCGAGCGGGTGGCCGGAGATATAAAAGCCAAGAATGGCCTTCTCCTGTGACAGCCGCTCGGAGTCGGACCAGATGGGCGTGTTCGGCAGCGTCGGGCCGTGCTTTGGCTGGCCCTCCACGGCGTCCGAGGCCGGACCGAGGTCACCGAAGAGCGAGCCCTGGCCGATGCTGGCCTCCTCCTGCTTGAGGCCAGCCTCGCTGATGGCGGCATCGAGCGCGGCGATCAGTTGCGCCCGGTGCCCGCCGAGGGCATCCAGGGCACCGCTCTGGATCAGCGCCTCGAAGACGCGCCGGTTGCAGAGGCGGAGGTCCACCCGTTCGCAGAACTCGAAGAGCGAGGTGAAGGGGCCGTCCTGCTTGGCCAGCAGGATGGAGTCGATCGCGCCGCGGCCCACGTTGCGCACCGCGCCCAGGCCGAAGCGGATCCGCTTGTCGCCGATGACGGTGAACTTGAAGTTCGACTCGTTCACGTCGGGGGGCAGGATCTCGAGGCCCATCTCGCGGGCTTCGGCGATGTACTTGATGACGCTCTCGGTGTCGCCGATCTGCGACGACAGGAGCGCCGCCATGAACTCGGCGGGGTAGTGCGCCTTGAGGTAGGCGGTGTGGTAGGCGACGACGGAATAAGCTACTGAATGAGACTTATTGAATCCGTACCTGCCGAACGTCTCGATCTGCCCCGCGAGCTCCTTGATGATCTTCGGATCATGCCCGCGCGCGACGGCCTTCGTCTCGAACTTGCCGAGCTCCTGCGAGATGAGCGCCGCGTCCTTCTTGCCCACGGCCTTGCGCAACACGTCGGCTTCGGCGAGCGAGATGCCGGCCAGCACCTGCGCGATCCGCATCACCTGTTCCTGATAGGTGATGACGCCGTAGGTGGACGACAGGATCGTCTCCAGTTCCGGCAGTGCGTACGACACCGGCTCTTCGCCCTTCTTGCGGCGGATGTAGACCTTGTGCATGCCGGCATCGAGCGGGCCGGGACGCAGCAGCGCGTTGCTGGCCACGAGGTCATCGAACCGGTCGCAGCGCATGCTGCGCAGCACATCGGTGGCCAGCGGCGACTCGAACTGGAACACACCCGCCGTGCGGCCTGCGCGCAACATGCGGTACGTGGCCTCGTCGTCCAGCGCCAGCGTGTCGAGGTCGATCTGGATCCCGGTGCGCGCGAAGATGTTCTTCACCGCATCGGTCACCACCGTGAGCGTGGTGAGGCCGAGGAAGTCCATCTTCAGCATGCCAGCCTTCTCCAGGCTGTTCATGTCGTACTGCGTCACCACCACCGATTCGTCGTCGCCCGAGCCGGCACCCTTGGACGACTGCGTGCAGATCGGCACGTAATCGTCCAGCGGGCCCGGGGCGATGACCACGCCGGCCGCGTGCACGCCGGTGTGACGCGACAGTCCTTCCAGCGCGGACGCGTAGTCGAGGAGCTGGTGGTAGCGCTCCTCGTTCTCGTACCGCGACTTCACGTCGGGCACGTCGCGGATCGCTTCCTTCACCGTCAGCGAGTTGTTCGGCGCGTTCGGGATCAGTTTCGCCAGCGCATCGGTTTCCGCCGGCGTGAAGCCGAGCACGCGGCCCACATCCTTCACGGCGGCGCGGCTCTTCATCGTGCCGAACGTGACGATCTGGCCCACACTTTCCTTGCCGTACTTCTGCCGCACGTACTCGATCACCTCGCCACGCCGCTCGAAACAGAAGTCCACGTCCACGTCAGGCATGGACACACGTTCCGGATTCAGGAAGCGTTCGAACAGCAGGTCGAACCTGAGCGGGCAGACGTTCGTGATCTTCAGCGCGTAGGCCACCAGCGAGCCGGCGGCCGACCCGCGGCCAGGCCCCACCGGGATGCCACGATCCCGTGCCGCTTTGATGAAGTCGGCGGTGATCAGGAAGTAGCCGGCGTAGCCCGTGCGGGTGATGACGTCCAACTCGTACGTGAGCCGGTCGGCCACTTCCTGCGAGTACGGGGTGCCGTAGCGGTGACGCGCGCCTTCCTCGGCGAGTTGTACAAGGAGGTCGTTCTCGCTCGCGACCCCGTCGGGGAGCGGGAAGGCTGGCACGAAATACTGCTTCTTGAACTGCACGTCGGTCTCGTCGGCGATCTTCAGCGTGTTTTCGAGAACGTCCGGGCGGTCTGGGAAGCGGGCACGCATCTCGTCGGCGGACTTGAAGTACAGGCCGCCGTCGTAGTGCATGCGATTGGCATCATTGCGATCCTTCCCCAAGCCGATGCAGAGCAGCACGTCGTGTGCGTCGTGGTCGGTGTGGGTCAGGAAGTGCGCATCGTTGGTGGCGATGACGGGCAGGCCCATCTTCGCGCTGAGGGCGAAGATCTGCTCGTTGAGTCGTGCCTGGCCGCCCGAATCGTGGGCCTGCACCTCGAGGTAGTACCGGTCCTTGAACACCTCGGCGTACCAGGCGGCCGTTGCCTCGGCCTCGGCCGGCCGGTCGTGCTGGAGATGGTGGGCGACTTCGCCAGCCAGGCAGGCGGAACTCACCACCAGCCCTTCGGAGTACTTCTGCAGGAGCTCGCGGTCGATCCGTGGGCGCGTGTAGAACCCTTCGGTGTAGCCGAGGGAGGAGAGCTTGACGAGGTTCTGGTAGCCGACCCGGTCCCGGGCCAGCAGGACGAGGTGGTAGTACGGCCGCAGTCCGGGACCTGGACGGGCCTTCAGTCGTCGGTCTCCGGTGGCGACGTACGCTTCCATGCCGAGAATGGGGCGCAGGCCGGCCTTGCGTGTCTTCTCCTGGAACTCCCAGGCGGCGTGCATGTTACCGTGGTCGGTAATCGCGAGGGCGGGCTGCTCGAGTTCCTTGGCGCGGCGGATCAGGTCATCGATCCGGTTCGCGCCATCGAGGAGCGAGTACTCCGAGTGGCAATGCAGGTGCACGAAAGACATAAGACCGGTAATCTAACAGCAGACGGCAGGCGCGGCGGTGTGCCGTGCGGTTCAGGCTCCAACGTAACTGATTGATGCCAAACACTTTGCACGCCATCTCGCGCGGCGCCTCGATTCTGCGCCTGCTGTTGTCCACCGTCGCGCTCGTCGGCTGCACCGACTCGCCGCCGGTCGGTCCCGGGCCCACGCCGTCAACGGCGACCCGGGTGTCGCTGCAGGCATTCGGCGTGCAGACGGTGCCTGGCGCCGCCGGTGTGACGCTGGCGAACGCGGGGCGTTATGCGGTGCTGCCGCAGTTCGCCGCGACCCGTGACTTCGCGACCGGCACCGGTCGGGCCACGGTCGCCAGCTTCCCCTTCCTGATCGGCGGGGTGGCTCCGGTGACGGCGCAGGTCGTGGAGCGGTCGACGCCCGTGCCTGGAGCGAAGCTGAGCGATGTCGAGGCGTTTCACCTGCGCCTGCGCCAGATCGAACGGGACGAGGCGCCGCGTGCGATCGCCAACATGCGGGCTCTCCAGAATCGTCCCCCGGTGAATCTGAGCGTGCAGTCGGCACAGGCGCTCAATACGCGCGATTTCCGCGTCCTGTCCTCGCTCACCGCCAGCACGTACGTCACGGTGACGGCGCGCCTCCTGTACTCGGGGACGAACATCCTGCTCTACGTGGACAATACCGCACCCACCACGGGGGGATTTGCCGACACCGAGTACGCCTCGTTCGGCCGGCAGTTCGACACCGACCTGTTCCCGATCGACGTTGCGAACTTCGGCACCACCTCCGACATCGATTCGAACGGCCGGACGTTCGTACTGTTCACTCCCATCGTCAATCGCCTCACGCTGGGTTCCGGTCAGTGCGGGTCGTATGTGGCGGGCTTCTTCAACGGCGCCGACCTGTCGGGCAGCAGCAACGGCAACCGGGGCGAGATCTTCTATTCGTCGGTGCCGGGTGAACCGGCCGGTGGTCCGACCTGCAACCCG
Source organism: Gemmatimonadaceae bacterium (assembly GCA_031411975.1). Classification (GTDB taxonomy): domain Bacteria; phylum Gemmatimonadota; class Gemmatimonadetes; order Gemmatimonadales; family Gemmatimonadaceae; genus JACMLX01. Next base: position 19,775 of record JANOCB010000045.1, read on the forward strand.
CTCGCGCAGGCGGTGGTGCGCAACGCCGCACCGGCGACGTTCATCCACGAATTGCAGCACATGATCTCGTACAACCAGCATGTGCTGGTGCGTGCGGCGGGCACCGAGGACATCTGGCTGAACGAAGGCCTCAGTCACATCGCCGAGGAGCTTGGCGGCAAGCTGTACGAGTCACGCTATCCCTGCCCGAACCTGCCGCCCTGCCCGGCCTCGCCGGGCCGTGCAAGCACGGCGCAGATCTTCCCGGATTCGGCGCAGGGCTTCCTGCCGCCGAACTTCGGCAACGCCTACGATTTCTTCTCGTCGCGCGAAGACTTCTCGCTCACCTCACCAACCGGGTTCGGGACGATCGAGGAGCGCGGCGTGGCGTGGCTGTTCCTGCGCTGGCTGATGGACCAGAAGGGCGACGCGAAGCTGCGCGAACTGGTCCAGACCCAGAACGTCGGCACGGCCAACATCGCGGCGGCGGCCGGCGAAACCTTCACGACGCTGTACCCGGATTTCCTCGCGGCCACGCTGCTCGACGACTACCCCGGCGCCACGAGCGGGCAGATCGCGAGCCGGTATCAGTTCACGAGTCGCAATCTGCGCGCGATCTACGCGCGCCTGAACCTGGTGGCGGCGGCACAATATCCGACGCCGTATCCCCTGGACGTTGCCGACCTCGCGGCGGCCAACGTGCTCACGCCGTCATCGCCGGCGGTGTCGCGAGACATGAAGCCAGCGTCGCTCGATCTCTTCCAGTTCACGTCCACGGTGCCCAATACCGGCATCTCGTTCAGGCCGACGACGGGAACGACGTTCCAGTCGAACCTGAATGCGCAGCTGACCGTGGTCCGGCTGCCCAACTGACGCGCGTGTCGGGTGCGGTGCGCAGTGTGGCAGGGCAGGACGTCGTGACGGCGGCATGACGCGCCCTCAGGTGTTCCGCTGGCTGCGCCGCGCGCTCGCGGGATTGCTGGTGCTGGTGATCGCCTTCCTCACGCTCGTCCCGATTGGACGATACCTCGCGCGCGCCGCCTACGAGGAAGGGAAGATCCTCGCGCGTCGACAACCGATCGCGGAGTTGATCAGGGCGCCGGGCACCGAGCCGACGTTGCGGGCCAAGCTGCAGCTCGTACTCGATGCGCGCCGCTTCGCCATCGATTCCCTCGGCCTGACGGCTGACCAGGAGTTCACCACCTATTCGCGACTGGATCGCGACACGCTGGTGCTGGTGCTGAGCGCCGCCTACCGCGACTCGCTGGCGTTCCGGTCGTGGTGGTTCCCCGTGGTGGGACGCGTGCCCTATAAGGGGTTCTTCGACTTTGAGAAGGGGAAGCGCGAGGCGAAGCAGGTGGACGCGGATGGATTCGACGCGGTGCTGCGACCTGCCGCAGCGTTCAGCACGCTCGGCTGGTTCAACGACCCGTTGCTGCCGACCACCCTCGCGCTCGATTCGCTCGAACTGGCGAACACGATCATTCACGAGCTGGTGCACACGACGTACTACGCGCCGGGTGAGGCGATCTTCAACGAGAGCGTCGCGAACTTCGTCGGCTCGCGTGGTGCGGAGCGTTTCTTCCGCGCTCGCGGGCAACCGGCCGCGGCGGAGGAGGTTGTGGCACGCTGGGACGACGAGCGGGTCTTCGGCGAGTTCTGGTCAGAGCTGTACACATCGCTGGATTCAGCCTTCGCGGCACATCCGGGTGACCGCGCGGCACGCCTCACCGCCCGCGACACGGTCTTCACGCACGCCCGCGAACACCTGCGCACGTCGCTGGCCCCGCGCCTGCGCACGATGGATTCGACCGCCGTGGCGCGCATTCGGTTGAACACGGCGGCCGTGCTCGCGCGTCGGATATACCTCACCGACATCGAGCTCTTCGAGCGTGTCCACGCGCAACAGGGCGGCGACATCCGCGCATCCATCGCGAAGCTGATCGCGCTGGCGAAGGCGTCGAAGAAGTCACCGTATGCGTCGGTGAAACGATACCTCGGCATGCCGGTACCGGACTCTTTGCTTCGCTGACGATTGCCGTTGCCGTTCGAGTTGCCGCAGTCGGTCAGCTGAAGCGCGAACGAAGCGCGGCGCGGAGGTCGAGCGTGGGCGTGGGTGGCACGGCGTCCGGCGGCGGTTCGGGCTGGGGTGGCGGGGCGAGTTGCACGCGCTGCATGGTGGCCAGCACCGAGGCGTCGAGGAAGCGCGACTTCTGGTCGAGCGCGAAGTCGGCGCTCCAGCGTGAGGCGTACGCATACAGCGGGTAGCTCACGTGCAGGTGCCGTTTGGCGCGCGTGAGGGCCACGTAGAAGAGGCGGCGCTCCTCCTCGATCTGCGTGGCATCCTTGATCGCACGAGCGCTGGGAATCCATCCATCAGCGGCCCAGAGCACGAAGACCGCCTCCCACTCCTTGCCCTTGGCGGAGTGGATGGTGCTGATCACGAGTGCATCGTCATCGTCGGTTTCGCGCCCCTGGGCGAGGTCGGATGTCGCTGACGGTGGCTCCAGCGCGAGCGCGCTCAGGAAGGCTCCACGATTCGGATAGCCGCTGGCGATGTGTTCGAGCTGCACGAGGTCGTTGAGGCGCACGTCGGCGTCATCGAAGCGGAGCTTCAGGATCCCGTCGTACACGCCGCGCACGAGTGCGATGTCGGTGCCCGGGTCCGCACCGCTGCTGGCGGAGAGGCGCTCCATCAGCGCGCACAGCGCCGTGTGCGTGACCCGCGCGCGTGGCGGTGCCTCCCACTGCTGCAATCCTGTCACCCGCCACGACGACATTTCCAGCGACGCGATCGCGCGGCGCGCCGACACCTCACCGATGCCGGGCAGCAGTTGCAGCAGCCGGAACCAGCTCACTTCGTCGCGCGGATTCTCGGCCACCCGCAGGAAGGCCAGCATGTCCTTCACGTGCGCGGCCTCGAGAAACTTGATGCCACCCCACTTCTCGAACGGAATGCGCCGCGCTGCCAGCTCGATCTCGAGGTCGGCGCTCATGTAGCCGGCGCGCACCAGCACCGCGATCTGGTCGAGGCGCAGATTTTCCGTTTCGCACAACTCCAGCAGCCGGTCGCAGGTGAACTGCGTCTGCGCCTGCTCGTCACGCGTGGGCACCAGCCACGGCAGCTCACCGGGCCGCTCGTCGATGCTGCGGAGCGTCTTGCGATAGCCTTCGGAGGCCTGCGCCAGCACGGCGTTGGCGGTGTCGAGGATCGGCTGTGTGCTGCGGTAGTTGCGGTCGAGCGTGACGATGGTGGTGCCGGGGAACTGCGCCGGGAAGTCGAGGATGTTGCGCACCGTGGCGCCACGAAAGGCGTAGATGCTCTGCGCATCGTCGCCCACGACGGTCACGTTGCCATGCGTGGCACAGAGCCCGCGCAGGATCCGCGACTGCAGCACGTTCGTGTCCTGATATTCGTCCACCAGCACATGCTCGTAGCGCGAACGGATCCGCCCTGCCAGCGGCTCCGATTCGAGCATCGCGGCCCAGAAGAGCAGCAGGTCATCGTAGTCCACGAGGTTCCGCGCGGTCTTCCGCTCCACGTACTCCGCAAAGACACGTCCGATGTCGGCGAGATCGTCCACGTACGACGGATAGCTCTCGCGCAGCAGGTCCTCCACCGTCCGGTCGGTGTTGATGTGACGGCTGTACAACGCCTGCAGTGTTTCCTTCTTCGGAAAGCGACGCTCACGAGCGCCGAGTCCGAGCGTGGCGCGGGCGAGTTGCATGAGGTCTTCGGCGTCGCCCTGATCGAGGATCGTGAACCCCTCGGCGATACCCGCCTGCGCGCCGAACTGCCGCAGCGTGGCGTGTGCCGTTGCGTGGAAGGTGCCGCCCTGGACCCTTTTGCCCTGCTGTCGGGTGAGGCGCTCCACACGCGCCAACATCTCCTCGGCGGCGCGACGTGTGAACGTGAGCAGCAGGATGCGCTCTGCCCGCACACCGCGTTCGATCAGCGACGCCACACGATGCACGAGTGTGCGTGTCTTCCCCGTGCCGGCACCCGCAACGATCAGCAATGGCCCGTCGCCGTATGTGACGGCGGCCCGCTGCTCGGCGTTCAGCCCGTCGTGCGCTGTCGGTGTGGCGCCGGACTCGTCGGCGGTGCTCACCCCTTCGACTTGCTGCGAAAGGCGTTCACCATCCATTGGGCGACGTCGAGCCGGCTGTGGCGCTGCTCCTTCCAGGGATCACCATACATGTGATAGCCATTCTGCTCCCAGAAGCCTGGCGCATCGGCGTTCATGAACTCGAAGCCACGCACCCACTTGGCACTCTTCCAGAAGTACAGGTGCGGCACCACCAGACGCATCGGCCAGCCATGGTCGGGGGCGAGGTGCAACCCGTCATGCTTCCACGCCAGCACGTTCTCGGGCTTGTCGAGATCGGCGATGGGCAGGTTGGTGGTGAAACCCTGCTCGGCGAACACCATCACATGCGTCGCGTCGGGCCGCATCTTCGCCAGTGCCAGCAGGTGTTGCACGCTCACCCCCTCGAAGTCGTTGTTCAGGCGGCTCCATCGCGTGACGCAGTGGATGTCGCAGCGCGTGACCTGTCGCGGCATCGCCTGGATTTCATCCAGCGTGAATGACGCCGGCGCACCACAGAGCCCACGGAACTCGAACCGCCATACCGCCGCGTCCACACTCGGCACCCCGCCGTAGTGCAGCACGGGCCACTTGCGCGTTTCCGACTGCCCCGGCGGAATGCGCTCGCGGTCGGTGGGTCGGACGTCGAGGGTGGGGAGTTCGTCGGACATCATCGTCTCGGCTTCAGGTTTCCTCAATTCTACACCGGGCCGTCTTTCGTGCGTCATCTCAGCATCGTCAACTCCGCTCACACGGAGGCGCGGAGCCGCGGAGACCTACGACTGAGGGGGGATCGCCAACCAGGTGGGCGCAGTTCCCATCAAGGTTGCTCAGCTGTTCTCCGTGGCCCCGCGTCTCCGTGTGAGAGGAGTTGCAGGTTGCTTACGACCGCGCACGGCCTCGCTCAGGCGACGGCAGCAGCAGCCATGAACGTGTCGAGCTCGGCGCGCGTGATGGCGACCGGATGCAGGGCGAACACCGTCCCGAACGCATCGGCCGTCAGCGATGCCATCTCTTCGAGCGACGGTGCCGCAGGACCGAGTTCGCGTGCCGTGCTCGTCATCACGACATCGGCGATGCCGCACGGCACGAACAGATCGAAATACGACAGGTCTGTATTCACGTTCAGCGCGAAGCCGTGCCGCGTGACCCAGTCGCGGGCGTGCACGCCGATCGATGCGATCTTGCGGTCGTCGATCCAGACACCCGTGTACTTCGCCACACGACCTGCCGTGAGGCCGACGTTGGCCAGCGCCACGATCAGCGCCGCTTCCACCTGCCGCAGGTACCAGTGCAGGTCCTGCGTGTGCTGCTTCAGGTCGATGATCGGGTAGCCGACGAGCTGGCCCGGACCGTGGAACGTGGCGTCGCCACCACGTTCGATGTCGAAGCGCTCCACGCCGCGGGCGGCGAGGAGCGCGTCGGAGATGTGCAGGTTGTCACCCTTGGTGGAGCGGCCGAGCGTGACCACGGGCGGATGCTCCACCAGCAGCAGCACGTCATCCGGCACGGCGCCGGAGATGCGTGCCACCGACACCGCCCGCTGGAGTTCGAGCGCCTCGCCGAACGCGAGACATCCGAGGTGTACCACCAGCAGGCGGCGACTGCTCACGCGTGCACCATCTTCCCCATGGAATCGAGGACCGCTTCTGCGATCGCCTCGGATAGGGTCGGATGCGCATGCAGGGCGAGGTCGATCTCTTCCACCGTGAACTCGTTCTCGCGCGCGACGACGATCTCGTGGATCAGCTCCGTGGCATGCGCACCGACGATGTGTGCACCGAGAATCTCACCGTACTTCTCGTCACGGATGATCTTCACGAAGCCGTCCGTCTCACCGGACGTCCGTGCGCGACCATTCGCCGAGAAGGCGAACTTGCCGATCTTGTACGGCACACCCTTCGCCTTCACCTGTTCTTCGGTGAGGCCGATGGAGGCCACTTCGGGATGGCAGTAGGTGCAGCTCGGGATGTTGCCGTAGTTGACCAGGTGGGGCTTCTGTCCGCCAAGCAGGTCGGCGAGCACGTGGCCCTCACGTGAGCCCTTGTGCGCGAGCATCTGGTTGCCGGCCACGTCACCGATCGCATAGACCCCCTTCACCGACGTCTCGAACTTTTCGTTGATGGCGATGAAGCCACGGTCACTCTTCTTCACGCCGAGTGCCTCGAGGCCGAACCCGTCGGTGTTGGCGGCGCGGCCGGCGGCAACGAGCACCTTGTCCACGGTCAGGACACGCGGCTGTCCACCGGCTTCGAACGACAGGGTGACACTGTCCGCCTCGACCTTGGCGGCCGTGATCCGGGCACCAGTCACCGATTCGATGCCGCGCTTCTTGAAGGCGCGCGCGAGTTCCGCGGAGGCATCGGCGTCCTCGATCGGCAGAATGCGTGAGGCAACCTCGATCAGCGTGACCTGCGTGCCGAAGGCGTTGAAGACGTCGGCGAACTCGCAGCCCACCGCACCGGCGCCCACCACGGCCATGGTCTTCGGCGCCTTCTCCAGCACCAGCACCTCATCCGACGACAGCACCGTGCTCTTGTTCAGCTCCAGCCCGACCTGCGGCAGGCCGCGCACGCGCGAGCCCGTCGCGATCACCAGCGCCTTGCTGCAGGAATGGGCTTCGATCTTGCCATCGGCGCTCTTCACCTCGACGCTGTTGGCAGCCGTCACCCGGCCAGTGCCGCGGATGTAGGTGACCTTGTTCTTCTTGAGCAGGAACTCGACGCCTTTCGAGTTCTGCGTGCTGACGCCGCGCGAGCGCTTCATGGCTGGCCCGAAATCGAGCGTGATCTCACCGGTGGTGATGCCATGCTCGGCGGCGTGCTTCAGCCGGTTGGCGAGCGATGCACTCTCGAGCAGCGACTTGGCCGGGATGCAGCCCCACAGCACGCAGGTGCCACCCAGGGCCTCGCGCTCGATGACGGCCACATTCAGGCCAAGCTGCGCGCTGCGGATGGCGCAGACGTACCCGGCGGGACCGCCGCCGAGGATGATGACGTCGAACGATGCCATGACGATCTCACGTGGAGGAGCGGGCGCCGACTGCTGTCGCGCCGCGGTGCGTCACTCCGTCAGGGAGCGGCGACTCCTGAAAGATGCCCGTTTTGCCGAGGTGACTCCAGTGCAGACGCGCCGGAATTCTCAGGTGAAGGGCGCGAGCAGCAGAATCGGAATGGCTGAGATCAGCAGGCCGACGGCTACCGCGTACCCCCAGCGGCGTGCGAACGTCCGCTGCCATGCGACCGCCACCCACGGCGCGAAGCCCAGCGCCAGCAGCAGGGAATGGAATTCGCCCGACACCACGATGGCGCGCGCCGGATTCCAGCCGGTCGGGACGCCCGCCACGCCCCCGGCGGCGAGATATCGCAGCTCCTGCACGCCGGCGGTCGCTGCCGTGAGTTCGAACCCGAGTTTCAGCAGCAGCAACAGTGTCGGAACCCCCACGCCCCACCAGAACACGAACCAGGTCATCGCGTACGTCGTGAACACGGTGGCCGCTTCGCCATCGCCGAGGTGGGGGGCCTGCAGCAGTGCCACCAGCGCGAGCACCAGCACACCTGCCAGCGGAAGCCAGAGGACGGGCGCAAAGTTGAGCGCGGAGGCCATGTCGCGCAGCAGGCCAGGGGCCTCGTCCCTGGCGAGATCGACCGGTGTGCGGTCGCGCAGTCCGGCCACCACGTCGGCGGTCTGTTCCGTTCCGATGCGGATGGAGCGATCGGGACGGGGGCGAAGGCTGCCGAACATGCTGATCAGGGTGAACAGCAGCAGTGCAAGGACGGCAAGGATCGCCGGACCGAAGTAGCGTCGCGACTGACCTGCCAGATGCGCGACGGTCAACTCGCCGGGGACGATCACCAGTGCCGTGATGGTGCGCACGCCGCGGTTCTCACTGGTGAGCAGCGTCGTCGTGAGGCGTCGGAACAGGTGGCGCACACCCTGTGCGGTGTTCCCGGTGTCGCAGGTGCGGCACTGTCCGCCGGTAAGGAGCATCCCACACCCGTCGCAGACGGCGCGCGCCGCCACTGCTCCGGCGAGCGTATCGGGCTTGGGCCAGAGCACCTGCGCCGATCCGGCTTTCGCGAAATTGGCGACGGGTGGGTCGCTGCTGCGGCGCACCTTGCCGGTGACGGGAGCGACGTGCGGCGTGGCTGCTGCGAGCAGGTTATGCAGGGCCCGTCCTGCGAGGTACACCGGGACCTCCACCGCTCCCGGCACGTCGAGCCCGGGAATGAGATCGTGACCGGCGCCGTTCGCATCGGTCGGCGACCCTGACCGGATCACTGCTCGCTCGGCTTCCCCAGTCTCCGCCGTGACACCGAGGGTCAGCTGCTCCCAACGCTCCTCTGCGGGTGCAACCCGGGGCAGCGGTTGCGAGAGCTCGGCCTCGTCGAGGTCGAGCAGCGAGGCGAGCGTGAAGGGGCTCTGTGGGGTCGGTCGGATGGTGTCGGAACTGGCAGGAGACGGCTGGTCGCTGTCGGCCATCTGCTGCTCATCCCCGTCCGATCGGTCGTGCGCCATGGAGCCCCATCACCAGATCGGTCAGTACACCAGCATCAGAGGATTCTCGATCAGACGCCGCAGCGTCTGCAAGAATTGTGCACCCAGCGCGCCGTCGATCACCCGGTGGTCGCAGCTCATCGTCACGCGCATCCGCTTCCGGATCTCGATGCTGCCGTTCACCACGACCGGCTTGTCGTCCACCGCGCCGACGGCGAGGATGGCGGCTTCCGGCGGGTTGATGATCGCCGTGAACTCGTCGATGCCGAGCATGCCGAGGTTCGAGACGGACATCGTGGCACCGGTGTATTCGTGCGGCGCCAGCTTCCGTTCACGCGCCCGCTTCGCCAGCTCGCGGGCCTCCTGACTGATCTGACTCAGGCCCTTCCGGTCGGCGTCGAAGATGACCGGTGTGATCAGGCCTTCGGGGATGGCGACGGCCATGCCCACATGCACGCGATGGTGCTGACGGATCTTGTCGCCCATCCAGTGGGCGTTCACCTCAGGATGCCGCGTGAGCGCCACCGCCACCGCCTTCATGACGATGTCGTTCACGCTGACCTTGAACTCCGGTCCGATGGCGGCCATGGCCGCGCGCATGTCGGTGACACGAGCCAGGTCGAACTCGGCGGTCAGGTAGAACGTCGGCACCGGCCCGATCGATTCGGCGAGGCGCCGGGCGATCGTCTTGCGGATCTGGGTCAGTGGCAGGTCGGAGTAGTCGGCATCGGTCACGCCGGGTGCCGCAGGACGGGCCCCGGCCAACAGGGCTGCACCGCCAGCCATCGCCTCTTCGATGTCGCGCTTGATGATGCGCCCACCCGGGCCCGACCCGCGGACCTGGTTGATGTCGAGCCCCCGCTCACTCGCCATGCGGCGGGCGAGCGGGGAGGCGAGGTGACGGCCGCCGGTGTCGCTGGCGTGGCCGGCCTGCTCCGAGGCGTGGTGATCCACGGCCGGCATCGCGGTGCGCGGTGCCGACGGGACCGGTGCCGCCGCCGCCGGAGTCGGCGCGACGGGCGCCGGTGCCGGTGCTGCGGCGGCAGGCGCGGCATCTGGTGCGGCAGCTGGTGCCGCCGGTGCGGAAGGTGCGGCAGGCGCGGCGCCGGCGAGCAGCGCCGAGATGTCCTCGTCGGCTGCGGCGATCACGCCGATCAGCTGTCCCACGGGTGTCGTCGAGTCCTCCGGCACCAACCGCGCACGGAGCACGCCGTCGCCACGCGCGACGAGCTCCATGATCGCCTTGTCGGTCTCGACTTCGGCGAGCACGTCGCCGCTTTTCACGACGTCGCCCTCGTTCTTGTTCCACTTCACGAGACGCCCCTCTTCCATGGTCGGAGAGAGCGCTTCCATCATCACCTTGGTTGCCATCGTCAGGATACCGGCAGAGTGGGATCAGTCGAGATAGAGCGCGCGGCGAACCGCGGCGATGGTCTTCGGCAGGTCGGCCTTGGCGGCCTTCTCGAGCCCCTTCGCGTACGGCATCGGTGCGTCGGCCTGCGTCACGCGCAGCACCGGCGAATCGAGGTCGTCGAAGCACTCACGCTGCACCAGGTCGGTGATCTGCGCACCGACGCCGGCGAAGTACCAGCCTTCCTCGAGCACGACGCAGCGATTGGTCTTGCGCACACTCTCCACGATCGCGCGCTCGTCGAGCGGACGGATGCTGCGCAGGTCCACGACATCGATCGTGATGCCATCCTTCGCGAGCTGATCGGCGGCGGCCATCGCCACCAGCACCTGCTTGCCCCACGTCACGATGGTGGCGTGCTCACCGCGACGCTTGAGGTCAGCCACGCCAAGCGGCACGATGTATTCACCATCGGGCACTTCGCCCTTGTTGTTGTAGAGCATCTCGCCTTCGAGCACGCACACCGGGTTGTCGTCGCGGATGGCGGCCTTGAGCAGCCCCTTGGCGTCGTACGGTGTGCCCGGCGCCACGACCTTCAGGCCGGGAATGTGCGCGAGCCAGCTTTCCCACGCCTGACTGTGCTGCGCACCGAGCTGCAGTGCGGCACCGTTGGGTCCGCGGAACACCATCGGGATGTTGAACTGCCCCCCCGACATGTAGAGCATCTTCGCGGCGGCGTTGACCACCTGGTCGAGCGCCAGCAGCGCGAAGTTCCAGGTCATGAACTCGATGATCGGACGGAGGCCCACCATCGCGGCGCCGACGCCCACACCGGCGAACCCGAGCTCGGTGATCGGCGTGTCCACCACGCGCATCTCGCCGAACTCCTGCAGCAATCCCTTCGACACCTTGTACGCGCCCTGATACACGCCCACTTCCTCACCCATGAGGAAGACGCGTGCGTCGCGCTGCATCTCTTCCCGGAGCGCCTGGTTCAGCGCGTCACGATACGTGATGATCGGCATGGTCAGTTCCACCCGCCGGCAGTGTTCACGCTGTCACTGGTGGTGTCCACGTACACGTGCTCCATGAGTGCTTCCAGTGGCGGTTCCGGGCTCGCCTCGGCGAAGTCCCACGCGTCCTGCACGATGCCCTTGATCTCGATGTCCATCTCCTGCATCACGTCCTCGGTCAGCGTGCCGCGCTCTTCCATGTGGGCACGCAGCAGGGCGATCGGGTCGCGCTTGAGGTACTCGTCCAGTTCGGCCTTGCTGCGGTAGGTGCCGCTGACGGCATCCGACATCGAGTGGCCCATGAACCGATAGGTGCGCATCTCGAGCAGCGTGGGGCTCTGCTCGGTGCGTGCCCGCGTCACTGCCTCGTCGATGGCAGCGCGGACGGCGAGCACATCCTGTCCGTACACCACGCCGCGATGCATGTCGTAGCTGCCGGCGCGCTCGTAGATGTCGTTGATGGCCGAGGCGCGCTCCACGGCGGTCCCCATGCCGTAGCGGTTGTTCTCGATGATGAAGATCACGGGCAGCTTCCAGAGTGCGGCCATGTTCAGCGACTCGTGGAAGGCCCCGTTGTTCACGGCCGCTTCACCGAAGAAGCAGACGATGCACTGGTCGCCACCGCGATACTTGATCGCGAAGCCGACGCCGGTGGCAATGGGCAGGTGACCGCCGACGATGCCGTGACCACCGAGGAAGCCGGTCGCCTTGTCGAACATGTGCATCGAGCCGCCCTTGCCGCCGGCGCAGCCATCGACGCGGCCGAACAGCTCGGCCATGATCGAGCGCGGCGTCATGCCGCGCGCCAGCGCCTGTCCGTGGTCGCGGTAGGTGGTGATGACGTAGTCATCGGGGCGGAGATGGCTGAGCGTGCCAGTGCTCACCGCCTCCTGCCCGATGTAGAGGTGGCAGAAGCCCCCGATGCGGCCGATGGCGTATGCCTCGGCGCACCGCTCCTCGAAGCGACGCTGCAGCAGCATCGAGCGGAGCAGCGAGAGGTGGAGCGTACGCTCGGCATCGCCTGCGGGGGCGGATGGGGCGGGCTTCGGCGATGCCTTCGCCGACGGAGTGCGCTTGGCCATGGTGGTTGCGACAGTGGGTTGAACGACGGAGCACCGAGCCTCGGTGTGCGCGAGGCCGGTGATGTCTGGACGCTCCCTACTGTGAGCGACGCGAGGCACTTCGGGCGGCACGGCACCGCGACTACTCCGCGGGACCGACCGGTGCTGCACTGCGTGTGACGCTTCAGACTGCGGCGGCCGCCTGCACCTGCTCCCAGGCGTGGTACGACGAGCGCACCAGCGGACCACTTTCAACATGCCGGAACCCGAGCGACTTGCCCACCTCGCGCAGATGGGTGAACTCCTCGGGGGTGTAATATCGGTCGAGGGCGATATGACTCTCGGACGGCTTCAGATACTGGCCGAGCGTGAGAATGTCCACGTCCACCGTCCGCAGGTCCTTCATCACCTCGATCACTTCCTCGATCGTCTCGCTCATGCCGAGGATGATGCCGGTCTTGGTGAGGATGTCGGGCGCGTGTGCCTTGGCGATGCGGAAGATGTTCAGCACCCGCTCGTAGCGACCGCCCGGCCGTGCCTTCTTGTAGAGGCGCGGGACGGTCTCGGTGTTGTGATTGTAGATCTCGGGACGGGCATCGAGGACATGTTCGATGGCGTCCTGCTTTCCCTGGAAGTCGGGGACCAGCACCTCCACCGAGCAGCCCGGTACCTTCTCGTGGATCAGGCGGATCACTTCGTGGAAATGATGCGACCCGAAGTCGGGAAGGTCGTCGCGATCGACCGAGGTGATGACGGCGTGGCGCAGGCTCATCGCCGCCACCGCGCTGGCGACCTTTTCCGGTTCGGCGAGGTCGAAGCTGGGCGGTCGGCCGTGCGAGACGGCGCAGTAGGCGCAGTTGCGCGTGCAGACGTCGCCCAGAATCATGAAGGTGGCAGTGCCGTGGTCCCAGCACTCCCCGATGTTCGGGCAGTGGGCCTCCTCACAGACGGTGTGGAGACCCAGCTCGCGCATCATGCCCTTGATGCGGAGGTAATTCTCTCCGCCCGGGGCCTTCACCTTCAGCCAGCTCGGCTTCCGCGCTGGCAGTGGCTCGGCGCGGTGGCGACCGAGGATCTGGTACAGGTGCTCTTCCATGACCCGACATCCGGGGACATCGACTGAGGCGGGACGGGAGCGCCGATCGTACGTCGCTCTGCCGCCGTCGCGCCGGTTCGCAGTCCGGTATGCCGGAGAAGGTAGACCGTCGGGACGGGGAGTGGAAGGCGCAGTAACCGTCTATTCCGACACCTGCAGTTACTTCGCAAATTTCCCTCGATTTCCCCTTTGCCTTACGAAAAGCGTAACGGGCTGAACGGGGTTGCAGCGGTTGGTCGAAGGCCGCCGGTGACCTCGGCCGACACCAGCGCGCCGGTGAGCGGCGCCAGCAGGATCCCATTCCGACCGTGGCCGCAGGCATAGATCACCGACGGGACTTCGGCATCGGCCCCGATGATCGGCAGGCCATCACGGGTCATCGGCCTCAGCCCCGCCCAGGTGCTGAGCATGCTGGCCGTGCCCAGCGACGGCAGAATGGCCGCGGCCAGCGCGCGGATGCGGGCGACTCCCTCGGGGGTATGCCGAGCGTCGAAACCGGTCTGTTCCTCGGTGCCGCCCAGAATCGTGCGGCCGTCGCCGCGGGGGATGACGTAGCCCTCGCCCAGCATCACCACATGTCGCAGTGCCTTGCTGGCGACCGACATCAGCTGACCGCGGACTGGGGCGATCGGCAGGTGCATGGGCACGCCGGGAAGTTCGGTCGACCAGACGCCGCCCGCGATCACGACCCGCATTGCGGTGATCGTGTCGCCTCCCAGGATGTTGATCTTCACGCCGTCTGCCGCCGGGCCCGGCTCGATCGAGACGACCGTCTGCTGCATCGCACGGGCGTGCACATGTCTGGCCACGGCCTGCTTGAGGGCCTTGAGCAGCACCAGCGGGTTCACGGCGCCATCGTGCCGGTATCGCAGGGCGCCCTGCGCGTGGCCGAGATGCGGTTCGAGGGTCGTGAGCGCGCGGTTGTCGAGCCACTCGGCGTCGTCGCCGGCGAGGCCGGCCAGCCGTTCCGCCTCATGGATGGAGGCGGCGAGGTGGAGGACGCCGTCCCGGTTGAGCGGGATGGCGACGCCGGTGCGCTCGGCGAGGGCGCTGAGCCACGCCGGCCAGAGGTCACGGGCGGAACGCATGAGTTCCAGCGTCGCGGGCGGGAAGCCGTGCGAGGCGTCGAGGATGCCGCCGGCCGCGGCGGAGGACTCGCCCGCGCGGGCATCGCCCAGAATGACGACGTCGAGCCCGGTGTCGGCGAGCGCGAGGGCACTCGCCAGGCCGGCGACGCCGGCGCCGATGACGGCGAGGTCTGCGGTGGTATGGCTCACGATGGCAGGGTGCTAGAGTGCATGGCAGAAGAATACTGCCCGCCCCGAAACTCTCCGACGGCTGGCCGCGTATTCCGGGCAGGACTTCCCGGAGGGAGATGAAATGTTGAAAACGATCTTCACGATTGGTGTCGTGGCGCTGCTGGGCCTCTTTGCCCTGAGACTGATCGGCGTGCTGTTCTTTCCGCTGATCGGACTGGCGGTCAAGATCCTGCTGATCGGCGCAGTGGTCTATGGGGTGATGCTCGTCGTCGCTCCGGGCACCGCGCGCCGCATCCGCGACAAGATGAACTCGCCGCGCTCGTACTGAGCGCTGGCGGGAGTGTGGTGAGAAGGGCGGGCCAGTCTGGTCCGCCCTTCGTCGTTTGCGCGTTCAGCAATCGGACAACGGCAACGAACAACGGCAACCGCGAACGGCAACAACCTGACGCAACGGCGCCAAGACGTAGAGACGCAAGGAACTCTGCGTGTCGAGACGTGCCGTCAGCGACGCGCGCGCGCGAGGATTCCGGCGTCGATGGCGGCGAGGGTGCCGGCGGCGCTGCGGGACCAGGAGTACTTCGCGGCCTGCACCGTACCGGCGCGAACGAGCTGATCACGCAGGCCCGTGTCGTCGAGCAGTCGCTGCACCTGCGTGGCGAGCTGCGCGGCGTCGTCGGGAGGGAAGTAGAGCACGGCATCGCCACCCACTTCCGGGATCGTGCTCGCATCGGAGCAGATCACGACACCGCCGACGGTCATCGCCTCCAGCACCGGCAGGCCGAACCCTTCGTATCGTGACGGGAACACGAGCGCAGCAGCGCGGGCATACAGTGCGGCCAGTTCGTCGTCGCGCACGAAGCCGGCGAGCCGCAGCCACGCCGGCAGTGCGTCACCCGACTTGAAGCCGTGCACGCCGCGGGGGCCGCAGAGCACGAGGGGAATGGCGCGGCCTCGCGCGTCGAGCACGCGCATCGCGTCGTAGAGCACGCCGAGGTTCTTGCGCGGCTCCTGCGACCCGACTGCGAGCAGGAATGGGCCGTCGACCTGCAGGCGCTGCAACAGCGGATCCGCCATCGCGGCATCGGCCGCACGGAAGTCATCGGCGGCGTGCGGCACCACCGAGACGAGGTCGCGCGCGAGGCCGAACGTCCGCACCAGCTCATCGGCTGCGACGGTCGCGCCGGTGATCACGTGGTCGGCGTGGTGCAGCGTCCTCCGATAGCGGACGCGCGCGCGGGTGCGCTTGAGCACCTTCCACCATCGGCCGTCGAGTTGCAGCATCGGGAAGAGATCGTGCACCGTGGCGACGATCGCGCCGCGCTGCGGGCGGTGGGTCACGAAGTTGCAGGGATACCAGGCGGCATCGCATGCCGTCGCGGCCATCTCCGTGACCGGACGCACGGTGGTGCGTTCCATCACGTGCGGCAACTGGGCCAGCTGTTCCGTGAGCGGCGCCACGTCTGCGGCGTTCCGTGCGAAGATGGTGTAGCGCAGGTTGGGACGGTGCGCCGGCATCGCGGCGAGCAGGCTGCGCGCATACCGCCCCATGCCGCGCACGTTGCGCGTGAGCGTGCTGGCCTCGACGGCGAGGTGCAGTGGAGCGTGGTCGCGTTCGGGCGTCAGTTGTCGCGCACCAGTGCGGCGCCCGTCGCGGGGCGATAGGCGCGCAGGTACAGATTGAGTGAGCCGATCGGCAATGATGATTTCATCTGCACCATGACGCGCGCCGAGTCGTCGCTGAGCCAGACCTGCGCCTTGCCGCCTTCGCTGAAGAGGCCTTTCGCCTTGATGATCGGCTGAATGACGACGGTGCGGAAGGTGCCTGCCGGTACCTTGATGGTCTCGCGGCGCAGCACGATGATGCGCACCGGATTGCGGTCGGGGCGGAAGTAGCGCGCGAACTCGTAGGTACGGCCCACCTCGAGCGGCACACGGCGCACGAAGTAGAGAAAGCTCCCCTCGTCGAGCGGGTCGGCCACACCCGGTTCTTCCGGCTTGCCGTCCAGCGAGAAGGTGCGGCGCTCGGGGAAGAACTCGAAGTGGCGGTCGCGGTCGCGTGAGCCTTCCGACAGTTCCTGATGGTGGCGGAGTGACACGAATCGCGTGGTGTCGATCCAGCTTTCGAGGACGTCGTTGACCTTGTAGAAGAAGGTGCCGCCGCGCACGGTGAACTTCACGTGCAGTGCGTTGACACCGCGCACCGGTTCGTAGCCCACGGCTTCCATGAAGCCGCTGCCCACCTTCACGGCGCTGAACTTCACGTCGTAGTCGAGCCGCTCACCGACCTGTGGCACACGCGGCTCCTCGATCATCGACGCGTCCTGTCGCGGCACGGGGTGCACGCGGGCCGACGCCGGACCGCTGGAGCCGCTGACGGCGGCAAGCAGTGCAATGGATGACAGATTGCGAACCAGCAGCACCGGTACGTCCGTGGCCTTGGAGACGGAAAAGTCAGGCTGCCGGTGGTTCGGCAGCTGGAGGAGCCGAGGACTCGCCAGCCCCCTCCTCGCCCGCCGTCCCGCCGGGACGACGACCGCGACGGCGGCGACGGGGGCGACGCTTGCGCCGCTCACCGTCGGCGCCGCCATCACCTGCGGCGGACTCGGCATTTTCGCCGTCGTCTTCGCCCTCACCCTGCTCACCCTCGCCGTCGTCGGACGTTCCAGCGCGTACGGCATCGCCGTCGGAGGTTTCGCCGTCGTCACCGTCGTCGCCAGCGTCGGACGGGATCAGGGTGCCATCGGCGGCACGCGCCCCCTTCTTCCGTGACCGGCGCCGGCGGCGCTTCCGCTTGGTGCTGCCAGCGTCTCCCGCACCGCCCTCGACCGTCTCGGGCGATGCACCGGTGCTGTCTGCGACGAGCTCGGCCGTGACGCCCTCGAGTTCGATCAGGTCGTCCGCCTCGGTCGGATCGGCGGCGGCGACGGCAGCCCGTTCCTCACGGGGCGGCCGCTCGGTGCGCGGTGGCCGCGGGGGCCGGGGCTCACGGGCTTCACGCGGTTCGCGCACGGGACGCTCGACGGCGGGGGCGCGTTCCTCACCACGGAGTGCCCGTTCCTCACGGGCATTCCGCCCTTCGCGCTCACGGGGCGGACGCTCCTCACGGGCAGGGCGTTCCTCGCCACGCGGGCGCTCCTCGGCGGTCCGCTCCTCCCGGGGAGGGCGAGACTCGGCACTCCGTGGGGGACGCCCGCGATCACCACGTCCGCCGCGTTCTGCACGCTCGGCGGGCGCCGGGGTCGCGCGCAGACGCTCGGTGGGCACAGGGACGACGAGGGCGAGATCGCCGCGGGTCGCCTGGTCACCGGCGGGCTTCGCGCCGGGAACCGGACGCACCGTCCCGCGCGCCGCACGGGCCCAGTGAAAGAGCGCCATCACGTCGGCCCAGCCTCGTCGGCGCGAGGCGCGCTGCCGCACGTCGTAGCGCGGAGCGAACTCGACATTTTCGATCCGTCGCGCAAACGGTGCGACGTTGAGTGCGAAGTCGATGTTTGCTGCCCACCCCTCCCCGGCGCACACCGCCCGATTGCCCATCGCCTTGATCAGGTCACGGAGAACGGCGATGCGCACCAGACGGAACCCGGTGAACGGATCAGCCAGCGGTGGCAGGCGCAGGAACGGCTTCACCGCCCAGCGGCCCCAGCGGCGGAGTCTGCGCTCGTCGGCGGGGGTGGCCTCGGAGGTGATGCGATGGACCGCAACGAGGTCAGCGCCGCCCTCGAACCGCTTGATCAGCTCCGGGAGGTTCTCCGGCGACTCGGTGAAGTCGCCCTGCAGCAGCACCATGGCGTCGCGTCGGGCGTACTCGTCGTCGGCGGCGACGTGGCGCACGAGGGCGTCGATGCTGCCGGCGTAGCCCGTGTGTTTGGCCCCCCGCAGCACCGTCAGTGGCATCACCGACTGGTACGGCTCGAGGACCTCGGCGGTGCCGTCGGTGCTCGCGTCGTCGTAGACGGTGACGTCGTATTCCCGGGAGAAACCCTGAAAGACCGTCCGCAGGCGCCACAGGAGGACGCCGATGGTCGCGGCTTCGTTATGGACCGGGATGCAAATGCGGAGCACGTCGGACGGGTGGGTGTGACCAGTGCTGAATCGAGCCCGAATCTAACGCTCCGTCAGCGCTGGGCGCACCTGTCAGCACTCGCCACCGCTGAGCGCCAGCGCCGGCGTGTGCTGCGGCGCCGTTGCGCCGCCTGCAACGGTGCGTCGCTCTGGTGTATCCGATTCGGGAGCCGTCAGGCAGTGACCGTCCAACATGCGCGCACGGAGCGACAGGACCGATGATCCAGGCTGACCTTCGTCACACACTCACACGCGACGACGCACAACTCGCCCTGCACCTGGTGGCCCGCGGCTCGGCGCATGAGCGCGATGCCGCCGAGGAGGCGCTGCGGCACGAGGGCATCGACGTGCTGCTGGACGACACGCGGCTGCTGGCTGCGCTGACCGACGATGCACGGGCGGCGCATGCGTCGCTGCCGCTGTTTGCCTACGTGCTGGTTCGGCATTCGCTGCGGGACCTCGGGGAAGCGGAGCGCGCCGTGGCGGATTACGTGGCGAGTGTCGTGGTGCACTTCGCCGATCACGATCGCGCATGGCGCATCGCGGTACATGACGACGAGCGGTATGACACACTGGCCGCGATGCTGGAGGATTCGGCACAGGGTGATCCCAAACGGACATTCCTCGTGCGTCAGCATCTGGCCAACTACGCGCTCTGGCTGTCAGGACTGTTCCCCGATCACGTGATGCTGCGCAAGTGGCGCCGGGGTGGCCCCGATCTGTCGTACTACGACGAGATGGGGCGACAGGGCTTTCTCCTGGCCGCTGAACACCGGATGGCCGACAGCACCGGACTGCGACCACTCTTCTCCCGTGCCGCTGGCGAGTTTCCGCTGATCCGGCAGGCGCTCAACCGCGTCAGTGACCGCCTGTTGTTTCCCGGGCAGCACAGTCCGGAGCGGTTGATGCGGCAGGTCTCGGATGAGGCGCGCTGGCGCCTGGCGTCCTGACCGGGGGCGTGGCGATGCCGTGACGCCCGCCGTGACACGAGCGGTTGCGGTGGTCCGCGCCGCTGGGGAACTTGCGGGTCGTCCTCTCGTCCCTCGTTTCCTCGGCCACGTACACGGTGTCGTCGTTCAGCAATCCCTCGAGCCGCCGGCAGCTGGCGGAGATGAAGCAGACGCTGGTGCTCGCACGCATCGCGCGTGATGACGTCCGCACGGCGTACGCCGCCTCGATGCAGAAGCTGGAGGCGGCGCGCACGGAGCTGGCCACGATCGTGCGGCGCGGTGACCTGGCACGGCAGATCGATGATCAGGAGACCGTCGCCGTCGCAGAACGGTTCGCCGATACGCAGCGCGCCACGCTCGGTTTGCTGGAGCGGAAGGTGGCGGTGCAATACGAGGAGCTTTCGCTCGCCGAGCGCACCGTGACGGAGATGGAGGCGGAGCTGAAGGCGGTGACGGGCCGCGGCCCGGCGCCCGACATCACGCCGGACCCGTCGGTGGCGGGCGCTGCCTCGGTCGATTCATCGGACTACCGCACGCTCGACGATGCCGCCCGTGCGCAGTCGGCCGAGGAGCGGCTGGCGGAGCTGAAACGCCGGATGGGGCGGTCGTGAGAGGGCTGCTGCTGGCTGCGGCGTTGCTGGTGTCGACGCGCTGCGGGGCGCAGGTGTTCAGCACGCCGGCCGATACGGCGCTCAAGCGGTGTATCGGCCAGCGCATCACCAAAATCTCGATCGAACCGATGGGCCCGGAGTTCGGTGGCCGGTCCGCCTCGTCGCGGCTGGTGACGGGACTGGTGCGCAAGTTCCACGTGGACAGCCGCGCGCGGGTGATCCGTGAATTCGTGCAGTTTCGGGAAGGGGAGATCTGCACGGAGATCAAGCGCCGGGAGACCGAGCGTGTGCTGCGTGCGCAGTGGTTCATTCAGGATGCGCGCGTGCTGGTGTATCCCGATCGTGACGGCGTGCACCTGATCGTGGCCACGGTGGACGAAGTGGCCATGATCGCCAGTGCGTCGGCCTCGGGCACCAGCCTGCGCGCGGCGTCGATCGGCAACTCGAATTTTCTCGGGCGTGGCCTGCTGCTGGAAGCGGGCTGGCGCGACAATGGTGGTCTGCGCGATGGCCGGACACTTCGCGCGCGTTCGGCGGTGACGTTCGGCCGTCCGATCCAGACCAACCTCACCTGGAACCGTTTCGGGCTTGGTGATCGCGCCGACATCGAACTGCGCTATCCGTTCATCACCGACCTGCAGCGGTACGGCTTTCGCGCGATCCTCGGCCGTGACGACGATTACGTGCGATTCCTCCGGGAAACCGGTGAGTTGCCCTTCCAGAGCGTGACACGCACGTTCGGGTCGCTCGGTGGTGTGGCGCGCATCGGCCGGCCGGGCGCGTTGCTGCTGGCCGGCGGGTCGGTGAGCTATGACGGGGAACAGATCGGTGAGGCGGTGATCGTGACCGACAGCGGCGCCATACCATTCGGATCACGACTGCCCGTGCTGCCGGCGCCAACGCAGAATGCAACGCGGATGAACCTGCTGTTCGGCGGCCGCGCGATGCGATTCCTTCCGGTGGAAGGGTTCGACGCGCTGACCGGTGTGCAGGACCTGCGGATCGGCGTGCAGTTCAGTGGACAGTTCGGGCGTCCGTTGAAATGGGAGGGGTTGAGTACGTCCGATTACTTCGTTGCCAGTGACTTCTACGCGGGCTACGGCAATGAGCGCTCGTTTCTCGGGACGGAGTGGATCTTCTCCGGCCGCAAGGCGAACCGCGGCGGCTGGGACGGTCGCCTCGTGAGCGGGCGCACGGCCTTGTACGTCAAGCCGACGAAGTCCTCGACGACGATCGGCTCGGTGGAGTTCACCGGCGGGAACGACGTGCGCGTACCATTTCAGGTCCCGCTGGGGCAGTCACGCGTCGGCGTGCGCGGATTCCGCCAGTCGCTCGATGCCGGTGGCAGCCGTGTGGTGTTGCGCGCGGAGCAGCGACAGTTCGTTGGGCGCCCCTGGGGCTTTGCCGATCTCGGTGTCGTCGGCTTCGTCGAAAGCGGACGCACGTGGGCCGGAAAGGTGCCATTCGGTGTCACGACGCCTTACCGATCGAGCCTCGGCACAGGCATTCTTTTCTCCGTGCCGCCACGCTCACGCCGGATGTATCGGGCGGATCTGGTGTACGCGCTCAATCCGGACCTGAACTCGCGCCGGTGGGAAGTGCGTTTGGCGTCGGGCAACTTCACGCGGACGTTCTGGCAGGACCCCGACGAATCACGGCGTGCGCGTGAGCGGTCGCTGATCACGAACCTCTTCTCGTTCTGACACGCGCGCGGTTCGGCGCGAACAGCAACTGCAACTGCAACTGCATCACGCAAGCCGCCTGCGGCGGCCGCAGAACTGCAAACAGCCGCAGACCAGCGCACGACGATCCCTTCGCACGTACGACGCTGCTGCTGCGCCACCACCCGGAAACTGCTTTGGGAACTGCGTCTCGCGGGCGCAGTTCCCATCAATTTTTCAGCGCTCATATGGCGAGCGGGGCGACATAGGTCGTACGCCCTTTGGCAGTTCTGCGGCTGTTCTGTTCTGCGGCCGCCGCAGGCGGCTTGCGTTAAGCCGTCGGCGTTGCCGTTGCTGTTGCTGTTGCTGTTGCTGTCGCTGTCGCGTGGTGCCGCGGTCTCAGGCGTCGGGGATGCTGCGGGTGAGGCGGCGGAGGAGGGGCACGCAGAGCAGCATCAGCAGGCCCGCGCCCCAGGCGGTGGCGGTGGGGATGGTGAAGAACGTGGCGCGGCTGGGGATTTCGTCGATCAGCCCGGCGAGGAATCCACCGAGGAAGTTCGCGGCGGAGATGGCGAGGAACCAGGTGCCCATCAGCAGCGACACGAACTGCACCGGCGCCACCTTGGTGACGTAGCTCAGGCCCACGGGATAGAGCGCAATCTCACCGAAGCTGTGGCAGAGATAGGCCCCCACCAGCCAGAGCGGCGACACCTTGTCGCCCGCGTCCACCGCGCGGCCGGCGAAGTAGAGCAGAAAGAAGCCGAGTCCGGCGAGGAAGAGGCCGTACACCATCTTCATCGACGTGGCCGGTTCCTTGCCGCGCTTGTTCAGGTAGAGCCAGAACCAGCCGGCGAATGGGCCGAGGAGGATGATGCAGAGCGGCTGGATGCTCTGGAACCAGCTCGCGGGAATGCGCTCCATGCCGAAGAGCCAGGCGCCGCTGGTGAGATCGGTGTCGCGGTCGGCGAAGAGTGTGAGTGAACTGCCGGCCTGTTCGAACACCAGCCAGAAGAACACCACGAAGAACGACACCAGCACCAGCGCCCACACGCGTTCGCGTTCTTCACCCTTGGTGCCGAGCAGCGCGACGGTGAAGGCGGCGCCGATGATCACGCCGTACAGCATGGACATCATGCCTGAGAGCGAGAAGAGCCATGCCGGAATGCCGATCACCGACCAGGTTTTGATCGACGCGAGGGTGGCGATGATCACACCGCCCGTGGCACCGAGCACCGCATTGCGGCCATACGTCGGGATCGCGAGCTCACCGATTTCGGCGCGTGTCTCGGCATCGCGCGCATGATCGGGCACGAGACCGATCCCCGGCAGGTACTTGTCGCGCCCGACGAGATAGACGATCAGGCCCAGCACCATGCCGACACCGGCGGCACCGAAGCCGAAGTGCCAGCCGAAGCGTGGATCTTCGGCGAGGAAGCCGCAGATGAGTGGTGCGAGGAAGGCGCCGAAGTTGAAGCAGCTGTAGAAGATCGTGAAGCCGGCATCACGGCGAACGTCACCTTCCGCGTACAGCTGTCCCACCATCGTGGAGACGTTCGGCTTGAAGAACCCCGTGCCGATCACGACGGCGATCAGGCCGGCGTAGAAGAACGTCATGTCGTCAACGGCCAGCAGGAAATGGCCGATGGCGATGATCACACCACCGATCACCAGCGAGCGTCGCGTGCCAAGGAACCGGTCGGCGAGGTAGCCGCCGATCATCGGGGTGAGGTACACCGCACCGGTGTACGCACCGTAGAGCCGCGAAGCATCCTGTCCGCTCCAGCCGAGCGCCTTGGTGAGATACAGCACGAGGATGGCGCGCATGCCGTAATACGAGAAACGCTCCCACATCTCGGCGGCTGCCAGCAGGCCGAGGCCGCGCGGATGGCCGAAGAAGGCGCGATCGGTGGAGGCCACGGAGGCGCGCGCAGGTGCTGGCGACACAGAAGACACGGTGGTCAGGCGACGGGAGAAGGGGCGGTGCGACGGCTGCGCAGTGCGGCGGCCGGCAGAAAGAAGTCGGATGTACCGGCAGGCTGCTTGATGCACGCGGCCCAGTGACCGGGCGCCTTCTCCTCGAGCGGCGGCACGACCTGCGTGCAGGCGGCATCCTTGTCGGGATGGAAGCACCGCGGGTGAAACACACATCCGGCCGGCGGATTCGCGGGTGAGGGCGGATCACCCTCGAGCACGATCCGGTCGCGGGGAGCGAGTGGGTCAGGGAGCGGAATCGCCGACAGCAGCGCCTGCGTGTACGGCATGATCGGGCGCGTGAACAGCACTTCGCTGCTGGCGAGCTCCACGATGCGCCCGAGGTACATCACCGCCACCCGCGTGGCGAGATGTTCCACCACGCCCAGATCGTGCGCGATGAACAGGTAGGTGAGACCACGGTCGCGCTGCAGGTCCTGGAGCAGGTTGATCACCTGGGCCTGCACCGAGACGTCGAGTGCCGAGACGGGTTCATCGAGCACGATGAACCTGGGCTGCACCGCGAGCGCACGCGCGATGCCGACGCGCTGGCGCTGCCCACCGGAGAACTCGTGGGGGTAGCGGCTCGACCATTCCTTGCGGAGCCCCACTTCCTCCATCAGCGACTGCACGCGTGCATCGGCCGCCGACCCTTCGGCCAGCTGATGAATGATCAGCCCCTCCCGGATCGTGTCGCCGATCGTCATCCGTGGATTGAGCGATGCGTATGGATCCTGGAAGACGAGCTGGATGTGCCGACGCATCTTGCGGAGCGCCGCGCCTTCCAGCGATCGCAGGTCCACGCCATCGAACTGGATGGTCCCGGCGGTGGGCTCGATCAGTCGCAGGATGCAACGGCCCGTGGTGGTCTTGCCGCACCCCGATTCTCCCACGACGGCCAGCGTCTCGCCGGCTGCGACGTCGAATGACACGTCGGTCACGGCGCGTACGCTGCCCTGCACACGATTCAGGATGCCGCCGCGGATCGGGAACTCCTTCGACAGATGCTGCACGCGCAGCAACGGATCACTCATGCCACGGCTCCCGCTGCCTGGATGGCGGCGCGACGCTGCGGCTCGTCCACGAGGTGACACCGCGACGTGCGGCCATCTCCCAGCTGGTGCAGCGGTGGCGCCTCGCTGGTGCAGCGGGTCCACGCATGACCGCAGCGGTCGGCGAAGCGGCACGCCGTCGGCCAGGCGCCCGGTGGAGGCACCGTCCCCGGAATCGTCGTGAGTCGGGTGCGGCGTGTGCCGGCGCGTGGCATCGCTGCCATCAGTCCCTGTGTGTACGGATGTTGCGGCTCGGCGAAGAGTGCGGCCACCGGCGCCTCTTCGACGATCTGGCCGGCGTACATCACCGCCACTCGCTGCGCCGACTCGGCCACCACGCCGAGGTCGTGCGTGATCAGCAGCATCGACGCGCCACGTGCCTGCTGTGCGTCGCGCAGCAGGTCGAGCAGCTGCGCCTGGATCGTCACGTCGAGGGCGGTGGTGGGTTCGTCGGCGATCAGCAGCGACGGGTTCATCACCAGCGCCATCGCGATCATCACCCGCTGTCGCATGCCACCCGAGAGTTGGTGCGGGTACTGCTTCGCGCGGATCTCCGGCGAGGGAATGCCGACGGCGCCCAGCATCGCGACGGCCTTCTCCCACGCCTCGCTGCGGCTCGCTTTGGTGTGCGTGCGCACGACTTCGGCGATCTGCTCACCGGCGGAGTACACCGGGTTGAGTGCCGTCATCGGCTCCTGGAAGATCATCGCGGCCTGCCGCCCCCGAATGGCGCGCAGGTCGCGGTCGGCGAGGGTCATCACGTCGCGGCCCTCGAACAGGATGCGGCTGCCCGGCTCGATCCGTCCGGGGGCGTCGATCAGGCGCAGGATGGTGAGCGCGGTGAGCGACTTGCCGCAGCCACTTTCACCGACGAGCGCCAGCGTCTCGCCACGCGCGATGTCGAACGACACACCGTCCACCGGGGTGATCAGGCCGTCGGCGGTGCGAAAGGTGACGCGCACGTCACGCAACGAGAGCAGGGAGTCGGCTGGGGGTGCGCTGGAGGCGGTCATGTGCGGGGAAGCTGCCGGGGAGCGATCGCGTCGCGCAACCCGTCGCCCAATGCGCTGACGGCGAGGACCGTGATCACGAGGCAGAGCCCGGGGGCGATCGATACCCAGGGCGCGGTGGCGATGAACTCGCTGCCGTCACCGATGATGTTGCCCCAGCTGGCGCGCGGCGGCTGCACGCCGATGCCGAGGAAGCTGAGGCCGGCCTCGAGCACGATGACGTGGCCCACGGCGAGGGTCGCGGAAACCAGCACCTGACCACTCACGTGCGGCAGCACGTGCCTGAGTGCGAGGCGCAGCGGTGACGCGCCGAGACTGCGAGCGGCCATCACGAAATCGGCATTGCGGACGCTGCGCACCTCGTTGCGCACGAGCCGCGCCATGCCGAACCAGCCGGTGAGGCCGAGAATCACGACGAGCGCCCAGACCGGCACCATTGGGGTGGCAGCGAGGATCGTCAGCAGCAGCAGCACGCGCGGCACGCTCAGGCCTGCGTCGACGCCACGCATCATGATGGTATCCACCCAGCCGCCCGCGAGCCCCGCGGCCAGCCCCCACGCCACGCCGACGAACGTCTCGATGAAGACGGCGCTCATGGCGACCTGCAGCGAGACGCGCCCCCCGCTCAGCACGCGCGACAGCACATCACGGGAGTAGGCGTCGGTGCCGAGCAGGAACTCGGCACCGGGTCGCACGTGGACGAGGTTCGTGATGTCGAGCTGTTCGTACTCTCGATGCGCGACGAGCAGCGGCCCGAGCAGCACGAGCACGCTCATCGTCAGCAACGCACCGATGGCGACCATGCTGCGACGATCAGCACGCAGGCGCCGCACGATCACGCGCCACGCGGTGGCGTCGGTGGGCGTGTCCGTCACGCCGCGGCCACACGAGCATCAGTGTCGTGATCCGCGGCGCGTGGATCGAGGCGCATCACGAGCAGGTCGGCGAGGATCGAGCCGACGACGACCATCACGGCACCGGTGATCACGCATCCCACGACGAGGTGGTAGTCACGCGATCCGATCGCCCCGGTGGCGAGCCGTCCCATGCCGGGCCAGGCGAAGACGCGTTCGACGAACACCGCGCCCCCCACCAGTGCAGGCAACGCCAGACCGCCGAGCGACACGATCGGGCCGAGCGCCGTGCGCCACGCATGCCGCCGGAAGACGGCGCCGGGTGTCAGTCCCTTGGCCGTCGCCGTGCGCACCCATTCGGCGCGCAGCCGGTCGAGCAGTGCGCTGCGCTGCTGTCGCGCGACGGGTGCCGTGATGAGGATGACGAGCGTCAGCACCGGCAACACCAGATGCCGCACGCGGTCCACGAACACCGTCAGTGCGCTGGCCGACACCGGCAGCAGCAGATCCGATGCACCGCCGACAGGAAAGAGTCGCAGCCAGTACGTGCCGCAGAGCATCAGCACCAGAGCCAGCCAGAAATCCGGCATGGCGCCGGCTACGAGCGTGACGGCACCGATGGTGCGATCGAGCGGGCGATCGTGACGCGCGGCCTGCACGGCACCGAGCAACATGCCCAGCGCGAAGGCGATACCCAGCGCGACGCCCATCAGCAGCAGCGTGTACGGCAGGGCCTCCGCGATGACTTCGGTGACAGGCGCGTTCTTCGAGAGGGAAAAGCCGAGGTTGCCCTGCATCAGCATCCCCATCCAGCGCAGGTATTGCGTGCCGATGCTGCCATCGAACCCATACGCGGCACGCCACCGTGCGCGCATCGCCTCGGTCATGTGCGTGTTGTCGAAGGTACCGGCGAAGGGGTCGCCCGGCGCGAGCCGCACCAGCACGAACGTGGTCGTGGCCACGATCGCCACGACCACGAGCCCCTGCAGGATCCGGTGGATCAGCCTGCGCACGGGCGGTGCAGCGGTGGCGCGGGAATCAGCGTGCGGCTCCTGCAGCCGGGAGGTCGCGCGCGATGCGCTGGTCGGCAGGGATGCTCCACTTCGGAATGCCCATCCACCACGCACCGGGACGGATGGCGGTGATCTGGATGCGCCGGTGCACGGCCATCACGCGGCGTGGTTCCGCCAGCCAGATGGCTGGTGCATCGTCGGCGATGATCCGCCACGCCTGCGCGAAATGCATGCGCATCGACGCCGGCGCAAACGCCTGCTGGCCGCTGTCCACCTGCGCGTCGAATGCCGCGTTGCGATAATTGCCGTAGTTGTTGCCACCCGCCGCGGCGCCAGCGGAGGTCCAGGTGTCGTTCACGCCACCCACACCGGGATCCGGAATCCACTGATTGATCAGGGCATCGAAGCGGCGCTTGCCCGCGCGAGCAATGAAGGTGGGGTAATCCCTTGCGTCCACCTTCGCATCCGCGCCGACACGCCGGAACTGCTCCTGCAGCAGCACGGCTGCGCGCATGCGCGCTGCACTCGAGGACGGGGTCATCATGCTGAAGGCCAGCGGCTTGCCGTTCCGGTACCGGATGCTGTCGGCACCACGCACCCACCCTGCGGCGTCGAGCAGCGCATTGGCGCTGTCCACCGCGTACGGCAGCGGCTTCAGCGACGAATCATTCGTGATCGACGCGCTGGTGTACGGTCCGCGGGCCTGCACGGCCAGTGTGTCGTAGATGTTGGCCACGATGCTGCGACGATCGGTGGCCATGGTCAGCGCGCGGCGCACGTTGCGATCGCCGAAGATCGGGTGCGCGCCTCGATTCGTGGTGTCGCGCAGGTTGAAGCCGAGATAGTTGTAGTCGAGCGACGGGCCGAGCACGAGACGCAGCTGCGGGTTGGCGACCACCTCCGCCACCTTGTCCGGACGGACCGCCTCGTACAGGTCGGCCTCGCCGGTGACCACGCGCGTGAAGGCCGCGTTCGGATCAGGCGCGAAGGTGAACAGCACGCGATCCAGCTGCGCGCGACGACGGCCGCCGGTGGTGTCGGCCGAAATTTCGACCAGCTGGGAGGGCACCCACTGCGTCAGGCGGAACGGCCCGCTGCCCACTGGTTTCGTGGCCAGCGGCGACATGGCGAGCTTGCTGCGATCGGCATCCTTCAGCAGGTGCTGCGGCAGGATGAAGAGCTGGTGCACGAGCTCGAAGAATGCCTCCGGCCGACGCGCGCGAAACGTGGCGACGACGGTGAGCGAATCGGACGCCGTGACCGACGAGATGTTCGCGAGCAGCGGCGCGGCGGGTGCGGCGGTCTTCGGGTCGGTGAAGAGGGCAAAGCTGAAGGCCACATCGGCGGCCCGCACCGGCGTGCCGTCGTGCCAGCGCGCGGCACCGTCCAGTGCGAACGTCACCGAGAGCGAGTCGGGCGCCCACGTCCAGCGCTGCGCGAGATCGGGCGCGAAGCCGCTGTCGCCTACCGTGTTCAGTGCATCGCCGATGGTCGCCAGCCTTTGGTAGATCAGGTCATTCACCTGCAGCCCGGGCGTCGCGACGGTAATGGGCGGCAGGAAGTTGTCGGGTTCACCGGGCGTGGCGATCACGATGGTGCCGCCGGGTGAGCCCGCGGTGGCGGCGGCCGGCGCATCGCTGCCCGAGGTGCAGGCGGCGAGAACGACCAGCGGCAGGAAGCGGAGTGGGCGGAGACCCGTCATCGGTCGATCGGCTGTGGTGGTGGCACAGGCGACATCAGCGTCGCCAGGTCCAGAGAGGATCACGATAGCGACGCAGCGCCACCGCGAGGTGACGTTCCGGTATTGCGGAATCATCCGACACGACGATATCGCCCGTCGCAGTGCGGCGCAGCGCCCCGGTGATGGAATCGGCCACGCGATCCGGATCGGTGATGCCGAACATCTGCAGGGTGGCCGGGGGCGGAACCGGCGGCAGCGGTTGCAGCGCGATGCGGTGCAGCAGGCGCTGATCGTCTCCGAGCAGGATCGATCCATGCTGCAGGAAGGCGGTCGCGTCCCGGTGCTGCGCCGAGCCGACGAGCTTCTGCGTTCCCACGACCAGTTCACCGGCTGCGGGGGTCTCGAAGCAGGGGGCGAGGCCCGGACTCGGGCTGCGACCGGTCGGCGCTGCACGCTGGGCGGGGACCCCGAGCGCCTGCAACGCGTCGAGGAGGAGGCTGTTGATGGCCTCGTAGCCGCCGCGCAGGGTGGGCGCGGCAGTGGTGGGAGCGGCCACGCTGTAGGTCACCTCGCGCCCGTGGAGCAGGGCCCGGCCGCCGGTGAGGCGGCGGACGGCGGGCACCCCCGCCTGCTCGCACCGAGCGGCCGAGTAGACGCCGTCGCAGCGCTGGTTCCGTCCGAAGGAAACGGAAGGGCGATCCCAACTGTACAGCCGGAGCAGGGTCTCGCCGGATTCGGCGGCGTGCATCAGCATGGCCTCGTCGAGGGCCATGTTCATGGCAGCCGGACGCGGCGGGCTCGTC
Organism: Gemmatimonadaceae bacterium; assembly: GCA_031411975.1. GTDB lineage: Bacteria > Gemmatimonadota > Gemmatimonadetes > Gemmatimonadales > Gemmatimonadaceae > JACMLX01. The sequence continues at coordinate 49,787 of JANOCB010000045.1, forward strand.
AGGAGCCGGATGGTCCCGCCCCAGAGGCCAGGCAGGATGTGGTCAGCTGAGAGGGGAGTGGGGTCGGCCACCGTTGTGGTCGCTCGTGGTCATTACGTTTCATGGGTGCCGGCCGGAGATGCCGCCGGTGCCGCCAATCGATACCAATCTGACGATCGGGCGCGCGCTCCGGGCGCCCTCTGGAGTTTCGCCGCATGGCCGTTCCCGTCCGTTCCACCTCTGCCGCTCCGGCTGCGCTCGATGACGCGGGCAGCTTCATCCAGCGCCACGTGGGTCCGACGCCCGCCGAAGTGGCGGCGATGCTCGACACGCTGGGCTACCCGACACTCGACGCCCTCATCGATGCGACGATCCCTGAAGCGATCCGTTTCCGCCGACTGCTGAACCTGCCGCCGGCCGAAAGCGAGTTCGCGGCGATCACGCGCCTGAAGGGCATCGCGGCGAAGAACGAGGTCCGCACCTCGTATCTCGGCCAGGGGTACTACAACACGATCGTGCCCGCCGTGGTGCAGCGCACGGTGCTGGAGAACCCGGGCTGGTACACGGCGTACACGCCGTACCAAGCCGAGATTGCGCAGGGCCGCCTCGAGGCACTGCTCAACTTCCAGACGATGGTGATCGACCTGACCGGCCTGCCGATCGCCAACGCGTCGCTGCTGGACGAAGCCACGTCGGCCGCCGAAGCGATGGCGCTGTCGCATGGTGCCGTGAGCGGCAACCGCACGAAGTTCTTCGTGGCCAGCGACTGCCATCCGCAGACGATCGCGGTGGTGCAGACGCGCGCCGAGTCGCGCGGGTGGGAGGTGGTGGTCGGTGAGGCGATGTCGGCCGAGCTGACGGGCGAATTCTTCGGTGCGCTGATCCAGTATCCGACCACCGATGGTGCGGTGGTGGATTACTCGGCCTTCTGCGAGCGGGCGCACACCGTCGGCGCGCTGGTGACGGCGGCCACCGACCTGATGGCGCTGACGCTGCTCACCCCGCCGGGCGAGTGGGGCGCCGACATCGCCGTCGGCAGCGCCCAGCGTTTCGGTGTGCCGATGGGGTACGGCGGGCCGCACGCGGCATTCTTCGCGACCCGCGACGAATTCAAGCGCCTGCTGCCCGGCCGCATCATCGGCGTGAGCCGCGACAGCCATGGCGCGCCGGCGCTGCGCATGGCGCTGCAGACCCGTGAGCAGCACATCCGTCGCGAGAAGGCCACCAGCAACGTCTGCACCGCGCAGGTGCTGCTGTCGGTGATGGCCAGCATGTACGGCGTGTATCACGGCCCGCAGGGCCTCACACGCATCGCGCGCCGCATCCAGCGCCTGACCGCGACGTTCGTGGCCGGTCTCGACAGGCTCGGCCTGCAGGTGCTGCACGATCACTACTTCGACACCGTGCGGGTGGAAGTGGGCGTGCATGGCATGCAGGACATCATGGCGGCTGCGGCGACGCACCGTGTGAACCTGCGCCGCCTCAGTGAAGGGTCCATCGGCGTGTCGCTGGATGAGACCACGTCGCTGGCGGACGTGGCGACGCTGCTGACCATCTTCAACGGTGGGGAGGCGTCGGGCCTCGACATCGAGGCGCTGGCCGCCGACGTGGCGCCGCGCTACGACGAGCGCTTCGCGCGCACGTCGCCGTTCATGACGCACCCGGTGTTCAACACGCATCACAGCGAGACCGCGATGCTGCGCTACATCAAGCAGCTCGAGGCGAAGGACCTGTCGCTCTGTCACTCGATGATCGCACTCGGCAGCTGCACCATGAAGCTCAACGCGGCCACCGAGATGTATCCGGTGACGTGGGCGGAGTTCGGCCAGCTGCACCCCTTCGCGCCGCGCGAGCAGGCGCAGGGGTATGCGCAGATGTTCGAGGAGCTCGAGGCGGCGCTGGCCGACGTGACCGGTTTTGCGGCCGTGTCGCTGCAGCCGAATGCCGGGTCGCAGGGTGAGTACGCCGGTCTGCTGACCATCCGTCGCTACCATCAGGCGCGCGGTGATGGCCATCGCACGGTGTGCCTGATTCCGGCCAGTGCGCACGGCACAAACCCCGCCAGCGCGGCGATGTGCGGCATGCACATCGTGCCGGTGAAGACCGCTGCCAACGGCAACATCGACGTGGCGGATCTCAAGGCGAAGGCCGCTGAACATTCGGCCAACCTGGCGGCGCTGATGGTCACGTATCCCAGCACGCATGGCGTGTTCGAGGCCGACATCGCCGACATCTGCGCCGAGATCCATGCGCATGGTGGTCAGGTGTACATGGACGGTGCGAACATGAACGCGATGGTCGGCGTGTGTCGTCCCGGCGACGTGGGCGCGGACGTCTGCCACCTGAACCTGCACAAGACGTTCTGCATTCCGCACGGTGGCGGTGGTCCGGGCATGGGCCCGATCGGTGTGGCGGCGCATCTGGTGCCGCACCTCCCCGGCCATGCACCGGCGGGCCTCGGCACGGAGCTGAGCTCGGGTGCGGTGAGTGCCGCGCCGTTCGGCAGCGCCAGCATCCTGCCGATCAGCTACCTGTACATCCGCATGATGGGCGCCGAAGGGCTGGCGTATGCCACCAAGGTCGCGATCCTGAATGCGAACTACGTCGCCAAGCGGCTCGAGCATGCGTACCCGGTGCTCTATCAGGGTCCGAACGGCACGGTGGCGCACGAGTGCATCGTCGATCCGCGTCCGCTCAAGGCGAGCGCGGGGATCGAGGTGGAGGACATCACCAAGCGTCTGATGGACTACGGCTTCCATGCGCCGACGGTGAGCTTCCCGGTGGCCGGCACGCTGATGATCGAGCCCACCGAGAGCGAGAACAAGGCGGAGCTGGATCGTTTCTGCGAGGCGATGCTGAGCATTCGTGCGGAGATCGCGCAGGTGGAGCGTGGCGAACTGCCGCGCGACGACAACCCGCTCAAGCACGCGCCGCACACGGCCAGTGCCGTGATCAGCGATGCCTGGACGCATGCCTATCCGCGCGAACAGGCGGCGTTCCCGGCGGCGTGGGTGCGGGCGGCGAAGTTCTGGCCGACGGTGGGTCGCATCGAGAGTGCGTTCGGTGACCGCAACCTGGTGTGCAGCTGCCTGCCGATGGAGGCGTACGCGGCGTCGGCGTGATTCGGACACCATGGTGGGGAGGACACACGAAGGGCCGGCTTCCGTGAGGGAGGCCGGCCCTTCGTCGTACGCGTCGCGTCGGCTTACTCGCCGAGCAGCGCCTTGTAGGCGTCGGCGGTCATCAGGGCCGCACGGGCTCCCTTGTCGGCGACCTTCAGCTTGATCATCCAGCCATCGCCGAACGGATCGCTGTTCACCAGGGCCGGCTCGCCATCGAGACGCGGGTTCACTTCGACCACTTCGCCCGCCAGCGGCGAATACAGCTCGCTCACGGCCTTCACGGCTTCGATCGTCCCGAACACGGCATGTTCGGCGAACGTGGCGCCGACCTTCGGCAGGTCGAGATACACGATGTCGCCCAGCTCTCCCTGCGCGTAATCGGTGATGCCGATGGTCACGATGTCGGCATCGGCGGCGCCGGCGACGTATTCGTGTTCCTTCGTGTACTGGAGGTGGGCGGGAATCTGCGACACGGCGTGCTCCGAAAA
>JANOCB010000046.1:0-145854 GCA_031411975.1 Gemmatimonadaceae bacterium
GACCAGCAGCGGGTGACGATCACGCAGAATGTCGGCACCACCGTGAGCCGGTCGATCAGCCGGTACATCGGCGGTCCGGCGAACATCACGATGGCGATGCCGGCCGATCCGGCGGCGCCGACGGTGACTTTGGTCCCGAACGCGACCTATCCGCGTGCCACGGCTGCCGGCACGTTGCCGGCCGCCTTCAACCGCCAGGTGTCGGTGGTGTTCGATCCGCCGTCGTTGCCGCGCCGCTGGATCCTCTCGTCCACATCGGCCGCGCGAGCAGGCAACCTGTCGTATTCGTTGCAAATGCCCGACTTCTCGCAGGTGCCGGGCTGGAACACTGCGTGGCAACTGACGTCGGGTGGCGTCGATGTGAACAGCGCGTTCAGCGGGCAGACGGGTGCCGGCACGGCCGGCGAACCGATCATCGGCACCACGCTGTTCACGATCAGCCGCCGGACGCAGTTCACGTTCTGATCGGCGGGATCGCAGGACGCAGCGGGCTCCCGTCATGATGACGGGAGCCCGCTCTGCTTTGTCCACGAGCCAGCCCCCCCCCGCGCGGCCTCGCACTACTGGAGCGAGTCACGCCCTGCGTGGGACCGACAATCAACTGCGACTCGTTCAAATGGCGCGAAGGGAGTGAACGTGTCTGTTCTTCCGCGATTTGTCCGAGCCCTCCTCTGCCATACCGACGCCCGCGTGCGCGCCGGAATCCGCCTCCGGAACGTGGCAATTCGACCGACTCGCGCGCGCATTGCGCACCAGTACGGTGGTCGTGCCTATCCGGCAGGCTCGTGGTCAAGACGTGAAAGCGGGCCCAACGGTCACGTCGACCGGAGTCGCGAATTAGTATTACCTATTGACAATATAACGGTAGCTTCGTACGATCTGTTGTGCCGACGCCATTTCGTATCAATACGCGCCGAGAATTGGCTTACGAGCGGCACCGTCGGTGATCTGGAAGTACGACCAAATAGCAGCACTCGTTCATGCTTGCGCACCCGCGGTGTGCGAAGCATCACACTCGCCGCTTCGTCGCGAAAAATATGGCTAAGTCACCGCTCCTTCGACTGATAGCCGGACTGGTATTGAGTGCATCAACCGCGCTGGCTCAGCAACTCGGACCAGAGTGCGCGGTACGACTCAACGATATTCGGGCTGTGACGATTCGCGGTAAGCCGGTGGTGACGACAGCGAACACTCGAGTACTTGCTGGACCGCACAGCGCGTGGGTGGGAGGGCGAACGACTACTGTGGACTCTCAGCGCAAGAGCTTTCACGACCTGTTGGGTTTCGGTCTTCGTCGCGATCGAACTGCCTTTGCTGTCGTCGGGCGCGATTCGACGCCCCCATTTACTGTGGTGCAGGAAGTTCATCGGTCATCGCAGCCCTATGGCAGTTTTGTGCTGCTCGCGCGAACGCAGCCGGTGGAGGGTCGGCGCTCTGGCACGCGACTGTTGATGCTGTATAGGGCAGCAGTCAGCGAGGGCGGCACTCTCGCAATAGTGGACTCCGTCGCGCCAAAGACGGAGATGCGTTGGGATCAGTCGCTCGTGTCTGCAGCGTTCGAAGTAAACGGCACAATCGGTGTCCTGAATACACAGATCGTTGCATATGCGTTTACACCACTCACCGTCGTTCATTGGCGTGACAGAACACTCAGCGTCGACAGCCTGGGCTGGGCACGTTCTGTCGGTGATGTACAGGTGATTCAACAGGCGCAGCACAGGGCGACGTTCTGGCTTGGGCTTCGGAGTCTCCGAGATAGTGTGAAGCTCTTTGCCACGTTGACCCCAGTCCCAAACATCAGAACGACTTCGTCAACGACTGTTGAAGTCGCCGTGCAAGGCGACAACAGTATTCAGTGGATCACCCCGATCGCAACGCAGCGCAGCTTTGCCGTCGCATGGACATCAGAACACGGCGGCAGGATGGCAACCTTGCATGCGCAGGGTCTCACACTGGACGGGTCCAGAGCATGGACGTTCGAGTTACGGCAGTCGTTTAGTGCTCCACGGCTGATCCGCGCGTTCTCTGAGCGCAACGGCACGTGGGGAGTGTTGGTTGCGAACGATGACTCATCTCAGTCGTTATCGCTGCTGTACGCTGAGCATGACAGGAGTCCGGTCCTGCTCCCGGTAGGAAAGTACCGTTTGTTCGGGACACCGGTCATGTGGCACAATGGACGAAGGGGAGGCACGATGCTCTTTGCACCAGTGGGGGCGGGAACCGATCTACCGACACTTCGGTCGGCGAATTGGGAGATTGTGTGCTCTGATCCGCGAGGATAAAGAATGCAAATCGTGTCGATTCGACGCGTAACGCTAGGCACGTCGCTCATAGCGTCGCTGGCTGTCGCTGGCTGTGTCGATCCTGCTGAGAGACTGCTCTCGGAGACGGAGGCAGCTGGCGACAGGCTACCCGACTTTCACACACTGGCGGTGAACGCTCAGCATTCCGAATAGAAAGGGGCAATAAGCAGCGCAATACTGACGTGTCGCTCAACGCTGGTTCGACGGAGTTCCCGCTTCCGTTGAATCCGGATGGGTCGCCGAATTTTTCGGCACCTGCGGTCATCAGTTCTGCATCCGCTGGCTTCTATCAAACCCTCATGGCACCGATTCCCGATGCACCGGGGCTCGAACTCGGGTCCACTATCACGATGTATATCGACGCGACGTACCGAGCGAACTGGACGAAGGCCGAAATGTCATTTGACGTAACGGGTACCGAAGGTGTGGGTGGCTTGAACGGAGAGCCGGGATTCGGTGTCGACGGCTACTCCCATCCGTTCAACTTTTTTACCGGGCAGAACTTCTTCTCCGACCGATGGGCCACCTCGGCTGACAACAACAGTCGGTCTTGTGATCTCACGGCGAGCGGACGGGGGCGGGTCGAAGCTCGATGGAGAATTCAAACGTTTTGGAATGGCGAAGCAGACTATGGTGGTACGCACCGAAATGTTGTGGCCTCCAAGCTCTTCGCCTGCGGGGGTGGCGGCGGGGGTGGCGGGGGAGGAAGCAGCGGGGCTCTGGGTCATACACGGTGACAACGTGCTACGGATACCACGTCTACCAGAACGGGATATATCAATACTCCGTGATCGAAGGCTGCACCAGCACGACGTATCCCGCCGCCGACCCCACATAAACGTCTTCGTGAGGACTACCATGATGCAAACGATGAAGCTAGTCCAGCGAGTTGTACTATTGGCGGCGCTAGCCGTTTCCTCAGCGATGGCATCGCATGCGCAAAGCGTTTGGCCAAATGCATGGATGCAGCCGCTGCGAGTCAGCATCGTCGATTCCCTTCCACCAGAGTATGGGGATGGGATGCTGATCCGTCGCGCAGCAGCCGGCAGTAAGAATGATCTTCTGCTCCGGCGAGGGAGCCAACGTCACGGCGAGTTACTCGCGTCGTCGCTGGACATTCTTCATGCACCCGTCACTTCCACCGATCCACGAGACACGGAGCGACGCTACTACATGTGGCGCGCACAGCTGACCGGTAAGGATCGGGGGCGAGATGAAATTGCCCGGCTGCTTCGTGATTCGGGACGAGCGAGTCGGGCGGAGAGGTCGACGCGAGCGGGGTATGGCGAGGTGCGCACAGTGGTTGTCTTTCCTTGGGAGCTGGGCTCCGCCTCGCGGTAGAGCAACCGTACTCGTGCTTTCCGCACCACCGTACGTTCACTGGTGACTCAGCGCATGCCGCGCACCGCCCGGCACATGTCGAGTATCTTCCCCCCCGATGATTCTCCACATCCCCACCGGCGACTTCGCGGCATACCTGTTCGATCTTGACGGCACACTGATCGACTCCATGCCGGTGCACTTCCGGGCCTGGGAACGCGCCCTGCAGCAGGTCGGACTGGCCGCGCCATTCGATGTGGAGTTCTTCTACTCGCTGGGCGGCACGCCGACCCTCGAGTCAGCGGTGATCTTTCGCGAACACTATGGCCTGTCGTTCGACGCGCCGCAGCTCGTGATCGACAAGGAGCACCGCTATCTCGATCTGCTGCACGAGGTCACACTGATCGAACCGGTGGTCGCCATCGCGCGACGTGTGGCGCAGACCCACCCTGTCGCCATCGTGACCGGCGGCGGCCCTGAGATCGCGTATCCGGCGCTCGATACCTCGGGGCTGCGGAGCCTCTTTCCGGTGGTGGTCACGCCCGAGGATGTGGCACCCGGTCGCGGCAAGCCACATCCCGACATGTTTCTGCTCGCCGCCGACAAGCTCGGCGTACCCGCCACGGGCTGCCTCGTGTTCGAGGATGCGCTCCCGGGTGTGGCCGCAGCGCAGGCAGCCGGGATGCAGGTGGTGCTCGTCCCGCGCACCAGCTGATCCTGCCGCTTACGGCGCGGCCGCCGCGCCGTGGCGCACGCTGTCGATGTAGGCGGTGCGCAGCTGCGTCGTGATGGGGCCCGGCGTTCCGTTGCCCACCGTCGCGCCGTCGACCTGCACGATCGGCATCACGAACGCCGTGGCTGCGGTGATGAACAACTCGTCCGCCGTGGCAAGCTCCGATGTGGCGATGCGACGCTCCACGATGGCGAGTCCGTGGGCCGCAGCCAGCGCGAAGATCCGCTCGCGGGTGATGCCGGGCAATACGGCCGTACCGAGTTCGTGGGTCACGAGCGTGCCGTCGCGCACCATGAAGCACGTCGACGCACCACCTTCCGACACATGCTGCCCGTCGACCATCAGCGCCTCGAAAGCGTCGGCAGCACGTGCGGCCTGCTTGGCCAGCACCTGCGGCAGCAGGGCGACACTCTTGATGTCGCGCCGCGCCCATCGCTGATCGGGGACGGTGATGGCGGTGGCCCCGGCCACGGCGCGCGGATGCTCGATCAGCGCCAGCGGTCGTGCGTACGCCACCACGGTCGGCGTCGGCGAGAGCGGGAAGGCAAAGTCGCGCTCGGCTGGACCACGCGTGACCTGCAGATACACCAGACCTTCCGTGACACCGTTGCGTGTCACCAGGTCGCGCAGGTGCGCATGCAGCTGCGTGCGCGGCATCGGCAGAGCGAGCTGGATTTCGCGCAGCGACCGCTCCAGCCGGTCGAGATGCGGACCATCGTCCACGAAGCGCCCATCCACCAGCGCGATGACTTCGTACACACCATCCGCGAACAGGAAGCCGCGGTCGAAGATCGAGACCACCGCCTCGGCTTCAGGAACGAAGGCGCCGTTGACGAATGCAATGCGTGTCATGGCGGGAAGTTACATCCTGTCCCGCGTGCCGCGATAACTTCCCCATATGACATGGTCCCTGGCATCGGTGTGGGCAGCGGTCGAGCGGTTCGCCCACGCACGCGGGGCGGTCCCGGGCACGTTCGTCTGGAACGTGGCGCAGGGCTCGGTGGTGCCGGGCCCGTCGGAACTGCTCTTCCTGCCACTGGCCATCGCCGATCCGCCAAAGACCAACGTGCTGGCCGCCGCAGCATGGACCGGGTCGATCATCGGGGGCAGCATCGCCTACGCCATCGGTGCGCTGGCATTCGAGCCCGTGGCGCGACCGCTGCTCGCACTCCTTGGCATCGGCGACGACTCGGTGGCGCGGGTCACCGCACTGCTGGCGCGATACAGCTGGCTGTTCATCATGGGCAGCACGCTCACGCCGCTCAGCACGAAGGCGGTGACGATCACGGCTGGTGCGACCGGGCTGCCCTTCCCCGGGTTCGTCGCAGCGCTGGCTGCCGGTCGGCTGCTTCGCTACGCGATGCTGCTGCTGATCCTGCGCGCCAGCGCTGGACCGCTGCACCGATTCCGCCTGTCGCTGCTCGCGAAATAATCCAGTCAGCTGAGCGACGTCACGGCACCACGTTCCATCCTGAGCCGCACCACATCCGGCAGCTGCGCTTCGGTGACATCGTGCGTCACGAGCATCGTCGTCATACCGTGAGTGGCCGCCCGCGTCAGCACCGCATCGCGGACCGAGGCGCGCAGCACTCCGTCCATGGCCGCGAACGGCTCATCGAGCAACAGCGTGTGCGGCTCGCGCGCGAGGGCCCGCGCGAGGGCCACCAGCTGGCGCTCGCCCCCGGAGAGTGTCGCCACCGGACGTCCCAGCAACGCATCCACCTGCAACGCCTGCAGCACCTCCTGCACCACGTCCTCGCGACGCGCACCGTAGGCGATGTTGTCGCGCACGGAGAGATGCGGAAAGAGCCAGGCCGCCTGATACACGAGCCCCACGGCCCGCGATTCCGGGGGCAGCGTCGTGACATCGGTCTCACCGAGCTGGATGGTGCCGGCGTGGTGCGGGCGCACACCGGCGATGGTTTCCAGCAGCGTGGTCTTGCCGGCACCAGTGGGTCCGGTGACCACCGCCACACCACCGGAGGGCACCGTGAAGCTCGCACCCTGCAGCGTGAAGCCGGGGACACGCACGGTGAGCGATGTGACGCGGATCATGCGCGCTCCGCGCGTCGTGCCACACGCACGAGCACGAGGATACCCAGCGCCACCACGATCAGCGCAGCGGCCACCGGCAGCGCGCTGCGCAGCCCGTAGGTCACGTAGCGATCGTATGCCAGCACGCTGGCCACACGCGGGTGATACGCCACCAGCACGATGGCGCCGAACTCGCTGGTGCATCGAGCCCACATGGCCGTGGCCGAGCTCACGAGACCATTCCGTGCGATCGGCAGCGTGACACGACGCACGGCGGTCCATCGATCGTCGCCCAGTGTGCGCGCCACCGACTCGAGCCGTTCGTCCACACGCGCGATCGATTCACGCGCGCCGAACAGGTACAGCGGCGCACTGACGACGAGCATCGCCACGACGATGCCGAGTGGCGAGTTGACGATGCCCAGTCCGATCGGCGCCAGTGCCGCACCGATGGCGCTGTTGCGTCCCATGGCGAGCAGCAGCGCGATGCCGATCACCGGATGCGGGATCACCAGCGGCAGCTCGAGCAGCGCCTCGACGACCGCACGGCCCCGGAACGGCGTGCGGGCCAGGAGGTAGGCGAGCGGCGTCCCGCCGGCCACGGCCAGCAGCGTGGCCAGTGTCGCCGCACTCATGGTCAGCAGCAGCGACTGCAGCACCTCGCGGTCGGCGAAGGCCGCGAGCACGCCCCCGGCACCGGCACTCACCACCAGCGTCCCGACGGGCAGCACCAGCGCCAGTACCAGCAGCGATGCGGCGAGGGTGGCGACGGCGGTGAGCAGCACCCGTGACAGCGTCCGGCTCACTGCGGCATCGCGAGGGACGGTGCAGAGGTGACCACCCGTGGATTGTCGAGCACGTCGAGCCCGATTCGTCGCATGATGCGTACACTGACGGCGTCGAGCAGCCGTTCGCGCAGCATGGTGGCGGCGATCACATCGGGCCCGAGTTTCAGGACCGCGATGGCGTAGCGGATCGGCGTCCCCGTCACGGTGACGCTGTCACCCGGCCTGTCGCCGGCGATACGCACGGTCGCGAGCCGGTAGGTGGCGCTGTCGGCCACGGAGCCGAGGTCCACCGCGTCGCCGATGCGCACGTACGGAAGCTTCAGCGACCGGGCCAGTGATTCGTAGCACCACGCCGCATCGGCGTCGCCACTTTCCAGCAGCGCCGCGAGGTCGGACTCGTTGCCGCGCAGCAGGGCGTCGGGCGACGCCGCCGCCAGTCGTGCGGCCAGCCCGGGCTGGCCGAGAGCCCGTTCCGCGAGCTGCCAGACCATCTGCGTGCGGTAGCCCAGTGGGGCACGGGCCGGATCAGCCCGGGCGATGCGGAGCGTGCCACTGCCGGCCATGTCGGCCCAGTTCACCGTCGTGATGCTGTCATGCACCGCGCGCCGGGGTGAGAGGGCCAGCACCACACGATTGGTCGCGAACGTGGTACTGCTGCTGATCCACGTCGGGATGAGTGCCCGCTCCAGCTCATCGGCGTCGGCGGAGACGATGAGATCCGGGGTGCGTCCCAGCGACGTGATGGCGCGAAGCAGCTCGCGTGACCCCATGACCTCAAGGCGTACGGCGGTACCATCCGGGCCGACGATCGTATCCAGCGCCGCGCGGAGCGGACGGGCGAGGCTTCCAGCCGCGAACACCGTCAGCTCGCCCGCTGCGGTCTCGCCGCGTGCACAGCCGAGCACCGCCGCCACCAGCGGCAGCAGCAGCGACGACGCACGGATCCGGGGTGCTCCTGCACTCATGCCGTGAAGATATTGTGTCGTCGGCGACGAAACACGGCGCCGGCCGCGACGTAGATTGTGCACACGACCGTGGTGACGGTCATGACTTGCTCCCCCCGACACACAATGACCGATCTCGCCATCGATATCCGGGGGGTCACGAAGCGATATGCCGAGCATGTCGCCGTTCGCGACCTCTCGCTGCAGGTGCCCCGTGGTGCCGTGTACGGGCTGCTCGGCCCCAATGGCGCCGGCAAGACCAGCACCATCCGCATGATCCTCGACATCATCGCCCCCGACCAGGGGACGATCACACTCTTCGGGCAGAAGCACACCGACACGGGGGTGCTGGATCGCGTCGGATATCTCCCCGAAGAGCGCGGGCTGTACAAGAAGATGAAGGTGCGCGAGGTGCTGAAGTTTCTGGCACAGCTCAAGGGCCTGCCGGCGGCCACGGCCGACGTGCGCATCGACGCCTGGATGGAGCGGATGTCGCTGAAGACCGCCGACAAGGACTGGGGCAACTCGAAGGTGGATGAACTGAGTCGCGGCATGCAGCAGAAGGTGCAGTTCATCGGGACGCTGTTGCACGACCCCGAACTCGTGATCCTGGATGAGCCGTTCAGCGGCCTCGATCCCGTCAATGCGCAGGCACTCAAGGACACCATCGTCGAGCTCAAGACCCGCGGCCGCACGGTGATCTTCTCCACACACATCATGGACAACGCCGAAAAGCTCTGTGATTCGGTCTGCATCATCGCCAAGGGCCAGAAGGTGCTGGATGGCAGCGTCTCCGATGTGAAGGCCGCCAATGCCGGCAACACGGTGGCGGTGGCCTTCGATGGCGCGCCCGGTACCGCCGTCGAGGCGATCCTGCGTGACACCTCGCTGGTGGCGCATGTCGACGGCCAGAACCGGATACTGGAGCTGGAGCTCGCGCAGGGCGCCAGCAGCGGCGTCCTCCTGCAGCGACTGGTGGCCGCCGGCGCCTCGCTGCAGCGGTTCGAGCGTGTCCAACCCTCACTCCACCGGATCTTCCTCGAGAAGGTCGGTGCCACCGGCGTCGAAGCGGGGATGAGCGGCCATGGGTAAGCTCAAGGCGATCATCATGCGCGAGTATCTCGAGCGGGTGCGGACGAAGTGGTTCGTCATCGCGACGCTGCTCGGCCCCATCATGTTCATCGCGCTGACGGTGCTGCCGGTCCTCTTCGTGTCGCGGACCAAGGCGGCGGTGACGTCGTCGAACATCACCATCATCGACGCCACCGGCCTGGCCCTGGCCGATCGCGTCATCACGGAGCTGAAGGACACTGCCGGTGTGCGCCCGCAGGTCTCGCTGGTGAGCGCTGCCGAAGTGGCCGCTGCGGAATCGCTGGCCACGACGGCCGTGATGGCGAAGCAGCGCGAAGGCTACCTCGTGCTCGACAGCTCCACGATCGCCGGCAAGGCGGCCCGGTATGCCGGTCGCAACACGTCGACACTGCCCGACATGCGCCGCATCTCCAACGCCGTCGAGAATGCCGTGCTGAACATGCGACTCGAGAAGGAGGGCATCAGTGCGGCACGCGTCGACTCGCTGACCAAGGTCGACATCCGCTTCGAGAAGACGCAGCTCAGCGAGAAGGGCCGTGAGAAATCCGGCGTCGCCACGTCGATCATCGGGCTGATGATGTCACTGCTGCTCTACATGGTGCTGCTGCTGTACGGCCAGACGGTCCTGCGCAGCGTGATCGAGGAGAAGTCCACCCGCGTGGCCGAAGTCGTGATCAGCAGCGTCCGCCCGGAGATGCTGATGGCAGGCAAGATCATCGGCATCGGGTGCGTGGCCATGACGCAGCTGGTCGTCTGGATCGGCAGCTCGGCATGGATCGGGTCGACCCTCGCCCCGATGCTGCTGAAGCGGAACGCCGCGGCGAGCGCGCGCACCGACCTCGCGACGGCCGCGCAGACGACCGACATCCTGAGCAGCCTGCCGAGTTTCTCCATCGGCTTCCTGCTGGCGATCGTGCTCTACTTCGTGCTCGGCTACGTGTTCTACGCCTGCCTGTACGCCGCGGTCGGCAGCACGGTCAACAGCGAGTCCGAGGCACAGCAGGCGGCCACCCCGGTGGCGATGCTGCTGATCCTCAGCGCGATCTTCATTCAGCCGGTGGCCCTCGCGCCTCAGAGCACGCTGTCCGTCGTCATGTCCATGCTGCCCTTCTCCGCGCCGATCATGATGCCGATGCGCATGAGCATCACGTCGGTGCCCCCGTGGCAGGTCGCGGCGAGCCTTGCCGGCACGACGCTGGCCTGCGTGGCGGCGATCTGGTTCTCCGCCCGCATCTACCGCGTCGGCCTGCTCATGTACGGCAAGCGCCCGACGATCGGTGAGCTGTTCAAGTGGCTCAAGTACTCCTGACCCCCTCGGCCTTCAGCTGAGCGTGACCTCGAACAGCGAACGGCATCAACGCAAAACTGCACAGCCGCAAAACAGCAATGATGCGGGGGTGTGACTCGGAATTTCGAGCCACACCCCCTCATCTCATTCCATCGCACTCGCGTCGATTCTCGAATCGTGCAAGTGCAGTTTTGCGTGGCGTCAATGCAGTTGCAGTCAGCTTCGGCCCACCGAGCGCAGGATCAGGCGCAGTAGGTGTCGAACGCGCCGACGAGGTCGTGCGAGATCTCGTGCGCCGAGCGGCCTTCGATCTGGTGACGCTCGAGCATGAACACCACCTTGCCGTCCTTCAGCAGCGCGATGCTCGGGCTGCTCGGGCGGTAGCCGGTGAAGTAGCCGCGCGCGGCCTGTGTGGGCTCGGGGTCCTGACCGGCGAACACCGTGACCGCCCTGGTGGGCTTGGCCGAGTGTTCGAGCGCCGTCTTCACCGCCGGTCGCGCGTTGCGGGCTGCGCAGCCACACATGCTGTTCACCACCACCAGCGTGGTGCCTTCGGCATTCTTCAGCGCCGCATCGACGTCGGCGGCGGACTTCAGTTCCTGCACGCCCAGCTCGGTCAGTTCGGCGCGCATCGGGGCAATGAATCGTTCATCGTACATGGTCCAGCTCCTGCCAGAGTGTGAAATGGTCGCCGATCAGAACAGAATGTCGTCGGCCACGTCGGTGTCGCGAACGAGCGCCAGGATGGCCGCCTGTGGCACCACCAGATACCGCTCGTTCTCGAAGGTGATTTCGACGCTCGCCTTGCGGAAGAACAGCGCGTAGTCGCCCGCCCTGGCCTGCATCGGCACGTGCCGGCTGCCGGTGCTGCCACTGCTCTGGGCGTTCTTCCACGGCTCGTCGGTGTCCTGCGTGGTGAGGTCGGGCATGGGCAGCCCCGGACCCGTGGCCACGATGCGGCCACCCTGCACGGCCTGATTGTCCACGGCCGTGGGCGGCAGGTACAGCCCCACCGACGAGCGCTCTTCGCCCTCCTCGATGCTGACCAGTACCCGGTCACCGACGACGATCAGTTCCTTCCGATTCTTCCGCATGGCGTCCTGATGAATCCCGGCCGGCGGCGTCTCCGCCGACCACTGCACCAAAGTTACACCGGCACCAGTCGCAGGTCCCGATGGAGCGCTACTTCCGGCTCCCGCCGCCGCGCACCAGATGGAACTGCGTCTGCCGCTGGTAGCCCCAGCGCACCACGCCCCCGGCATTCAGGATCACATCCTCCTCCTGCCCCACCCGCAACGGCGCGTTGCCCCACTCCGGCACCGGGGTCGTGGCCTGCAGCTCGATCGAGTACCAGGTGGCCGGCATGATCTTGTGGTCGCCGCGGCCCGGGACGCCCTCCTGGTAATCCCAGAGCCCGATCAGCGTGCCGGCGCCGTGGCCGTGCATGCCGATCGCGTGCGAGTAGATCGTGCCGTTGATCCCACCCGCCGTCATCCGGGCCCGTGACGCCTTCAGCACGTCGTTGCCGCTCACGCCCGGCTTGATCTCGCTGAAGACGATGTCCTGCAACGTGTTGGCATTCGCCAGCGCCGCCCGCAGCCCGGCCGGCACCGCCGTCTCCCCGTCCTTCAGCACATAGCCCATGTGCTGCGTGTCGGTGTTGAGCCGCATCGCCGTGATGCCGAAGTCGCAGTGGAGCACGTCGCCCTTCTGGATGATCGGATCCTCCTCCTTCACCCCGCCCTTCCGCTGGACGTCCACCGACGGCTGGAACCAGGTGGTGAGTCCGTAGTCGGCCACACGCTGGCGCATCCACCACACCACGTCACTCGTCCGCGTCACGCCGGGCGTCACCACCTTCGACGAGAACGCCTCCTCGATGATGTCCCACGTCAGCCGGTTCATCCGGTTGAAGGTCTCCTCCTCCTCCGCCTGCCGGATCGCGATCAGGTCCACCGCCAGGCGCTCCGCCGGCTTGATCTCGGCACGCCACTCACCCTCGGGCTTGAGCACCTCACGGGAGAGCATGCCGGTGTATTCACCGAGCGTCAGACCGTCGGAGAAGGCGAAGGTCGTGTCCACGTCGAGGGCGATCCGCTTCGGCTTGCGGTCGCGGATCACCTTGGTGAGCACATCCCACTGCGCCGACCCCCAGAGCTCGGCGGTGGTGGTGCCCGAGATCACGTTCGTGGCGGCGATCTGCGACCGGACGGCCGTGTAGAGCCCGCCCTGCGACGTGCCGCCGAGCGCGAGCCGCTCGATCCCCTTGTCGCCGCCCAGGTCGTGGAAGACGTAGATCGTCCGACGACGCGCCGCGAACGTGGTCGGTGACACGATCGAGGAGAACACCGGGTCCTCGTTGTACTCGCGCATCGGCACGATCCACAGGTCGACGCTGTCGCGGCGCATCAGTGCAGGCAGCGTCCGCTCGAATCGCAGGCGCAGCCATTCCTGCTGCTTCGTGGCCCACTCCCGCTGCGACCCGAGCGGGCGACGCGGATCGGCGTTCTGCAGGTGCGGCCCCACCTGCGCCAGCATCGGCGTCGCAGCGAAAAGGGCGAGTGACAATGACAGACAATGCGCGGCACGGCGCATGGGCGTGGCTCCGGATCGGAATCGGTGAATGCTGCGGGCCGGCCTGACGCCGGCGGGATCGTCCTACTGGTCGTCCTTCGGATCGTCGATCACGACATCGCCGGCTGCGGTCATCGACCGGCGGATCCCCTGCACGACGAGTGCGAGGATACCCGCGTACAGGCTGAGCGCCAGCACATGCGACGTCAGCACCGTGGCCGCGATCACGGGGAGGTCGCTCCACTCGGCGATCGCGCTGCCGTACGGCTCGCGACGGAGCGCGATGAGCAGGGCGGAGATGGCCAGCTCGGCCAGACTCTGGACGACGGCGAACACCGGCACGCGCCACAGCCAGCGCTTGAGCGGGTAGTTGCCGACATGCAGCGTCGCCATGCCGAAGAAGACCAGCACCCCGAGGGCGATGACGGAGCCGAAGAAGAGCGGCGAGTCGGTCGGGCCGGTGCCCAGCAGCACGGCCCGGCAGAGACGCCAGACCACGCCGGTCGCGATGGCCATCATGGCCAGCGACCGGCTGAACATCTTCACGGCGCTGGCCTCGTATGCTTCCCAGGCTCCCGTATTGGTTGGCGCGAAGCGGACCATGGCTGTGAACTTGACGACCCGGGCCCCCGGATCGCAAGCCGCAGCGACCCATCCGTTCAGGGCGAGACGTGTGCTGCGACGAAGCGCAGGCTCTCGGGCAGATGTGCCTTCCAGTAGGCCCAGTCGTGCTTCCCGCGCCACTCCGCGTACTGCAGCGGCACCCGCATCGCCGCCATGTTGTCGCGGAACGAGCGACTCATCGGCAGCAGGTAATCCTCGGTGCCGACATCGACCATCAACGCCGGCAGCACGTCACCGCGACGCACGGCGCGGGCGATGAGCTGCGACGGATCACGGGACATCCACGACACGGAGTCGGTGCCGAACGCTGGCATGATGCGATCCCAGCGCCCACCCGACACGGTGCGCAGTTCGTCACGGGTGCGGGCATCCCGCATCGTCACCACTCCGGTCGTGGCGAGGGTGCTGCTGTCGGCCAGCAGCGCCGGACGCAGCACACCGCTGTGACTCACGGCCGCCGCGAACACCGACGGATGCCGTGCCGCGATGCTGATCGCCCCGTACCCACCCATGCTGAGCCCGACGATCGCGCGGGCGCGGCGGGCGGGCACCGTGCGGTATCGGGCATCAGTGTGTGCCAGCACGTCGTAGACCACGAAATCGTCGTACTTGGGCCACGGGACGCAGTACGTGTCGGCATTCTCGTTGCGCGGGGTGCGACGACAGGCGGCCACGTCGTTGAGACCATGCCACGTGGTCCACCATCCGTCGTCGCCGTCGGGCATCACGATGATCATCTCGCGCATGCCGGCCGCGACCAGCGAATCCATCACCGACGCCAGACGGCCCTGCGCCGTCCAGTCGGTCTCGCTGCCGAAGGCACCGTGCAGATACACGGCCACCGGATACCGTCGCGCCGCGCCCTCGGGCGTCTCGTACGATGGTGGGAGATACACCGTCAGCTGCTTGGTGATGCCCATCGCCTGCGACCACATCGTGTCGGTGCGCACGGTGCCGCGCCGCATCGGTGCCTCGACAGTCTGTGCCTTCAGTGCGGCGCCGCAGCACCCGAGCAGCAGGAGGGCACGCAGGATTCGTGACGTCATCGATGAGCTCCAGCGGAAGAAGACACCATGGGGTCAGACACCATGATCGCGGACCGGCGCGCGCTGCAACCAGGCGAACAGCGGCGTTCCGGCCACGATCGCCAGAAACCCCCACATCGCCGTCTCCGCCCCTACGCCGTACATCGTCCACAGTACGAACAGAAAGCCGATGAAGGCCTCGACCGTGACGCGGGAGACGTTCTCCGTCGCATACCGATCCGGTTGCCGACGCACGAGCAGCAGTTCCGCCGCGCAGGTATACAGGTGTGGCAACAGCGTGGTGAGAATCGCCAGCAGCGCCACGAAGCTGAACACGTTCAGCAGCGACTGCGAGAAGTACAGGAACAGCAAGGCACTCGGAATCAACGTCCCGATGATCATCGCCACATGCGGCGTGCGATGGCGCGGGTGCAGCCGGCCAAGGGGCGGAAAGAACAGCCCGTCCTGCGCCGCCGTGACGGGAATTCGCCCCGCCATCAGTACCCAGCCGTTGAGCGTGGCGAGGTTCGACCCCAGCGCCACGATCCCGATGACCACGCCAGCCCACGGTCCCACGACCCGCGCCATCGCCAGCGCAATCGGACGCGGCGTCTGCGCCAGTTCCGCCGTGGGCACCGTCCCGATCACCATCAGCGCCGTCAGCAGGAACACGCCGGTGGCCACCCAATAGCCAAGCATGGTGCCGCGCCCCAGCGTGGACGCGCTGTCCTGCACTTCGTCCGCCGGTACCGTCACCGATTCCACGCCACTGTACGCCCAGACCACCAGCGCGCAGGCCGGCGCCAGTGCACTCCACCCCATCGGCGCAAAGGGCACCAGATTCGCCATCCGTACCTGCGGCAGTGCGACCAGCGCGCCAACGACCAGCGGCACCACCGTCAGGAACATGAGCCCGATCTGCAGGCGGGCACTGTGCTGCACACCGATCGTGTTCAGCAGGCAGAATCCCCAGAGCAGTGCCTGGGCGAGCGCGAACTGCTGCAGTGGCGAGTCACGAAACGTCTCGCTGAAGCCGGTGGCATACCCGATCACGGCCGTGACGATGGCCGCGTTGCCGATCGTGGCGCTGAGCCAGTAGCTCCACACCGTCTGGAAGCCGGCAAAGTCACCGAAGGCTTCGCGCACGTACACATACGGGCCACCGGTCTTCGGCCAGCGTGTGCCGAGCCGCGCATAGGTGCGTGCGATGAAGAAGTAGCCGAGCGCGGTGACCACCCAGGCCGCGAGGGCGAGTGGTCCCGCCGCTTTCGCCATCGTGGCCGGCAACGTCCAGATCGACGTGCCGACCATGTTCCCCACCGCCAGCGCCACGACGCCAAGCAGCGTCAGGCGGCGGATCGGGGCAACCGCGGCGGTCAGCGGAAGATGTGCCCGATGCGCGACCACCGGATGTCGGTGATGAACGGCAAGGCGCGATCGGAGTCGTAGGCGTTGTAGCTGTAGTACACGAAGATGGGGCGACCACGCAGGTTGCCGCGGGGAACGATGCCCCAGTAGCGGCTGTCCTTCGACTCGTAGCGATTGTCGCCCAGCATGAAGAGATGACCGGCCGGGATCACCAGCGGGCCCCAGTTGTCATGCGTCGGGACCGCTGGCGGCTCCCCGAAACGCGTCCCTTTCACCTCGATCGTGTGCTGCCACTCGAACAGCGGATCGGTGAGGTCCCCGCCGATGCTGGAGGAGATCTCGTCGGGGCGCTGCGGGTACGCGGTGCCATTCACATGCACCACGGCATCACGCATGTAGATCGTATCGCCCGCCACGCCCCAGAGCCGCTTCACCAGGGTCGGCACCGGATCGCGGCCGGCGGCGGCTTCGTCGGCCTGATAGGGCGACTTGAACACCACGATCTCACGCGGCTTCGGCTCGGCGTAGCCCGGCAGCGTCATGTCGGTGAACGGGATGTTCGGGCCGTAGACCAGATTGTTCACGAACAGCCAGTCGCCGACCATCATCTCCGGCTGCATGCTGGGCGACGGAATCCGGTACGCCTGAAAGAAGAAGATCCGGATCACGAAGAAGATCAGGATGGGGACGATCCATCCCTTCAGTCCCTCGCTCCACGAGCCGGCGTGCTTCGCGCCCGAGGTGCCGCGGGCTGCGGCAACGACGTTGGGCGCCGGAGTCTTGGGCGAGGTGGGGTTCGGCTCGGCGGGCACAGGACGATTGAAACGGTGCAGGCGAAAACGCGGGGGACGGACGCAATCGAGGGCCTGCCCTCAGGAGGACACGCCCTCGATCCGGTCCATCAGAAGATAACCCGCCGGACAGGCGGGTGATCCGGTTCAGCTCAGGTGTTCGGAGATAAGCTTCGTCATCTCGAACATGGTCGCAGACTTCTTGCCGCCGAACACGGCCTTGAGCTTGTCGTCGGCCACGATCGTCCGCTTGTCCTTGGCATCCTGCAGATTGTGCTTCTTGATGTATTCCCAGATCTTCTTCGTGACTTCGGTCCGGGCCATCGGCTTGTCACCGATGACGGCGGCCAATGCCGGGCTGATGGTCATCGCCTTGTTGAACGCCGAACCGGCCTTCTTGGCTGCCGGGGCCTTCTTGGCAGCAGGAGCCTTCGTCACAGCGGCCTTCTTCGCCGCTGGTGCCTTGGCGGCGGCCTTCTTGGCCGGCGCCTTCTTCGCGGCAGCCTTCTTCGCTGGGGGCATCGCAGATCCTCTGATATGAGGGAGAGGCGAGCGACGCTCGCCGATGACATGGAGCGAGACTCGCGCGCTCATCGTGGCACACGCCGGCGACCGCCGTACGAAGTGACCATGACGCGCGGGAAGGTACACCCCGACTCCCCCCGCGCAACAGCGTCGTGCCCCCCTGCGCACAGAGGGGAATTCAGGCGTCGGTGTCGAAGGATCGGAGCAGCGCCACCATCCGCGCGTCGGCGGGATCGGCGCTGGCGTCGTCCTCGGCCACCAGTTCGATCTCCTGTGGCGTCTCCAGCAGCAGCGGAATGCCCCGGGTCCGAGGGTCGGCCAGGAGCCAGCGGAACGCGTCGGTACCGATCGCCCCGTCGCCCAGCAGCATGTGGCGGTCCTTGTTCGATCCCAGCGCGCCGAGGCTGTCGTTCAGGTGCAGGAAGGTCGGGGGTTCGCCGCAGGCGGTCTCGAAGGCATCGAGCACCGCAGTGCACGCTGCCTGCGACGCGGTAATATCGTAGCCTGATGCGAATAAATGACAGGTGTCCAGCCCGTAGCCGGCGCGCCGACGCAGCGCCGTGGGCAGCGAGGCGAGGATGGCCGCCACTTCCTCCACCGTCCGTCCGATGGTGTTGCCGGCACCGGCGCTGTTCTCGACCAGCAGCTTCGTGTCACCATCGATGGTCTGCAGCGCACGCGTCATCGCGGTGGCGACGCGCTGCACACCGGCCTCACGATCCTTGTCGGTCGCCGCACCGGGATGGAAGCACACGCCACGCACGCCGAGTGCATTGCTGCGCTCCAGCTCCTTCGTGAGTGCGGTGGCGGCACGCTCCCACTTCTCTTCCTCTGGCGTGGCGCAGTTGAGCACGTAGCCGGCGTGCACGATGACCGCGTCACGCGCGATGCCGGCATCGGCCAGCGCCGCGTGGAAGGCCATCACCCGCTCGGGCTTCACACCCACTTTCTCGTTGTAGTACTTGGGAACTGCGCTGAAGACCTGCAGTGCGCTCATGCCGGCGCTGCCCGCGCGGCGGGCGGCCATCGCGATGCCGCCGGTGTCGATCGTGTGTGCGCCAATCAGTCGCGGCATCGGAGCGGTGGCAGGCGTGAAGGAACGGAGACGTGACGCGCGTCAGCGCGTGACGATGCGTGCGCGACGCAGCAGGAACGCGCTGCCGGACTGCGACGACTCGCGCCATCCCACCCACAGCTGGCCACCCGACAACCGCACGATCTGCGGCGACGACGCCTGCTGCGAACTGGTGCTGACGGGAATCAGCCGCGCCGTCTGCTCGAAGAGATGGCCGGCGGTGGTCGACATGCTCATCGCGATGCGACCGAGTGCACTGTTGGGGTCTTCGTATGCGAGTGCCACGGTGTCGGCACGACTGGCCACGGCCACACGCACCGGCTTCTCCCCGTAGACGATGGCCATTGGCACTTCGAAGCGCGGCAGCTGCGGATTCATCAGGTGCGCGTAGAACAACCCGGGGCCTTCGGGCGCGACCATGTAGTACGCGATGTGCACGTAGCCGTTCACGCTGTCCACGGCGATCGACGGGGCCGGACGGGCACAGCCAAGCAGCGCCTTGTCCACCGAATCCACCGCCACACGACGCAGGCTCTGGCCGGTCGAGTCGCGCTGTTCGGCGACCAGGAGGGCGCTGCTGTCGGGGCGTACCTGCCACCAGGCCGACCACCGGGTCCCCCCCACCGGCGCGCCCACCACCCACGAGCCCGGGCAGGCCAGCACCACGTCGGTGACGGGTGCCGCGGCCACGCCCGATGACGAATCGACGGCGGTGACGACCACCTCCGGCGTCGCGCCCGGCACCCAGCGCGCAGCGAACACGGCGGCGGAATCCACCTTCGACGCGATCGGCGCAGGGGCCTGCCACTCCACCGGGGGCGCATCCCAGGAACACCCCGCGACCAGCGTCGCGGTGACCAGAACTCTCAGCGTAACCTGCATGCGCGGAATCTACCTGCGTGAAAACGCTACGAAGGACTCCGAGTCAACCACCCCCGCGGGACTCCGAGTCAGTTGTCGGCAACGGACTCCGAGTCAGTCATCCGGACACCGCGGATCGGCCTGCGCCCCCAGCCTCGACCGGAGATCGCCGCCGCCCGCACCCGGCTACCTTTCCCGCACAGGCCGTGCGTGCGCCGCGTGGCCAAGGCCAACTCCACTCCGCACACCCATGACCGCACCCATCGTCGCCCCCGTCGGCGCCTCCCAGTTCGCCGGCTCGCGCCGCATTCCAGCCCCGGTCAACGAGCCGGTCCGGAACTACGCGCCGTACTCCCCCGAGCGCACCGAATTGCAGGCGCGGCTCACCAGCATGTCCTCCGAGCGCGTCGAGATCCCGATCGTCGTCGGCGGCAAGCGGATCCATACCGGCACCATGGGCACGCAGGTCATGCCCCATGCGCATCACCATGCCGTGGCCACCTTCCACAAGGCCGGCCCCGCCGAGGTGCAGGCCGCCATCGCGGCCACCGCGGCTGCCCGCAAGGAATGGGCGGCCTGGAGCTGGGAAGATCGCGCCGGCGTGTTCCTCAAGGCCGCCGAACTGCTCACCACCACTCGCCGCGCCACGGTCAACGCCGCCACCATGCTCGGCCAGTCGAAGACGGTGCACCAGGCCGAGATCGACGCGGCCTGCGAGCTCATCGACTTCTGGCGCTTCAACGCGGCCTTCGCGCAGGAGATATACGCCGAGCAGCCGGTCAGCAGCAATTCGACCTGGAACCAGTCGGATTACCGCCCGCTGGAAGGATTCATCTACGCTGTGTCGCCGTTCAACTTCACGGCCATCGGCGGTAATCTGTCCGGCGCACCGGCGATGATGGGCAACACGGTCATCTGGAAGCCCGCCTCCACCGCCGTGCTGTCGGCCTGGCACGTCTTCCAGCTCCTCGAGGAAGCCGGGCTCCCGCCTGGTGTCATCAACTTCCTCCCCGGTGATCCGGGCCCGATCTCGGATACGCTGCTTACCCACCGCGACCTCGGCGGCGTGCACTTCACCGGCAGCACCGGCGTCTTCAACGGCATGTGGGAAACCATCGGCCGCAACATGGGCAGCTACCGCAGCTACCCGCGGATCGTGGGCGAGACGGGCGGCAAGGACTTCATCGTCGCACATCCAAGCGCCGATCCGGTGGCCCTCGCCGTGGCGATCGTGCGCGGTGCCTTCGAGTATCAGGGACAGAAGTGTTCGGCGGCCAGCCGCGTGTACGTGCCGAAGTCGCTGTGGCCGGTGGTGCGTGATCATGTCGCGCAGATGGCCAGCGAGATCAAGGTCGGCGACGTGCGCGACTTCTCGAACTTCATGGGTGCCGTGATCGACCGGAAGGCCTTCGACAAGCACACCGAGTACCTCGCGCTGGCGCACAAGGAATGCGAAGTGATCACCGGCGGCACCGCCAACGGTGATCTCGGCTACTTCGTGCAGCCGACGCTGGTCCGGACCGACGACAAGAACCACCGCATGCTGAACGAGGAGATCTTCGGCCCGATCATCACCGCGTACGTCTACGACGATGATCAGTGGATCCAGACGCTGGAGCTGGTGGATGCCACCAGCCCGTACGCCCTCACGGGTGCGGTGTGGGCACGCGAGAAGCAGGCAGTGCTGGACGCCATGAGCGTGCTGCGCAACGCGGCCGGCAACTTCTACATCAATGACAAGCCGACCGGCGCCGTGGTGGGTCAGCAGCCGTTCGGCGGCGCACGCGCCTCGGGCACCAACGACAAGGCCGGCTCGAAGATGAACCTGATGCGCTGGGTCAGCGCCCGCTCGATCAAGGAAACCTTCGTTCCGCCCACGGAATGGCGCTATCCGTTCCTGGCCGAATGAGTCCGGATATCACGAGCGGTGCACCGACTGATGGTGCACCGCTGTTCGTGCACTACTTCACCCTGGACGTGTTCACCGACACCCGCTTCGGTGGCAACCCGCTGGCGGTGATTCTCGACGCACGCGGTCTGAGCAGCGCAGCGATGCTGCAGGTCACGCGTGAGTTCAACTTCAGCGAGAGCACCTTCGTGCTGCCGGCCGAGACGGCAGACACCACGAAGCGTGTGCGCATCTTCACGCCGGGCGGCGAGGTGCCGTTTGCGGGGCATCCGACGATCGGCACGGCGATCGCCCTGGTGTTCGCCGGCGACGTCCCGAATTCCGGTGACAGTGCACACATCGTCCTCGGCGAAAACGTGGGGCCGGTACCGGTGACGGTGCGCATGGCCGATGGCGTGCCGGTGTGGGCGCAATTGTCGGTGGCGCAGCTCCCCACCGAGCAGCCGCCGATGGACCGCGCCGCGGTGGCGGCGATGCTGTCGGTGCCGGCGTCGGATATCCTCGACGCCGATGGGCACGCGCCCACGGCGGTCTCCTGCGGACTGCCGTTCCTGATCGTGCCGATGGTCTCGCGCGAGGCCGTGTCACGCGTACAGGTCGACATGCCGATCTTCGCACGCACCCTGCGCGGCACGAGCTGTCCGATGATCATGGCCTTCGCTCCGCTGCACGACGTGCCGGGCGTGGATGTGCATGCACGGGTGTTCTGTCCCGACGACGGCGTCCCCGAAGACCCCGCCACCGGCAGCGCCACCGCCGCACTCGGCGGCTACCTCGCCGCGCGCACGCCGCGCACGGGCACCCTGCGCTGGGTGTCGCAGCAAGGCATCGAAATGGGCCGACCCAGCCGCCTCGAGATCGAGGTGGACAAACCCGATGGTGTGATCACGGCCGTCCGCGTCGGCGGCAGCGCCGTCCTCATGTCCGAAGGCCGGCTCCGGGTGCGCTAGGCGGCCTGGCGACTGCTGTACTGGTGTACTGCGCACTGCGAAACTGCGAACTGCTATAACGCAGAACTGCACAGCCGCAGAACAGCGTGCGCACCTTCTGGCGACGAGTGAAGCACGTACGCACCCGCTGCTGATTGCATGAGGGAACTGCTCTCGCACCCGCAGTTCCCATCATTCACCGGAGCACCGAATCGGGAGGGAGCTCAGCCCTGCGAGCGCTGTTCTGCGGCTGTGCAGTTCTGCGTTATAGCAGTTCGCAGTGCGCAGTTGTTGCCGGACAAGTCGCTCAGCCACGCAGGTTCCGCAGGTACCGCTCCGGATCCGCCAGGAAGTCACGCGTGAGTCGAACATGCTCGGTCTCGTTCCACGCAACCTCGCGCACCGGCACCTCATCGAACGAGTAGATGCGCGCGCCCGGAAAGGCGAGCAGCAGCGGCGAATGTGTGGCGATGATGAACTGTGCACCCTCGGCCACGAGATCGAACATCATCGCCAGCAACGCCAGCTGCCGCTGCGGTGAGAGTGCCGCTTCCGGTTCGTCCATCAGGTACAGGCCGCGCGGGACAAGGCGCTGCTGGAAGAAGTTGAGGAAGGCCTCGCCATGTGACCGCGCATCGGGGTCCACCCCGTAGCGACGCTCCAGGTCCGCCTTGCTCGACTTCACCGGGCCCATCGCCAGCTGCTTCGCCTTTTCCGAATGCGAGGCGTACTCCTCCTCCATTCGCTCCAGCGTCTCGTCGAACTCGGCCAGCTCACGCTTCAGCAGGTTCTGGAATCCGAAGAAGTCTTCGGCGCGCAGGAAGAACCCACGCATGCTGCGCGTGTGCCAGGTGAGCGTGAGACGGTGCGCGAGGGATGCCTGAGCGGTGAGCGACGGATCGTCCATCGCGCGACCGGCACTGCCAGCCGACGGCAGCGCCGCCGCAATCGCAATCGCTTCCAGCAGCGTGGACTTTCCCGAACCGTTCTCGCCGACGAAGCAGACCACCGGCGCGTCGAGATCGAGCGTGGTGAGCGATGCGATCGTCGGGACTGTCAGCGGAAAACCCGAGGGCACGTAGGTGTCCGGCGCACGATACCGCAGCCCCAGCAGCTGCGAGCGCGCGACGTCGCGCGCTGCAGACACCGGGGTTTCGATGGTGCGACGTCGTGGTCTGCGAGACGGCACCGCTGCTAGAACCGCGCACCGATCGAGACGTCGAACCGGGTGCCCTTCCGCGGGAAGATGCCGCGGCTGACATCGGTCCGGAACAGGCCATCGGCGAACGACGAACCGAAGCCCCACCCGGCGATCGGGCGCCCGGGGGTGGTGAAGTCCGCGCGACGTCCCGCCCAGCCGAGGTCGAGGAAGACGGCGCGCTTCGCCGCGTCGTTTCCGAAGCCGATCTCCGAGCGGGAAAGCCAGTACGTATCACCGATGCGTGTGCCCGCGATCTGTCCGCGTACCGTGCGCAGCCCGCCCATGTAGAACTGGCGCTGCAGCGGCACACTGTCGGTGGCCGTGCCAAGGCTCGCCGTCTGGCCGAACGAGAACCGCCAGAACAGCGGCCGCGAGACCGTCAGCTCGGCCAGTCCGCGCGCATAGTTGAACGAGCCCCCGGCGGCTTCGGCGCGCATGTCGGTCTGCACCTGCCATCCACGCGGATCGAGGCCGTAGCTGGACTGCCATTGCATCGAGCCGCCGCCGATGGTGCCGGTGCGCGCCACGATGTTGTCCAGCATCACGCGGTTGTCGCTGAAGGCGTTGGCCACGTTGAAGTTCCAGCGCTTCTCGGCATCGTCGTGGCGCTCACCGAACGCGCGCCACGTCAGCTGCCCATTCGCTCGCTGCCGCACCCACGTCGCCTCACCACCGAGCGTGCGGAAGTAAAACCCTTCGTCGCGTCCGTAGAGCAGCGTGGCGAACGACGCACCCACCGAGAGTGGATTCCCGAAATCATTGGTGTACGCCAGCCGGCGGTACACCGCACCCTGCAGCGTCGTGCGCCCGTTACTCCGTGCGAGGCGCACTTCGGCGTTCGGTTGCCAGTCGGCAATACCGATCCGTGCCGTTCCCGACGCCGTGAAGCCAGCGCCAAGGGGCCAGGTCACGGCCCCGCCCAGCGACAGCCCTTCCACGCGATTGTAGCGTTGCTGCGTGAGACCGACGTCGAACTGCAGCGGCTGCGGACCGAACGACGACTGCAGCCCGAGCCCGAGCGAACCGGCGAGGGCATCAGCATCCCGCTGCGAGAACACCTCCTCGTTCGGGTCGTATGGCGACTCCGGCAGCTCCTTCGAGGTGGCGAGCGCGGTGGAATCACAGGGCAGCCGCACACCGTAGCGCAGGGCCCCTTCGTAGCGGGTCTCCATCCGTGTGTACGTCCCGCCACTGGCCGCACACTCGGCGTCACGCACCTTGCGACGGTCCGCGCGCGTCATCGCACGATACAGCGAGTCGCCGTACCGTCGTGCCTTGCGGGCATCGCGCGTGGAGTCGGTAGCGAGAGGCACCGTGCGCCCTGCGGCGCGCAGCAGCGAGTCACGCACGGCGTAGCGCCCATCGCGAACGGACTTCAGGATCGAGTCGCGATAGTTGCGAAACAGGCTGTCACCCACGAAGCGCGTGCGCGAGGCAAGCGGCGTGGTGTCGGCCACCAGCGCCGGTGTCATCCCGATCGATCGCAGCAGAGAATCGGTCAGCTGCAGCCGACGCTGCCGGGTGATCCGACCGTCCGTCACGTCGTCCGTCTCGACTTCCTCGCAGGCTGGCGCGCACACCTGCATGCTGGCGGCCATGCGGCGGGCCTCCGAGAGCGCCGGCAGGGGTGGCAACGGCACCGTGCCATCCACGTCGTCGTACTTGTAGCTCTCCTCGATCTTGATCGGGATCCGCAGGAACATCGCCTGCTGGATGCCCTCGGCGCGGTTCACGCGCGGCAACCAGAACCTGCCCTCGTAGAGCGCGTACTCGATGGTCACCAGGCTGATGTCGAAGCGCATCGGGTTGATGATGCCGCGAATCACCGCCGGCGGCATCTCCCCCTGAGCGTCCTTCACGCGCTGCTTGCCCTGCGGCGTGGTGTCCCGCTTCGCCTCGGCCAGCTCCCGCTGCGCATCCGCCATGGCCTCACTCCAGATCTCCACCGGCGCCGAGAGGCGGTAGGCGGCGCGCACCAGCGATCCGCTCGCGGCGTCGAACCAGAAGCTGCCGACGAAGCTCCGCCACTCGGGCTTGCGGGCCAGCACCTTCAGCTCGCGCAGCGTGACCCCGTCGCCACTCGGCAACCGGATCCGGAGCGAGTCGCCAATCTCGTATCGATAGTACGCCTCGCTGCCGGCCGCGATCGGATGTACGAATCCCTCCGTCTCATCCACGTCACTCCGCACGATGCCCTGATCGCCACCCGGCATCCAGAGCTGCTCGCGGCCCGGGAAATACGGTACCGGGATCAACGACGCGGCCACACCGTTCACGTTCACGTTCTTCGACATCGGCACGGTGGTGCGCGAGGCGAGCGGCTCGATCCACATCCCCTGACCGCGACGCCACTTCACGTTCGAGACGTTCTCGGTACGGAACAACAGCCGGTTCCGCATCAACGCGGACGTGCCGAGGTTCACCGTGATGCGCGCCTGCGTCCTCGCGTCGTACCCCCGCAGCGCCGAGTCCTGCACCGTCCGCGCTCGCCGCGCCAGCAACAGCAGCGCACGGGTGGCACTGTCGGCGAATGCGTTCGATTCGATCGCTGCGGTGACCGCCCGTCGCCGGACCGGCGGTGCGGGGGGCTGTGCGGCCGTCGTGACGGGCTGCTGCAGCAGGAGGAACAGGGCAGGTATCAGCATGGCTTCTGGAGTGTGAACGGTCGCGACAGGTGCCCATACGGCCGTTTGTCGCACCGGGTTCCACCACCCGCATCGTAAACAGGCAGTTGCGTGCAGGAGAGGTCGGCATGCGTCGATACTCAGCCATGAGCGCACGATCGCGGCGCGGTCCCCTTGCCCGACTGCAGTATGCATGAGCATTCCCACTCCGGCGCCGCCGGCCGACTCTCGCACAACGATCCGTCGGGGCTCGAACGCCGACTGACCTCGATCCTGCAGGCGTCCCCAGCCCCCACGGTCTGTGTCGCCCGCACACGCGAGGAAGGGGGCGACCTGATGGTTGCCGGCGCGTCGCTGCTGGAGCTGGTGCGGCACCGCGTATCGGCGCTGCAGCGCTCCGGCATGCGCCGCGGTGATGCGCTGGCCAGCGACGCCGTCGGCGTGAGCCGGGTGGCGGATGCCCTCGCCTGTGTGCTCGGAGGCTTCGTGTACTGGCCCTGCAGCGATCATCGCCGCATTGCCGAAGGGCCACTCGTGACCGACTCCGGGGCCCCGCTGGTCTGGCGCCCCAATCCGTTGATCGGCGTCGGGCTCACTCCCGGGCTGCCGCACGAACCGCCCGCGTCCCTGCCGATGCGCCTCTCGGTCCGGATCCGCGATGTGCTGGAGCCGGCTGGTCCGCAGGTGCGCACCCACGTCCCAGGCCTGCCCGGCGGTACGCCGTTCGCGGTCAACGCACAGACCATCGCGCGGCTCGGCACCACGCTCCGCCGGAAGCTTGGCATCCGCCGCCAGAGTGTTCGCTACTGCGCCGCTCCCGCCGAATCGGCGGCCGGCCTTCTCCTCGACCTGCTCCCCGGCATCGCTGCCCGTCAGGTGATGGTGGTCCCGCATGAGCTCACGCCGTCATCGGCGACCATCATGCGCGCCATCGGCCGCTACCACCCCGACACGGTCACGCTCACGGCGGCACAGGCCGAGGCCCTCGTCGACACACCGATGGACATCACGGCATCACAGGCCCTGCGGCAGACGCACCTCCTCATTGCCGACACCAATCCGGTGCCGCTGCATCTGCGGCAGCGCCTGATGGAGCTCGTGCGGCGACTCGACATCGCCTACCTCATGCCCGAAGCCGGCGACGCGTACGTGCTCTAGTACACCCTCGGAACCTGCACCTGCCAGGGCATCCGCAACTCCTCTCACACGGAGCCTCAGCGGCTCGGAGGAACGGCAACAGCTGTGGGAGAAGCGTCCGGGAGTTCAGTCTCAAGCGATCGTCTCGTCCGACGAAGCCGGCGATGAGCGCCAGCCACCTGCACACCACCTCCGCGGCTCCGTGCCTCCGTGTGAGAGTAGTTGCTGTGTCGCCGTAGCCGTTCCGCCGTGGCCGTTGCCGAAACCGGCACATGCCTCAGAACTCCCAGTTGATTCCGATGCTCGGCAGCAGCCCGAGCGATTGGTCGGCCCTCGGTGCACGCAGACGGGCATCCCAGGCGATCTGTGAGATGTTCTGCCGTGCGGTGGCGTTCTGTACGTCGATGTAGGTCACGAGCTGTGACCGACGAAACGCAAACCTGCGGTCGACACGCACGTCGAGAGCGAAAAAGGTCGGCAGACGCTCCCCGGCGTTGTAGCGGGTGAAGTCGAGACGGCCGTCGGCGGTGAACGGCGTGGTCGGCAACCCCGCCGCTGAGCGCACCCGACCGCTGAACTCCCAGCGCGCATTCGGGCGCCAGCCCAGCAGTCCGTTGAATACCAGCGGTGAATCGAACGCACCGATGCTGGTGCTGCCGTCGAGACCACGGAAACGGGTGCGGTTGTAACTCGCGCTGATGAGGCCGTACACCGGCACGTCGCTGAGGCGCTTCTGCAGCAGCACCTCAGCGCCGCGCACCGAGCCGGTTGCC
Organism: Gemmatimonadaceae bacterium; assembly: GCA_031411975.1. GTDB lineage: Bacteria > Gemmatimonadota > Gemmatimonadetes > Gemmatimonadales > Gemmatimonadaceae > JACMLX01. The sequence goes on from JANOCB010000046.1 coordinate 27,919, forward strand.
GCACCGATCAGCGGCTCGAGGCCGTACGGAATGTCATTCGTCACGTTGTCGAAACCACTGGGCTGCAACACCGCGCGCGGACGGAAGGCGCGGCCGGGGTAGTCGCTGTACGCCTTCGCGTACGCCTCGATCTGCAGCTTGACGTCGGGACGGAGCAGGCGCTGCCACCCCGCCACCACCTGATCGGCACGCAACGGCTTGAGCGTCCGCACGTTCTGTGGATCACCGACCAGCCAGATCGGCTGCGGTGCCTGGTAGTACTGCCCTCCCGCCAGCGTCAGTGTGTTCGCCTCGTCCACACTCCACGCCAGCACACCACGCGGCGCGATGCGCACGGTGTTGCGCAGGAACTGGTACCAGTCGCCACGCACGCCGAGTGTGAGACGGAGGTGATCGGTGAGCTGCAGGCTGCCCTGCGCATAGCCCGCCTGCCGGAACGTCGTGAAGGACGTGTCCACACGCAGCGGCCGCGGCACACCCGATGCATCGAGTCGTGCGGCCCCGGGCAGCGTGATGTCGTACTGCAGCGCACCTGCATACTTGGCGATCAACCCGGCACCAAGCTCCAGACGGGGTGAGAGCTGCATCACCAGGTCACTGCGCAACGACGTCTCGCCCTCCGTGCTCTGCGCGCCGAAGATCGGCTGCGGCGGATTGCTCGAATCGCGCTGCGTCGCATCGAACCGGCTCCAGGTGCGGCCGAGCGTGGTGGTGACGACGCCATTCGGCAGCAACCGCTTCCAGGTCAGGCCGGAGAAGTACTGGTCCTGCGACGACCCGAGCACACTGGAGTTCTCGAAACGATTGTCGGCGTCGTCATTCTTGAAGGTGATCCGGTCACGCGCCCCGACGATGAGAAACGAAATCTCGTCGCGCGCCGTGGGACGCTGCACCGCCTTCAGCGTGATGTCGGTGTACGCCGGGATGAAGGGGAAACCCACGGCGTTGAACACGAAGTCGAGATAGCTGCGACGCGCACTCACCAGCAGCGATCCCTCGTTCGGCAGCGGCCCTTCCAGGATGGCCCCAAAACCGGTGGCGGAGAGGTTGAGCGTGGTCGCGCGGCGCGCCCGGTTACCTTCGCGCAGCGCAATGGTCGTCACGCTCGACGTACGATCACCGAAGCGCACACCGAACCCGCCGGCACTGAGCGCCGCATCCTTCACGAACTCGATCGGGATCAGTGACACCGGACCACCGGTCGAGCCCTGCGTGCCGAAGTGATTGATGTTCGGCACCTCGATGTTGTCCACCACGAACAGGTTCTCGAATGGCGCGCCGCCGCGTACCACCAGATCGTTCCGCCCTGCGGTGGTCACGCCGACACCAGGCAGCACCGATATCGCGCGGATCACATCCTCCTGGGTGCCGGGCGTACGCCGGATCTCTTCGGCCGTGAACCGCTGGGTGCTGACCGGGGCTTCACGCGTGGGCTCGAAGTAGCTCGGTGCGACGTCCACGGTGGAGAGCTGCACCACGCGTGGCTGCAGGTCGATCACGACCGTGGTCGGCTTGCCCGCACTGACCACCACATCGCTGCGCACGATCGGGGCGAACCCGATGGCACGGACCTCGAGCCGCACCACACCCGCCGGTGCACGCAACCGGAATCGTCCGTCGTCACCGCTGGTGACCGCGAATTCCGTCCCCGCCACCCGGACCGTCGCGCCGCTGATCGGCTGCTGGGTCGGCCCCGAACGGACACTGCCGTCGATCAGCCCTGTGGCACCTGTCTGCGCCCGAAGCAGCGGCGAGTGGAGCAACGAGACGACGGCGAACACCAGCAGACGAACGCGCATGCAACACCGGATCGATGAGGATGAAAGGAACGGGCACCTCCTCTGCGAAGATCGTTCCGTTTCGAGTTCGCTGACAGCCTCACCCCAAATGCACTCAGCCCTCGCGCGGCACCACCATCACCGCACAGGAGGCAGACCGCACGACACGGCTGGCGACACTGCCGAGCACCATCCGTTCCACGAGGCTGCGCTGGTGCCTGCCCACCACCAGGACGTCGGCACCGAGCCGATCGGCACAGGCCACCAGTTCGCGTCCCACCGGTCCGGACAGGGGAATCGTGTCCACCTGCATCGTGGCTGGAAGATCGAGCTGCGCCAGTTGGCGGGCGAAGGCGTCGTTCAGGCGGTCGAGCACGTGCGGAGGCCAGTCGGCGAGCATTGCCGGAAGCGGTTCAGCCACGGCGTCCACATGCACCAGCGTCAGCCGACCGTTCGGACCGACGAGTCGCGCTGCCGCCCGGGCGGCAACGACGCTGCTGGCATCGAAGTCGGTGCCGACCACCGCATGGGCGGGAAGCCCGCGCGCGGCGGCGGGCACCGCCAGCACCGGCAGATCCGACTCGCGCACGGCGTGCAGCGCAGTCTCGCTGCCGAAGAGCCGGTCCACCGTCGCATGGCGTCCGAGGCCCATGATCACGAGCTCCGCATGCCGCTGCGCCGCCTGAAAAAGGATGCCGCTGAGCGGAACGCTGCACGACACCACCAGATCCGCCGGTAGCGGAAGCCCGAGGTGCCGGTACTGCTCCAGCACCTCGTGGTGCCGCGCGGTGAGGGCGGCGCTCTCCGCCTCCGGCAGGGCGGCAGGTGTCAGCGAGAGGTCGGTCACCGGCATGGGGTACGGCGCCGGTTCGACGACGCTCACAGCGGTGACCGTCGCGCCATCGCGGGCGGCCAGATCCGCCGCGAGCCGGATCGCACCGTCGCCAGCCCTGCTGGAGTCGGTCGCGACGACGGTCCGCTGGAACGGCGCACAGGACGAAATGTCGAGGTGGGACGACGGTGCCTGAGAGTTGGACATCCGCGGACTCCTGGCCAGTGCGGGTGCGCATCAACGTCCGCTGCCGATTGGGCGGCACGGGAGGGCGACACCAACGCGCAGAAGGTGCCCCTCAGCCCCGAATGTCGGGAGCGGCGGCCGCGCGGTCTGTCAGCGATTCACCGACACCGGGGACGGACTCCCTCACGGGAACGCAAAGGAGCCCGGCACCGCAGCCTGAACGAGGCGCTGGTGCCGGGCTCCGCGCTTTCGCGCAGAACCGTGACTTACTTGGTTTCCTTGAACAGCACGTGCTTCTTCGCGATCGGATCGTACTTCTTCATCTCGATCCGCTCGGGATGCAGACGGGCGTTCTTGGTCTTGTGGTACGTATACGGTGATTCCGTGCTGCGCAGCTTGATATTGATGCGCTTGCCCTTAGCGGCCATGATGCTCCTCGCGGGGTACTGGTAGCCCACAAAGTTATCACGGCTCAGTTTGTGATCCTAGGGGTGAATCCAGGCAAATTTCAGGGCCGCAGGCACCAGCCACGGTCCGACCTCCCGATCCCTGCGCCGCTCCACACTCCCGTTCGATGACCATCACGCCCAGCTCCTCCCCGCTCTCCGACGCCGCTCCGGCCTCCGGCGATTTCACCCTGTCGGTGCTGGACGCCGGCGTGGACCGGATCCTCGCCCTCTTCCGGCGCCTGCACGACGAGGGCGCGTTGCCCCCGGTGCTCAGTCAGGTCGCGCCCGGCACCATCGCCCGACAGCTCCCCGCCGCAGCACCGGCGCAGGCCGAATCGCTCGAGACCATCCTCGCCGACGTGGAGCGGGTGATCGTGCCCGGTATCACGCAGTGGCACCATCCCGGCTTCATGGCCTACTTCGCCAACTCGTCGAGCGTCCCGTCGGTGCTGGGTGAACTGCTCATGTCGGGGCTCAATGCGAACGCGATGCTCTGGGTCACCAGCCCCGCCGCCACGGAGCTCGAACAGCGCGTGATGGAGTGGCTCTGGACGGCGATGGGACTGCCCGACGCCTCGACGTGGTTCGGCATCATCACCGACACCGCATCGATGTCCACGCTGCTCGCGCTCGCCGCCGCACGCGAGGCTGCAGGGTTCGACGTGCGTCGCAAGGGACTGGCCGGTCGCGCCGACATGCCCATCCTGCGCGTCTACATCAGCGAGCACACGCACTCGTCGGCCGACAAGGCCTGCATCACGCTGGGGCTGGGCTCCGACAACGTGGTCAAAATCCCCGTGGACGAGCAGTTCCGCATGCGCGCCGATGCACTCGATGCCGCCATCCGCGCCGACCGCGCCGCAGGCATGCATCCGCTCGCCGTCGTCGCGACGATCGGCACCACCAGCACCTCCAGCATCGATCCCGTCCCCGCCATCGCCGACATCTGCGAACGCGAGCGGGTCTGGCTGCACGTCGATGCAGCCTACGCCGGCGTGATGGGCATCGCGCCTGAGTACCGATGGGTGCTGGATGGTGTGACGCGCGCCGACAGCTACCTCACCAATCCGCACAAGTGGCTGTTCACCACCATGGATTGCAGCGCCCTCTGGACGCGCCATCCCGACGTGCTGCGTCGCGCCTTCTCGCTCGTGGCCGAGTATCTCGTCACCGCGCGCGACTCGCAGGTGGTGAACTACATGGACTACGGCGTGCAACTCGGTCGCCGCTTCCGTGCCCTGAAGCTGTGGATGGTCATGCGCGCCTTCGGCACCGACGGTCTCGCGGCGCGGCTGCGTGATCACTGCGCGATGGCCCGCGAGTTCGCCGCGCAGGTGGACGCACATCCCGACTGGGCCACCAGCGCACCGGTCCCATTCTCGCTGGTCTGCTTTCGCCATGCACCGGCCGGCATGAGCGACGACGATGCCGACGCACACAACGCACGCATCCTCGCCACCGTCAACGCCACCGGCCGCGTGTTCCTGTCACACACCAGGCTGCATGGCCGTTACGTGCTGCGGCTCGCCATCGGCAACATCCTCACGCAGCGCGAGCACATCGCGCTCGCGTGGTCGGAACTGCTCGCTGCCGTCTGACTGCTCGACATCTCACCATCTACGGAACTGCGTAAACGCAAAGGACGCAGAGACGCAGAGGCGCAAAGGGTTGTGGATGGGAACAGCGCGAAGATCTCGCGATGTGTCCCCCTCCAGCATTTCTTTGCGCCTCTGCGTCCTTTGCGTTTTTTGCAGTTGCGCTACTCGTCGCCGAGCAGCGAACCGAGTGAACCGAGCGTCCCGCGCGACCCGCCGCCGGTGGCGCCGCGGGGGGCAGCGGCGATGATGCGGTCGGCGAGGCGTGAGAAGGGCAAGGTCTGCAGCACCACGCGACCCGGACCGCGCAGACGCACGTAGAACAGGCCCTCGCCGCCGAAGAGCGCCGTCTTGATGCCCTTCACCATCTCGATGTCGTACTCCACGCTTGGCTGCATCGCCACGAAACAGCCCGTGTCCACGCGCAGCACTTCGCCGGGCTGCAGATCGCGCTGCAGCAGTGTGCCCGACGCGTGCAGGAAGGCGAGGCCGTCACCGCTGATCCGCTGCAGCACGAAGCCTTCGCCGCCGAAGAAGCCAGCACCGATCTTCCGTTGCAGCGCGATGCTCACGTCGAGACCACGCGCACCACAGAGGAACGCATCGCGCTGGGCGATGATCGTGCCGCCCCAGTCGAGCACGTTCACCGCCTGGATCTTGCCGGGGAACGGGCTCGCGAACGCCACGTCGCGACGCTGGTTCGCCTCGTTGAGGAACATGGTCATCATGAATGACTCGCCCGAGATGACGCGCTTGGCGCCACCCATCAGCTTGCCGAGCAGCCCGCCCCCTTCGTTGTTCGGGTCGAGCGTCGTGATCGGACGGATGCCGTCCTCCATATACATCATCGCGCCCGCTTCCGCGGTGACGGCCTCGCCCGGGTCGAGGGTCACGATCACGGCCTGCAGGTCATCGCCGATCAGGCGATAGTCGATTTCATCAGCCTTGCGCATCTGCGATCTCGTGAAAGGTGAAGCATCAGGTAGCCGGCGAAGCTACGCCCAGTACTGCCACTGGTCAGCAATGACGACATACGCCGACAGACAGCCGTTGGTGACGGCGTGGGTCCAGATCAGATCCGCGATCGAGCGTGTCTTCGCCATCCACAGGTTGTAGATGACGCCGCAGAGCAGCCCCACTTCCCAGTACGAGCCGTGCTCGCTGGCAAACAGTACGGCCGTGGCCCAGAACGACAACGTCGTGTAGCTGCCCAGCGGGCGAAGCCGGAAATCATCGAACGAGTCCACCGCCCGCGGCAGCCAGCCCCGCCAGAAGAGCTCCTCGAGAATCGGCACCAGCAGCACCGCGCGCGCCGCACGCAGCCAGAGTGTGAGCACGTCGCCACGCTCGCTCACGGCCAGCCCGGCCGTGGGGTGCCCAACCACCGAGTTGTCGAACAGCCAGTGGGCGCGCCAGCCGGGGAACAGCGCTTCCGGGGCGATCCAGAGCAGGAACACGCCGATGCCGACCACCGTGGACATGACCAAATGCTTCGGGACGAGCTCGATCACATCCCGGCTGAGCAACACCAATGCCGCCACCAGCAGCACGATCCAGAACGCGGCGTTCCACGGCTGGGGAATGTTCAGCGGCTTGAGCACGGCGAGCAGCACCATGAACAGCGCGAACGGTGCAACCCACGGGACAGCGGCGCGAACAGGCATGACGAGCATCGGTGAGGGGGAGCCTTCGGGACGCCAGAATCTACGTCCACACAAACAGAAAGGGCGAGCCATCTGGCCCGCCCTTGCGTCGCCAGCAGATCACTGACGTTCAGTCACCCATCACCGGTTGCGGCATCGCGCCGGCGGGCACCTTGTGCTCACCCGTCATCGGCGTGCTGAAGCCAAGCCGCTTGCCGAAGAAGGCGCGCACGCCATCGAGGATCTCGTAGATCGTCGGCACCACGATCAACGTCAGGATCGTGGAGGTGATCACACCGCCGATCACCGCCACACCAAGCGGCTTGCGGAAGTCGGCACCTTCACCCGTGCCCAGCGCGATCGGCAGCATGCCGGCCACGAGCGCAAAGGTCGTCATCAGGATCGGGCGCAACCGGATCGCACCCGCCTCGATCAGCGCCGTGCGCAGCGACACACCGGCTTCCTCACGCTGCCACTTCGCGAAGTCGATCAGCAGGATCGCGTTCTTCGCCACGATGCCGGCCAGCAGGATCACACCGATCAGCGACATCAGGTTGATCGTCATGCCGGTGATCGCCAGTGCGCCGAACACGCCCACCAGCGACAGCGGCAGCGACACGAGAATCGCGAGCGGATCGAGGAAGCTGCCAAACTGCAATACCAGGATCATGTACATCAGCACGATGGCAATGCCGAGCGCGGAGAAGATGGAGGAGAACACCTTCTGCTGATTCTCGGTGTCGCCACCCTGACTGAGCTGCACGCCCGGCGGCATCGGCTCCGCCGCCATCACCTTGTTGATGTCGGCCAGCACATCATTGTTGGCGCGACCTGCGACGTTGGACTGAATCGTCACCAGCTTGTCGCGATCGAGATGGCTGATGATCGATGGCCCAAGACCCTGTTGCACCGTCGCCACCTGACCGAGTGGTAGCGTGGTCGCCGGCGCACCGTTCCGCCCCGGGATCACCAGTGGCAGGTTGGTCAGATCGACCAGCCGTTCGCGCGCTTCCGGAGTGAACCGCACGCGCACCTTCCGCGTCTCGCCCATCGGATCCACCCAGTCGCCCGCTTCCACGCCAGCGAATGCTGGACGCAGCGACTGCGCCACCGAGGCGACATTCACGCCCAACGAACTGGCGAGCCCGCGGTCCACCTGCACTGTCAGCTCCGGCTTCTGCCCCTTGGTGCTGAGGCTGACGTCGACCGCGCCCTTCACCGCCGCCACCTTCGGCAGCAGCTTCTCCGCGTACGCCTGCAGGACGCGCGAATCATCGCCACGCAGCTGAATCTGAATCTGCTTCTGGTCGCCATTGAAGTCGTTCGTGTAGACGCTGGCCACCGCACCGCCAATGCTCGCCATGTCGATGCGCAGTTGTGCGGCCAGATCGTCGGCGCTGCGTGCGCCGGACTTCCGACGCTCCGCCTTGGGCGACAGCTTCACGTACACGTTGCCAGCATCCACCGCGCCGCTGGAACCGCCGATCGTCGTGAAGGTGAATTGCACCTCGGGATACCGCTTCGCAATCCTCACGGCTTCCAGCACCTTCAGACGCATGTAGTCGAGGTTGGAGCCGGGTGGCGTCTCCACCTTGACGTTGATCTCCGAATTATCCTCGCCGGGGAAGAAGCTCGTCCCAACGCGCCCGAAGTCGAGCACGGCCGCGCTTTTCTCCGGACCGAGCGCCGTCTGCAGTGCGCCTGGCACCACGCCGATGCTCACGACACCCATCACGAGAAAGGCGACACCGAGTCCAGCGCGCACGGCAAGCGGCAACGCCTTGCGCGTGTCCATATAGACACCGACCAGTACCAATCCCATCGCGACACAGAAGCCGACCAAGCCGGAGATTGGCAGGGTGAACGCACTGAAGAACACACCAACCGCCAGAATCATCATCGCCAGCCGGTGATCCAGCGCCCACGAGATCACGCCCCGATACTTCTCGATCTGACGGTTGAACCAGTTGTTGAAGCGGTCCAGGATCTTCGTGATCCACCACTTCTTGTCCTCGGGGAGATGCGGATCGGGCCAGTAGGCCGACAGCATCGGATCGAGGGAGAAGCTGACGAACAGCGAGACCAGCACGGAACAGGCGATGGTCAGCGCCAGCGGCTTGAACCACTGTCCCGCTTCGCCGTCGAGAAAGGCGATCGGTACGAACACGGCCACGATCGAGAACGTGGTCGCGGCCACCGCCAGGCCGATTTCGGCGGTGCCTTCGCGCGCGGCGGTCATGTGGTCTTTCCCCATCTCCACATGCCGCACGATGTTCTCGCGCACCACGATCGCATCGTCGATCAGAATGCCGATGGCCAGCGACAGGCCGAGCAGCGACATCGTGTTGAGCGTGAAACCAAACGCATACACCGCCACGAAACTCGCGATCACCGAGACCGGCAACGCCACGCCGGTAATGACCGTGGAACGCCACGAATTGAGGAACAGGAACACCACCAGCACGGTGAGCAACGCCCCTTCGATCAGCGTCCCCTGCACATTCGAGACGCTGGCGTCGACGCGCTCACCGGTGTCCTTGATGACCTTCATCTCGACACCGGCAGGCAACTGCTTCTGAATCCGCTCGATGGCGGCCACGACCTTGCTCGTCACTTCCGTGGTGCTGTAGCCCGCTGACTTGGTGACTTCCAGGCCAACCGCTTCCACCCCATCCAGCAGCGCCAGCGTCCGCTGCTCTTCCGTGCCATCGCGAATGTCGGCGACCTGCCCGAGCCGGATCAGTTGCGAACCACGCTGGGCGACGGTGATGTTCGCGAAGTCCTGCACATCCTCGAGACGGCCCTTGAGCCGGATCGTCCGCTCATCCAGCACGCCGGTCAGGCTGCCGACCGGCACCGCCAGATTCTGCTGCTGCAGCGCCGCGACGACTTCCGTGACGCCGACGTTGTTCGCCTGCAATGCACCCGGACGAAGCTCGACCATCATCTCACGCTTCACACCGCCGGTCACATCGACCTTTGCCACGCCGGCAATCGCACGCAGCTCTCGCGTCACACCCGGATCGGCGATGAGCGTCAACTGCGGCGCCGTCAGCGCCTTCGACGACATCGCGATCTGCACCACCGGACGATCGATGGGGTTGAACTTCTGCAGCACCGGCTCCTTCATCTCGGCCGGCAGGTCATTGCGCTTCAGGTTGATCGCATCGCGAATCTCCGTCGTCGCCTCCTGCATGTTCTTGCCGAACTTGAAGAACGTCACGATGGTCACGAACCCATCGCGCGCTTCACCCGTCACCTTGTCCACGCCGGAGATCCCGGTGATCGCCTCTTCCACGGGGTCCAGCACTTCGCGCTCGACCTGATCCGGACTGGCACCGGGATACACGATCGTCGTCAGCACGACGGGTGGCGCAACCTCGGGGAACTCGTCGGTCTCGAGCTTGGCGTACGCGAACAGGCCGCTGACCACCAGCACGATCATCGTCACGATCGTGATCAGCGGGCGCTTGATGGCGAAATCTGAAATCCACATAGTCTGCTACCTCTGAACCGTGTTGGCCTTCGCCGCTGCTGCCTTACTGCCCTGGTCGTTCACCGACGACACCCGCACCTGCTTGCCTTCACCGATGGCCTGTGCCGCGCCCAGCAGCACCGTGTCACCGCGCTGCACGCCCTGCGTGATCTCGAAGTTCTCGCGCTGTTCATCGCGAATGCCCAGCGTCACCGACACACGCTCCACACGACCGCCCTTCACGCGCATCACCACCGGCGTGGCACCGCGCTGGTCGATCGCGGTGGCCGGCAACACCATCGCAGTCCGCGACTCGGCGTTCACGCGGCCCTCGGCGAACAATCCGCCGACCAGCGTCCCCTCGCTATTGGGGATGGACGCGAGGATCTGCACCTGACGCGTGGTCGGATCGGCCACCGGACTCACACGCGTCACCTTCCCCGTGAACTTCCGCTCGCCGTAGCCACTGACGATGAACGCCACCGGCATCCCGGTGCGGATCTGTCCGACCTGTGCGGCGGGCACGGACGCTTCGAGCCGCATGCTCTTGGGGTCAACCACCGTGAACAGCGCCGTGCCCGGCGACACTACGTCGCCCGCACTCACCACGTCACCCGCCACCACACCGGCGAACGGGGCGCGGACGGTGGCGCTGCGCAGCGCCTTGCTGGCCTGCGCGTAGGCCGACTGCACGTTGGCCAGCTGCGCCATCGTGGTGGAGTAGGTCAGCCGCGCGTTCTCGAGATCGCGGTCGGCGATGGCGCCGGCAGCGCTGAGTCGCTCTGCGCGGTCCAGTTCCTTCTTCGCCTGCGCCGCCTGCGCCTCGGTCGCCGTCACGCCGGTTCGCGCCGAGAGCTCGGCAGCCGAGGCGGTCGTCGCATCGATGCGCGCGAGTGGCGCGCCGGCGGCCACACGCTGGCCGGGCTCCACGTACACCTGGATCACGCTCCCCGAGACTTCACTGCGGACCGAGGCGCTGCGCTCCGCATTCAGCTCACCGGAAATCTGCGGGCCGCTGGCGATCGCCATCGTATCCACGATGCTGATGTTGTCCACCGTGATCAGCGTCGGCTGCTCAGGCGCCGCGGCGCTGGCGTCGGGTTTCTTGCCGCAGGCCGCGAGGCCGAAAGCCAGCGAGGCCAGCAGCAGAATGGCGGGTGCAACGCTGCGGTACTGCCGCGCCGTGCGCGGAGCGCTCTTCGTATCGTTTGTCATGGAAGTTTGCATGTGAATCAATCCGGGCGGCCGGTGGTGCCTGTGGTACCTGCTGCGCCCGGTTGTGCGCTGGCGCTGGTGCCTGGCTGCGGTGTGCCGCCGCCCGGCTGCTGCTGTTGTTGCTGCATGCCGGCGCCGCCTGCCGCACCAGCCGTTCCGCCACCCGAACCGAGTGGCATGTCACGCAGGAGCGTCAGTCGCAGTCGTGCCAGCTGCAGATCGCGAGCCGCGGTGAGGCGGTTGGCCTGCGACTGGAACAGGAGATTGCGGATGTCGGTCAGTTCGAGCTGGGTCGAGATGCCGTTGGTGTAGCGCACCTCGGAGATGCGCAGCGCCCTGTCGGCCTGGTCTTCGGTGCCGATGCTCGCCAGCCAGTTCGCTTCGGCCTGCTCGAGGCTGCGGAGCGCGAGCTGCACGTCGAGCGACGCGGCACGCTTGCCTTGGCTGACACGTACCTCGGCATCGGCCACTCCGGCTCGTGCGATCATCTGCTCGCCCTTGATGCGTCCGCTGGTCACGATCGGGAGCGAGAAGCCAAGGCTCACGGTCCATGCGGGGAAGAAATCGATGATCGAGGCCGGCAGGAAGTTGCTGTTGGGCTGGAAGGCGGTGCGCGTGTAGTTGGACGCAAGATTCAGCACCGGCACCCGCGCCAGCTCGGCGTTGCGGAGGGCGCCCTTCTGGACCTCGAGCGCTGCAACCGCCTGCTGCACGGCGGTGCGTGATTCCGGCGCCGTGTCACGCGCGCTGAGCGCCAGCGCCGAAGTGGCACCCGTGGCAGAGAGCCCGGTGCCGGCCGTGGGTCGCGCCTCGTTGCCGAGCTGCGACGCCGCCAGTGCCCGGTCCATGTCGCCATCCTGAATCATCGTCGTCAGCACCAGCGGCTCTGAGAGCGGCAGGTTGAGCAGCTGCTTCAGCGTCAGGGTGGTGATGTCACGGTACTGCTGCGCCTGGATGAGCATGGGACGCTGTGCGTCGACGGCCACGCGCGAGCGCAGCAGGTCATACTCGGCCACCGTCCCGACCTGACGTTGCAGCGACGTCTGCCGGAAGGTGCGCTGCACCTGCACCAGCGTCGTCTCGGCGATCTGGACGAGCTTCTCAGCGATCTGCGCGTCGAAGTAGGCCGACGCGATGTCGTAGCGGAGCTTGGCCCGTGCTGTCCGCAGCCCGAGTTTCGAAACGTCCTCGTTCGCCTTGGCGACACGCGTGGCGATCTTGAAGCGTCCGTCGAGATAGATCGGTTGCGATGCCTGCAGGCCGAAGGTGAACGTGTTCTGCGCGCCGAAGAGCAGGGCGAGCGGGTTCGGCGGCGAGGTATCGGGCGGGGCGTTCGGGTTGGGCGGGGGGGCGAACCGCCGAGTGACCGACGAGAACTGGTTCTGGATCTGGTTCTGCCAGTTGGCGGTCGCATTGAGCTGCGGCATCACACTGGCCCGCGCCTGGTAGTACTGCCCCTTGGATCGGGTGAGCGCGTTCTGCGCGATACGGACGTCGTCGCTGTTCGGCTCGGCGAGGCGGAAGGCGTCGTCGAGCGAGAGGGTGCGTGGAGCGCCGGAGGCGGACTGTGCATCGGCCCGGTAGGCCGGGAGCACCGTCGCCAGCAGCACCGCCAGCGCGGCGTGACGGAGTGAGCCCGTCAATGCCGAATGGTTCACGTGTGACTCATGGATGAAGTGATTGACGCGCTGCCCTCGCTGGCGTCGGCATGGGCCGGCTCCGCAATGCCAAGGGCACGCAGGAACACCTGTACGTACCGACGGGCCGCGCGGGTTTCCGGGACCCAGAGGTCGCGGTCGTCCCGGAGCTCACGCGCCATGGCGTCGCCCCAGAGCGCGCCGATGAGCATGGTCTGGGCAGCGGTCAGCAGCTCGGCCGCATCGGGATGCTCCAGCAGGGCCGGCGCCACCCACCCATCGCGCGCCAGCGCCCGCACGTAATCGTGCACTTCACGGTCGGCGCAGCGGGCCGGCTCGAAGCTGTTGGCCATCTCGTGGAATCGCGCTTCGGCGGCCCCCATCGCCTTCCGGAGCAGGTCGCGGGATCCGCGCATCTGCCGCAGGAACTGCCCGCACCAGCTGGTCAGCTCCTCGAGGGGATCGACCGGGGTGAGCGGCAACGGCGGGTCGACGATCTTGAGCTCGGCCACCCGCCGGAACAGCGCCTCGTCCATGAGGGCGGCCTTGGAGCCGAAGTTCCGGAAGATCGTGACTTCGTTCACTCCGGCGATCTCAGCCACCCGGCGGGTCGTGGCTCCCTGGAACCCCGACTCGGCATACGCCGTCATGGCGGCGGCGATGATTTTCTCGCGGACATCGTTTGACATGAAGCCGAGTATATGCTCGCTTTTCCATGTAAGCAAGTAGGTACTTGCAAACACTCCAGTCCGGCGAGCGTCAGGATCGCGGTTCGGGAGTGGCTTGGGAACGAACCCGCTCAGTGCACCGACGGCTCCGGGGGCACCGTCTGGGACGGCGAGATCCGCAGCGCCAGACGCAAGGCTTCCTCGATGGCGTGCGACGGGCCTGTCGCCGAGAGCCGCGCCTGCGCCGCAGTGAGGAGACGGGGATCGACGAGCACGAGCTGCCACCGCAGCCCATGCCGCGACGGAAACGGGATGCCACCGGCCATGCAGCCTCCTGCGTCGGGGGTCGAAAACGACAACGGTGCCGACACACCATGTGCCGGCACCGTCATCCTTCCGTCAGCAGGGCTGCGTCAGCGCGACGGCCTCACGGCGTCGGCGTGGCCGCCTTCTTCTTCGCCCCGGCAAAGTCGCCGGCCCGCACCATGATCATCTGCTTCGGATCCACCATCTGCTTCAGCGCCGCGTTCACGTCGGCCACGGTCAGCTTCTTCACCCGATCCGCCAGCGCCGCGTCGTAGCCGGTGAAGGTGCGGTCGTAGGCACGGCGGGAGGTCATGGTACCCACCAGCTCGTCGTCGTTGGCCAGCTCCTGTTCACGGGCGGCGAGCCAGCCTTTCCGCGCGGCGTCCAGCTCCTCCTGCGTGATGCCCTCGCGCGTGATGCGGTCCAGCTCATCGCGGAAGGACGTCTGCAGGCGATCGATGTTCTGCGGCGCGTAGATGGCGTAGGCCAGCAGCGCGCCGTTGCGACCCCACGGCGGCACGCTCAGCTGCGACCCCACCGCGTAGCTCAGACCATCGCGCTGCCGGATGCGATCGGCGAGGCGGCTCTTCAGCGCGCCGCCACCGAGGATCTCGTTGCCCAGCTGCATCGCGGCGAACGACGGGTCGGCGTCGTTCACGTCGAGACGCTGCACGGCGAAGAAGATCGCGTTCGCCTTGTCGGGCGTCTCGATCGAGATCATCGTCGAATCGCTGCGCACGTAGGCGTTCGGGATGCGCTCCCACGGCGTCTTCGCCTTCCAGTCACCGAAGAGGCGGGTGGCGAGTGCCGTGACTTCCGCCTGATTGAAATCACCGACGATCGACAGGTCGCCGTTCTGCGCGCCGTAGAAGTCGGCGTGGAACGCCTTCACCTGGGCCAGCGTGATGCCCTTCAGGTTGGCGATCGCCTCGTCCAGCGTCTCCGGCACGTATTCAGGGTGTCCCTTCGGACGCGGCGACATCTGCCGCTGCATCGCCAGTACCGCCAGTGCCTGCGGATCGCTGCGACCCGCTTCGATCTGCGCCAGCTGTTCGCTGCGCGCCGTCTCCATTTCAGTGGAGTCGTACGCCGGACGGCGCAGCATCTCGGCGACCAGTTCCATGGTCGGCACGAGGTTCTCGCGCTTCACCTGCACCGAGACCGACACCGTGGCAGCCGACCCACCAGGACGCACCGTGGCCTTCAGCTTGTCGAGCGTGTCCTTCATGGCCTGTCGCGAGCGGAGCTGCGTGCCGCGGCTCAGCAGCGTGGCCGCCATGCCGCCGGCACTGGCCCGGTTGGTCAGCGACTGCTCAGTGCCCGTGCGCAACGTGATGCGGGCAAAGACCACCTCACCACGCGACTTCTTCGGCAGCATGGTGAGCCGCATGCCGTTCGGCAGCGCGCTGCGGACGGTGCGCGCATCGATCACCTGCGGCGTGGCGTTGAAGGCCTCGCCGGCCGCCACCGTCTGCGTTCCGGTGTAGCCACGCACGATGGTCTCGACGTCCGGCGCCTCGGGAATCTCGGCGCGATCCGGCTTGGCCGTCGGCACGAACACACCCACGGTGCGGTTGTCCGGCTTCAGGTACGCAGCCGCCACACGCTGCACGTCGGCGGGATTGACCGCCTTGATGCGATCCCGCGTGATGTGCAGCAGACGCCAGTCACCCGAGGCCTGCGCTTCGGTGAGCGCGTAGCCGACCGACTCGGAGTTGTCGAGCAGCTGCTCCACACCCTTCACCAGTTCGTTCTTGGCGCGCTCCACCTCTTCCGCCGTGGGTGCGGTGGTCACGGCGCCGTCGATCGTCTTCAGCAGTGTGGCCCGCGCGGTCTCGAGGTTCTGGTCGGCCTGCAGGGTGGCCGTCGCCAGCATGATGCCAGGCTCGCGCAGATCGAAGGTGTACGTGGACACCGATGCCGCCTGCTTCGCCTCGACCAGCGCCTTGTAGAGCCGGCCGTTGGGACGTGCGCCAAGGATCGTGGCCAGTACCTGGACCGGGGCGTTGTCCGGGTGTGCCAGCGCCGGAATGTGATAACCGGCCGTCACCACCTGATTGTCACCCACGCGGCGCAGCGTGACCGTGCGCTCGCCATCCTGCACCGGTTCGCGGGTGTAGGTGGCGTACAGCAGGTTGCCGCGTTCGAGCGAACGCACCGGCCGCGCGATCCGGCCGAACTTCGCGTTCACCTGCTGCAGCGTCTTCGCCTCGTCGAACTTGCCGGCCACGACGAGCACCGCATTGTCAGGCTGGTAGTAGCGCTTGTAGAACGACTGCAGGCGCTGAATCGGCACGTTCTCGATGTCGGCGCGGGCACCGATGGTGCTGTTGCCGTAGTTGTGCCAGAGATACGCCGTGCTGATCACCCGCTCGCTCAGGATGCTGCCGGGATCGTTCTCCCCCGACTCGAACTCGTTGCGCACGACGGTCATCTCGGTGTCGAGATCCTTCTGCGCGACGAACGAATTCAGCATGCGGTCCACCTCGAAATCGAGCGCCCACGTCAGGTTGGCGTCGGTGGCGGGCATGGTCTCGAAGTAGTTCGTCCGATCGAGCCAGGTGGTGGCGTTGAACCGCGCCCCGCGTTCGTTCAGCTCTTTCGGGATGTCACGGTGCGTCGGCGTGCCCTTGAACAGCATGTGCTCGAGCAGGTGCGCCATGCCGGTCTCGCCGTACGCCTCGTGCCGCGAACCGACGAGATACGTGATGTTGACCGTGACGGTGGCCTTGGACTGGTCGGGGAACAGAAGCACGCGCAAGCCATTGGCCAGGCGGTACTCCGTGATGCCCTCGACCGTCGCGCCCCTGACGGGTGCGGCAGGGGCCGCGGCCGTGCGGGCCGGTGCTCGCTGCGCGACCAGCGGTGCGGCCGCCAGGGCCAGCAGCGCGAGTGGACGGAATGCAGTGGACATGGGGACTCTGTGGTTTGGGACGAGTGGATCAAGACCGCCCCAATACTACACAGATCCCCCGCCCGCCGGTTTCAGCGCTCCCCCGCCGCCCGCATCCCGAATAGCACTACGCAGAAGGCACAGCGAGACCACGAATTCGCAGAAGATCGTATGGTGGGTGAGGCCAAGCGACTCGACGCACAGCGCGGCTGTCCGCACCCCCCAAGCGATGTCCGCGTTCCCTGCGTTCCCTCTGCGCTTCGGCGGAACGCAGTCTGGGGTCGCGCTGTCAGAACGATGTGGTCAGACGCACGGCGAACGCCCGGCCAGGCAGGTTGTAGCCGCGCTTCTCGTAATAGTTCTCATCCGTCACGTTGTTCAGCTGCAGGTCGCCGCGAAGGCGGTGGTTGAAACGGATGCCGGCGGTCAGGTCGAGCACCGCGAACGGCGGGTACTCGATCAGCGAAATGTCGGAGAAGTTGGTGAAGTCGTCATCGGTGCGGCTCCCCACGTAGCGGCCCAAGGCTCCCACGCGCACCCGTGACCGGGTGTCATACTCGAGCCCCACGTTCCAGTTCACCGACGCCACGTTGCGGATGCGGGCCGTCGTGTTGGGGCCGGCGATGGTGACGCCGGGGAAGATCGAGGCCGGCGTGAAGTTTGTCGCGCCGTTGAACCGGGCCGCGTCCACCGTCACCGTCGGCGTGGTCTCGGTGGCCGCGAAGATCCGGGTCACGTTGGCGAAGGCGTTCAGCGACCAGCTGCGGCCCATGGCGGCACCGATGTCGTGCCGGATGGCCGCCTCGAAGCCCCGGATCCGCGCATCGCCGGCGTTCACCGCCGTCTGCACCCGTGACACCTGTTCACCGCTGGCCAGCACGGGCCGCGACCCGGTGGCGAACGATGCTCTGGCGTTGGTGATGCGATCGGTGACATCGGTGGTGAACCAGGTCACGTCCAGATCGAATGCGCCCCCGGCACGCGTGATGCCCACGCCGAGATCGGCGGTGACTGAGCTCTCGGAACGCAGCGATGGATTGCCGAACGTGATGGCGGCCACACCGGCCGACACCGTCTGCGTCAATCCGGCCCGACTGAACGCATCCGGCGCCAGGAAGGCGCGGCCGATGCTGCCGTGCGTACGGACACCACCGCCGATCGCGTACAGCACGCCGGCACTCGGATTGAACACGCTGAACGTGTCGTCACCACGTTGCACGTCGGCACGGAACGGTGTCGACAAGAGCGAGAGCGTGACGCGGTCGGCACGTGCGCCAACGGTTGTGACGAGCCGGCCGTCGAGTGCCGTGATGCGCGTCTCACCGAAGGCCGCCACCGACGAGACCTCACTGTTCGGGCTGAAGGTTCCGGTCTCGACGGTCGCCGACGTGAACCGACGCGACGTCGCCCGCTGCTGCGTGGCATCCACGCCCACCACCAGCTGCTGCCCCAGCACCTGCATCACATCCTGCAGCTGCGCTCCCGTGGTCTGCGCCCGCGAGGCGAAACTCACGAAACGCTCACCGACCGGCCGGTTGAAATTGTCGCCGGCTTCGTCGGTGGTGAACAGCCGCGCCAGCAGTGCATGCGACCCGACGCTCGACCCCACATCCACGGCTCCGCCAAGCCGACGCACGTCCTTGCGCGCGTTCCCGGGGAAGGGTGTGCTGGCGGCGTAGATGTCGCCGGGCGAGGCGACGTCCCGGGCATCGAACAGGTCACCGCGCACGTCGATCCGCACCCGGTCGGCCACGAGGCCACCGACGCGCAGGTTTCCGCTGGTGGAGGCAAAGGTGGTGAACGGCCGGACCACGCCGTCACCCAGCGTGTCGGGCACGAGGCGGCTCGGCCGTGCGCCGGCCGCATAGAACTTCAGCGCAGAGTCGCGCCCGACGATGCCGCGCAGCGTGTTGCCACTGCCGAGTGCGAAGTTCTCGCGCTGATCATACCGTCGCAGGCTGACGTCAGCATCGATGCCACCGATCAGGCGCCCGCCGCCCTGCACCCGGAATTCGCTGGCGCCGAAACTTCCCGCCAGCACCGACGCCTGTCCGCTGCGCGCCCCGGTGCGGCGTCGCGCGACGACGTTGATCACGCCCCCCATCGCGCTGGATCCGTACAGCGCCGAGGCGGGCCCCTTCAGCACCTCGATCCGCTCGACGTCCTGCAGGTCGAGCATGCCCACGTTGGTGATGCCACTGGGACGCCCGTCGAGCAGGATCAGCGCGCGCTGCTGGATCGAGCCCACCTGCGGACGGAAGCCACGGATGCCGATGCCACCGAGCAGCCCGGGAAACTGCACCACGTCGATCGCGGCCCGCTTCTTCAGCAGGTCCACCATGTCGAGCGCAGGAGTGGCGTCGAGCTGCGCGCGCGAGATCACCTCGACGCGTCGCGGCAGTGAATCCACCGGAGCCGCGTAGCGTGACGCGGTGGTGGTGACGATGGGGAGGCGCTGTGCGCGCGTGGAATCGGCCCGGGGCGTCTGTGCGCCGAGGGCGGTGGCACCGGCCGTCAGCATGACGGCAGTGCGGAGTATGAATGACATGCGTCTCTCGACACGCGGCGTCCCTCGCAACCGCGCGTGTACCGGAATGCCCGCGACACAGCGCCACACGCATGACACGCACGGGATCAGCGCCGCACCGAGACAACGGTACGACACAAAAAACCCGTCCGTCCACGATGTGGACTGAACGGGGGCGGCCGGGCACGACCGTGTGCGCCGACGGCGACACGATCACGCACGATCACCCCGCCTCCCTCCCTCGAGGGACCTGCTGCGGGCGCGATCAGGGCCGGTCTCCTGGCTCGGAACCATCGAAGCGCCTTCCCGCCGCGCTACTCGCGGCAGTGGCATTGCATACGATGTCGCTGACTTGCGTCAGCCGCTCCTTACAGTGGCGGGGCCGCGCCGGTGTTGCACCGGACTTCCGGATGGCCAGATCACGTCAGAATTGTGTGGGCACAGTACCCCCGATTCGTCTGCCCCGCAAGCAAGAGCGCCACTTGTCATCCTGCGCCTGACGTGATTCTCACGTACACTTCGGCAGCGCGGCACAGGTGAACGGCAACTGCAGGTCTTGCGAACTGAAAAATTCCTTGTCACAGGAGACCCGACGCATGAGAACGTCATTGCTCGCCCTCGCAGCACTCGTGCCGATGGCGCTGCACGCGCAGGACGGATATCGCCAGCCGCCCGAGCCGATCCGCAGCATCCTCGACGCCACGCCAACGCCACGCGTGGCCGTGAGTCCCGACAACACGCTGCTGCTGCTGCTCGGCCGCCCCTCACTGGCACCGGTCGCCGAGGTTGCCGCGCCATACATCCCGATGGCGGGACAGCGACTGAACCCGAACACCGGCTTCCCCACACGCGCCGCCACCAGCACGAGCCTCGCGATGATGACCATCGCCTCGGGTGATACCCGCACCATCACGCTTCCCGGCGGTGTAAAGATCGGCAACGTGCGCTGGAGCCCCGACGGCAAGCGCGCGGCCTTCCCGATGATCACCGACGCCGGCGCCACACTCGGCGTGCTCGACGTCGCCACCGGCACTGTCTCGACGGTCGGCACGGTGCGCGTGAACGGCGCCTTCGGTGATCCCTGCCTCTGGATGCCGTCCAGCGACGCACTCGTCTGCAAGACCGTCGCCGACGCCCGCGGCCCCGCACCCATTGCCCCGTCGGCACCGAAGGGTGTGGTGGCGCAGGAATCGTTCGGCACCAGGTCGCCGGAGCGCACCTACCAGGACCTGCTCGGCGACGCCTACGACGAAACACGCTTCACGTACTACGGCACCAGCCAGCTCGCGATCGTCGCGCTCGATGGCACCTCGCGCACCATCGGCACGCCGGCGATCTACACCTCGGCGGCACCGTCCCCCGACGGACGCTACCTGCTCACCTCGGCCATCCACGCGCCGTACAGCTACGTGGTGCCGATGGGCCGCTTCCCGCTGGTGACCGACCTCTGGACCGTGGATGGCACCAAGGTGCGCACCGTGCACGACCGACCGATGGCGGTGGAGCAGAGCACGGCGTTCGATGCCGTCGATGCGGGGCCGCGCGGCATCGGCTGGCGCGCCGATGCACCGGCCACACTGGCATGGATCGAGGCGATGGATGGCGGTGACCCGGCCCGGCAGTCGGCCACGCGTGATCGCGTCGTGACACTCAGCGTGCCCTTCACTGGCACGCCGGTGCAGCATCTCGCCGTGGCCACCCGTGTGCGCGGCGTGACGTGGATGAAGAACGACGTGGCGATGGTCACCGAGTACTGGTGGAAGAGCCGCATGACGAAGACCTGGATCTTCAACCCGTCCACCCCCGGTGCCACACCGCGGCTGCTGCACGACCGCAGCGCCGAGGATGCGTACAGCGATCCCGGCTCGCCGGTGATGACGATGACGCCGCAGGGCACGATGGTCGCGAAGACGACGGCCGATCGCAGCGCGTTCTTCGTCACCGGTGATGGCGAAAGCCCCGCCGGTGCGCAGCCGTTCGTGGACCGTGTCGACATCGCGACGGCCAAGGCCACTCGCCTCTGGCGCTCGCAGGGTGAGCAGTACGAAGAGCCGATCGCGCTGCTCGACGATCGTGGCACGCGAATTCTCACCCGTCGGCAGAGCACCACCGAGCCGCCGAACTACTGGGTGCGCAGCCTCATCGCGCGCATGGCGCCGCGGCAGCTCACGCGCTTCGCCGATCCCGCGCCGCAGTTTGCCGGCATCACCTCGAAGCTGGTCACCTACAGCCGGCCCGACGGTGTGCAGCTCTCGGCCACGCTCTACCTGCCCGCTGGCTACAACGCCGAGAAGGATGGGCGGCTGCCCTTCTTCTTCTGGGCCTATCCGCAGGAGTTCAAGAGTGCCAAGGCGGCGGCACAGGTGCGCGGGTCACCGTACCTGTTCGTGCGGCCCACCGGTGCCAGCCATCTGTTCATGCTGACGCAGGGCTACGGTGTGCTCGATGGCCCCACCATGCCGATCGTGGGTGAAGGCGACAAGGAACCGAACGACACGTACGTCGAGCAGCTCACGTCCAGCGCGAAGGCGGCGGTGGACAAGGTCGTGGAGATGGGCGTGGCCGACCGCGATCGCATCGGTGTGGGTGGGCACAGCTACGGGGCGTTCATGACGGCGAACCTGCTCGCGCACAGCAACATCTTCCGCGCCGGCATCGCGCGCAGCGGCGCGTACAATCGCACGCTCACCCCCTTCGGCTTCCAGCAGGAAGAGCGGCCGTACTGGGAGGCGAGTGCGATCTACAATCGCATGAGTCCCTTCACCTATGCCGACCGGATCAAGACGCCGATCCTGCTGGTCCACGGCATGAACGACGACAACAGCGGCACCTTCCCGATCCAGTCGGAGCGGATGTACGCGGCGCTCAAGGGCAACGGCGCCGTGGTGCGCTACGTGCAGCTGCCGGGCGAAGCCCACGGATATCTGGGTCGCGAAAGTGTCGGGCACACGCTGGCCGAGATGGTGAACTGGCTGGATCAGTTCGTGAAGCCGGTGAAGCCGAAGACCAAGGCAGAGTAGCAGTGCTGGAACCTGCACCTGCGTCACGCGGAGGGCGCTGAGAGGCGCAGAGAACGCGGAGAACTGCCTTTTTTGGGAACTGCGCTCAGTTTTACGAGTGCAGTTCCGTTCTTTTTTTCTACCTCCGCGCCCTCCGCGCCCCGCGATTCCAGGATTGCCGATGATGAGACAGAGTCTGCTGGTCGCCGCGATGGTCGCCCCGATGCTGCTGCAGGCGCAGCCGACCCTCCGCGAGATCGACGGCGCGCCATTCGCCGCCACGATCGTCGCCGCGAAAGCCGCCGACGCCGTGGCGTTCGTGTTGAATGCCCGGGGGGTGCGGAACATCTGGGTCGTGGACTCGACCACCGCGCAGGCCCGGATGGTCACGGCATTCACACAGGACGACGGACAGGACATCACCTCGCTGGTGTTCACCGCCAGTGGTCGTACGCTGTATTTCGTCCGCGGCGGCGGGCCCAATCGTGCGGGGGAGATTCCGAATCCCACCAGCGACCCCGCCGGTGCGGAGCAGGCGATCTGGCGTGTGCGACTCGATGGCTCACCCGCCGTACGCGTTACGGACGGGTCGTCGCCGCTGCCCATCATGACCGGCAGCGATGTTGCGTTCAGTCGCCGTGGTACGGTATGGACGGCAAGCGTCGGATCCGATTCCACGCGTGTGTCGCAGATGTTCAAGGCGCGCGGCAGTGTCGGAAGCCTGCGCTGGTCGCCAGACGGCACACAGCTCGCATTCGTCTCCAATCGTGGAACGCACAGCTTCGTCGGTGTCTATACGCCGTCCAGCAAGTCGCTGCGGTGGATGGCGCCGAGCACCGACGGTGATCAGTCGCCGGTGTGGTCGCCCGATGGCAAGCGGATCGCGTTCCTGCGGATGCCGTACGAGGGCCAGGAACTCGGCTTCCGTTCCACCCGCACCGCGCAACCGTGGAGCATCCAGGTGGCAGACGTGGCGACCGGTGCGGCGCGCGAGGTGTTCCGTGCGTCGGCCGGACGTGGCAGCGCCTACTGGCCGATCGTCGCCGACAATCAGCTGTTCTGGAGCGCAGACGACCGGCTCGTCTTCGCGTGGGAAAAGACCGGCTGGGTACATCTCTACAGCATCACCTCCACCGGCGGGACACCCGTGGAGCTCACGCCCGGCAACGGCGAGGTGGAGTTCGTGTCGATGGGCCGCGACGCGCGGCGCCTCGTGTACAACACGAACATCGGTGACATCGATCGTCGCCACGTGATGACCGTGGCCGCCGACGGGCGCACGCCACCGCAGGCGAGCGTGGCGGGTCCGCACATCGCGTGGAACGCGGTGGAGTCGAGCGGCGGCACGATGCACGCGCTGGTCAGCACGGCGATCATGCCCGCACATGCCGCACGACTGGCGTCGCAGGGCGGCTCGGCCAGGTGGGAGCATCTCGCGGCGCAGACGATGCCCGCCGATTTCCCTGCCTCGTCACTGGTCACGCCCACCGCCATCGCGTTGCGCGCCCTCGATGGCGTGCAGAGCTACGCGCAGGTGTTCATGCCACCAGGAATGAAGCCGGGCGAGAAGCGTCCCGCCGTGATCTTCCTGCATGGCGGATCGCGCCGTCAGATGCTGCTCGGCTGGAACTACGGCGCCTACTACCACCACGCCTATGCCATGAATCAGGCGATGGCGTTGCAGGGCTACGTCGTGGTCTCGCTCAATTATCGTAGCGGGATCGGTTATGGCATGGAGTTCCGGGAGGCGCTGCGGCAGGGTGCCACCGGCGGCGCCGAGTATGGCGACGTGGTGGCCGCGACGAGGTGGCTGGCGGCACGCAGCGATGTGGATGCCACGCGCATCGGCCTCTGGGGTGGCTCGTACGGTGGCTACCTGACGTCGATGGGGCTCACGCGCAATCCGGAACTGTTCAAGGCGGGCGTCGACATTCACGGCGTGCACGACTGGAACGTCGGCATCCGCACCTTCGTCCCCGACTACGACGTGTACGCCGATCCCGCCGCCACACGCCTCGCCTTCATGTCGTCACCGTTGGCGCAGGTGAAGAAGTGGCGCGCTCCGGTGCTCCTCGTGCATGGCGACGACGATCGCAACGTGCGCTTCATCGAGACGCTCACGCTGATCCGTGCACTGCGCGAGCAGAATGTGCCGCTGGAGCAGCTCGTGTTTCCCGACGAGGTCCATGGGTTCCTGCGGCACGAGTCGTGGGTGCGAGCGTTCGACGCGGCGATCGATTTCTTCAGGCGGCGCATGTAGCCGGCGGCTGCAACTTTCCCTGCAACCGCAAGCACAACTCCTCTCACACGGAGGCACGGAGCCTCGGAGAGGGACAACTCTTTTCAGGCACAGAAGCGGAGTGACGAAGATTGTGAAGAGGTACAACGAATGCGTGTGGTAACGGCAACAGCAGCCTCTACCCCATGCCCATTCCCTCAACACCTTCGTTGCTCCGCTTCCTCTGCGTGAAAAGAATTGCAGTGCTCTGAGGCTCCGCGCCTCCGTGTGAGAGGAGTTGCCGTTGCTGTTCGCGCCGTTGCCGTTCCGGTACTTGACAGACCGTCAGCCTGGTGCCAAACTGCGCTCCATGAGTCAGACGGTCCGCGCCCTCTATACCAGCTTTTATTACTTTGGCCGCTTCGCGGACCACGGTAGTAAAGCGAGCGCGTAACACCGCACCGACTTTCTCCCGAGGCCCGCAGCGATGCGGGCCTTTCGCTTGTCTGCGAGGCCCGGCGCTGCGGAACTCCTCACCAACGTTTCACGGCACAGGAGCCCCGCCATGCACAGCCCGCACACCGCCCCCACCGATCGCACCCCCGACCAGCAGCGCGCCGCCGAGCGCGTCGAGTCGCTCCGCGCCTCCATCGACCGCATCGACGAGATGCTCGTGTCGCTGATCGGTGAGCGGCAGCGCCTGGCCCGGGCGGTCGGTGTCGCCAAGCGGACCGCCGCCCTGCCCCCCGTGGACGCCACCCGCGAGCACGACGTGATCCAGCGCATCGCCAACCATGCCGCCGACCATGGCGTGAACGAGACTGAAGCCCGGCTCCTCGCCGATCAGCTCATCCGGCTGGCGCGCACCACGCAGGGTCTGCCGACGGTCAGCCGGCGGGAGGCGTCGGCGGCGTGACCTCCGGGGCGTGACCGGCCCGCGAACCGTCGGTGCTGCGCGTAGACTGTCCAGACCCGGATCGTCGATGCCCTCACCGCCACCCGTATGACCACCCGCCGCGATTTCGTCGCCACCACCGCGCTCGCCGCCGGCGCGCTCGCACTCGGCCGACCGCAGGATGCCGCCGCGCATTCACGCCTCGTGCCCCACGTGCAGGACCGCATGGACGCGCCCACCCGCGACCTGCTCCTCCTCGCCATCGACAGCTGCAAACGTGCGGGCGCCAGCTACGCCGACGCCCGCATCCAGCGGGTCCAGCGCAACTCGATCTTCACCCGCGAACGCCAGATCCTCGATGTCGTCGACAGCGACACCATGGGCTGTGGCATCCGCGCCCTCGTGGACGGCTGCTGGGGCTTCGCCGCCACGCCGCGACTGACGGCCGAGGGCATCCAGCGCGCCGCCAACGAAGCCGTCGCCACCGCCAAGGCCAACCGCATCGCGCGTGACAAGTCGGTGGAACTGGCACCGAATCCCGCCCACCCCGACGCCACCTGGTCGAGCGGATTCACCATCGATCCGTTCACCATCTCGATCGAGGAGAAGACCACCCTCGCCCTCGCCGTGAACACCGCCGCGATGACGGTGCCGGGCGTTCGCTTCGTCAGCACGCAGTTCAACTTCCTCAAGGAAGAACGCAACTACGCCAACACCGACGGCTCGGTGATCGCGCAGACCTGCGTGCGCACCTACACCCCCATCGCCATCACCGCCGTCAGCGCCGACCGCAGCGACTTCGCCATCCGTGAGAGCGTGGTGCAGCCCACGGGGCGCGGCTGGGAGTCGGTGCTGGAAAACGATCTGGTGGTGAATGCGAAGAAGTGGGCCGAGGAAGCGGCCGAGAAGCTCAAGGCCAAGTCGGTGGAGCCGGGGCGTTACGATCTGATTCTCGCCCCCTCCAACCTCGGCCTCACGCTGCACGAGTCGGTCGGACATCCCACCGAACTCGATCGCGCCTACGGCTACGAGGCCAACCTGGCCGGTACCAGTTTCGTGGCGCCGCCGGAAAAAGCACTCGGCTCGCTCAAGTTCGGCTCGCCGCTCATGAACATCTACGGCGATCGCTCGCAGCCCGGCGGCTGTGCCACCATCGGCTACGACGATGACGGTGTGAAGCCCGACGAGTTCGACATCATCAAGGACGGCATCTTCGTGGACTACCAGACCACCCGCGAACAGGCGATGTGGCTCGACTGGTGGTACAAGAAGCGCGGCATGGCCACCCGCAGCCACGGCTGTTCGTACGCTGACTCGTGGAGCAGCGTCGCCTTCCAGCGTATGCCCAACGTCTCGATCCGGCCCGGTGCCAAGGACATCGGCTGGAACGACCTGATCGCCGCCACCGATCGTGGCATCGCGATCATGGGCCGCGGCTCGTACTCCATCGACCAGCAGCGCTACAACGGCCAGTTCGGCGGCGCCCTCTTCCTCGAGGTGCGCGGCGGCAAGGTGGTGGGCCAGCTCCGCGACGTAGCCTACCAGTTCCGCACCCCCGACTTCTGGGGCGCCATGGACATGATCGGCGGCCAGAAGAGCTACGAGCTCTACGCCACCTTCTCCGACGGCAAGGGCCAACCCGGACAGGCCAACGCCGTCACCCATGGCTGCGTCCCGACGCGCCACAAGCAGATCAACGTCATCAACACAGGGCGCAAGGCATGAGCCGCTTCATCGATCCGCACGCGCCGCGCTCGCTCCTCCTCGCCGACGATGTCGTCATCTCCCGCGCCGATGCGCAGCGGGTGATCGAGATGGTCGTGAAGCTGTCGAAGGCCGACGCGGTGCAGGCCGTGGTGCGCTCCTCACGCACCCGTAACGTGCGCTTCGCCGCCAACCAGCTCTCCACCGCCGGCATCATCGAGGACACGACGCTGGTCGTGACCTCCTTCATCGGGAAGAAGCACGCGGCCGTCACCACCAACGACCTCTCCCCCGAGAGCATCGAGCGGGCCGTCCGGAAGGCCGAAGCGATCACGCGCCTGGCCCCGGATGACGCCGAGGCGCTCCCGGTCCTCGGTGCACAGACCTACGCCGACTCAAGTGCGGCGTGGGATCAGGCCACCGCCGATCTCGACGCCGCCTCGGTGACTGCGGCCGCCAACACCGCGCTCGCGCCGGCGCGCAAAGGCACGACGCTCACGGTGGCCGGTTTCCTGGTGACGGGTGCCGATGCGGTGGCCATCGGGACCAGTGCCGGTCTGTTCGCGTACCATCGCAACACGAGCGCGAATTACACGCTGACGGTCCGTACCACCGACGGCACCGGCTCCGGCTGGAGCGGTGAAGACGCCGTGGCGTGGAGCAAGCTCAACTTCGCCAAGGTCAGCGCCGAAGCGATCGAGAAGGCCGAACGCAGCCGGAATCCGGTGGCGATCGAGCCGGGCCGATACACGGTCATCCTCGAGCCGCAGGCCGTGGGTGACCTGGTGGGGCTGATGCCGCGCTACTTCAACGCCCGCAGCGCCGACGAGGGCCGGAGCCCGTTCGCCAAGGCGGGCGGCGGTAACAAGCTGGGCGAGGCGATCGTGAATCCGATGATCAGCCTCACCAGCGACCCGACCAACCCGATGGTGATGACCTCACCGTTCGATGGTGACGGTATGCCACTGACGAAGCAGTCATGGATCACCAACGGGACACTTTCCACGATGTTGGTGCCGCGGTCATGGGCGGCCCGTAAGAACCTCGTCGCCACCGGCAACCCGAACAACATCATCCTCGGCGGCGGCAGCATGTCGCGCGACGCGATGATCGCCAGCACCCAGCGCGGTGTGCTCGTCACGCGGCTCTGGTACCTGCGCGAGACCGACCCTCGCACCATGAGCTACACCGGCCTCACCCGCGACGGCACCTTCCTGATCGAGAACGGCAAGATCACCAAGTCGATCAAGAACATGCGCTTCAACGAGAGCCCGCTGTTCCTGCTCAACAACATCGAAGCACTCGGCCCCGTCCGCCGCACGGCCAACGATGGGCCCGGTACGCAGATCATGCCGATCGTCAAAGCGCGGGACTTCAACTTCACGTCGCTCTCCGACGCCGTCTGACGTTCGCCGGGCAACCATTCGTGCCGTTCGCGACATCGTAAACTCCACTCACACGGAGCCTCGGAGGCGCGGAGAATGCGGTTTTGGGGGAACAGCGCCAACGCGTGCAGTTCCCCCACATGCTTTTCCTCCGTGCCCCCGAGGCTCCGTGTGAGCCGCTCTTCGACATCCCGAATCCATTTGGCCCCCCGAGCGTACGAACGAACGCAGCCGCGCGAGGCCGTGCGGCGTGGATCTCCACCCCTGAGCCAACAGAGCATGACCACCCGACGGGATTTCCTGGCCACCAGCGCGATGGCCGCTGGCGCCGTGGCCGTGGCTTCGCTGCCGAACGAGGCCGAGGCGATGGCACGAAGGCTGGCCCCACTCGCACCGCAGCCGCATGTGCAGCCGCCGATAAACGCGCCCACCAAGGACCTGCTGATGGCCGCGCTCAACTCGGCGAAGATGGCCGGCGCCTCGTTCGCCGACGCCCGCGTGGGCCGGACGCGCCGCAACTTCGTGATCACCCGCGAACAGCAGATCATCGAGATCGTCGACACCGACACCACCGGCTGCGGCGTGCGCGCACTGGTGGACGGCTGCTGGGGCTTCGCCGCCACGCGCACCCTCACCACTGACGGTGTCGCCGCGGCCGGCCGTGAAGCGGTGGCCATCGCCAAGGCCAATCGTATGGCCCGCGACCGCGCCGTGGAACTCGCCCCCGCCCCGTCGCTCGGTGAACGCACCTGGTCCAACGGCTTCACCATCGATCCGTGGACCATCCCGGTGGAGCAGAAGGCCGAGTTGCTGTTGAAGGCCAACGCCGAGGCGATGAAGGTGCCGGGCGTGAAGTTCGTGGCGAGCCAGATGTTCTTCGTGAAGGAAGAGAAGAACTACGCCAACACCGAAGGCACCATCACGGCGCAGACCGTGGTGCGGAGCTGGGCCCCGATGAGCATCACGGCGATCGACACCGCCGGCACCGACTTCCAGACGCGCAGCAACACGATGTCGCCGGCGGGACGCGGCTACGAGCACATCCTGCAGGCCGACATGGTCGGCAACGCGAAGAAGTGGGGGCAGGAAGCGGCCGAGAAGCTCACCGCCAAGCCCGTCGAGCCGGGGCGCTACGATCTCGTGCTGCACCCGAGCCATCTCTGGCTCACGATTCATGAATCGGTCGGTCATCCCACCGAACTGGATCGCGCCTACGGCTACGAGGCCAACTACGCCGGTACGAGCTTCGTCAGCCCACCCGAGAAGATGCTCGGCCAGCTCAAGTACGGCCCGTCGATGCTCAACGTGCAGGGCGATCGCTCGCAGCCCGGTGGGTGTGCCACCGTAGGCTTCGATGACGAGGGCGTCGTGCCCGATGACTTCCTGATCATCAAGGATGGCGTCGTGAACGACTACCAGACCACACGCGAGCAGGCCAACTGGCTCACGTGGTGGTACGACAAGAACGGGAAGCCGGTGCGCAGTCACGGATGTAGCTACGGTGACAGCTGGAGCAGCGTGCAGTTCCAGCGCATGCCCAACGTCTCGGTGCTGCCGGGGCCGAAGGAGCAGAGCTTCGAGGACATCATCGCAGCGACCGACAAGGGCATCGCGATCGTCGGCGACGGAAGCTTCAGCATCGACCAGCAGCGCTACAACTCGCAGTTCGGTGGCCAGCTCTTTTACGAGATCCGCGGCGGCAAGATCACCGGCATGCTCAAGGACGTAGCCTACCAGATGCGCACGCCGGAGTTCTGGAACGCACTCGACATGCTCGGCGGCAAGAAGAGCTACGAGCTCGGCGCCAGCTTCTTCGACGGCAAGGGTCAGCCGGGACAGGTGAACGCCGTGAGCCACGGCTGCCCGCCCACGCGCCATCGCCAGATCAACGTCATCAACACGGGACGCAAGTCATGACATCGCGATTCGATCCCCGCGCCCCGAAGCGGCTGCTGGATGCGGCCGAACCCCTGGTGTCGCGCGATGAGGCCCAGCGCATCATCGAAAGCGCCGTGAAGCTGTCGAAGGCCGATGCGGTCGAGGTGAACCTCGGCGGTGGCCGTCAGCGCAACGTACGCTTCGCCGCAAACCAGATGTCCACGGCCGGTCTGGTGAACGACCTCTCGCTCGTTGTCTCATCCAGCTACGGTCCGAAGCACGCCGTGGCCACCACCAACGACATTTCCCCCGAAGGCATCGAGCGTGCGGTGCGTCAGTCGGAGGCCATCGCGAAGCTGGCCCCCGATGATCCCGAAGCGATGCCACGCCTTGGTCAGCAGAACGTGGTGCCACTC
Organism: Gemmatimonadaceae bacterium; assembly: GCA_031411975.1. Classification (GTDB taxonomy): domain Bacteria; phylum Gemmatimonadota; class Gemmatimonadetes; order Gemmatimonadales; family Gemmatimonadaceae; genus JACMLX01. Next base: position 58,618 of record JANOCB010000046.1, read on the forward strand.
ACCGCGGCGTGGGACGAAGCGACCTTCGAGCTCGATGCGGCCGCTGGCGCAAAGGCTGCCATGACGGCACTCGGCCCGGCACGCACGCGCGGCAACCTGCAGGCTGCGGGTTTTCTGCAGGTGGATTGCAACATCAACGCCGTCGGCAACAACTCCGGCATGTTCCAGTTCCACCGTGGCACGAAGGCGAACTACACGCTCACCGTGCGCACCGCCGACGGGACCGGCTCCGGGTGGGCCGGTGCAGAAGAGCCAAAGTTCTCGATGATCGATTTCGCGAAGGTCGGCGAACGGGCCATCGAGAAGGCGGAACTGTCGCGCAATCCGGTGGCCATCGAGCCGGGACGCTACACCGTGATCCTCGAGCCGCAGGCAGTGGGTGACCTCGTGTCACTCGTCGCGTTCTATGCCGATGCGCGTGCGGCCGACGAGGGACGCTCACCGTTCGTGAAGCAGGGCGGTGGCAACAAGATCGGCGAGAAGATCGCCGACGAGCGCGTGTCGCTGTACAGCGATCCGTACGATCCGAAAATTCTCTCCGACCCGTTCGATGGGGAAGGGTTTCCGCTCACCCGCCGCAACTGGATCGACAAGGGTGTGCTGAAGGAGATGCAGTACGGACGCTTCTGGGCGAAGAAGCAGGGCAAGCAGCCCACGGGTGGTGCGAACAACATCGTGCTCGCCGGTGGCAGCACCACCCGCGAACAGATGATCGCAGGCACGGCGCGCGGCATTCTCGTGTCGCGGCTCTGGTACCTGCGCGAAGTGGACCCGCGCACGCTGCTCTACACCGGCCTCACGCGCGACGGCACCTTCCTGATCGAGAACGGCAAGATCACCAAGTCGATCAAGAACATGCGATTCAACGAGAGTCCGCTGTTCATGCTCACTAACCTCGAGGCACTCGGGCCTCAAGAGCGCGTGGCGGGCATCGAGGCGCTGATCCCGTGCGTGATGCCGTTGCTCAAGGCGCGTGACTTCAACTTCACGTCGCTCTCGGACGCGGTTTGAGCAATAGAAGAAACCGCCAACAGCGGGCTCGCACGGAGGCACGGAGACACGAACGGCCGCCCCGAATCCTCGGAGCGGCCGTTCGCATTCAACAACTGGGGCGGCAGGACTCGAACCTGCAACATCCCGGTTAACAGCCGGGTGGTCTGCCATTGACCTACACCCCATCACGTCCAAGCAAACTGTGTGGACTGGGGAGAAAAGTGTAGTGCCCCAGCCGCGACCATGCCACGGCTGGGCCGCAAAGACGTCTCAGTGCTTGGTAGTATCGGCAGCTGGAGCAGCCGGGGCAGCGGCCGGCTCCGCCGCGGCAGCGGGCGCAGCAGCAGCCTTGCCGGCGTTCGGATTCTTGTCGGCGCCAGCGGCATTCAGGTAGCCGGGCGTGCTGCCGACGGATCCATTGGCGCTGGCATCGGCGCCACCATACGGATTGGCGGTGTCACCGCGACCCGGGCTGTCGGCGGTCTTCGCGCACGCCGTGGTCAGCACGACAGCGGCAATCAGCAGCGAGGCAAGGCGAAGAGAACGCATACGGGCTCCAGGAACTGTGAACTGATGGAAGGATGTCGCTAAACTAGCCCATCCCGGCCTGAGGCGGAAATCGCCGGGGACCAGGCACTGTTCCCGGGCGGGTGCTCAGTGTGGCAGACGCGGACGAAGCACGCCGTAGAACCAGGTACCTGTGAGGGCACTCAGGATCACCACCGCGAACACCGAGATGCCGCTTCCGAAGAGCGCGAACAAGGGAGCCGGGCAGGCGCCGACCAGCCCCCAGCCAAGTCCGAACATCGTCCCGCCCACGGCGTACCGCATGCCACGCCCCATCTCCTTCGGCGGCACAATGATCGGGTCGCCACTGACGGTGCGGATGCCCAGACGGCGGATCACCTGCAGTGAGACCGCCGCCGTCACGATCGCCGACACGATCGTCAGGTACATGTGCGGCGACTGGAACCGGAACATCTCCTGCACCCGGAACCACGACACCACCTCGGCCTTCATCAGGATGCTTCCGAACAGGGTTCCCAGCGTCAGGTAGACCGCCAGCGCCTGCACCGTGTCGCCCGTCCGGGTATCCGATCGCGGCACACCGACCTGCTCTGCGATCGTCGCCATCAACCCGCCGCTCCAAGCAACAGGGGCAGCAGCACCCAGGTGCTGAACAACCCACCGGCGAAGAAGCCGATCACCGCCACCAGCGACGGCAACTGGAAGTCGGCCAGACCGGTGATCGCATGGCCCGAGGTGCAGCCGCCCGCGTACGACGTTCCGAAGCCGATCAGCAGCCCGCCGCCGACCATCGTCAGGGCACCACGAACCGTGAACAGCATCTGCCAGTTGAACAGCTCCACTGGTACAAGTCCGGCGGTATCCTGAATGCCGAGCGACGCCAGGCTCTGCACCGCAGCCGGCGACAGCGCCACCCGTGCACCGTCGGGCGTGAGCAGGCCGACGATCACACCGCCGAGCAGCACGCCGACGGCGAACGCGAGATTCCATCCGCCGACGCCGCGCCAGTCATACCGGAAGAACTCAGCCCGCGTCGGCAGCGTTGCAGCGCACATGTGCCGCAGGTTGCCACTCACACCGAACATCCGATTGCCCACCAGCAGCAGTACCGGCACGAACAACCCGATCAGTGGACCGGCCACGTACCACGGCAGCACCTGGAGCGTCTCAGCGGCCTGCAACGAGCCGTCCTCGCAACCTGGTCTCTTCGGCTATCCGACCGCACATCACATCGCAGATCTGGAACACGCTGTCGTCAGCCAGCGAGTAATACGCAAACAATCCCTCCTTCCGCCGCGCGACGAAGCCGAGCGTGTGCAGCATCTGCAGGTGCTTCGACACGTTGGCCTGTCCCATTCCCGTGGCCTCGATCAGGTCGGTGACGGTCGCTTCACCGTCACGCAGCTGACTGAGAATACCGAGTCGCGCTGGCTCGCCCAGCGCCTTGAATCGCTCGGCCACGAGCGCAAGCAGCTCGGGCGTCATCTTCTTTCGTGCCATGAACGGTACTCCCGCTGAGGTGATGATCATGGGTTCGTCAGTGTGCGGCGGCACTGGCCGCCATTGCGTTCCGCTCGACGGGCAGGCCAGCCGCATCCCACGCAGCGATGCCGCCGGTCATGTTGATCACGTTCGCAAAGCCACGGGCACGCAGGACGCTGGCCGCGATCGCCGAGCGGGCACCACCCTGACAGTGCAGCACCAACGGCGTTTCGCGCGGCAATTCGTCGAGATGCTCGGTCAGGTATCCGACCGGAATGTTGCGCACACCAGGCAGGTGCCCCGCCTCGTACTCCGCGGCACCGCGCACATCGAGCACCGTGGTCCGTGCATCCTCCATCATCGTGGCCACGTCCGCCGGTGAGCGCTGCACGATCGAGTCCAGCGCGCGACCTGCGGTGCTCCACGCACCGACGACATCCGTGCCGAAGTAGCCGGCGATGCGATCGATCCCGATCATGGCCAGATCGCGCACGATGGTGTCGATGGCATGGTGGTCGGCAATCACGTAGGCATCGGTCGAATACGACAGCAGCCAGCCGGCCCACGTGTTGAAGCTCTTGTTCAGCGGAATGTTGATCGTGCCGGAAACGTGACCGGCGGCAAAGACATCCGCCGCACGCGTGTCCACGATCGGTGCACCCGACGTGAGCAGCGCATCGAGATGTGACACGTCGAGCACCGCCGGCCGCGCGAATCCACCGAGGATCGCCGGCCCCATCTTGTTGATGCGCTTCATCTCGGCGAAGTACTTCGGCGGCTCGGGCTGGCCTTCCAGCACCGCGTTCACGAACTCCTGTTCGTCGTCGATGCGCAGGCCCCAGTTGGCAATCTTCTCGTAACCCAGCGTGGACATCGGCACGGCGCCGAGCGCCTTGCCACAGGCCGAACCGGCACCGTGACCAGGCCAGATCTGCAGGTGATCGGGGAGCGCCTTGAACCGCTGCAGGCTGTGGAAGAGGGTGCGCGCACCGGCTTCCATGGTGCCCATCACCTTCGCCGCCTTCTCCAGCAGGTCGGGACGCCCCACATCGCCGACGAACACGAAGTCACCCGTGACCACGCCGATCGGCTGGGCCGACGCCGGCGTATCGGTGACCATGAACGCGATGTGTTCCGGCGTGTGCCCCGGCGTGTGCAGCACCTCGAACCTGAGGTTGCCGATCATGAACACATCGTGGTCGTGCAGCAGCGTGGCGCCCGACTCGACCGCAAAGGCGTACTTCCAGTCGGCGTCACCTTCGTCGGAGAGCAGAAGCCGTGCGCCGGTGCGCTGCGCCAGTTCACGGCTACCGGACACGAAATCGGCGTGGATGTGCGTCTCGCTCACGTGGGTCACGCGCACCCCTTCTTCGGCAGCGGCAGCGATGTACTGGGCCACGTCACGGTTGGCATCGATCACGATCGCCTCACCGGTCTTCTGGCAGCCGATCAGGTAGCTCGCCTGCGCGAGCTTGGTATCGTAGAAGCGCTTAAGCAGCATGGAAGACTTCCTCGGTCTGGAGACTCGGCGGGTTGCCGGTGCGTGCGGGCGGTGCGTGCCCGGTGCGTGGCATCACGGCATGAGACGCCGTTGGTCCCGACAGGAACACGGCGCGATTGCGGTAGAGCATGAACGATCCCATCACGACCAGGAACAACGCGAACCCCTGCTTGAGTGCACGCGGTGAGACGAATCGCGTGCCCCACGTTCCCACGAGGATGCCGGCCACGGCGATGGCGGTGAAGACCGACACGAACGCCCATGGCACCTGCACCTGGCCCATGTAGCCGGCAAAGCCCGAGACGGAATTCATTGCGATCACCAGCAGCGACGTGCCGACGGCCTGCTTCATCGGCGCGCGCGCCAGCACCACCAGCGCCGGCACCACCAGGAATCCACCGCCGATGCCCACGAGCCCCGTGATCACACCGACGGCGAGGGCCACCGGCACCAGCAACGCGACGGGCATCGCCCGAGTGGCGGCGGACTCTGCGGCGGCGCCAGCGGGTGTGCGCCGCGCGGAGCGGTACATCATCACGGCAGCCGCGAGCATGATCACCGCCAGCAGCACCAGTTGCACCGCGCCGCTCAGGAACTGCGCCAGCCGCGCACCGGCAAAGGCACCGACCATTGCGATCACGCCGAAGGTGACGGCGGTCCGGAGGTGGACATTGCCGGCCCGCCAGTGTCCTGCCGCACCAGCCAGACTGGTCACCCCGATCACCGGCAGGCTCATCGCGATGGCGAGCTTCGGGTCGTAGCCGAGCACGTAGACGAAGATGGGGACGGTCAGGATGGACCCTCCGCCGCCCATGAGGCCGAGCGAGAGCCCGACCAGTGCGGCCAGCGCGTAGCCGACGACGATCATCGGCAGGTCGAGGGAGGCGTGTGCATGAGGAGAACTAAACAACCATGCAGTGATATAGTCAAGGGCGTGGCGATGGGTGCGCCGCGACTCGATCCGACCACGGCCCTCGCCATCGCCATCGAGCAGGGCGCCGAGCTGGAGTCGGCGGATGGGGACTTCGCACGCGTCCGTGGGCTGCGCTGGTCGAATCCGTTGATGACTGGCTGACGGATCGCCAGCCGTCGCGTCAGGCCTGTTCCGGCGACGTCACGACGGAGCGCCAGAGCGCTGCAACACCCAGCGCCTCGATCCACGACTCGACATACGCCCGGTCAAACCGGTCACCGGCCACCAGCAGCAATTCGTGCACGTCGTCGATCTGCCGGCGCGAACCGCCCAGTTTCGCCCATTCGAGTTTTGCCAACACGAGGTCCTCGACCGACGCCACAGGCAGACGCATCGATCCCAGTGGAAGTTCGGAGCGCCGGGCAAACTCCGCGACGGTCACAGTCTCGCCGCATCCGCATCACGCGCAAGGTTGAGCAGCGAAAGCTCCACCACCGACTTCGTCGGGAACCGTTCGCGAAGCTTTGCCATGACCGCAGCCTGCATGAGTTCACTCAGGTCCAACGCATCACGCAATCGAAGCTCCGGCGACCGCGCACGGATGGCCACCAACCGCATCGCCTCGGCATGCGCGTCAGTATCGCTCATACCTCGCACAGTCGCCGTTCCATGTGTGCGATCGTTCATCCGGTCACCGCGTCAGCTTCTTGTACCGCAGCCGGTGCGGCTGGTCGGCGTCGGCGCCCTTCCGGCGCTTCAGGTCCTCGATGTACGCCCCGTAGTTTCCCTCGAACCAGACGGTCTCCGAGTCGCCCTCGAACGCGAGGATGTGCGTGGCGATGCGATCGAGGAACCAGCGATCGTGCGTGATGACTACCGCGCAACCGCTGAAGTCCAGCAGCGCATCTTCCAGCGCACGCAGCGTGTCGACGTCGAGATCGTTCGTCGGCTCATCGAGCATCAGCAGGTTGCCACCGCTCATCAGCGTCTTCGCGAGGAAGAGGCGGTTGCGCTCACCACCCGACAGGTTGGCCACGAGCTTCTGCTGGTCCGGACCGCGGAAGTTGAAGCCGCTCAGGTAGGCGCGCGAATTCAGCTCCCGGGTGCCCACCTGGATCATCTCGCGTCGGCCGCTCAGCTCCTCCCACACGGTGCGCGCACCATCCAGGGTACGGCTCTGGTCACCATAGCCGATTTGCACCGTCGAGCCGAGCGTCAGCGAGCCGCCGTCGGGCTGCTCGCTGCCGTTGATGATCCGGAACAGTGTCGTCTTGCCCGCACCGTTGGGACCGATGATCCCCACGATGCCGGCGCGGGGCAGGTCGAAGCTCAGGTTGTCGTACAGCAGCTGGTCCCCGAACGCCTTCTTCAATCACTTCGCGATCACCACGTCAGCGCCAAGCCGCGGCGCTGGCGGAATCACGATTTCGTGGTTGAACGCGCGCTCCTGGCCCATTTCGCCGGCCAGGTCCTCGTACGCCTGCAGACGCGCCTTGTTCTTGGCCTGTCGGGCCTTCGGTGCCATGCGCACCCATTCCAGCTCGCGGTCGAGCGTCTTGACCTTCTGGCTTTCCTTCTTCTCCTCGATGCGCAGGCGTGCTGCCTTCTGCTCCAGCCAACCGGTGTAGTTCCCCTCCCACGGGATGCCTTTGCCGCGGTCGAGCTCGAGGATGTATTGCGCCACGTTGTCGAGGAAGTATCGATCGTGCGTGATGGCGACCACCGTGCCAGGGAACTCCGACAGATACCGCTCCAGCCACGCCACGCTCTCGGCGTCGAGATGGTTGGTCGGTTCGTCCAGCAGCAGCATGTCGGGCTGCTCCAGCAGCACACGACAGAGCGCCACACGGCGACGCTCACCACCGGAGAGGTTCGTCACCGGTGCATCGGGCGGCGGGCAGCGGAGCGCGTCCATCGCGATCTCGACCTTGTTGTCGAGATTCCACAGGTCGAGCGTGTCGATCTGCTCCTGCACGCGCGCCTGCTCGGCGAGCAGCTTGTCCATGGCAGCATCGTCCATCGGCTCGCCGAAGGCCATGCTGATCTCGTTGAACCGGTCGAGCAGCTTCCGCTGGTCCTTCACCGCGACCTCCACGTTCCCGCGGACGTCGAGGGTCGGATCGAGCTCAGGCTCCTGTTCCAGGTACCCGATCTTCGTGCCCTTGTGTGCCCACGCTTCGCCCTGGAACTCGGTGTCCACCCCGGCCATGACGCGCAGGAGGGAGCTCTTGCCCGCGCCATTGCCGCCAAGGACGCCGATCTTGGCGCCGGGATAGAACGAGAGCCAGATGTCGTCGAGGATGACCTTGGAAGGCTGAACCACCTTCTTCAGGCCCTTCATGACGTAGATGAACTGTGGAGCCACGGGTCTCTTGATGAAGTCGGGAATGCCTGGGGCGACGCTGCCGGGTGGGGCCGGGCACGAGCGCACGAATCTGCAAGTTAGCTCCGGAGGCCAGCGCCGGAGCCTCCGGTGCGGCAGCTTTCAGGACAGCCCGCCTCGGACGGTCCCGACCGCCCCATCAGGTCGGCCGCCGGAACGTGGTCCCCCTCCCCTCTTCGTCCCCGCAGTGAACTTCTCCGACCTTCCCGCGCTGCTTGGCTCGTCACCGCTGAGCGCGCTGCCAGTGGTGTTCCTGGCCGGTGTGCTGACGTCGCTCACGCCCTGCATCTACCCGATGATCCCGATCACCGCGGCGATCGTGGGTGGGGCGCAGTCGGCCGAGGGGGGTGCCTCGAAGCGCCGGACCCTCAGCCTGACGATGGCGTACGTCATCGGGCTGGCACTGGTGTATTCCCTCCTCGGCCTGGTCGCCGGGCTGACGGGGAGCATGTTCGGCGAGATCAGCACCAACCCGTGGCTCTATTTTGCCATGGCCAACGTGCTGCTCCTCGCGGCGCTGAGCATGCTCGACGTGCTGCCGATCCGCCTTCCGGCCTGGCTGATGACCCGCGCCACCAACGCGGGCCAGAATGGTGGCGTGGGGGGGGCATTCGTGATGGGGGCGATGTCCGGCCTCGTCGCCGCCCCGTGCGGAGCCCCGGTCATGGCGAGCGTCCTCACGTGGGTGGCCACCACCCGGAGCGCGGTGCTGGGCTTCGTGTACCTGTTCGTGTTCTCGCTCGGCATGTGCTCGCTGCTGGTCGTGGTCGGTCTCACGTCCGGCGCCTCATCCAAGCTTCCGCGCAGCGGCATGTGGATGCTCTGGGTGAAGCGGGTATTCGCGGTGCTGATGATCGGCGTGGCCGAGTATTACCTGATCGAGATGGGCAAGCTGATGTTCTGATTTCGCTGCGTCTCTGCGGCGTCACTGCGTCACGCAGAAGCGCGGAAGGACGCAGAAGGCGCTGAGAAATGTTGTGGGACTTCGCTCGTGCGGTTGTGGTTGCTCTTCCTCCATGTGCTTCTCTGCGTGCTCTGCGCCTCCCTGCGCTTCTGCGTGATGCAGTGCGTTCAGCACTGTGTGCGTGAATTCTGACTCTCTTTTCTTCGTGATGACAATGCCACTGTCTTTTGTCCGACGGATGCTGCTCGCAGCGGCGGTGCTGGTGCCGACGATCGCGGGTGCACAGGAAGCCGGGATCCCGGTGGGGAACATGGCGCCGAACGCCAGGCTCGAGACGCTGGACGGCAAGCCGGCGCAGCTGTCCTCGTGGATCGGGCGTCAGCCCGTGCTGCTCGAGTTCTGGGCCAGCTGGTGCAGCAACTGCAAGGCCCTCGAGCCCGAGCTGCAGAAGGTCGCCCGGCAGTTCGGCACGCAGGTCAAGTTCGTCGGCGTGGCCGTGAGCGCCAACCAGACGCCGGAGCGGGTGAAGCGCTACATGCAGGCGCACCCGATCCCGATGGAGATGCTCTACGATCGCGCCGGGACGGCGGTGGATGCCTACGACGTACCGGCGACGAGCTACATCGTGGTGATCGATCGCACGGGCAAGGTGGTGTACACTGGCAGCGGTGGGTCACAGGATCTGACGGCAGCGATTCGCAAGGCGCTCTGATTTTTTCTGCACGAAACGAACCGGCCCGTTCGCATCACTGCGAACGGGCCGGTTCTCTTTCCATCTGCGACGATCAGATAATGATCGCGCGACAGCTCGGAGCGGCCAGGCCGGTGTACGGCACGTTCGCGGAAGCGCCGAGACGCCGGATCACGATCGTCCGTGCGTCACACTCCGCCACAGGCACCGGGAACGCCGTCACGTAAATGTGCGACGGCTGGTCGAGCGGCAGCGTGGTGATGCGACCATAACGACGGACGTCCACCCAGCGATGCCCCTCGAACAGCAGCGACAACCGCTTCTGGCGAAGGAGTTCCGTGAGAATGGCGTTCGTTCCGCTCGCGGGCGTCAACGTCGACGCAGCCAGCCCACCCGACGTGGTCCGGATGAAGTTGATGTCCGTGAGCGCCGCAGCGAGGTTCCCCAGCCCGAGGTTGGCCTCGGCGCGGAGGAAGATCAGCTCCTCGTTCCGGATCACCGGAATCGGGGAGGTGTTGGTCGGATAGATCCGGAACTGCAGCGCCGTCGGGATGCCCGAGGACTGCGGTGCCGTCCGAGGCGTGGTCAGCCGGCTCACCTTGGACGCGTAGCGCAGGTCCGGATCCCCATTGGTGCGCCTCTCCAGCGCCGCATCGGCCTCCAGTGACGGATGACCGAGCTGGTCAGGCGACACCTGCGGGCTGATGCCGTTCAATGCATCACCCGATGCGGTGGAGAACACGTGATACACACCGAGTGTCAGCGGCGCACTCGTGTCGAGGAATGATTCGTTCAGCGCCGTGAGGGCATTGGTGAAGTCCGTTGCACCGGCCGCCCCGCCCTTGATCGTTCCGTGGTGAACGGAGACGCGTGCGAACAACGCACGGTTGTAGCGCAGGAACGACGACGGTGTCGTGAAGCCGGCGTACCCCGACGTCAGGTTGAACGGAAATGCAGCGCCACCACCCTGCAGCTGCGTGCGCGCTTCGTTCAACTTGCCCAGGATGAACCGGTAGACGGAGTCGCGCGTGTTGAATGACGCCGCCGAGTCGCGCGCCGTGATCAGCGCAGTCGGTGCGCCCAGTGTGTCGCGCGACGCGATCACGTAGTACATCTCGAGTGCCCACAGCGTGTTGGCAAAACCCTTCACGGCCGAACGTTCCGCCGGTGTGAGGGTGTTGCCGGTCTCGCGGTCGGCGAGCGCCGCCAGATCCTTCTGCCCGAGCATGCTGCGATAGCTCGCGGCCCAGCTGCCACCCGCGAGGAACCCTTCGTTCGTGAGTGCCGCCGACCGGAGGTAGTCGGTGGTGTTGCGCGCCTCGGTACCGGTGTAGTTCAGGCTTTCACGTCCCAGGATGCCGACGTTGCTGATGAACCCCGGCAGCAAGGCGCGCTGGAGTGCCATCGCACCCGACGAACGGATCTGCAATGCACCGCGCACGTCCGCATCGATCGCGGCCGGGCTGGGCTGGTTGGCGTTGATCACTTCATCGGCCTTGCATCCGGAGAACGTCACGGCGGCAAGGGTGAGCGAAGTCAGACCGAGCGCGCGCGATGCGCGCCGGAAACGGGTTGGATTGGCGGTCATCGCCTAGAACCCCACATCGATGTTGAAGAAGAACGTGCGACTCGGCGGGAACGGCGCGAGGTCGACGAAGCCGCGGACGGACTGGTTGCCGAAGTTGTTCACCTCGGGATCAGCACCCCAGTACGGCGTGAAGACGAGCAGGTTGCGTCCGGTCAGGCTCAGGCGCACGTCGCTCGCGCGGCTGCCGAGGATCTTGCGACCGAGCGCTTGCGGTACGGCATAGGAAAGCGTCACTTCGCGCAGCTTCACGAACGAGCCGTCCTGTACGTAGACGTCGGCGATGCCGGCCCCCAGCAGTTCACGACGATATTCGCCGAGTGTCGAGGTGGGATCCCCCGCCGCCACGCTGCCGTTGGGCAGCAGACACGAGGCGTTGGTGGCAGCCGTCGGGTTGCTCGGCGCGGTGAAGCCACGGCACGGCGAGGCCTCGTCGAAGTCGCGCGACGTCTGCGCGTCGTCGTAGTTCACCTGCGTCACGTTCGACAGGAAGCCACCCTTGCGCCAGTCCACCTGCACGTTCAGCGCGAACGGGCCGACCGCGAAGTTGTTGAAGAACGACATCTGGAACTTCGGTGTACCGTTGGCGAGCAGCGTGTCCACACGCGCCAGTGCCACGGAGTCACCACCAGACGCATTCGGAATTCTCACCCCACCGGCAGCCAGCACCGGGCGGTAGAGCATCTTGCGGCCGTAGATGTTCGCGGTCGGCAGACCCACGCCGATCCGCGTCCGGCCGAAGGCGGCGCCGAAGCCGGAATTGGGCAGGAAGAACGCCGGGACCGGCAGCGACTCGATCCGCTCCACGACGTTGAAGTACGTCGCGCGGGTGGTCCAGGTGAATCCCTTCTGCTGGATCACGCTCACGTCGACCGCAACTTCGTTGCCCTTGTTGCGCAGGCGCACGCCGTTGCCAAGGAACGACGAGAACCCGAGTGATGGCGCAACGGCAAGCGGCAGCAGCGCATCGGAGACCTTGCGATCGAAACGTGTGTACTCGAGGCCGAGCCGGCCGCCGAACATCTTGGCGTCAAACCCGAACTCGACTTCGCGCATGCGCTCCGGCTTCACGTCCGGATTGCCCTGCGTGGGCGCCACACCAAAGCCGTTCACGCCACCGATCTGGCCGTTGGACCCGAGGATCAGGTCACGGTCGCCGTAGCCAGGGCGGTTGCCCGACTCGCCGACACCACCGCGGATCTTCAGTTCATCGACACGTGGAATCAGGCCCACGAAGCGGTACGAACCCTGATACTTCGGGAAGATGAAGAACTTCGAGACGTCGCCGTTGGCACTCGACCGGTCGGCACGGAAGCCGGCCGACAGGAAGAGCTTCTCGTCGAACGCCAGGAAGTCCTGCTGGCCGAAGAAGGCCTGGTCCTTGAACTGCTGGCGATCCTGCGTGGTCGACACGACGCCGGCACCGATGTTGGCAATGCCGGGGATCAGGCCGCGCGACTGCACGCGGAACACGTTCAGCTGCTGATTCTCGCGTGAGAACCCGACGACCGATGTGGCCGAGAATGGCAGTGACGACGGATTGATGGTGTACGTACCGCTGACGGTCCCGTTCCATTGACGGCTGAGCGCCTGCGACTGCAGGGCGGTGCCGAGCAGGTTGTCGTTGGCCTCGAACTGCAGGAAGCCCGGCGAGAAGATCTGGCCGTCGGTGTCGAAGCGGTCGATACCGCCGATGGCCGAGAATCGGAGCTGCTGGAAGTCCGACGCCAGCGCCTGGAAATCGACGCGCGCGTTGGTCTGGACGCGCCAGGTGTTCTCATTGTTGCGCAGGAACTGGAACGTCTGGAACGGATTCGACGAGTTGGCACCGCCGCCACCCGGGAACGGATTCTCCGGGAACGTGCCGTCGGCCCGACGACGGAGATCGAGCACCGCCGGTGTGTAGCCGAAGTTGTAGAGCGGGCTGGTGTAGGTGTTGTCATTGCCGTCCACGCCACGATCCGCCGTGAAACGCGACACGCCGAGGCCGAGGCTCGCCGTGATACGCGACGAGACGTTCTGGTCGAGGCTCAGTCGGGCCGACTGGCGACGCGCACCGGTGTTGATCGCGATGCCCGGGTTGTCGGAGTTCGTGAGCGACGCGCGGTAACGGGTGAGTTCCGTACCACCGTCCACCGAGACCGTGGTCTCGTGGTTCAGTGCCGACCGACCGTAGAGCTGCGACTGATAGTCGAAGAACGGCACGACGCCGCCATTCGCCGCCGTCGCCGCGCGGACGAGGTCCACCGCCGCGGGATTCTGGCCCGCCGCCACGGCGAAGGCCGTGGTGGTGTCGGTGAAACGACGCGAACCCGTCTGCCGCAGCAGCTGCGCCGTGCCCAGCCGCTGCGTGATGTTGAAGCGCGGCGCGCCGGTGCGGCCCTTCTTGGTGGTGATCAGCACGACGCCGTTGGTGGCGCGTGAACCGTACAGTGCCGATGCCGCTGCCCCCTTCAGGACTTCGAGGCTCTCGATGTCGTTCGGGTTCAGGTCGGCCAGTCGGTTGGACGGCGCATCCTGGTTGGAGGTCAGCCCCGACAACCCCGGTGCCGCCTGCGTGATGGCGTTGCGCCCCGTCGAGATGGAGGCGTTCGACATCAGCACACCATCGATCACGAACAGCGGCTGGCCGCTGCCGAAGAGCGAGGTGTTGCCGCGAATCTGGATCTGCGCGCCACCGCCCGGAATGCCCGAGTTCAGGTTGATGTTCGCACCGACCACCTTGCCCTGCAGCGCCTGATCGATCTGCTGCGCCGGCACACGGTTCAGCTGCTCGGCGGTGACCTGCGACACGGCGGTCGCGGCGTTCTTTCGCTCGATGACCGAGGCCTGGCTGGTCACCGTCACACCTTCGAGCTGCAGCACGTCCTTGCGCAACGACACGTCGACGGTGCTTTGCGCGCCCTGCACGAGCACGGTCTTGAGCTGATAGCCGATGCGTCGCACGCGCAGCGAAATCGCGCCGTTGGCGACGGTCAGGTTGAAGGTGCCCTGATCGTTGGTGTAGGTGCCGACCGCAGAGCCTGTCACGCTCACGCTGACGTTGTTCAGCGGTGCCCCGGTTCCTTCTTCTGTGACCTTGCCGCTGATACGCCGTTGCGCCAGCAGCTGGCCTGCCGTCATCGCCAGTACCGCAGCAACGACGACGCCCTTACGAATGAGCTTCACGATTCTCCCTCACGATCACGTATGAGTGATGGTGCATCCAGAGCCGCGGCGCATGCCGAATGCACGCCATCAACGCGGGGTGGACGCGCGCAGAGTGGCGCGTCGCGGCGTGTGTGTCAACAACACTCGACCGTACGAGATCGATGGAACTTTTCACATACGCAGCAAGGGAAATCGCGCACTATGCACCAGGGCGTACACGCATGCTGACCTATCGTTGCAGCGTCGCGCGTGCAGTGTGGCGCCACTGAGCCTTTGCGCCGTTGCGTGGCGCAGTTCCGTCTGCCGGACTCGGATCAGGAGCGAAGGGCAGCGCCGCCGCGCAGGGCAACGTCGCACAGCAGCACCGGCGCCTGTGGCTCGCGCGTGACGTACGCCTGAATGCGATCCACACGGATCGGTGCGCGCACGCGAAACCGGCGGGCGCGCTGCCACGTGGCGTCGGTCATGGTGCGGAACAGATGCACCGTGCAGTGCGGCGTGAATGCGAACTTCGGTGCCCCGAACGGCAGCCCACTCATCGCGATGCGATCATGCAGCCACCGCACCGGGCCATGCACCGGCAGCGGCAGCACGATGATGTTGGTGGCCGGAAACTTCTCCGGCGGACCGAACACGAAGTCGAGCGGCGCGACCTCGGCCGCCACCCGATCGAGCGCCGCACGCACCTCGTGCGGTGGTGTGCCCGCCGGCAACACACCCGCACCACTCGATCCCGTCAGCGTCACATGCGGGCGGAAGAAATTGGCGTACTTCGGGTCGATCTCGCGGATCAGGGCCGCGATGCGATCGGCCTGCTCGCCATGCAGGTCGGCCACGATGTAGATGCCATCGGCCACCGGCGGCTCAGCGCGCGAGGAAGGTGCGATCGATGCGGCTTCGCGGATGTGCGTCGTGCCAGCGACGCACCACCACCGCACTCAGCATGCCGATGGCCGATCCCGTCACCACGTCCGAAAGCCAGTGCTTCCGGTCGCGCACTCGACTCCCCGCCGCCACGCCGGCGAGCGCATACACCAGCGGTGGCCCAACGGTTTTCCAGCCGGTCGCGCCCTGTCGGCGCCACTCTGCCGCGAGCGTCACGGCGGCGGCGGCCGACAGCGCCGAGTGTCCCGACGCGAAACTCCGCGAACTGTCGCTGCGCAACCCACCGAAGAGATCCCAGTGACCGGGGCTGTTGTCGGCGCTTGCGTAGGGGCGCGATCGCCCCGAGATCGCCTTGATGATGCCGATCGTGACACCGCTGAGCATGACGGATTCCGACGTGCGCAGGCCCAGCACTGCGGTGCCCGAATCACCACGCGCGCGGCCCACGAGCCACAACGCGGGACCGACACCGATTGCGCCGTACGTGCCTGTGAAATCGCCGACGTTCGCCAGATGACGCAATGCGTCATTGTCCTGCACCGATGCACGCCGCGCCCAGGCATCGCCCCGGCGATCCGCCGTTGCCACCACCCCGGCCAGCAGCGCCATGCCGCCAAGTTTCCATCCATCGGCGCGACGAAGACCGGGATCGACGAGATCCGTGTGCCGCAGGGGATCCTCGTGCACGCGGCGCGCCTGCACACCCACGGCTCCCGCCGGCTCGGCCAGCGGCGGTGTGCGGCCCGCGGTGACTTCCACATCCTGCGCGGCGATCACCGTCTGCGGTGCGGCGATGGCGGCGAGGGTGACCAGCGCCCGCCGCACACGGCGCAGCATCATGCGGCGGCCTTCTTCCTCGTCGTCGTGCGTGTCGGCTTCGGGGACTTCCTGGCGACGGACGTCGTCGAGGTGCCCTGCGTCGCGCCCGGGCGCTTCTTCACCGAGCGCTTCTTCACCGAGCGCTTCGCCGCCGTGCCTTGCTCACGCGTCGCCGTACCGGCAGCAGGCAGCGAGCCATCGACCGCAGGTGTCGCATCCGGCACCCGGTCCTTCTTGTGCTTCTTGTCCTTCTTCTTCGACTTCTTCCCGTTCTTGTCCTTCTTCTTCTTTGGTGGTGCCAGAATCGACCCACGACACTTCGCCGCGCCACAGCGGCAGTGGTAGAGCTTCTCGTCCTCCGGCGTGTGGTCCGGGGTCCGCTCGTAGGCGTAGTCGTACAGCAGCTCGGTGCCGACCTCGATCTTGCGCAACGCCGCAATGAACACGCGGCCGTCGTCCTCTTCGGTCGCTTCGCAGTTCGGGTCGCAGGAGTGATTGATGTATTTCGCCGGCCAGTCCAGCGGCCCCGCATCGAGCACCCGCCCTCCGTCCCCGATCGCAAACAGGAACGTGTGGTGGCGTCCCATGTCGCCGTCGGGGTAGCGGATGTCCGACTCCTCGTCGTCGATGCACTCGCCGAGGTACTCGATGATCCGCTCGCCCTTGCGAATCACGCGGGTGGCGAAGGCGCCCTTCCCCTGGATCTTCGAGGTACGGATGGTGAACGCGAGCGAACGGGATCCGGCGAAGTGAGCCACTGAGCGGGTGGTGTGGGCGATGGTGACGTGCGTGGTGTGCCGCAGAATACTCGCCTCTGGCGCCGGCGGCGACGACAGCGCCCCCGCTCCCCCTCGCGGCGACTCGGAGTCCGTCGCCCCCTCGGGACTCGGAGTCCGTTGTAGCGTTTCCGCGCGAGCGAAGAGGGCTCACCCCTCTGGCGTCTGGACCATCGCGCCTGACCCCATGGTGTCATTTCCGCGCACGCCTGAGCAAAGCGGTCTGCCCCCGTGCGCGACGACCCTCCTCCGCCCCTCCCGGCCTGCGCTACCTTGCGGCAGTGGCCCGACCGTTGCACCGGTCGGCCCGTCAGCGCGACGATGCGCCCACCGGCTTTTCCATGCGACTGCACTCCGTCGACCCTGCCTCCCTCGATCCTGACGTGATCGCCGACGCCGCCGCCAGGCTGCGCATCGGAGAGCTGGTGGCGTTCCCCACCGAAACGGTCTACGGGCTCGGCGCCAATGCCCTCGACTCGGCCGCCGTGGCACGGATCTTCGCCGCCAAGGGCCGACCGTCGTACAACCCGCTGATCGTGCACGTCGCACATACCGAGGCCGCCCGCCGCGTGGTCACGCAGTGGCCCGCCTCCGCGGTGAAGCTGACAGCGGCGTTCTGGCCCGGACCGCTCACGATCGTGCTCCCCAAGTCGGCCGACGTCCCCGACAACGTCTCCGCCGGATTGCCCCTCATCGGCGTGCGCGTGCCGGCCCATCCGGTGGCCCTGGCGTTGCTGCGCGCCGCGCGCGTTCCGGTGGCGGCACCAAGTGCCAACAAGAGCAACCAGCTCTCCCCCACGACGGCCGCCCACGTGATGCGTGGCCTCGCCGATGTGGACGGGATCGTGCTCGACGGCGGTCCATGCACCGTTGGCATCGAGAGCACGGTGGTGGACCTCAGCACCGACCAGCCGACACTGCTCCGCCCGGGTGGCGTGTCGGTGGCGGCCATCGAATCGGTGCTGGGCGCGAGGCTGATGCGCCCCGCCGCCGCAGTCAGCCCCGACGCGCCACGTCGCTCGCCCGGCTCGCTGGAGCGACACTACGCCCCGCGCGCCAGAACCCACATCGTGGCGGCCGGCGATGCGCTGGCACTGGCCACGATGGTCGACTCGCTGCGCCAGGACGGTACCACGATCGGCGTCATGGTCCATTCCGACTTCGACCTGCCATTCCGTGAGGATGTCGTGGTACGGACGATGCCGCCGCGGGCCGACGCATACGCCAGCCAGCTGTTCGAGTCGCTCCATGCGCTGGACGCCGCCGGTGTGTCGGCGATCGTGGTGGAAGCGGTACCGCCCTCGGCCCAGTGGGACGCCGTTCGCGACCGTCTGCAGCGCGCCGCAGCCTGACGGACCGCGAGCGACGGACTGCGAGGGGCGGGCCCGCTCCCTTAGGTTGCCGGAATGCTGCCCATCAATCTTTCCGGCAAGCGCGCGCTGGTTGCAGGCGTCGCTGACGACAACGGCTTCGGCTGGGCCATCGCCAAGGCGCTGGCCACCGCGGGTGCCTCGGTGTGTGTGGCCACCTGGCCCCCCGCCCTCAACATCTTCCTGAACCTGATCGAGCGCGGGAAGATCGACGAGTCGCGCAAGATGCCCGACGGCTCGCTCCTGACCTTCGAGCGCATCTACCCGCTCGATGCGGTCTACGACTCGCTGGAGCAGGCCCCCGAAGAGGTCCGCGAGAACAAGCGCTACAAGGAACTGGGCGACTTCAGCATCGACGGACTGGCTCGGCGCCTCACCGACGACTTCGGCGCCCAGCCACTCGACATCGTCGTGCATTCGCTGGCCAACGGCCCCGAAGTGAAGAAGCCGCTGCTCGAGGTGTCGCGGAGCGGCTACCTCGCCGCCGTCAGTGCCAGCGCCTACTCCATGGTCAGCATGGTGCAGCGACTCGGCCCGCTCATGCAGTCAGGCGGCTCGTTCAACTCGCTGACCTACATGGCCAGCGAGCGCGCGATTCCGGGCTACGGTGGCGGCATGAGCAGCGCCAAGGCCGCCCTCGAATCCGACACGCGCCTCCTCGCCTTCGAAGCGGGGCGCAAGTGGGGCGTGCGCGTCAACACGATCAGCGCCGGCCCACTCGCCTCACGTGCCGCGAGCGCGATCGGCATCATCGAGAAGATGGTCGCCTACTGCGCCGAAAACTCGCCCCTCCCCGATGCACTGATGGCCGAAGACGTCGGCCACACCGCCGCCTTCCTCGCCAGCGACCTGGCCAAGGGCATCACCGCCACCACGGTCTACGTGGACAAGGGCTACCACTCCATGGGCATGGGTGCCAACGCCACGCAGCTCTGAGATTCGACCAGTCCGCACATCCGAACTGCTTGAACGCAAAACTGCACAGCCGCAGAACTGCCGCCGCCGGGAACGGAACGCCGCCGCGAGACATCAGCCTGAGAGCACCGAATCCAGCGCACACCCGAACCCGTGCGTACTGTTGAGTCGCGCCGCCGTGGCGCTCGTCATCATCCGAAGCCCCTGCACATGTCACGCTTTTCTCTGTTCGCCGCCCGCGGCGTCGCTGTCGTCGCGCTGGCCGGTGCCGCCGGCTGCGCGACCAAGCCGACGCCTGCTCCCACGCCTGCGCCCAACGCGCGACCGACCAACGGGGCGCAGACGCCCGGGACGCCCGTTCCGGGTATGCCCGGCAACGGGAGCCCAACCCCCGCCAGCGCCGGTGGTCCCGGTGGCGCCGGCGGCGCACAGCCCGGCGAGCCCGCGCCGCGCCCGTACGCCACCGTCATCACGCCGCGCGCCCGCAGCCGGAAAGGCCTCTTCAGCACGCACATCGTCGGCAGCCGCCTCTACTTCGAGATTCCGTCGAAGGAGCTGGGCAAGGACGTGATGCTCGTCGCCACCCTCAAGGGCACGCCCGCCGGCATCGGCATCCGCGGCACCATCGGCAACAACGCCCTGCTGCGGTTCGAACGTCGCGAAAACCGCGTGCTCGTGCGCGCCGTGAACTATCGCAACGTCGCCAGCGATTCGGCCAACCGCATCAACCGTGCGATGCCGATCATCCAGTTCTATCCGATCATCGCCGCCTTCAACGTCGAATCGTACGGGGCCGACAGCGCCGCCGTGATCGACGTCTCGCGCATGTTCACCGGCGGTGTGCAGGAACTGACCGCACTCGGTGCACGCGTCGCCATCGACCCGACCCGGTCGTTCATCGAACGGGCGGTCGCATTCCCGAACAACGTCGAGATCGAAGCGTCACAGACCTTCACCGCCGCACCGACGCCGGGCGCACCGCCGGGCTTCGGGGGTGGCGCACCCGCCGGTGCCACCACCGAGCTCTATCACTTCTCGCTGGTGAAACTCCCCGAGACCCCGATGAAGCCGCGCTACTGGGACGAGCGGGTGATCTGGTTCTCCACGCGCGCGCAGGATTTCGGTTCGTCGCAGCAGCGTGTGCCCGATCGGGTGTTCATCAACCGCTGGCGCCTCGAGAAGAAGGACCCCAGCGCCGCCATCAGCGAGCCGGTCAAGCCGATCACCTACTACGTCGATCCCGCGACCCCGCTCTGGCTGCAGCCGTGGGTCAAGAAGGGCATCGAGGAGTGGCAGCCGGCGTTCGAACAGGCCGGCTTCAGGAACGGCATCATCGCCAAGGATGCGCCCAACGATCCCGAGTTCAGCGGTGAGGATGCGAGCGTGTCGATGGTGCGCTGGCTGCCGTCGCCCGTGCAGAACGCCGTCGGGCCGAGCACCGTCGATCCGCGCACCGGCGAGATTCTCGACGCCGACGTGCAGATGTACCACAACTCGATGACGCTGGCCCGCAACTGGTACTTCTCGCAGGTCGGCCACCTCGACCCGCGGTCGCACAACCTGCAGTACCCTGACTCGCTCATGGGTCGCCTGGTCCAGTTCATCGTCGCGCACGAAGTCGGCCACACCCTCGGCTTCCCGCACAACATGAAGGCGAGCTCGATGTACCCGCTCGACAGCATCCGCAACGCCAGCTTCGTGCAGCGCATGGGCTACGCCCCGTCGCTGATGGACTACGCGCGCTTTCATTACGTCGCACAGCCGGAAGACAACATCCCGGTGGCGAACCTCGTCCCGAAGGTCGGCACCTACGACACCTACGCCGTGAAGTGGGGCTACACGCCGATTCCGGGTGCGAACACCCCAGACGCGGAGAAGCCGACGCTGGACATGTGGGCGCGCATGCAGGACAGCATCCCGTGGTACCGCAGCGCCGATGACCGCGGCCAGCAGGGCGCCGATCCGGGCGAAGTCAGCGAAGCCATCGGTGATGCCGATGCCGTGCGTGCCACCGAATACGGCATCCGCAACCTGAAGCGCACGATGCCGATCGTGGAGAAGGTGGGCACGTCGATCCCGGGCGAGGATTACGGCGAACTGGCCGAGGTGTACGGCAGCATCGTCGGGCAGTGGCGCACGGAGCTTGGCCATGTCGCCCGCATCATCGGCGGTGAGAACAAGCAGGCCAAGGCCAACACGCAGAAGGGTGATGTGTGGGCGGCCGTGCCGGGCGTTCGTCAGCGCGCGGCCATGAAGTTCCTGCAGGACAACGCCTTCGCCACGCCGGCCTGGCTGCTGGATCCTTCGATCCTCCGGAAGATCGAGTCGTCGGGCAGCATCGATCGCATCGGTGGCGCGCAGGCTGCGGTGCTGTCGTCGGTCGTGGCCAACGACCGCATGGTTCGCATGATCGAGCTGGACGCGATGCCGGGCAACGGCGATCGCTACACGCTGCCGCAGATGCTCATCGACCTGCGCCGCGGGCTCTGGAGCGAGATCTACTCGGCCAAGCCGATCGACGCATACCGTCGCCGCCTGCAGCGGGTGTACCTCGAGGCGATGGCCTCGAAGATCAATCCGCCGGCCCCGAACCCGCAGCTGGCCGCCTTCGGGCTGGCCGGTCCGTCGGCCCGTGCGCTGGCCGACTTCCGCGGCCTGTTGCGCGCTGAGATGAACGATCTGTCGCGTGAACTTGGCAGCGCCTCGGGTCGCACCAGTGATCGCGTGACGCGTGCCCATCTCGATGACGCGCGCGACCAGATCCGGAAGATGCTCGACCCGAAGTGAGGTGACGCCGGCGCCCCTGGCGCCCCGCGGCACGATCCGACGCCCACCCCCGATCATCGGGGTGGGCGTCATTCTTTTCCGGAACCGACGAAACACCTTGATCGTCCGTCCGGTATTGGCACGAAACCATGAACGATCGTCGTGGTCGGCATCGCCCTGTGGCGGTAACTTCTCTGCCTCAGCCGACCCACCTGCCGTCCGTCCCACCCGCCCTCAGTGACTCCCAAACGCTGGCTCCTCACCATCCTGTCATTCGCGGCGGCCATCGGCGCGTCCGCCTGGATCGTCTGGTCGAGCTGGCCCTCGGGTCATGGGCGCCTGTCGCTGCCTCTGATCGCGCATCTGGTCGCGCTGGCCGGCGCGGTCGGCGAAGTGACGTTGCGGGCATTCAAGCTGACCTGGAGTGCCAGGTCACTCGACGTCCCCCTCTCGATCGCGACCGCCTTCCGGGTCTGTCTGGGCGGTGACTTCGGCGCCTCGGTGACCCCCTCGCGCTCTGGCGCCGAACCGGCCCGCTTCCTGATCATGGCCGAAGCGAAGACCCCGCTCGGTGGCATCGTGATGGTGCTCTGGGCGGAGATCGTGCTCGAAGTACTCTCGCTGGCGACCGTGGCCCTGCTCATCGCGACGGTTTTCCCAGGCACCGACCGGGCAGTCACGAGCGTGCTGCTGGTGATCGCGACCTACGCCATGACGGTACTCGCGTTCTCGTTCCTTGGTCTCGTCCTGTCGAAGAAGAATGCCAACGGGAAGCCACCCGTCTGGGCGGGGCGGCTGGGACTGAACTCAGGCCGCTGGCGCATCATTCAGAAAGCATTGAGACAGCTTCGAACCAGTGTCGCAGCACTCAGGCATGCGAAGCGGGGTTGGATGCTCGCCTCGTTTCTGGCGTCGGCGTTCCACGTGATCAGCCGCCTGGCCATCCTGCCCGGCCTCGTGCTGTTCGTCGCGCCGCAGACCCCGGTCGCGCCGCTGGTGGCCTGGCCGCTTGCCATGCAATACGGGGCAGCGGTGGTGCCCGCACCCGGCGGTGGCGGCGCGGTCGAGCTCGTCTTCAAGCAGACGCTGGGCAACGTCATTCCGGCCGAAATCTTCGGCGCGTCACTCGTCTGGTGGCGCTTTTATACCATCTACCTCTACATCCTCGTCGGCGCCCTCGTGGCTGGCGGCACGGTGATGCGGGCACTCCGTTCAAAGGAATTGATCACCTCCACCGAACTGGACGTCCCCACTCCGCCGCCGATCTCGATCGCCGACTGACCCCCACGCGCTTCACCTGCACGATGTCCATCCCCGCCTTCTCCCCCGCCTGGGCCGATGCATTTCGTCAGGCCGTGAACACCGACACCAGCTATCGCGACGCCGCCGCCCGATGGACCAACCCGGTGGCCCTCGTGGTCGAGCCGGGTGAGGGTCTCGACGCGGGAGTCGCCGTGCAGGTGGACCTCGCTGCCGGTGCCTGTCTCGCCGCAGAAGCCCTCGCCCCCGACGCCGTGACCGCGCCCTTCGTGCTCTCGGCCGGTCTCGCCAACTGGAAGCGGATCCTCGTCGAAGACGCCGACCCCATCGCCGCCGTCGCCAAGGGCGACCTCCGCCTGACCCGCGGATCGATCGGCACCCTCATGCTCCACGCCCGCGGCGCCAAGGCCCTGCTCCACTGCGCCCGGCAGATCGAGACCGCCTGGCCCTGACCGTCGAGGCCGGCAGCCAGCGAACGGCATCAACGCAAAACTGCACACAGCCGCAAAACGGATTTCTTTCGGTCTATGTGGCGCTGAACTAGTTAGCTGAAGCAGCTCAGCTTGCTGGGAACGGCGGCGGTTGGCGGTTTGTCCTATCCTCCACCTACCCGGCCTGGCTGGTTGCTGCGCCGCATCCCTCGCCGCGCTGTTTTGCGGCTGTGCAGTTTTGCGTTCACGCAGTTCGCTGTTCGCTGTTCGCAGTGCGCCGTGAACCGAGCGGTGGCAATCACCACCGGGCACTAGACTGGCAACCATGACACACGGACTCCCCACGCTCGCCGAGCTCGACGACGCCGCGGCCCTCATCTACCGCGCGTTTCCACCCACGCCCCAGTACCGGTGGCCGCTGCTCGAGGCCAGGCTGGGCACGAAATGCTGGGTGAAACACGAAAATCACACCCCCGTCGGCGCTTTTAAAGTGCGCGGCGGCCTCGTCTACCTCGACTGGCTCCAGCGCACACACCCCGACGTTTCCGGCGTGGTCACCGCCACCCGGGGCAACCATGGACAGTCGATCGGGTACGCTGCGCAGCGCACCGGGGTCCGCGCCTGCGTCGTCGTACCGCACGGAAACAGCATCGAGAAGAACGCCGCCATGCGCGCCTTCGGTGTGGAACTGATCGAGGAAGGCTTCGACTTCCAGGAGAGCGTCGAGGTGGCCGACCGCATCGCCGTCGAACGGGGCTGGCATCGGCTGCCCAGCTTCGACACGCGACTCGTCAGCGGCGTTGGCACCTACGCGCTCGAACTGCTGCGCGCCGCACCCGAGGTGCAAACCGTCTACGTGCCGATCGGACTTGGCTCGGGGGCCTGCGGCGTGATTGCGGCCCGTGACGCTCTCCGCCATCGGGCGGACGTGGTGGGTGTGGTCTCCGCCGAGGCACCGGCGTATGCGCGCTCCATCGAGCGTGGCGAAGCGGTGTCGGTGGCGGCCACCACGCGCATCGCCGATGGCATGGCCTGCCGCACACCGGTGCCCGCAGCACTCGAGGTGCTCCGCGACGGCCTGGCCCGGGTCGTGCTCGTGAGTGACGACGAGGTGGAAGCCGCCATGCGCCATCTGTTTTCCGACACACACAATGCCGCCGAAGGTGCCGGTGCCGCGGCAGTTGCAGCCGCCCTGCAGGAACGGGGCGCGCTGCGCGACGAGATCGCCGTGATTCTCTGCGGCGGCAACGTGGACAGCGAGACCTTCTGGCAGGTGCTCTCCCCCGCGCACTGACCGTCGGCGCGACACCAGGTGCTGCCGATACTGCAAAGGACCGGTACGTCGGGTGATGACCCCGACGGCGTTCGCCTGTCTGGCAGTCCCCCGGAGCACCGTGTCCACCCTGACGCTGCGTACACGTCTGATTCTCGCACTCGCCGCCTCGCTCCTTGCCGGCGCGGCTGCAGTCGTCGTGAGCGCCAATCATCTCGACGCGTTGCAGCTGCAGGGCAGCCGCGTCGCGCCCACCGACTTCCGCCACGCGGTGTGGACGACGCTCGCCTTCGTGGCACTGATCGCGAACGCCACCGGTCTGATCGTCGTCGTGCTGACGACACGCACGCTCGCCGCCGGCGTGCAGCAGCTCCGCAGCACAGTGCGCTCGCTGACGGCCGGTGTGGACGACGACGACGGCGTACGCATCGCGCCGCCGGAGCACACACCCACCGAACTGCGCCCCGTGGTCGAAGCGATTCAACAGGCGCGCGTGCAGCTCGACACCATGATCGGCCGGGTGCGAATGGAGCGTGACCGCAATCGCGCCATCATCGACACCGTGTTCGCGAGTGTGTTCGCCGTGGATGGTGGCGGACGGATCATCCACGCCAACGCCGCGGCGGCGCGGATGTTCGACCGGCCGATGCACGCGCTCACCGGCGTGGTGCTCTCCGACATGATCGCCACCGAGTCACTCCACATGAGTGTGGACGAGTTCGGGACCGTGACGTTCGATACTGAAACGCGCGATGCACGATTCGTGACCACCCTCCGTGTCTTCGGGCGACGCGCATTCCCCGCCGAGGTATCCGTGACGCCGCTGGCGCTGGAGGGCCAGCGTGCGTGGGCGGTGTTCGTGCACGACCTGAGCGAGCGAGTGCGAGCCGAGTCCGAGCTGCAGGCGGCGCGGGTGCATGCCGAGGAGGCCAATCGCGCCAAGACTGCGTTTCTTGCGCGCATCGGTACCGAGTTCCGTGCGCCGCTCGATGCCACGATCGGCTTCACGCAGGTCGTGCTGCGCAGCCGCACATCGCAGATCAGCGAGCGGGATCGCACCTACCTGGAACGGGTGCAGGAGTCCACGGCGCACCTGCTGACATCGGTCGGCGACCTCCTCGACCTTGCACAGATCGAATGTGGAACCATCGCGCTCGACACGCGACAGACCGATGTCACGGCGGTGGTGCAGGCGATCGTCGCGCAGTTCGAGGAGCAGGTGGCCGGGCGACCGGTGTTGCTCACCGGTGACTATCCCGAGCTGGCGCTGTCAGCCGGCATCGACGAGAACCGGCTGCGGCAGATCGTCACGAACCTCGTCAGCAATGCGGTGAAGTTCACGGCGCGTGGTACCGTCACGGTCACCATCTGCCGGGCGGGCGACAGCGACCGGGCCAGCGCGGTCATCGTCCGGGATACCGGCATCGGCATTCCGCTGGACCGGCAGTCGCACATCTTCGACCTCTTCGCACAGGCGGAACACGACACGGTGCAGCGGTATGGCGGATCGGGGCTCGGTCTCGCGCTGTCCAAGCGGCTGGCCAGCGAGATGGGGTGCATGCTGAGCGTCGAGAGCATGCCGGGTGCCGGCAGCACGTTCACGCTGGCCTTCGCGCCCTCGATCCCCGTCGTGACTCGCCCACCGCAACTCCTGGTCAGCCAGACCGGCTGAGTGCCGGTGGCGGCGACGGCATACGCCGCCGTATCGTGAGGCGTGATCAGCCTCGCAACGCCCACCGCCCCCCCCACCGCCGCTCCACTCCGTCACGTCTTCGACGACGCGGCGCGACGCACCCTCGCGGCCGCGGTGGCGCGCATCGTCCCCGATCCACCAGCCGATCTCGCCGCTCGCGTCGAGGACCGCATCGCGACACTCGTCGCGCACAAGGTCGACGAGGTGCGCGCCGGACTGCGCCTCTTCGGCAGTGCCGCCGCCGCGCTGGTCAGCGTGCGGCGCCCGACGCCGTTCCATGCGCTGCCACCGGACCAGCAGGATCGCATGCTGCACGCCTGGTGCGAGAGCCCGCTGCCGCAGGCCCGCACCCTGTTCCAGGTGCTCCGACGGCTCACACTGGTCACGCATTACGCCGACCCGGCCACCCACGCACTCATCGGATATCGTGGTCCTTTTTATTCCCGGCAGCCTGCCGTGCCGTGGGAAGGGCCGCTGGCTTCTGCAGCACACGATGGCGGCCCGCTCGGCCACACGCTGGCCCCGCCCCCGGCGCCCTCCACGCGGAATCGCACGATCGAGGGTGTGATCACGGCAGCCACGTTCCGCGAGACGAGCACCGTGAAGGCCGACGCCATCGTGATCGGCTCCGGTGCCGGCGGTGCCGTCGCCGCCGCGCGGCTGGCGGAAGCGGGCAAGCGGGTGATCATCCTCGAAGCCGGCGAGTTCGTGCCGAGCGACGAGTTCACCGAGCGTGAAGCCGAGATGACCGATCGGCTCTACGCCGAAGGGGGCCTTCGTGCCACCGACGATCTCGCCGTGTCGATGATGCAGGGCGCCACGGTTGGGGGCGGCACCACGATCAACTGGATGATCATGCTGCGCACACCGGCGCATGTGCTTGACGAGTGGACACGCCGGTTCGGCCTCGACGGCATGAAGGCGGCGCAGCTGGAACCGGTCTTCGCGCGCATCGAACGCGAGGTGCACAGCGCACGCGTCCCCGACGACGCACACTCACCGAACAACCGAATCCTGATCGACGGTGCGAAGGCACTGGGCTGGGCAGTGGAACCGGCCTGGATCAACGCCCGCGGCTGCGTGCGATCCGGCTTCTGCGGGCAGGGATGCCGATACGACGCCAAGCAGGGCACACAACAGGTGTACATCCCGCGCGCACTGACACACGGTGCCACGTTGTACGCCAACGCGCGCGCCGATCGCATCGAGGTGCTCGCCGGCAACGGGACACCGGCTGCACTGCCGATGAAGCGCGTCACGGCCACGATCCGTGCACCGCACGCCACCGCACCCGCACGGACGCTCACGCTCGAGGCACCGGTGGTGATCGTGGCGGCCGGCGCCGTCGAAACCCCGTTGCTCCTGCAGCGCTCCGGCATGGGCGGCGGTGGCGTGGGTCAGTACCTGCGGCTGCATCCCACCACGGCGGTGATCGGTGTGCATGACCGCGAGATCTACGGCGCCACCGGCATTCCACTCAGCGCCATGTGCGACGAGTTCATCCGCCGCGATGCCAACGGCTACGGCTTCTGGCTGGAGTGTCCGCCACTCCATCCGAGCATCGGATCCTCGGCCATCTCCGGCTTCGGCGCATCACACGCCGCCATGATGCGCCGTTTCCCCAAACTCGCCTCCACCATCGCGCTCACCCGCGACGGCAGCAACCTGCAGGCCTCGAACGGGAGCGTTCTGCTCGACGGCAAGGGACGTGCACGCATCCGGTATGCACTCACCGCGCAGGACGCCGCCAACGTCACCGCCTCGATCGAGGCCGCCGCACGGCTGCAGCTCGCCGCCGGCGCCAGCGAAGTGCATACGCTGCACAGCACACCCGTTGTGGTGCGCAGCGAGCGTGACCTGGCGCAGATCCGCACCCGCAGCGCCGCCGCCAACCGGCTCACACTCTTCAGCGCACACGTCAACGGCACCGCCCGAATCGGCACCGACCCCGCCACCAGCGGTGTCACCCCCGACGGCGAGCGGCATGGTGTGCGCGGTGTGTACGTGTTCGACGGCTCGATGCTCCCCACCGGCGTCGGTGTGAATCCACAGGAGACGATCATGGCGCTCTCCTCGGTGCTTGCCGAGCGTCTCCTCGCCCGCCTCGCCTGATCGATCAATGGGGTCAGAGACCATGATCGATGGGGTCCGGCACCAGTGATTTTCCCATAGGGTCAGACACCATGCTCAAGACGCGTCCGGTCGCCTATCTCACCCGTCGTCACACCGACGCCGTCGAAGCGGCGTGGGCTGAACACTTCGACGTGAGCGTGAACGTGGGCGACGTGCCGCGCGCGCAGTCGGAGCTGGTCCGGGCCATGGATCATTGCGACGTGCTCGTCCCCATCGTCGGCGATCCCTGTGACGAGGCCCTCTTTCATCACGCGCCGTACCGCGCCTCCCTGATCGCCAACGTCGGCGTCGGGGTGAACCACATCGACCTGAACGCCGCCGCCCGCGCCGGCATCACGGTCACCAACACCCCCGACGTCCTCACCGACGACACCGCCGACATCGCCATCGCCCTGATCCTGATGGCCGCGCGCCGGCTCGGTGAAGGCGAGCGCCTGGTGCGCAGCAACGGCTGGCACGGCATCGCACCCACGCACCACCTCGGCCAGACCCTCCGAGGCCGCACCCTCGGCATCATCGGATACGGCCGCATCGGGCGAGCGGTGGCCGATCGCGCGCGTGTGTTCGGACTGCGGGTGTCATGGGTGGGGCGTTCCGGGGGCAACTCGTTGCCGGATCAGGAGATGGCCGAGTCGCTCGACGCCCTGCTGGCAGCCAGCGACATCGTCTCGCTGCACGCGCCAGCCACCCCCGACACGCATCACCTGATCGACGCGGCCCGCCTGGCCATCATGAAGCCCGGCAGCATCCTGGTGAACACCGCGCGCGGCACGCTGGTGGACGAGCGTGCGCTGGCCGTGTCGCTGCAGACGGGACACCTGTTTGCCGCCGGGCTCGACGTGCACGAACACGAGCCGAAGATCACCCCTGCACTGCAAGGGCTCGAGAACGTCGTCCTCCTGCCGCACCTCGGCAGCGCCACCGTCGAGACCCGGACGGCCATGGGGCTGCGTGCGCTCGAGAATTCGCTGCAGTGGCTCTCGGGCCGTGTGCCGCAGGATCGCATCGTCTGACCGGACTGCCGGCACGGCATACGGCCTTAGGTGTCAGCGAACGCGCGTCCGCCGTAACTTTCACGGCTGCGCCCAGTCATCCGCGCCTTTCCCGCGTCCTCGCCGCCACATACCTCCCGTGACCGCTTCCGCTTCGACAGCGTCGCTCGACCTGCTCGCCATCAACACGATCCGCACGCTCGCCATGGACGCGGTGCAGAAGGCGGAGTCGGGACATCCCGGCACACCGATGGCGCTCGCGCCGCTCGTGTACCGGCTCTATACGCATCACATGAAGCACGATCCCGCGGCGCCCGACTGGGCCGATCGCGACCGGTTCGTGCTCAGCGTGGGCCACGCATCGATGGTGCTGTACGCCTCGTTGCACATGGCCGGCTACAAGCTGCCGCTCGACGAGATCATCAACTTCCGTCAGTGGGGCTCGCTCACCCCCGGTCATCCGGAAGTGAAGCACACCGAAGGTGTCGAAACCACCACCGGCCCGCTGGGTCAGGGTGTAGCCAATGCGGTCGGCATGGCGATGGCCGAGACGCTGCTCGCCGCGGCGACGAACACGGCTGGCCACACCGTCGTCGACCATCACACGTACTTCATCGCCGGTGATGGTTGCCTGATGGAAGGCATCAGCCACGAAGCGGCGTCGCTCGCCGGCCATCTCAAGCTGGGCAAGCTGATCGGCTTCTACGACGACAACCGCATCACCATCGACGGCAGCACCGACCTCGCGTTGAGCGACGATGCCGCCAAGCGGTTCGAGGCGTACGGCTGGCAGGTGCTGCACATCGCCGACGTGAACGACCTCGCACAGATCGACGCGGCCATCGCCGCGGCCAAGGCCGATACCCAGCGTCCCACGATGGTGATCACGCGCACCGTGATCGGCTTCGGCAGCCCGAACCGCGCCGGTACCGCCAAGGCGCATGGCGAACCGCTCGGCGCCGAGGAGATCATCCGCTCGAAGGACGCCCTCGGCTGGGTGAGCCACGAGCCCTTCTTCGTGCCCGATGAAGCGCGCGCACGCTGGCTCTCGCAGGTGTCGCAGCGCGCCGCCGCGCATGCCGTGTGGAACGCCGCATTCGACGCATTTCGGAAGGCGCATCCCTCCGAAGCCGCAGAGTTCCTGCGCCGACTCTCCGGCGACCTGCCGGAAGGGTGGGAAGCCAAGCTGCCGGTGTTCACCGCAGAGAATGGATCGCTGGCCAGTCGCGCCGCATCGGGTCAGGTGCTCAATGCCATCGGTGCGAGCATCCCGGAACTGATCGGCGGCTCGGCCGACCTCACCGGTTCCAACCTCACGCTGCGCAAGGGTGATCAGCCGTACAGCGCCAGCACGCGCGATGCCCGCTACATCTACTACGGTGTGCGTGAGCATGCGATGGGCGCGATCATGAATGGTCTCGCACTGCACGCCGGTGTGGTGCCGTATGCCGGCACCTTCCTCGTGTTCAGCGATTACATGCGACCGGCAATCCGTCTCGCGGCGCTGATGCACGTGCGAAGCATCTACGTGTTCACGCACGACTCGATCGGCCTTGGCGAAGATGGACCCACGCATCAGCCCATCGAACATCTCGGTGCGTTGCGCACGATCCCGAACCTTCTCGTGTTGCGTCCCGCCGATGCCACCGAGGTGGCGGAGTGCTGGCGTGTGGCGATCAATCACCGCACCGGCCCGAGCGCCATCGTGCTGTCGCGTCAGAAGCTGCGCTTCCTGAACATCCCCGCCGAGACGGCGCGCGTCGGCGTGGCGAAGGGAGCATACGTGCTCTCCGACTCACCCACGCCGGCGAAGATCGTGCTGATGGCCACCGGCAGCGAGGTCGGGCTGGCCATGGACGTGCAGGCAGCACTGGCGACGGGCGGCGTACCGGCCCGTGTGGTGAGCGTGCCGTCGATGGAGCTGTTTCATGCGGCGGGTGCCGAGTATCGCTCGGGTGTGCTGCCGGCCGGTGTGCCGCGCCTGGCGATCGAGGCGGGTCATCCGATGTCGTGGTGGCAGCTCGTGGCGGGGCACGGCGACGTGGTCGGTCTCGACCACTTCGGGGCGTCGGCGCCATTCGACCGGCTGTACCGTGAGTTCGGATTGAGCGTGGAGGCCATCATGGCGCGGGCGATGGCACTCGTGAGCTGACGGCGCACGGAGCACGGAGCACCAGAGAGGCTGTGGGGCCGGCGCATCGTGCGTGGTTCCACAGCCTTTTCCGTTGCGTTCCTCGTGATGGTCCGAGGGGGCGAGCATGCCCCCTCCGTGTCTCCGAGACTCCGTGTGAGTGCAGTTGCAGTTCTCACCCTGAGGCCGAAAAGAGAAGATGAGAAACGGATCATCTTGACCTCATTTCGTGCTTTTCGCGCTTCGCCCGTTGACGCGTGTGCTGCAGCTGGTTGGATTACTGGGTCGGCTTCTGATGTGTCACGCCCCACCCAGCGTACGACAGAATCAGCATGGACACCATCGCACTTGCCGTTCCCGTCGTCGTCGGACTCGAGTTGGCCGCGGCACTGGGTCTCGCCTGGCTCTGCTGGCGACTGGCGGCGCGACGCGATCTGCTGGCGCTGCGTGACATCGCGCGCGCCTTCGTGGCGCTCGGTGTCAGCGCGGTGCTGCAGCTGTTCGACGGCGGCGACGGCGTGCGTGAGATCGCGTCCCGGGAGTTCGGGCTCTCACTCTCGATCTGGCTCTATCTCGGCTTCATGATCCTTGGTGCCGCGCAGCTGGCCTCGAACAACTTCGTGACCGACAAGGTGCGGCGCGATGCGGTGCTCGGTGCCGTCCTGTCGGCGGTGCTGTCGTCGGGCATCAGCCTGATTGCGGTCGGCGAACCGGTGGTGCAGGACACGATCGCCAACGCGCTGCGGGCGGGGGGCACCGGTGTGGCCTGCCTGATCATCGCGCGTGTGGTCTCGCGCGCCCCTGCCCCTCCGAAGATGTTGCTCGGCGCGAGTGTCGTTCGGGTCGCGCTGTCGTTGGTGACGATCCTGGCCGCGGTCCGGGCCGGGGTGGCGATGTTCCAGAGCTACTCACAATTCTCACGCGCCGTGCAGTGGCAGCCGCTGCTGACGGTGGAGTTTCTGGCACACTGCGCGCTGGGTGTCGGCCTCGTCATCTGGATTCTCGACCGCGACTGGGCACTGGCCGATGCCTCGATCGAATCGGCGGAGCACCGGGCGGCGAGCGATGCACTCACTGGACTGCCCAATCGCACCATCGTCCTCGACCGGCTCGACATGGCCGTGGCCTCGGCGCAGCGGAGCGGCACGCTGGTCGGGGTGCTGTTCATCGACCTGGACGACTTCAAGGCGGTGAATGACCGCCATGGGCACGCGGCAGGTGATGCCGTCTTGTGTGCGGTGGGCGTGCGTCTGCAGCAGTTGCTTCGCGCCTCGGACACGGTGGGTCGCATCGGCGGCGACGAATTCGTGGCCATCTCGCCGTTCCTTCGCAGCACGGCCGATCTCGACGTGGTGGTCCAGAAGGTCCGGGACGCGCTCCGGACGGTGGTGCTGCACGAGGGGATGTCGATCCCCGTGGATGGCAGCGTGGGTGCGGCGCTCTTTCCGCGCGACGCCGACGCCTCGACCGCGCTCCTCGCGGCGGCCGATGCCGACCTCTACCGTGACAAGAATGTGCGTCGCCTGCAGTCGCGGCAGCGTGCCGAGGGGCACGTCCGAAGCGCGTAAACGCTTGCGTGTGATGGCCTGGCGCTCGATCGTGCAAACGTCGCACGGCCGCACAGGGGTAGTCGGATATTCAGGCGTTTCGGCTCAGTCGTGCCAACGCTGCGAGCCTGATTCTGCACCATATCGCACCGGACCTTCGAGTTGTGCGTGTCTTGACATTGAGCGTTGAAACACGCATCATCATTACATGACCGTGAACTTCCAGCCGGAACGCAGGCAGACCATGCCACGCGGCAGCCTGCGCGAGGAAGCCACTCTCCGCATCTGGCGCACCGCCTCGGCGCTGCAGGATGAGGTCGATGCGCTGCTCCGCGAGCACGGAATCAGCAGCGCACAATACAACGTCCTGCGAATCCTGCGTGGCGCCGGACTGACAGGGCTGTGCCGAAATGACATACGCGACCGCCTCGTTGCTCGGATGCCGGATGTCACCAGGCTCCTCGACCGCCTCGAAACCATGGAATTCGTGCGCCGGGAGCGCGGAACCGAGGATCGGAGGCTGGTGACCACCTACCTCACCCCCGCCGGAGAGCGGGTGCTCATGCGGCTCGACGCCCCCGTTGCCGCGCTGCACGAACGTCAGTTCCGGCATCTCAAGGATCACCAGGTCCGCACCCTCATCGACCTGCTGTCGCTCGCCGGGCGGGAGGCCTGAGCACCGAACGACCGATTTTGCGCCAGATTTTGCGTGTCGCAACACTGAGCAGCAGAACACAGAGCGTATCGAATTCATCCGTTTGTCATCGTTTCGCGGCGGCGCGGCCACGCCGCTCCCAGCGACCCGCCAGCGACTCGGAGTCCGACCGCCCCTACTGACTCTGAGTCCGCTTAGCGGAGTCCAGTTAGCGCTGAGTCCGGTTTGCGCTCGAGTCCCCGCGTCGCCACGTGCCACAGGAACGCGACGAAGCAAATCACACGTTGATGGGGCATGTCTGCCAAACGCCGCCCCGCACCAACACTCGTCTTCGTTGCGCCGTGGGAGAACTCGCGCGCAGTGGCACAGCTCCCGCGTGAGCCGGATGACTCGGTGGTCGCCTGTTTCATCGAGGCGGTGGACAAGGGCGGGTCGTTGCCATGGCATCGGCAGAAGCTGGTGCTCGTACTGTCGGCCATGCGGCACTTCGCCGATGCATTGATCGCGGCGGGGTACCGCGTGGATTACCGCATCGCCGAGAGCTACGAGGCAGGGCTCGTAGCGGCAGCGAAGGAGCACAAGGCAGCACTCGTCGTCGCCACCGAGGGACGTGAGTGGGAGATGCAGCAGTCGCTGACCCGCGCCGCGTCACTGCTCGATGCCGCGGGACTGCAGCTCACGCTGCTCCCCGATCGCGGTTTCCTGGCCACGCGCGACGAGTTCACGACGTGGGCCGGCAGGAAGAAGGAGCTCCGCATGGAGTTCTTCTATCGCGAGATGCGCCGCAAGCACGACGTCCTGCTCGAAGCCGATGGCAAGCCCACCGGTGGAGAGTGGAACTTCGATGCCGACAATCGCAAGACGTGGCCCAAGGGCAAACCCGTGCCTGCACGCATGACCTTCGAGCCCGACGACACCACACGCGCCATCATGCAGCGGGTCGAGGGATGGCGCGGACGCTGGGGCTCGACGGCCGGCTTCTCGCTCCCCGTCACACGCGCCGACGCAAAACTGCTGCTGGAACGGTTCGTCACCGAACGGCTCGGCGAGTTCGGCCCCTA
Organism: Gemmatimonadaceae bacterium; assembly: GCA_031411975.1. GTDB lineage: Bacteria > Gemmatimonadota > Gemmatimonadetes > Gemmatimonadales > Gemmatimonadaceae > JACMLX01. The sequence continues at coordinate 93,455 of JANOCB010000046.1, forward strand.
CGAAGATGCGATGCAGCACGGGCACGAAGACCTGCTGCACTCCACGTTGTCATCGGCCATCAACGTGGGCCTGCTGCACCCGAAGGAAGTGATCGCACGCGCGGAACGTGCCTATCGCGAGGGGGCGGTGTCGTTGCCGAGTGTCGAGGGGTTCATCCGGCAGATCCTCGGGTGGCGTGAATACGTGCGCGGCATCTACTGGCACCTGATGCCCGATCTGCGCGAGGCCAACGCGCTGGATGCCTGGCTGCCGTTGCCGATGTGGTTCTGGGCCCCCGATGGTGAGGCCGGGTACGACGGCCGCGCCGCATCAGCGACATGCGAGATGCGCTGTGTGCACGACACCGTGCGCGCCGTGCGCGATACCGGTCGCGTGCATCACATCCCGCGCCTGATGGTGCAGTCCAACTTCGCCACGCTGCTCGGTGTGACACCGGCGGCACTCAACCGCTGGTTCTGGGCCGGCTTCACCGATGCGTACGAGTGGGTGACCCTGCCCAACGTGGCGGGCATGAGCACCTGGGGCGACGGCGGCGTGATGGCATCCAAGCCGTACGTGTCGAGTGGTGCGTACGTGAACCGCATGAGTGACTACTGCGGCACGTGTCGCTACGACGTGAAGCAGCGCACCGGTGACGACGCCTGTCCCTTCAACTATCTGTATTGGGACTTCATGGCACGCCACCGCGAACGTTTCGTGAACCATCCGCGCATGGCGATGATGATCCGGAACCTCGATCGCATCGACGCCGAAGAACTCGTGCAGATACGCCGCGCCGCTTCGTCGTTCCGTGATTCGCTCGAGTACGATGGTGCGTCACCCGTGTCTGCTCCGTCGCCGATCGCCTGAACGGCAGCCCACGGTTCTCGCGCGCAACGGGCCGAGGATTGCGCGCCGAAGGATGCGCACAGGGGACGAGTGGTCCGGTGCGCTTTCGCTCGCAGACGCGCTGTCCAGAGAGCAACTGACCGAGTCGGCATGGGGATCTTCGAACTGCACGATCGGCACCTCGGCTGCGGCACTCTCCCATTGCGGCCCGATGTCGGGATCGTGGAGCGCAGGGGGCTGACGGGCTGACTCGAATGGCCGAGTCTGGCGCCGCTTCCGATGGTGACAGGCCTCGGGTACAAGGCCCGGCGCCGGTCGCGCGAAGATCTGCGGACGAACCGGGTCGACCACCGACATCCAGCCCTTGGCGCCGCTTGACTCGCCGGAGTACCGGACACAGCTTGGCCGCTTCGGTCACGCCCGCACTCACCACCGATGTGTTCGCGATGAGCCCGTATGTCACATTCCTGCTCTACCTGGTCGCGATCCTTGGCTTCCTCGCCCTCGCGCTCTCGCTGAACGCGCTGCTGGGGCCCAAACCGGCGCTGTCGGCGATCAAGCAGGAACCGTTCGAGTGCGGCGCCACGGCCGTGGATGCGCTGAACGTGAAGGCGGTGCCGGTGAAGTACTACGCCGTGGCGATCATCTTCATCCTGTTCGACCTGGAAACCATGTTCCTGTTCATCTGGACACTGGGATCCAGGCCGCTGACGGGGTTCAGCATCCTCACGCTGTTCCTGTTCGTTTTCCTTCTCGTGATCACGCTGCTCTACGTGTACAAGTCGCGCATTCTCGAAGCGGTGACCGAATGACGGGGTACAGCAAGGCGCTCCCGATCGTGGACATCTCCGGCGCGGTGCCGCAGTCGAGCGCTGCTCCGCACACCAAGCAGGCATCCTTCGAGTACCTCACCACGCGCAAGGATGAGCTGGTGGGGTGGGCGCGCAAGTTCTCGCTCTTCCCCTACCCGTTCGTCACCGCATGCTGTGCCATGGAGTTCATGGCGGTGAGTGGCTCCGCCTACGACACGGATCGGTTTGGCGCAGCGCTGCCGCGCTTCTCACCACGGCAGGCGGACCTCCTGATGGTGGTCGGCACCGTGACCCAGAAGCAGGCGCCGGTGCTGCTGAGAGTCTACGAGCAGATGTGCGCGCCGAAGTGGGTGATGGCGTTCGGCGTCTGTGCGAGCACAGGGGGATTCTATCAGAACTACGCGTCGCTGCCCGGCATTGACCGGATCATCCCGGTGGATGTGTATGTCCCCGGATGCCCGCCGCGGCCCGAGATGGTGATCGACGGGATCATGCGGCTGCAGGAGTCGATCGCACGCGGGAAGCACCCCATCGTCAACGAGTCGTTCTGATCGTGCCGGCAGAATTTCTCGAGACACTCGCACATGCGCTGGCGCCGGCCGATCACGCACGCCCGGAGTCGCTGCCCGCGGGGCCCATTCGTTCGCACGGTGTGGTGCACAAGGTGCTGGTCCTCGAACTCACCCCGTCCGTGCTCCTCCCGCTGGTGACGCGACTCCGGACCGAGTTCGCGTTTGATGTCTTTCTCGATGTCACCGCCGTGGATTGGCCTGACGCACCGGAGCGGTTCGAGGTGGTCCACCACTTCTACTCCACGGTGCATCGCGTCCGCGTGCGGTTGAAACAGCGCGTCACCGAATCGGACCCGACGGTGGATTCGCTGCTCGGACAGTACGGCTCGGCGGCGATCATGGAACGCGAGTGCCACGACATGTACGGCATCAAGTTCCGGGGAAACCCCGACCTTCGCCCGATTCTGCTGTACGAAGGGTTCGTCGGGCATCCGCTTCGCAAGGACTATCCGAAGCAGAAGGAACAGCCGCTGGTGCCGTACCTGCCACCGCAAGGCGAACTTGTCCGCTAGCATCCCGAATCCGGTTCGCGCAGCGTTCACGACGCATCAGCGCGACGACACGGTCATCGTGAACATCGGCCCGTCGCATCCGGCGACACACGGCACGGTGCAGATCATCGCCGAGCTGGATGGTGAGCGGGTCCTGCGCACCGATGTGCACTGTGGATACCTGCATCGCGGCTTCGAGAAGGAGTGCGAGGATCATACCTGGCACAACCTGATTCCCTACGTCGATCGCCTGAATTACTGCTCGGCGCTGATCAACGATTTTGCGTACTGTGACGCGGTCGAGCAGCTGATGGGAATCGAGATCACGCCGCGTACGAAGTACCTGCGGACGCTGCTCTCGGAGTACTCGCGCATCACGGACCATCTGACCTGCGTGGCTGCCAGCCTGATGGAGCTGGGCGCGATGACCGGATTCCTGTACCTGGTGACGATCCGGGACTTCATGTACGAGCATCTGGCCGCACTGACCGGCGCCCGGGTGACGTATTCGTACGGCAGGATCGGTGGGTTGGCGGAAGACGTTCCGGACGGATGGTTCACACGTCTGGCCGAAATTCTCGACGAATACGAGACGTACGTCGAGCGCGTGCACGGGATGGTGGACCGGAACCGGATCTTCATCGACCGGCTGCGGAATGTGGGCACCATCAGCACGGCCGACGCGCTGCACTGGGGGTTCACCGGACCGATCCTGCGTTCCACCGGTGTGCCGCGGGACCTGCGGAAGGACACGCCGTACCTGGCGTACGCGGAGCTCGACTTCGACGTGCCGGTGGGGATTTTGGGAGACAATTACGATCGGTACTTCGTCCGCATGCGTGAGATGGACGAGTCGGTCCACATGATGCGCCAGCTGATGGCCATGATGCCGGGCGGACCGATCAACGTTGATGATCGCCGGTGCGTTTTCCCTGAGAAGGCGCTCGTCTACACCGAGATCGAGTCACTGATCAACCATTTCAAGCTGGTCATGGAAGGTCCGTCCGTCCCGGCCGGCGACATCTACGTGGCCCACGAAGCACCCAATGGTGAGCTCGGCTTCTACGTCGTGAGCACGGGCGGCGGCGTGCCGCACAAGGTGCATGTGCGAAGCCCGAGCTTCGTGCACATGGGCGGGGTGCATCGGATGCTCGATGGGCATCAGCTCGCGGATATCGTGACCACGTTCGGATCGGTGAACATGATCGGCGGCGAGTGCGATCGATGAAACACCTCATTCCGGAGTTCGAGCGCTGGAAGGCGCGGTATCCGGCCGGCTTCGAAGGGTCGCTGACGATTCCATGCCTCCGGCGCATTCAGGAGGATCGTGGCTACATCGCCGACAGCGATATCACGGAGCTGGTCGACTATCTGGGCATCCCGCGCATCCAGGTGGACGAAGCGATTGCGTTTTACACCCAGTTCACGCGCAAGCCGCTCGGCAAGCATCACCTTCAGGTCTGCCGCAACGTGTCCTGTTCACTGCGCGGCGCCGACGGGCTGGTGGCGTACCTGCGGCAGCGTCTGGGCATCGGCCCCGGCGAGACGACGGCGGATGGGCAGTTCACGCTGACATTGGTCGAGTGTCTTGCGTCATGTGGCACCGCACCGATGATGATGGTCGGTGATGCCTATCACGAGACTCTCACACCCGCGTCCGTGGATGCCCTGCTTGATGAGCTGGCGCGATGACTGAGACTGCACCGACGGCCGCGCCGCTCAGTGGCACGAAGTTCTTCATGAACTTCCCCGTCACCGCCACATCGCATCTGCTGGCGGAGTATCGGGCACGCGGTGGATATCAGGCCCTGGAGAAGGCGCTGCGCAACATGCAGCCAGCCGAGGTGACGAAGGAGGTCGCTGCCGCCGGCCTGCTCGGCCACGGCGGCGCGGCGTTTCCGGCGGGCCGGAAGTGGGGGGTGATCAAGCTCGATGACGGTGCGCCGCACTATGTATGCATGAACGCGGACGAAGGCGAGCCTGGCACCTTCAAGGATCGCTGGTTGATGGAACACGTGCCGCACATGTGCCTGGAAGGGCTGATCATCGGCTCGTATGCGCTGATGGGACGCCACGCCTTCATCTACATCCGCGGTGAATTCGACCTCTCGCACCGGCGGATGGCCGCTGCCATCGAGGAGGCCTACGACGCGGGGCTGCTCGGCGAGAACATCCTTGGCACGGGCTACTCCTGTGATGTGGTGCTGTATCGTGGCGCGGGCTCGTACGTGTGTGGCGAGGCGTCAGCGATGCTGGCCTCGCTGGAGGGCAAGAAGGGCTGGCCACGCAATCGTCCCCCGCGCCTCACGGTGAAGGGGTTGTATCAGAAGCCGACCGTGGTCAACAACGTCGAGACGCTCGCCAATGTGCCGGTGATCATCGCGCGAGGCGCGACCGAGTTCAAGAAGGTCGGCACCCCGAAGAGTCCCGGCACACAGATGATCTCGATCTCGGGTCACATCGCGCGGCCCGGGGTCTACGAAGTCGAGTACGGATACTCGTGGCAGAAATTTCTGTTCGAGGTGTGCGGCGGGATGCAGGATGGTGCACAGCTCAAGTGCATCATTCCCGGCGGCGTCTCCACCAAGCTGCTCTCGGCGAAGGAGATCGAACCGCTCACGCTCGATCACAACTCGGCGCTCGCCGGCGGGTCGCAGCTTGGCTCCGGTGGCATGATCGCAATTGCCGAAGGCACGTGCATGGTCCGGCTGGCGTCGGTGATTCAGCGGTTTTATCACCACGAGTCGTGCGGGCAATGTACGCCGTGTCGGGAGGGGATGGGCTGGATGGAGAGGATCCTGAACCGAATCGTGGCCGGTGGCGGACGCCCGGAGGACATCGATCGCCTCTACCAGATCTCGGAAGCGAATGACGGCACGACGATCTGCAGCCTCGGTGACTCCGCCGGGTACGCCTGTTCCGCAATCCTCGATCATTACCGCGAAGAGTTCGAGTACTACATCACGCATGGCCACTCGATGTTCGATGGTCGCTTGACGGTGACCGATCCGTTCGCCGGTGCGCTTGCCATCACGGGAGCGCGCGCATGATGGACTTCTCCATCGATGGCGTGCCGATGCAGGCGGAGGACGGACAGACCGTCATTCAGGCGGCGCGCGCGAACGGCGTGGACATTCCGCACTTCTGCTGGCACCCGGAGCTGTCCGTGCCCGGCAACTGCCGCATCTGCATGGTGGAGATCGAGCAGGAGGGCGGCGAGCCCTGGTTCGACATCGCCTGCAACATGCCCGTGACGCCCGGGATGCGCGTGCTGCTCAATTCGGACAAGGTGAAGAAGCTGCGGAAGGACACCATGCAGTTCATCACGCTCAATCATCCGGTGGATTGCGGCATTTGCAACAAGTCCGGCGAGTGCACGCTGCAGGACTATCACTACGAGCACAACGGCGCCGCCTCGTTGTCGCGCGACACCAAGACGCACGCCACGAAGTTCTTCCCGCTGTCCGAGCGGATCATGCTGGACAATGAGCGATGCATCATGTGCACGCTCTGTGTCCGGTTCACGCATGAAGTGTCCCGCTCACACGCGCTCGGCGCCGTCAACCGCGGTGATCACGCATTGATCCGACCGGCGGAGGACGCGGACTTCAACAACGATCAGTACTCCGACAATGTGATCGACCTCTGTCCGGTCGGCGCGCTGCTCTCCCGCGAGCTGCTCGATCATGCGCGCGTGTGGTACCTGCAGGCGACACCGTCAGTGTGTCCGGGGTGTGAACGCGGCTGCACCGTGAACATCTGGCATCGGAAGCACGAGTGGAAGCTGAATGCGCTCGACCCGCGCCTGAACACGCGCATCGACCGTATGACGCCACTGGCGAATCCCGCCGTGAACGGCTCGTGGGTCTGCAACAAGGCGCGTGACCTGGCGCACCTGTTCGAACGCGATCGGGCCGTACAGACGCTGGTCAACGGGGTTCCCACGGATGCGAGCGCAGGAATCGCCGAAGCGGCGCGTCTGATCGCGTCGGCTCGACGACCTGTCGCGCTGGTCTCGAGCTGGGGATCGAACGAGGAGCTCGCGGCCTTCCATGCCACCCTCGCCGACCGGTTCACCTGCTTCGTGAAGGCGGACCACCTTCCGATGCCCGGTGAGACGCTCGAAGATCATCTGCTCATCAAGCCGGACAAGAACCCGAACCGGCGCGGAGCGCTGGCCCTGTTCCCCGAGACGGCACCCGCTGCCATTGCACCGGAAACGGATCTGCTGCTCGTGTGGGGCGAGGGAATGCCGCAGGCGGCTATCCCATCGGGAACGAAGGTCATCAGGCTCGATGCCTATGCACATCCCGACCACGCGTTGGCCGACGTCTTCATCCCGATCAGCATTCAGACTGAACGTGCGGGGCACTACACGAACTTCGAGGGGACGGTCTCGCCGTTCTCGGCGGCCTTCACTGTGAAGCCAGCGATCGTGCACGCCGAGGACCTCTTCGCAGCGGTGCGTGCGGCGCTCGATCCCGCTGCTGCCAGCATGGTGGCGGTGCGTGGCACATGATGCCTGATCTCCTGATGGCGGTGCTCTTCATCACCTACGCGATCGTCGTACTCCTGACCTTCGGCGGCCTGCTCACGTGGGTGGAGCGGAAGCAGGCGGCAGTGATGGCTGATCGCATCGGTGCGAACCGCGCGTACATCAGGATTCCGTTCACGAACATCAAGCTCGTCTGGATGGGGCTGTTCCACGGCATGGCGGACGGCCTCAAGATGCTGCTGAAGGAGAACTTCAAGCCGAAGGCACACGATTCGGTGGGATATTTCCTCGCGCCGTTCGTCGTCTTCGCACCGGTCCTGCTGGTGTTCGCGGTGGTGCCGTTTGGCGGGATCCTTGACCCGGGCCGTATCGTTCCGGCGCTCGCCTCCTGGTTCGACGGGCGCACCTATCCGCTGCAGATCGCGCGTCTGGATGCCGGATTGCTGATCGTCTTCGCGTTCGGCGGCGTGACGATCATCGGCACCATGCTCGCCGGGTGGTCATCCGAAAACAAGTTCTCGCTGCTGGGCGGACTTCGTGCGGGATCGCAGATGATCTCGTATGAGCTGGTGATGGCGCTGACAGTGATGGGGCTGCTCCTCATCTACGGCACTGTCGATCTCGATGTGATCGTCCGGCAGCAGTCCAGCACCCTCTTCGGTGCCCTGCCGCGCTGGGGCCTGTTTCTGCAACCGTTCGCGGCGCTCCTCTTCCTGATCGCTGCGATCGCCGAGAACAAGCGCATTCCGTTCGACCTTCCCGAAGCCGAGTCGGAGCTGGTGGCGGGGTACTACACGGAGTACAGCGCGATGAAGATGGGGCTCTTCATGTTCGCGGAGTTCATCCAGATCGCGATCGTCGGGGCCCTCTTCACCACGCTCTTCCTCGGCGGCTACAACCTGCCGTTCATGACCGACGCCGGGTTCAGCCTGCCTGGTGGACAGCAGATCGCGCTTGGCCACGGGACCGTGGTGGTGCTTCAGCTGGTGAGTTTTCTCGCCAAGGTCTTTCTGATGTGCGTGGTGCAGATTCAGATCCGCTGGTCGTTACCGCGCTTCCGATACGATCAGATGCTGTCGTTTGCCTGGAAGATTCTGCTGCCGGTGTCGCTGGCCAACCTGTGCGTGACGGCGCTGGTGATGTGGTTCGCGCAGGGAGGCGTCGGATGAGCGACAGCGGCCAGGCGTCGCCGGGTCGCACCGTCGTGCGGCGGGTGCGGAAGGAGTACTGGAACGAGCCGACGATGACGCTGTGGGAACGCGCCTATCTGCCGGAGATCCTGCGCGGCCTGTTCATCACGACCGGCATCTTCCTGCGCAACATGGCGAAGTGGATCACCGGTCGCCGCGGTGCCATCACGACGTACTATCCCGAGGAGCGCCGCGCTGACTTCGCGCCGCGCAACCGCGGCAAGCACATCCTCACCCAGCGGCCCGACGGTTCGCCGCAGTGCATCGCGTGCAACCTGTGCGCGACGGTGTGTCCGGCCAAGGTGATCGAGATCGAGGCGGGCTTCGACGCGAACGACCCTGCCCATCCGAAGTACCCGATCCGGTTCGAGATCGACTACTCGCGGTGCGTCTTCTGCGGGCTCTGCATCGAGGCGTGCCCGGAGGATGCCATCCGGATGGAACCTGACGTGCCTGGCCTGGTGTCGGGGAATCGCTACGCGATGTGGCTTGGCATGGAAGAGATGCTGACGTGGAACCCGCACTCGGATGTGGCCAAGCCGTACCCGCCGAAGCCTGTCCCGAGACAACCGTTGCCCCAGTTGGCTGCCGACGCGGCATCAGGAGAGCACTCGCCATCGACACCATGACTGGAGGCCTCGCCATCGACAACGTGGTTCTCGTTCTCCTCGGAGTCATTGCACTGGTGGCCGCGGCGTCGATGCTCGTCATTCGCCAGCCGATGCGCGTCGCACTGGCCCTCGTCACCGTGATGATGATGCTGGGCGGCATCTACGGCCTCCTGGGCGTGCATTTCCTGGCGGCGTTTCAGGTGCTGATCTACGTCGGCGCGGTGATGGTGTTCATGGTGTACGTGATCATGCTGCTCGAAGTGCGCGAGCCGGCCGAGGCTTCGCGATACTCTGGCTGGCTCTTGCCTGGGCTCGGCGCGTTTGGGTTGCTCATGGCCGCGCTTGGCGCTGTCGTCGGTCGCGGTGCGACGGCCAGCCATTCCTTCGTGGCAACCGATGCGTTCACGCTGACTGCATTCTCCACCGAGTTCCTCAATCGGTACTGGCTGGAGTTCGAACTGACGACGGTGCTCCTCGTCGGCGCGATCGTGGCGGCACTCGCTGTGATCAAGGTGAGCCGGAGGGTGCATGGATAAGGTGCAACTTCTGCTCTGGCTGTCGATGGCACTGTTTGCGATCGGGCTGCTCGGAGTCGTGATCCGGCGCAACGCGCTGGTGCTGCTGATGTGCATGGAGCTGATGCTGAATGGCGTCAACCTCAGCCTGGTGGCGTTCTCGCATCAGCGGGGAGATGCGGCGGGAGCGATCCTGGTGCTGCTCATCTTCGTCGTGGCGACGGCAGAGATCGCACTCGCCATTCCCATCGTGCTGCTGCTGGTTCGCCACAGACGTTCGATGAACGTGGGTGAGTACTCGGACCTCAAGGGCTGACGGACATGTCGCACACGCTGGCTTTCATCGTCCTGCTGCCTCTTCTCGGCTTCCTGCTCAACGGGGTGCTGGGGACGGTGCTGTTGGGCAAGCCAGTCAGTGAGCGAGTCGTCCGCGCGATCGGGTGCGGTGCTCCGCTGGCCGCGTTTGCGCTCACGGTGCGAGCCTTTCTGGCCCTCCGGGCGGGCGACTACGCTCCCATCGTGGAACCGTTGTACCAGTGGGCGGCCGTCGGTGGCACGACCTTCGACGTCGCCTTCTACCTTGATCGACTGAGCGCCGTGATGACGCTGGTGGTGACGGGCGTCGGATCTGTGATCCACGTCTATTCCACCGGCTACATGCATGGCGACAAGAGCTACGGGCGCTTCTTTGCGTACCTGAACCTCTTTCTCTTCTTCATGCTGCTGCTGGTGCTCGGGCGGTCACTGCTCGTGCTGTTCGTGGGCTGGGAGGGCGTCGGGCTGGCGTCCTATCTCCTGATCGGGTTCTGGTTCGACGATCTGACCAACGCACGGGCGGGTCGGAAGGCGTTCATCACGAACCGGATCGGCGATGCCGGATTCCTGATTGGCATGTTCCTGTTGCATCAGGCGTTCGGCACCTTCGACATGGACACGATCAATGCCGGCTTTGCCAGTGGCACGGCCAGTGTCTCAGGCGTGTCGGTCACGCTGATCGCGCTCGCGCTGTTCGTGGGAGCGACGGGGAAGTCGGCGCAGATTCCGCTGTACGTCTGGCTGCCTGATGCCATGGCCGGTCCTACGCCGGTGTCAGCGCTGATTCATGCGGCAACGATGGTCACTGCGGGTGTGTTTCTCGTCGCCAGGATGTCCGCCGTCTACATGGCGGCGCCTGACGCCTCGCAGGTGATGGCGGTGATTGGCGTTGCGACGGCGTTCTTCGCCGCCACGATGGCATTGGTGCAGACCGACATCAAGAAGGTGCTCGCGTACTCCACGGTGTCGCAGCTCGGATTCATGTTCCTCGCGCTTGGCGTCGGTGCGTATGGTGTCGCGATCTTCCACGTCGTCACGCACGCGTTCTTCAAGGCGTGCCTCTTCCTTGGCGCAGGCAGTGTGATTCACGCGCTGGGTGGTGAGCAGGATGTGCGGAAGATGGGTGGGCTGCGCACGCGTATTCCGATCACGTTCTGGACCTTCGCGATCGCCACCGCGGCGATCGCCGGCATCCCGGGGCTTGCCGGCTTCTTCTCGAAGGACCAGATCCTGTGGTACGCGTTCGCGAGCAGTCGTGGTGGATCGCCCTGGCTGTGGGGCGTTGCGGCGCTCACCGCGCTGATGACGGCGTTCTACATGTGTCGCCTCTTCTGGCTCACCTTCATGGGCCCGTCGCGCATGGACGCAGCGGTCGAGGCACATGTGCATGAGTCGCCGCTCTCGATGACCGGCGTGTTGATGCTCCTCGCGGCGCTCTCGGCCGGGGGCGGCTACCTCGCCATTCCGCGCTTTCTCGAGGCGCAGCTTCCGTTGCCGGCTGTCGTCGGCTCGCTCGAGCACTACGAGCATACGCTGCTCGGCGTCTCAATCGCGCTGGCCTTTGCCGGCGTTGCGATCGCGATCTTCATGTTCAGCACACCATCGCGGGCCGAGGCTGTGCGGCAACGCGTGATGCCACTGCACCGACTGCTCTCGGGCAGGTACTTCGTGGATGAACTGTACGAGCGCGTCCTCGTGAAGCCTCTCGAGTGGGTTTCCGCGACGGTCTTTCTGCGCGGCGGCGATCGGGCGGTGCTCGATGGCTCACTGCATGGTCTGGCGTCTGTTGCGCAACGTGCGGCTGCAGTGCTGAGCCGGGCACAGACGGGCAGCCTGCACCTGTACGTTCTCCTCGTCATGGTCGGCATCGCTGGCGCGCTGTTCTGGGGCTGGCGACATGGGTGATGCCGCGTTGCTCAACCTGATGCTGTGGCTCCCGCTGGTTGGGGTTGGGCTCCTGCTCGTGGCGCGCGGGAACGATCTGCGGACCCGGTGGCTGACGTTGGGCGTGATGGTCGCGCAGTTGGTGCTCACGGCGTGGCTCTATCAGCGATTCGACGACACGGCAGTGGCGCTGCAGTTCAGCACCGATGCACCATGGATCCCGCAGTGGGGTGTGCAATATCTCGTTGGGCTGGACGGATTCAACGTGCTGCTGGTGGCGCTCACGGCGCTGCTCGGTCCACTGGTAGTCCTCGGGGCGTTTCGCTCCATCGATCGCGACGTGACGCTCTTCCATGTGATGCTCCTGCTGTTGCAGTTCGCGATGATGGGAGCATTGCTGGCCCAGGATCTTTTCTTGTTCTACGTGTTCTGGGAAGCGATGCTGATTCCGATGTTCCTCATCATCGGGATCTGGGGCGGTTCACGGCGTGTGTATGCGACGCTGAAGTTCTTCCTCTTCACGGCCTTTGGCAGCATCCTGATGCTGGCCGCGGTCATCTATCTGGTGGTGTCGCTGAAGGCGTCGGGCGGCGTGTCGTCGTTCGCGTTCACGGACTTGTATCAGTCCCGGCTGCCGCTGGATACGCAGTCGCTGCTGCTGGGCGCCTTCGCGCTGTCGTTTGCGATCAAGGTGCCGATGTTCCCGCTCCACACCTGGCTGCCGGATGCACACGTCGAGGCGCCGACTGCGGGCTCGGTCATCCTGGCCGGTGTCCTGCTCAAGATGGGGACCTACGGCTTCATGAAGCTCGGTTTCCCGCTGTTCCCTGATGCCGCGCGCATGTACACGCCGGTGCTGATGACACTCGCCGTGGTGAGCATCGTGTACGGTGCCTGCCTCGCCCTGGTGCAGGATGACATCAAGAAGATCATTGCGTATTCGTCGATCAGTCACCTGGGCTATGTCATGCTCGGGCTGCTGAGTCTCGAGTTGATCGGCATTCAGGGTGCCATCATCCAGATGGTGAGCCATGGCCTGGTGGCGGCGGGTCTGTTCCTCCTGGTCGGCATGGTGTACGAGCGCTGTCACACGCGCCAGCTCGACGAGTATGGCGGATTGGCGCGGTTGATCCCTGTGTTCTCCGTCTTCTTCATGATCTTCACGCTGGCATCGGTCGGACTGCCCCTCACGAGCGGTTTCACCGGCGAGTTCTTCGCGCTGCTCGGTGCATTCCGCGCGGCGTGGCCCGCGCACGTCGCGGGCAACAGTGGCCCGTTGGTCCTGGCCGTTGTTGCAGCGAGCGGAGTGGTGCTCGGCGCGCTCTACATGCTCCGGTTCGCGCTCACCTTCCTGTTCGGCCCGACGAAGGCGCCACACCAACCTCTTGCAGATCTCTCCGGACGGGAGCGTCTTGTCCTTGGCGTCCTCGCGGTGGCGGTGTTTGCGCTCGGTCTCTTCCCGGCGGGCGTGCTTCGGAAGACCGAAGCTGCGGCCAGGTCGTATCAGGCGCTTGTCCTGACGCCGCGACTTCCCGGCGGCGCACCATGACGACGTGGGCAGTGCGTTCGCGCGAAGGGGGGTACGTTGCCTGATCGCGATACCCTGATCGCGATGCTGCCGGAGCACTGCCTGCTCGCGGGCATCGTCGTGCTCATTCTGCTCGAGGTCTTTGGCGTGCGGCGGGTGTGGCCGACGTGGATCGCGATCGTCGTGACGTGCGTCGCGTCGGTGCTGGCCTTCTGGCTGTCGTCAATGCAGGAGGTGTGGCAGCTCTTCGATGGCCAGCTCGTCATGAACGCCGGTGTGCTTCAGGCAAAGGGTGCCGTGCTCGCGCTCGCCGTTCCCGTGCTCCTGATGTCGAAGAGTGAATTCAGCGACGGCGAATTCTCGCTCCTGCTGCTCTCGTCGTTGTACGGCCTCAGCATTGCGGTGTCGTCGCAGAATTTCCTCCCGCTCTTTCTCGGCCTCGAGCTCGCGTCCCTGCCGGTGTACGCGCTCGTCCTGTTGGCCTACCGGCGCCCGCAGAGCGCTGAGGCTGCGTTCAAGTATCTCGTGCTCAGCGGTGCCGCCACCGCCACGATGTTGATGGGTGTCTCGCTGCTCTACGGGGCGTCCGGCTCGATGAGCACGGGCACCTTCGCCAGCGCGATGCAGGGTGGCGCAGGGTACGCGCAGGCCGCGGCGATCCTGGTCTTCGTCGCACTGTTCCTCAAGGCGGCCGTCGTGCCCTTCCACGCCTGGGCCCCGGACGCGTACGAGGGTGCGAGTGTGCCGGTCGCCGCGTACATGTCGACGCTGATGAAGGGTGTGGTGCTGCTCGTCGCCGTGACGCTCGTTGCGTCGGAGCCGGTGACGGGGGCCTTGGCCGACCTGCTGTATGTCCTGCCGCTGGTGTCGATCGTATGGGGCAACCTGGCAGCCATTCGTCAGAACAGCTTCCGCAGGATGATCGCCTACTCGTCCATCGCGCACGCTGGCTACCTCTTCTACGCAATTCCCGGCTCGCCGTCGGCGCGCAGCGGCGCAGTCCTCTTCTACGTTGTCACATACGCCGCCGCCAACCTCCTCGCGTTTGCCGTGTTGCCGCGGCACGAGCGCGATGAGAAGCGCGATGACCTCGAGAACCTTCGCGGCCTGTACCGCAGGGACCCGGTGGCGGCAGTCCTGATTGCGATCGCCATGCTCTCACTGGCCGGGCTTCCACCGCTGCCGGGATTCGTAGCGAAGTTCTACATCTTCCGGAACCTGATCGCAGCGGGTCAGACGACGTATGCCGTACTCGGTCTGCTCGGCAGTTATCTGGGCATCTACTTCTACCTTCGGGTCATCGTGCGGATGTTCATGGCCGAGCGAGAGGTGGCGGCTAACGAGCCGTTGTGGGCGGAACAGCGCGCCGATGGCATGTCACAGGCCGCCGGCTGGTTGTGTCTCGCCGTCATTCTTGTGCTGACACTCGTTCCGGGCTGGTTCATCGCCCGATTGTGACGCGCTGGCAGGTGCGGGAAGGTACGGCACGCGATTGCGATCATCGACGGTGGGGATCCGGCGTTACGACAACCCTTCGATCGTTCCGTTGGGGTGGACGCGCATCCCTTCGGCCGCCGGAACCTTCCCCAGTCCTGGCATCGTCATGATGTCGCGCGTCTTCGCAACGACGAAGCCGGCGCCCGCGGAGCCCCACACTTCGTTGACCGTGATGCGGAAGCCGGTCGGTGTGCCGAGCTTGCTGGCATCGTCAGTCAGCGAGTACTGCGTCTTGGCCATGCATACCGGTGTGTTGCCAAGACCGATCGATTCGAGGTAATCGATCGATCGACTCGCGGCCGGCGTGATGTCCGCACCATCGGCACCGTAGACCTTGCGAACGATCTGGTCGATCTTCTCGCGGATCGGCAGCGCGGTGTCGTAGGCTGGCTTGAAGTCGGCGACGCCGCTGTCGAGCAACTCGAGGACGCCTCGCGCGAGTGTCTCGCCGCCCGCTCCGCCGCTCGCCCAGACATCGCACAACGCCACCTTCACTCCGATGCTGTTGGCATACTCCTCGAGCATCGTCAGTTCCGCCGCGGTGTCGCTCAACCGGCGGTTGATTGCGACGATCACCGGCACGCCGAACTGGCGCACATTGTTGACGTGATGCCGCAGATGCGGGAGCCCACGTTCCAACGCCGCAAGATTCTCCTCATTGAGTGCGGACTTCAGCGCACCGCCCTGCATCTTGAGCGACCGGACGGTGGCGACGATCACTGCTGCTTCGGGGCGCAGCCCCCCGATCCGGCACTTGATGTCGAAGAACTTCTCCGCGCCCAGGTCTGAACCGAACCCCGCTTCGGTGACCACCACATCGCCAAGCGCGAGGGCCGTGCGCGTCGCAACGAGGCTGTTGCACCCGTGCGCGATGTTGCCGAACGGCCCGCAGTGGACCAGCGCCGGCCCGCCCTCGAGCGTCTGCACCAGATTCGGTCGCAGGGCGTCCTTCAACAGGAGCGTCATCGCACCACTGGCCTTCAGGTCACGCGCGCGCACCGGTGACTTGTTTGCGCCGGCTGTCGCGCCCACGATGATGCTGCCGAGCCGTGCTTCGAGGTCGTCGAGGTCACTTGCCAGCGAGAGGATCGCCATCACTTCGCTGGCAGGGATGATCACCCATCGCTCTTCGCGCGGCACACCTTCGCCCGGTCCGCCAAGTCCGATGATCGCGTGCCGCAACGCGCGATCGTTCATATCGATGGTGCGCGGCCAGGTGATGCGACGCGGATCGAGGTGGAGCTCGTTGCCCTGCTGCAAGTGATTGTCCATCATCGCAGAGAGCAGGGAGTGCGCGCTCGAGATTGCGTGGAAGTCACCGGTGAAATGGAGGTTGATTTCATCCATCGGCAGCACTTGGGCGTACCCGCCACCAGCAGCGCCGCCCTTCACTCCAAACACCGGTCCCAGGCTCGGTTCACGGATCGCAAGCACGGCGTTGGTTCCGACGCGGCGCAGGGCCTGCGCAAGGCCAACGCTGACGGTGCTCTTCCCTTCGCCAGCCGGTGTCGGGTTGATCGCCGTCACCACGACCAGCTTGCCGCGCGATGGGCGCGTCGAGAGTTCCAGCGGCAGCTTCGCCTTGAACTTCCCGTACTGGTCGATGTCATCTGCTGACAGCCCGAGGTCTGCGGCAACTGCGGTGATCGGACGCAGTGTCGCGGCCTGCGCAATTTCAATATCGGTCGGTACTGTCTGAGCGGTCACAAACTCTCCGATCATCGTGATGGTGTTCTGGTCAGCCCGCAGCATCTGCCAGGGAAATCCGGTGTCCCGCAGGGGTCGATGGTCATGCGTTTGCTGTCGGGCGAAGTCTGGCAGCGGCGCGAGACACGAGCGGATGCAGTGTCGCACGCGAATCATCGGTCGATGCACCGTCGTTCCCCGCGTCTGCCGCGATGATCGCAATCAGCGATCGTCGCATCGCGGGGTCCCAGAATTTCTCGAGGTGATCCAGCACACCGTCAATGGCGTCGGGCTCGGGATACGGCGCGAAGAAGGCCGCAATCTGGTTCGCCATGCGGACGAGATATTCACGCTCCACCGGTGACCTCGGTACCGAAGCGGACGATGCGGCCATCACTCGCGCCGCCGATTCGACATGCCAGTGGCACGCCGAGCGTCTTCGACCACTCGAGCGCCATTGTCGTCGGGGCCGAGATCGTCGCCAGCAGGGACGCGTTCAGCGCAGACGCCTTGGCGACCAGCTCGAAGCTGCAGCGACTGCTCATGACCACGAAACCGGGCGTCACCGCCAACCCGCTTCTTCGCATCGCGCCGACGAGCTTGTCGAGCGCGGTGTGCCGGCCGACATCCTCGCGGACGAGCACCATGTCTCCACCAATGTCGCACCACGCCGCGGCGTGCACCGAATGGGTCGCCCGGTTGATCGGCTGGTACGCGGGCAGTGCGGCAAAGCCCGCCAGAATCGCCGTGTCGGTGATCGGTTCGCCGACATGCATCACCGGCCCGGCACGGCTCCCCGATCTGAGGTCAGTGGTGCGGCGACGCAGTTGGTCCATCGAGTCCACTCCACACAGTCCGCACGCCGTTCCGCTCGCAGTGGCGCGGCTGAGTATCGCATCACGCGCGAGCGCAGATTCGGGCACCGTGATGTTCACCGACGCGTCGCTGTGGCGAGATGTGATGACGACGTCGCGAACTGCCGTCACGTCCGTCAGCACACGCTCAGTGATGCCAAGCCCGATCGCGAGGTCGTCAAGGTGCGCGGGCGTGGCGAGCAGCACCATCCATGGTTCACCGTTGATGGAGATCTCCACGGGTTGCTCGACGGCAATTCCCCAGGTGGCGCTGTGCGCCGCGCCGCCGTCGGCGGCATGATCGCGGATGAGGACATCCTCGTACGCAACTCCGGCGCTTGCGCCGGCCATCACGTCATCAGCGATGTTCACGTCAGTCGACCGGGCGCACATCGACCGCCGTGACCTTGTACTCCGGACAGTTCGTCGCCCAATCCGAGAATTCCGTGGTGATCACATTCGCCGCGATATCGGGATGATGGAAGGTCGTGTAGCAGACCCCGGGCGGGACGCGCTCCGTCACCGAGGCGTGCAGGACGATCGCACCTTTCCGGCTCGACAGGAGTACGCTGTCGCCGGTGCCGATCCCCCTGAGTTCGGCGTCGTGCGGATGGATCTCGAGCACATCTTCAGCGTGCCACGTGGTGTTCTTCGTGCGGCGAGTCTGGGTGCCCACATTGTACTGCGTGAGTGTTCGCCCGGTCGTGAGCAGGAGAGGGAAGCGCCGGTTCGACTTCTCGTCGGTCGGCACGTACTGTGTGATGAGGAAGCGGCCTTTCCCCCGGACGAAGCGGTCTTCATGCATGATGCGCGTGCCCAGCGGCGAGTCTTTCGTGCAGGGCCACTGCACGCTGCCCACCCGATCCAGATGGGCGAACGAAACACCTGCAAACGTCGGAGTCAGCGACGCAATTTCATCCATGATCTCGGCGGCGTTCGCGTATGACATCGGATGGCCCATCGCCGTCGCCAGCCGGCAGACGACCTCCCACTCCTGGAGTCCGGTGCGTGGCGGCATCGCTGGGCGCACACGATTGATGCGCCGTTCAGCATTGGTGAACGTCCCGTCCTTCTCGAGGAAGGCGGTACCGGGAAGAAACACATGCGCATACTTCGCGGTCTCATTCAGGAACAGGTCCTGAACCACCACGCAGTCCATCGCGCGCAGTGCCTCAGTGACATGCCTGGTGTTCGGGTCCGACTGAGCAAGGTCCTCACCCTGGATGAACAGGCCCCGGAACTGGCCGGCCACCGCGCCGGCGAGCATGTTCGGGATGCGCAGACCCGGTTCGCCATCGAGCTCGACGTTCCACGCCTGCTCGAATGTGCGACGGGTTGGCGTATCCGATATGTGTCGATAGCCGGGGAGCTCGTGCGGGAACGAACCCATGTCGCATGCGCCCTGCACGTTGTTCTGGCCGCGCAGCGGATTCACGCCGACGCCATCGCGGCCAAGCTGGCCGGCCGCCATCGCGAGGTTCGCGATGCCCATCACCATCGTGCTGCCCTGACTGTGCTCCGTCACGCCGAGGCCGTAATAGATGGCGGCGTTCCGTGCGCCGGCGTAGAGCCGTGCCGCCTGTCGCAGCGCGTCTGCGGGGACGCCCGTGTGCACCTCAGTGGCCTCAGGCGAGTGCTCGCCACCTGCGATGAACTCCCGCCACTGCGCAAATGACGTGGCATCACATCGTTCGGCAACGAATGCCTCGTTCACCAGCCCTTCCGTCACGATGACGTGGGCGAGTGCGTTGATCACCGCCACGTTGGTGCCGGGACGGAGCGCAAGATGGTGTGCGGCGCGACAGTGCGGCGTGCGCACGAGGTCGATCCGGCGCGGGTCGATGACGATGAGCTGCGCCCCTGCGCGAAGCCTGCGCTTCATGCGCGAGGCAAAGACCGGATGTGCATCGGTCGGGTTCGCGCCAATCACGACGATGACATCGGCCTGCGCGATGGAGCGAAAGTCCTGCGTGCCAGCCGAGGTGCCGAACGTCTGCTTCAGTCCATATCCGGTCGGCGAGTGACAGACCCGCGCGCAGGTGTCGATGTTGTTGTTGTGAAATGCCGCCCGGACCATCTTCTGCACGACGTACACTTCTTCATTCGTGCAGCGGGATGACGAGATTCCACCGATCGCACCGTTTCCATGCTCGCGTTGTATCGAGGCGAACCGCGATGCGGCATGAGCGATCGCCACATCCCAGTCAACTTCGGTCCACGGATCCGCAATCGACTCCCTGATCAGCGGTGAGAGGACGCGATCCCGGTGGCTGGCGTAGCCCCACGCAAACCGCCCCTTCACGCAGGAGTGCCCTTCGTTTGCACCGCCACTCTCGTCCGGTACCATCCGGACGACCTGATTCCCCTTGAGCTCCGCACGGAATGAACAGCCGACGCCGCAGTAGGCACACGTGGTCTTGACCACGTGGTCCGGCTGCCCTGCGTCGATGATGGTCTTCTCCGTCAAGGTCGCCGTCGGGCACGCCTGTACGCACGCACCGCACGACACACACTCCGAGGCGAGGAATGTTTCGTTCATCCCTGCGCTGACCTTGGCGCCGAATCCGCGATCCGTGATGCTCAGCGCGAACGTCCCCTGAATCTCGGCACAGGCGCGCACGCACCGCGAACAGACGATGCACTTCGATGGATCGAAGGTGAAGTATGGATTCGACTCGTCCTTCGCGAGCGCGAGGTGATTCTCGCCGGCCATCCCGTAGCGGACTTCGCGGAGCCCCACCGCGCCCGCCATGTCCTGCAGCTCACAGTCACCGTTGGCGGCGCAGGTGAGGCAATCCAGCGGATGGTCGGAGATGTAGAGCTCCATCACATTCCGTCGCACGCGCGCCAGCGTCTCGCTCTGCGTGCTCACGATCATTCCCGCTTCCGCGGGCGTGGTGCAGGAGGCGGGCAGCCCACGGCGGCCCGCGATCTCCACCACGCAGAGCCGGCACGAGCCGAACGCACCGAGCGAGTCGGTGGCACAGAGCTTGGCGATGTTGATGCCGGCTTCGCGCGCCGCCCGCATCACCGATGTGCCAGCGGGAACGTCCACAGGCCTGCCGTCAATCGTCAGGCGAACGGTTGAGGCAGCCGCCACGGCGGGCGTGCCCATGTCGCGACGTCGGCGCGTGACCTCATCTGGTGAATCGATCATGTAGCCTCCGATATCAGCACGTGTCCCGGCGCCGACGACAGCAGGTCTCCGGCAAAGTGCCGCATCACGCTGCGTACCGGCATCGGTGTCAGTCCACCGAGCGCGCAGAGCGAGCCGAGCTCCATCGTCTCGCAGAGCTCCTCGAGCAACGACCAATGCTTCCGGCTGTCCTCACCGCGGCGGAGCCGTGCGATCACCTCGGCGCCACGCGTTGACCCCAGTCGGCACGGTGTGCACTTCCCGCACGATTCATGCGCGCAGAACGCCATCGCGAACTCGGCTTGTTCACCCATGTCCACTGTTTCATCGAACACCACGACGCCGCCATGCCCGAGCATTGCGCCGATCGCCGCCATCGACTCGTACGCCAGCGGTGTGTCCCACTGCGTCGTCGGGAGGTACGCGCCGAGCGGTCCACCGACCTGGATCGCCTTCGCTGGTCGTCCCGAGCGCGTGCCGCCACCGAACGTCTCGAGCAGGTCCCGCACGGTGATACCGAACGGAAGTTCTACGAGCCCACCCCGGCGGACGTTGCCGCAGAGCTGGAATGGGAGGGTTCCCCGGGAGCGCTCGACGCCTGCCGCTGCGTATGCGTCGCTGCCCGTTGCGAGAATGTCAGTCGCTGCCGCAAGGGTCAGGACGTTGTTCACCACAGTCGGCTTCCCGAAGAGGCCCGACAGTGCCGGCAGGGGTGGTTTCGCGCGAACGACGCCGCGTTTGCCCTCCAGGCTCTCGAGCAGGGCCGTCTCTTCGCCGCAGATGTACGACCCGGCGCCGATGCGTAGTGTGATGTCGAACGTGTGCGACGAGCCAAGCACTGCCGGGCCGAGTACACCTGCCTCGCGGGCCAGGCGCAGTGCGTCGCGCAGCGTCTGCTCAGTGTACGGATACTCGGAGCGGAGATAGATGAGGCCCTCCGTGGCACCGACGGCAAGCGCCGCGATCGTCATCCCCTCGATCAACTGGAACGGGTCTGCTTCCATCAGCAGGCGATCGGCGAAGGTGCCTGAATCCCCCTCGTCCGCGTTGCACACGATGTACTTCTGTGATGCGGTGGCGTTCCGCACGGTCTCCCACTTGATCCCCGCCGGGAACGCTGCGCCACCGCGACCACGCAGTCCCGCGTTCATCACCTCGCGCACGATGTCCTGCGACGACATGGTCAGTGCGCGCTGCAGGCCGACCAGGCCGTTGTGCGCGCGATAGTCGTGCAGCGACAGCGGATCGATCACGCCGGCGCGGGCAAAGGTGATGCGTTGCTGCGCGCGGAACCACGGAATCTCGCTGATGACTCCCACGCTGAGCGGATGGTCCCGCGTCGGCAGCGTGCCGGAGGCAAACAGTTCCGCCACCTGATGCGGCCGGATGTTTGCAAATCCGACGCGGCCCGTCTGTGAATCGGTCTCGACCAGCGGTTCGAGCCAGTACGCTCCACGCGATCCATTCCGTACCACGGCAGCATCGAGGCCCAGTGCGGCGATCTGCGCTGCGATGGCGTCCGCGACCTCGTCCGCGCCGATCGATCGCGCACCAGTGTCGTTTGGCACGAAGATCGAGCGTGTCATCCAGCGTTCCGCAGCGCGGCGAGCAGCGCCGGAAGCCGCTCCGGTGTGATGGCTCCGTGAATCGTGTCGCCGATTCGCACGGTCGGCCCAAGCGCACAGTTGCCGAAGCAGTACGCGGCTTCGAGGTGGAAATGCCCGTCGGGCGTCGTATGGCCGGCAGTGACGCCGAGCGTTGCTTCCGCGTGACGCATCAGGGTCCGGCATCCGACGGATTGGCACGCCTCACCCATGCACACCTGCACCACGTGCGTCCCGACGGCGGTTTCGCGGAGGTCGCCGTAGAAGGTCACCACACCGTACACCTCGGCGCGCGACAGATTGAACGCCGCGGCAACCAGCCGGACCGCGCCCGGAGACACACGGCCGAGCCTGCGCTGCACCGCCTGGAGCACCGGGAGGAGATTCGACGCGTCCGTCGGCGCACCGTCGAGCAGTGACTGCAGCTCCGTCAGTTCATCGTCTGCAGTCAGCATCGCCGCTAGCGGTACCGCTTCATGAGCGAATCGAGGGCCGCCTTGCCGGGGCAGAGTTGCTCGAACGGCACGTCGATCAGTGGTGTCGGGATGGTGCGCATCAGGTCGTGCATGTCCTTGCCGCTTTCGTCGACGAAGAGCAGGCCGGTCGCGATCTCGTGTCGCGATTGACAGTCACGCACGTGTGCGTACGCCGACTCGCGACTGGTCGGATCGTAGTCGGACGCCGTGCTGCGGAGGCGCACCGTCGCTCCGTCATGCATCGTGACGACATGCATGCTCGCGTCTGACTCCGGAACGGTGATCTCACGCTGCAGCGGAACAAAGTCAGCGTGCACGGCTTCCACCTCGTGCTCACGCGTGAAGGAATAACTCTTGGTGGACCCCTCGTGGTCGTTGAACGACACACACGGTGAAATCACGTCCACCAGCGCGAGCCCCTTGTGGGCGATGCCGGCCTTCAGGATCGGGACGAGTTGTCGCTTGTCGCCGGAGAACGAGCGCGCCACGAACGTCGCGCCGAGCGTGAGCGCAAGCAGCACCGGATCAATCGGTGCCTGCTCGTTCGCCTCACCCTTCTTGGATGTCGATCCGATGTCCGCCGACGCCGAGAACTGCCCCTTCGTGAGGCCGTAGACTCCGTTGTTCTCGATCACGTACAGCATGTTCACGTTGCGACGGATGGCATGCGACAACTGCCCGAGACCGATCGACAGTGAATCACCGTCTCCCGAGATCCCGATGTAGGTCAGCGCGCGGTTGGCGGCATTCGCACCCGACGTGACCGAGGGCATGCGGCCGTGCACGGAGTTGAAGCCGTGCGACTGCTTCATGAAGTAGGCGGTCGTCTTCGAGGAGCATCCGATGCCGCTCATCTTCGCCGCGCGATGGGGCTCGAGCTCCAGTTCCCACGCCGCCTGCACGAGCGCCGCCGTGACGGAATCGTGCCCGCAGCCGGCGCAGAGTGTGGACATTGCGCCTTCGTAGTCCCGCAGCGACAGGCTGCGACCATTGGTGCGCGAGCTGGGGTGCCGGACCGGCGGTTTCGCGATGGATGTCATGCAGTCACTCCAGCCAGATGTGCAGTCACGGCATCCACCACCACCTTCGCAGTGAGCGGCATGCCGCCGTAATCGAGGATCGACGTGAGCGTGTCCGGCGCAACCCCGAGCTCGATGGTGAACAGTGACTTGAGTTGCGCATCGCGGTTCTGTTCGATCACGAACGTGCGGTCATGTTCACCGAGGAACTCACGCACCGATTCGCCGAACGGGAAGGCGCGAATGCGCATGACGTCGACCGTGATCCCCTGTGCCCGCAGCGCGTGTGCAGCCTCGCGCACGGCCGCATCGCACCCACCGAGTGTGACGAGGCCGATGTCGGCGCCGGCCTGGCGCGTGAAGGCAGGTTCCGGCATCACCGTGGCTGCGTGCAGGAACTTCCGCTTCAGGCGGTCGACCACCTCCTGATACGCGTTGGAGTCTTCCGTGTACGCTGCATGCTTGTCGTGCCCGGATCCACGCACGAAGTAGGCGCCCTTGCCGGAGACACCGGGCAGCGTGCGCGCCGCGATGCCGTCGCCATCCACATCCAGGTACCGGGAGAATTTCGTCGTGGCGTCGAGCGCCGCTGCGTCCAGCACCTTGCCACGGTCGGGTCGGTACGCATCGTCCCACTCCAGTCGGTCGATCATCCAGTCGTTCATGCCGATGTCCAGATCCGATGCGACGAAGACAGGGGTCTGGAATCGTTCGGCGAGGTCGAACGCCGTCACCGACATGCTGAACGCTTCGTGCGGATCGGCGGGGAAGAGCACGAGGTGCTTCGTGTCACCATGTGAGGCGTAGGCGAGTGAGAGCAGATCCGCCTGCTGCGTGCGGGTTGGCATGCCGGTGGCCGGTCCGCATCGCTGCACATCGAAGAAGACGGCAGGAATGTCGGTGTAGTACGCCAGCCCGATGAACTCCTGCATCAGCGAGATGCCGGGGCCAGACGTGTTGGTGAACGCACGCGCGCCGGCCCAGCCGGCACCGATCACGATGCCCGCCGCTGCGATCTCATCCTCGGCCTGCAAAATCGCATAATTGTGCAGCCCCGTCTCCTTGTCGACGCGGAACTTCTCGCAGAAGCTCTTGAACGCCTCCATCAGCGCCGTCGCGGGTGTGATCGGATACCACGCGCCGACCGTGGCGCCCGCGTACACCGCGCCCAGCGCGCAGGCGGTGTTGCCATCCATCAGGATCGAGTTGCCCGTCGCATCCATCTTTTCGAGATGAAACGGCAGCGGGCACGAGAAGTGTTCGCGCGCATAGTCGTAGCCGAGCCGGATCGCCGTGTGGTTCGACTCCAGCAGCTTCGGCTTCTTCCCGTACTTTTCGGTCAGCATCACGCCGACGATGTCCATGTCGATGCCAAGCAGTGCCGCGAGCGAGCCGGCATACGCGATGTTTCGCAGCAGCGTGCGGTCGCGATCACCCTGGAACGTGTTGACGCACATCTGGCCGAACGGGATGCCAAGGATGGTGATGCCTTCGCGCACCAGGTCCGGGTCGAGTGGCCAGGTGGAATCGTACAGCAGATAGCCACCGGGCCGGACCGTCGCGACGTCCTTCGCGTACGTCGACGGGTTCAGCGCGACCACCATGTCGACTTCGGCGGGGCGCGCCGTGTAGCCATCCTTGCTCACCCGGATCTCGTACCACGTCGGCAATCCCTGGATGTTCGACGGAAAGATGTTCTTGCCCGTGACCGGGATGCCCATGCGGAAGATCGCCTGCATCAGCAGGCTGTTCGCGCTCGCCGAGCCCGTACCATTGACCGTGCCGATCTTGAACGCGAAATCGTTGATGCCGCTCATTGGGTCACCATCGATCCGGCATACGCCAGTTTGAGGTCGAACGTGCGCATGTCCCATGCCGCCGTGGGACAGCGCTCTGCACACAACCCGCAGTGCAGGCAGACATCCTCGTCCTTCACCATCACGCGTTTCGTCTGTGGCAGCGCGTCCGATACGTAGATGTCCTGCGATGTGTTGAGCGCTGGCGCCGAGAGTCTCGTGCGCAACTCATCGATCGGGCTGCTGTTGGTCGTGATCGTGAGGCAGTTGGTTGGGCAGACGTCCACGCAGGCATCGCATTCGATGCAGAGCGGCGCAGTGAAGTGCGTCTGAATGTCGCAGTTCAGGCAACGCGCCACCTCGTGCGCAGCCTGCTCGGCGGTGAAGCCCAGCTCCACCTCGGCATCGATCGACCGGAACCGATCAACCAGGTCCTGGTGCTGCATCTTCGCGCGCGTCGATGTGTCGTAGTCGTTGGCGTACGCCCAACTGTGCATGCCGACTTTCGCGCTGACGAGCGTCATCCCGACCGGTGGCCGTTCCGTCACCGGCAGCCCCTGACAGTGTGCGTCGATCGAGATCGCGGCCTGGTGTCCGTGCGCCACCGCCCAGATGATGTTTTCCGGTCCCCACGCAGAGTCGCCGCCGAAAAACACACGTGGGTTCGTGCTCTGGTGCGTCACCTTGTCGACGATCGGCATGCCCCTGGCATCGAACTCGACGCCGGAGTCACTCTCGATCCACGGGAAGGCGTTGTCCTGACCGATGGCGAGGATCACGGTATCGCACGGAATGATCACGGTGTCGATCACCTGGCTCGACTGCTGGCCGTTGGCGTCCTCGGTCCACGACAGTCGGTCGAATTCCATGCCGACCAGTGTGCCATCCTCGATGACCATGCGCTTCGGTGCGTGGTTCTCGATGATCTCGACCAGCTCTTCCTCGGCGTCCTCGAGCTCCCAGGGCGAGGCCTTGAAATGCCGACGTCCGCGGCGTGCGATCACCTTGACGTCGGTCGCGCCAACACGCTTCGCCGTGCGACAACAGTCCATCGCGGTATTGCCCACACCGATGATCAGGACGCGGGGTTCGATCGACGTGAGATGCCCGAAGTGAATGTTGGCCAGCCACTCGATGCCGATGTGCACCTGTGACGGCGCATCCCAGCGTCCCGGCAGGTCCAGTTCCTTGCCCTTCGGCGCGCCGGTGCCGACGAAGACGGCATCGTACCCTTCGGCGAGCAGCGATGAGAGACTCTCGACATGTGTGTCGTACCGCATCGTCGCGCCCATGTCGATGATGTAGCCGCATTCATCATCCAGCACGCTTGCCGGGAGTCGGAACGATGGGATGTTGATCCGCATCAGTCCGCCCGGCTTGGCGTTGCGTTCGAAGATCGTGACATCGTATCCGAGCGGCAGCAGGTCGTTCGCAACGGTCAGCGAGGCAGGCCCCGCGCCGACGAGTGCGACGCGCTTGCCGTTCTTCGTCGATGGAGCGGTTGGCAGTCGGTCACGAATGTCGCCGCGTTGATCCGCCGCGACTCGCTTCAGTCGGCAGATCGCAACCGGCTTCTCTTCGACGCGGCCCCGGCGACAGGCTGGTTCGCACGGTCGGTCGCAGGTGCGACCCAGAATGCCGGGAAACACATTCGATTCGCGGTTGAGCATGTAGGCGTCATCGAACCGCCCCTGCGCAATCAATCGGATGTAGCCGGGCACGTTCGTGTGTGCCGGGCATGCCCACTGGCAGTCCACGACCTTGTGATAGTACCGTGGATCGGAGACATCGGTTGCTGCCATACGCTGGAGCGCTCCGTGTTGGATACAGGCTACCGTCGTGCAGAGAATGTCGTTTCCGTGTTCTGCGCCGCCAGCCGAATGGGCAGTTCCCTGCGATCGTGCGGGTCGCGAGAGGTATCGCGCCGTGCCTGGCGCCGATATCCGTCACCCACCGCCGGCCAGGGAACGTCAGCGTCACGACATTAGCATGATGGGGTGCGCAGCCTCCGGCAAGGCGGGCAGGCTGGAACGGGGGCCGCCCGCTTCGCGCCGCGGATGTCACCGATGCTGGTCGACGAGAATCGTGTTGCCATCCGGGTCCGCCGCACTGGAACCGGGGGCGTCGAGCCGCTACCGCCACTCACACGGAGCCTCGGGGGCACGGAGAAGAGCAACGGCCATGGGAACTGCGTTCGACCGATGCTGTTGAACCATCCCGGCAGGCCATTCTGATCCCATCATTCTTTTCGCGGCAGCAAAGCCTCCGTGCCTCCGAGGCTCCGTGTGAGCCCGTCGTTGCAGTTCTCCGTGCCCCCCGTGCCTCTGTGCGATCCCGGCGCCTAGGACAGCGTCCGCGCCTGCCGCTCGATCGGCACCGGGGCATCGAGCACCGAGGGCGACGCAGGTCCGGCGCCGAGTTCCGTGAACTTGCGCGCCGTGACCAGCACGCGCGTGTCGAGACTGCCGACGGCACGGTTGTATCGCGTCACCGCCTGATCGAGTGAGGCACCCACTTCACCCAGGTGTGCGGTGAACGTGCCGATCCGTTCCGCGAGTTCGCGACCGAGCGCACTCACCTGCGCCGCACTCTCGGCCACGCGCTCCTGTCGCCAGCCATACGCCGCCGCACGCAGAAGCGCGATCAGCGTGGTGGGTGACGCGATCAGCACACGTTGCGCCACCCCCGCTTCGAGCAGGCTCGGATCCCGCTCCAGTGCCGCCGCGTGAAAGGCCTCGCCGGGCAGGAAGAGCACCACGAACTCCGGTGCATTCGGGAATTGGCGCCAGTAGGCACGGTCACTCAGTGCGTTGATGTGTCCGCGCAACTGTTTGGCGTGACGATCGAGTGCCAACAGGCGTACGGCGTCGTCGGTCGCATCCATCGCCGCGAGATACCCTTCCAGCGGCGCCTTCGCATCCACCACGATCGAGCTGCCGCCGGGCAGGCGCACGATCATGTCGGGACGCTGAACGCCGGTCTCGGTGTCCATCGTCACCTGCGTCTCGAAGTCGCAGTACTCCAGCATGCCCGCCATCTCGACCACGCGCTGCAGCTGCAGTTCGCCCCAGCGTCCACGCGCCGAGGTGGAGCGCAGCGCCTGCACGAGATCGCGTGTTTCGCGGCCGAGCCGGTCGCTCACGCTGTGCACCTGCAGCAGGCGCTCCGCCACCTGACCCAGTGCTTCGGTGCGGTCACGATCGAGCTGCGTGAGCCGCGTATCGTATGACGCGAGCAACTCACGCACCGGCTGCAGCAACGACGCGATGGTCTGCTCGCGCTGCTCGGCATGGGCAGCCCCATCGGCCTGCAGCGACGTCAGTTCGGCGCGCGTGGCCGTCAGGAACGACTCCTGTGAGTGCCGGAGTGCATCCGCGGCGATCGTCTCGAATGTCGCACGCATGCTCTGCTGCGCGGTGGTGAGTGCCGCAATCTGCGCCGCTGCTGCCGCGCTGCTCCCCGCCTTTTCCGCCGCCGCCACCCGCATCGCCGCCAGCCACGCCAGCACCCCGCCCATCGCGATACCCACGACGAACACCAGCAGCAGCGCCACGGCATCACTCATTGCTCACGTCCGCGTTTGGGATCGATCAGAACTCCTCTCACTCGGAGCCGCGGTGGCACGGAGGTTGCCAGCGCCGTGCCAAGGTCAGAAATGGTGCGGTCGACGTCCACATGAACCCCACCGCGCCAGGAGTGCATGCGCTCTCGCACTGCTCCGTGCCTCTGCGACTCCGTGTGAGAGGACTTCGCTGTCGCCGCTGCGATGCTGGTGAGGCGCTACTTGCCGATGAACGGCAGCAGCGATCCGATCATCGTGACCGTCGAATAGCGGCGCTTGCCGATCACACCACCGAAGGTGAGGCGCACGTACGCCCCTTCGGCACCGAGTTCCGGTGCGCCGGTCACCCGTTCACGACCCGAGCGCCAGCGGGTGTCGCCCAGTGGCGCCACGTAGCCGCCGCGCAGACCGACGGTCATCAGCAGCTTCGGCCACGCCGGCTGGAAGACCTGGTCGAGCCCGAGGCCGAGATGCCCCTGAAATCGGCGCGCCGTGATGTCCACGTTGCGGCCACCAGTCGATGGGATGTCGCGGAAGTTCGGATTGAAGTCCACCGCGCCATTGCGGCGCAGCGTGACCGTGCTCGAACTCAGACCCACACCCGCCATCGGGTAGATCTGCGTGCGCTTCGCCATCAGCACCGGCACACCGACGCTGAGCAGGCCCATGCTGCCATCGAACTCCGTCGTGTAGTTCGTCGCCAGCGCACGCGTCGGCTGGAAGGTCTGGCTGTTGGCGATCAGCATGATCCGGTTCCAGCGCATCCAGCTTTCCACGCCGATGCTGATCATGTTGCGCGACAGCAGTCCGCGGCCCCGCAGTGCGAGCTCCCGGTTGAACGGCGCCGACTGCAGCTGGAACATGCCGCCCTGAATGGTGATCCCCGCCACCGGCGGAAGCGCCGTGATGGTGTCGATCACGATGTCCTGTGCGGTGAGCGGTGCCGCCACGACTGCGGCGAGACCCGCGACCATGGAGAGGCGGCGAAGCATGGGGAAGGTCATGCGGGTTCCTGGAGAAGGTCCGGTGCGCCGGAGCCGCTGCGAACGCGGCGCCAGTCGAGCGTGATCAGGATGGCATCGAGCGTGATGGCCACCGCCGAAACCGCGCACCAGGGACAGAATGATTTGAGAATGACGAATTCAGCGTACTTGAGGCGCAGGGTGAACAACACCGCGCCGTAAATCAACACCATCAGCACCTGTGTCGGCCAACGGGCATCCTCGTGGCGCTCGCTGGTGCCGAGCAGGGCCACCACGACGATGACGGCGTAGCCGATCGTGCCGATCAGGGCCACGTCCACTCCGAGGAACCAGCCGTATGGGCTGCCCTGTACGTATTCGCACCCATGCCCCGCCCCACAGGCCAACGGGCCCATGAAGCCCATCTTCCACAGGGCCAGGTACAGCGCGACCATGCAGGACGCGAGGCTGATCAGCGCGATGGCGCGACGGAAACTCATGGCCCCATGATGACCCGGACCGAGGGGGTGCCGCTACTCCCGGGGCCGTAAAGGCCCTACCCTTCCCGGATGCCGGAACTCATCGATGTCACGCTGGAGCGCTGCGACCGTCCTTCGGATGACGTGATCGCTGCCCTCGAAGTCCCATACCGTCCGTTTCCGGATGGGAATGGCTGGTACGCACACTATTTTTACCATCCGGGCGGGGCGCCGGCCTTCAAGCGCCTCACCCACGGTGACCACGCCGACCTGTGGTACCGGGTCCTGGACGGCGACCGTCCCGAACCCACCGCCTGAGCGGTCTGTGACGTGACCTCCCGGAGCCGATCCCTTCGGCAGCACCGGGGTATATGTCTTGGCGGGGAATCTCCCCGCGTTCTTCCTCTCGGAGCCTGACTCTCGATGCGTGCATCCAATCCAGTGCTGTCCCGCCTTGCCGAGGCAGCCCGCGACACCCTGTCCACCAGCGCCCGTGGCGATGTGATGACCCGTGCCGGCACTGCCGGCAAGGCTGCCATCCTGCTGGCTTTGTGCGTCTTTTCGGCCTCGTTCACCTGGACCCAGGTGGCGGCGGGCAACACCGGCATCATCATGCCGTCGCTGCTGGTCGGTGGACTGGGCGGTTTCGTCATGGCGCTGATCGTGTCGTTCAAGCCCAACACCGCCCCCATTACCGCCCCGATCTACGCCGTGCTGGAAGGGCTCCTGCTCGGTGCGATCTCGGCGATGTACGCCATGCGGAGCCGCGATGTCGATGGCAATCCGACCTTCCAGTCGGGCATCGTCATCCAGGCGGTACTGCTCACCTTCGCCGTCGCACTCGGCGTGTTCATGCTCTACCGCCTGAACATCCTGAAGGCGACCGAAGGCTTCCGCCGCATGATCGTGGGCGCGACGATCGGCATCATGGTGTTCTACCTCCTGAACATGGTGCTGTCGCTGTTCAACGTGAACCTCGGCTACACCATGTCGTCGAGCCCGATTGCGATCGGCATCAACCTCGTGATCGCCGGTGTGGCGGCGATGAACCTGGTGCTCAATTTCGACGACATCGACCAGGCCGTCCGGATGGGTGCGCCGAGGAAGATGGAGTGGTTCGGCGCCTTCGGTCTGATGGTCACGCTGGTGTGGCTCTACCTCGAACTGCTCCGGCTGTTGTCGCGCTTGAACAGCCGCGACTGACCGGCTGGCGGCTCGAACGACAGTTATTTGTAACGGGCGTCCCGGTATCGGGGCGCCCGTTATTGCGTTGGTGATGTATCAAGGGGTCTTCCGCAAACGGCCAGTTGGGCGCAACATCACTGAGGGCAGGTCCGGACAATTCGTCCTGATGCCCGCCGCGCCGACGCGGAGGACCCATGAATCGTCCCACCATTACCCGGCTCAAGCCGCTCGTCCTGCCGGGGTTCAGCGCCATCCTGGCGCTCCTGTCGATGACCAGCGCGCCGACCACCGCGCGCGCCATGGTCCACGCACTCGCCAAGTGGAGTGCCGACCTCGCCCCCCCTGATGGTGCCCTCGGACCACACGGTTCCGTGGTGCTCGAGCCGGGCAGACGCCCCAACAGCACCCGCGTCCGCATCGTGATCAGCGGTGACACGCCCGGCGCCCTCAGACCGTGGCATCTCCACGCGGGCCTGTGCGGCGAACAGGGTGCCATCGTAGGGCCCGAGCAGAGCTACGCCCGCATCCGCATCAACGCCCGCGGCAACGGCGTGGCCGTGATCGAACTCCCGATCCCCTTCCCGGAAGCAGGGGCGATGTTCGTGAACGTCCACGAGTCGCTCAAGGCCATGGACCACATCGTGACCTGCGGGCAGCTCGTTCGCTGACCCTGCATCGGTCCATGATGCACGGATGTGCGTGAGGTAGGGAAGAGCTGTTCACGCGGGGCTCGCGGGGAACTGCGCGGGGGCTGTCAGCTTCAGCAACTGCCGCATCGCACGAAGACGCTGCCGCGCTTCTGCGCCACGGCCCTCCTGTTTTCCCCGCGTCCCCCGCGTGTCAAGTGGTAGTGGTAGTGGTAGTGGTAGTGGTAGTGGTCGCGTTGGCGGTAGCGGTACCGGTAGCGGCGTGGAACGTTGCATGCCGTCGGATCATGGCGCTGGATTAGAATTGGACGGTCCGGCGTCACATGGTGCCGGACCGTTCACGTTTCAGCCACGGCCGAGTGGGTTCCCCGTCACGATTCGTCTTCCTCGTCAACGCAGCTGCCGGTACCGGCAAGGCGCCACGGCGACTCGATGCACTGCTGGCGGCGAACGCGGAAATGGCGGGGCGGTCGCGAATCGTGCACTCGTCATCTGCGGCCGAACTGGATGCCGCCCTCATTCTCGCCGATGACGAAATCCCGGTGGCGGTCGGCGGCGACGGGTCTCTGAACGCGCTGGTCACGCTGCTCGACGGGCGTGGTGAACTGCAGCGCACCATCGCCGTGCTCCCCTTCGGCACCGGCAACGCCACCGCCCACACCCTCGGCCTCAGCTCCGCCGCGGTCGGCATGGCAGCGCTGAGTCGCGGCACGACGACGCACCTCGACATCATCAGGACGACGATCCCGCGCCACCCGATCGCACTGGTGAGTTGCAGCACCGGCTTCGAGTCGGGCTTCCTGCGCCGCTACGCCGCCATGCGCTACACCTCCAGGCAACTCGCCGGATGGAGTGCGCTGCTGATGAACGTGTCGAAAAGGATCCGCGGCGTGTCGCTCACGATCGATGGGCAGCCATGGGTCACTCCCGATGAGCTGGTGCACAACGTCGGCGTCTACAACATCCCGCACTACGCCTTCGGCAAGGTCATGTGGCGCGGCGTGCGCACCGACGACGGCCTCGCAATAGCCGCGCAGGTCACGTCGCCGCTCTGGTACTGGAACCTGATGACCTTCGGCATCACCGCCCCGCTCGAACGCAACACCGCCGAGACGCGCTTGCCCGGCGTCCGCACCATCCGCTGGCACACCGCCGAGCTCACGTCACCCACGTCACTGCAGATCGATGGCGAATCCACCGACGCGCGTCATGCCGCGCTCTCCGTTGCGCCGGGTGCGCTGACCATCATCCGTGCATAGCGCACCGCTGCAAAAGAACTCTTCTCTGAAGTTCTGCTCACACGCGCAGATCTGAAAAGCCTCTCACACGGAGGCACGAAGTCACGGAGCGAACTGCGCGATCCCGGCAACTCTCAAGAAGAGTGTGCAGTAGCTCTACCCAGCCCTCAGCATTTCTCCGTGGCACCGCGCCTCCGTGTGAGTGGAGTTGCAGTTGCAGTTGCAGTTGCCGATGGAGTGACAGGCACCGTCGATGCTGCTGGTGTCGAACATCACCGTAGCGCATCGAACGTGAACCCGGTCCCCACCACCACCAGCCATCCGGCCGGCACACGATCGTTGGCAAAGCGACGCACCAGGTCCACCCGGGTCGCGCTGATCAGTGCCGCCGTGCGCAGTGGCGCGAAGCGCACGCCGACACCCGCATCACTCCCCGTGCGACGCGGCGTGCCGTCGTACCACGCACCGCCGGTTTCAGCGAAGCCGGCAACCGCCACCGCGAGGCTGCCCATGATGTTCGGCAATACCGTGTAACGATACTCCACCACGCTGTACTGCTGCCGGTCGCCGGTGAACGCGTGCAGCTGAAAGGCGCGTGGGCCTCGCGACAGACCGAGATCGAACTCCTCGCCGGGAAAGGGATTCCGGTCCCAGCCCATCGTGGTGAACGCCACCAGCAACTGCTTCCGGCTCGGCTGCAGTGCGATCGTCGCCGAAAGATTCGCCGTACCGCTGTCCACCACGCCGGCACTCGCGAGTCCGGTCACCCGTCCGGTGAGCTGCACGAAGCCATGCGGAATGCGCACCGCAGTCTGCCCGCTGATCACCGGCCCGACACCATCACGCTCGTAGCCGAACGCCTTCGGCGCCACGGCCACGCCGAAGCGGATGGTGGAGCTGAGATTCACATCTTCGGGTTGGCCCAGCAGCCGATAGTTGCGAGTGAGCAGGAAGTCAGCCTTGCTGTATTCCACATACGACGTCACGGCACCGGTGATCGTGCGTGGAATGAAACGAATGGTGTCACGTCGAGGCACGAAGTCGTCGCGCCGGATCTGCGCGTCCATGCCCACCCGTACGTATCCGCGTGGTGATGCGCGCACCGCATGTCCGAATCCCACGTTGCCCAGAGTGAAGCGGCGGTCGAGTGAGTCGGCGGGACGGAGGATCCCATCGCGGAACCGCAGCACGCGCCCATCGAACGTCACCCAACCGGCGCGGAACGCGTTGCGCGACGAGAGCGAGAAGAACGGCTGTTCCACGGCGGCGCCCATGCTGCTGCCGTCGGTGAAGCGATTGTAGGACACACCGCTGCTGATGCGGTTGCGGAAGAGTCGCGGTGCCCCGAACGCGATACGCGCCGTGGAGCGATCGGGGTCCTGCTGATACCGCGCATCGAGCGTGGCGGCGAGGCCAAGGAAGTTCGACTCGAAGATGCCGAGTGTGAGCAGCCGCTGACGGCCGACACTGCGAAAGCCGGCGTACGGCTGCGTGCTCCAGCCGTCGCGTGTGACCACGCGCATCGTCGATCCATCGGCACTGGTGTCGACCGTGACGTCACGGAACACCCCCAACCGTCGCAGGTTGCGCCCCGTCTCGGCCGCACGCGCCGAGTCGAGCAGATCACCCGGCCGCAGCAGCAGTTCGCGATCGACCACGCGCTGCTGGGTGCGGATGTGTACGCCGTTGACCAGGGTGCGATACCATCCCCGTGCATCGGCCGAATCGTAGATGTCGTAGCGGATGACCTCGACCTTCCGCACCCGCGGCCTCGCGGCGGGATCGGTCGTCGGAACGCTCACCTGTGCCGGCAACGTGTGCGCCGCCAGCAGCGCGCCCACGGCCGCGGCAAAGGGGCGCATCCTGCGACGAGCATCTGCGGATCGGAAAAGCGGCACGGGCAACGGGAAGGGGCGGTGTCGGGGTGTACGGGCCGGACACTGCGACCGGTGCGGATGATCGTCGACCACAGCGAAGCTCCTCGAGGATCTCTTCGCGGCTACTGCTCAACTACTTAACGCAACGGCGCAAAGACGCCAAGACGCAGAACGGCGCTTCGAGGGGTGACCATCCATTGCGCGTCACGCATTCGTGACGAAGAGGAACTGCAACAGCGTGTGCAGTTCCCCCCAACCTCACGATCGGGTCACCGTGAAGCCACCCATCAACACTGCGGTTCTGCGACTCTGCGCCTCGGCGTCTTTGCGTTTCGCTGTTTCGGTGTTTCGCAGTCTGAAGCGACGCAGAGAACGT
Source organism: Gemmatimonadaceae bacterium (assembly GCA_031411975.1). Taxonomy (GTDB): domain Bacteria; phylum Gemmatimonadota; class Gemmatimonadetes; order Gemmatimonadales; family Gemmatimonadaceae; genus JACMLX01. Next base: position 129,091 of record JANOCB010000046.1, read on the forward strand.
GTGCACGCACGGGCGGGAGATTCGAACCCGGCTGGGTAAGGGTACTCCGGGATCAGTGCACTGTCACCAGAATTCTGATGACATGTGCGCAGAAATGATGACGGTCGCGGCGGCCGCGCGTGGCATGATATGCCATGCTGCCTTGCCAACCCAAGCCCAAGGATCGTAGCGTATGGCCATGCCTGCACTGGTCACCGACTGGACCATCGAGATGCTCGACGCGCTACCGGACGACGGCCAGCGCTACGAGATCATCGACGGAGTCCTGCACGTGACTCCGTCACCCAACGAGGGGCATCAGGATGTCGCGCTCGAACTCAGCCATCGTCTGTCGGCGTACTTCGCCGGCAGCGACGTCGGCAAGGTGATGATCTCGCCCAGCGACGTCTGGCGTGGCGAGCGCCGTCGCAACCGGGTGCAGCCGGACGTGTACGTGGTGCAGCGGACGGATGGTCGACGCGCGCCCTATCCGTACCATCTGCGCGATCTGCTGGTGGCCGTCGAGGTCGTTTCGCCGTCCAACCCGCTGCTGGACTATCAGGTCAACCGGGACCTGTACCTGCGCGAGGGCGTGGGTGAGTACTGGGTGGTGCACCCCGAGGCGCGCAACGTGTCGCGCTGGAGCGGAGCGGCAGATCCTGGCGAGGTGCTGAGTACCACGCTGCGCTGGCATCCGCAGGGCATGGCGGAGCCGTTCGTGCTCGATCTGCCGTCGTTCTTCGAGGCTGCGTTCAGGTAGCTGCTTCGATTCAACTCTGGCGCAGCCAGTCTCGCGGGGCCGTTCAGGGCGCTCAACGGCAACTGACAAACGCAAAGATGCAGAGGCGCAGAGGCGCAAAACAGCATCCCGGGCGGCGACCGCCGATGCACCACGACGCGTCAACATGTGAGGGGAACTGCAACAGCGCGCGCGGTTCCCCTTCCAACTGAAGATGAATCAGTGGGAAGGCGACCATCAGCACCGCCGTGTTGCGCCTCTGCTCCCTGGCGTCTTTGCGTTTGGCAGTTCCGCTGTCTGACACGACGCAGATGGCGCGTCCACGTGCAGACGGCGGCACCAAGCCGGTCAGGGCGGTGTCACTGCCTGCGCCGGTGACGCGCGGCGCAGCCACTCTACCAGCATCGGGTTCACCACCTCCGCCCGCTCCATGTGCGGCAGGTGCCCCGCCTTCTCGATCGGCCGAAACTCTGCCTGCGGAATACCGCGGCGAACCTGCGCGGCGTTTTCGATCTTCACCGTCTGGTCTTCCGTGCCCCAGATCAGCAGTGTGGGTTTGCCTGCCCGTCCAGCGGCGGCGTAGAGCGAATCGTATGATACGGCGCGCATTGCCATGAGCGTGCGACGGAGCGCACGTCCGAACCCGTCGTATTGCTGCTGCACCCGATAGCGCCCGACCCAGTCGGGCCACTTGGCGGGTTCCACGAAATCGCTCGCCTGACCATCTGCGGCAGTCGGCACGTACAGCCCCTGCCAGAGCACCGGGCCGATCACCGGAGCCGCCATGAACCACGGGAGTGATGTCGTGGTACCGGCGGCGGGATCGATCAGTACGTGTGATCGTACCCGCTCCGGATGCCGGCTCACGAACGTGCTCGTGACCGGACCGCCGAATGACAGGCCGATCATGTGCACCGGCTCGCGCCAGCCAAGGGAGTCGAGGAGGCCCGTGAGCTGCCGATCGAAGAGCGACGGGTCGTACTCGGTGTCAGGGCGATCCGAGTAGCCTCGGCCGTACGTGTCGTAGCGAGCCACCCGGAAACCAGCGCCCGTGAGCGCGGTGAACGTCGAATCCCAGATGTAGGCCGGCACTGAGAAACCGTGCACGAGGATCACCCGCGCGCCAGAATCCGGCCCCGCTACCTCGTAGTGTGTGACTCCATCGGCGAGGCGCACATACTGCCCCGACGTGCCCTGTCGCGCCGCCTCGTCCAGCGGGCGCTGCTCCGGATTGCGTGCCGAAAGCCAGAGCCAGACGCCCGCGAGCGCGGCGACGAGGACAACGAGGAGACGGCGCATCGGGGCATGGACAGGGGAAAACCGCAGGGCGGGATGATACCGCTGTGGCTGTCGTGCTGCCACCACGGAGAAACCCCGGCGGCAACGGTCCCGTACCTCACCGGTGTCACACTGCGCCACCTACACCGGAGTCCCCACATGTCACGTACCATCCGAACCGCGCTGCTCCTTGCCGGTACCACTGCCGTCGTTCACGCGCAGGCCGTCGAGGGCCGCAACGAATCCACCTGGGCCACGCTGCAGATGATGAACCGCGGCGAGTCGCTCAAGCTCGTCTCACCGAACGGCGCCATCAGCATCACCGAAGGGCGTGGCTCCGAACTCGTCGTGCGGGCCGAGAAGCGGGCCGAGGGCCGCGCGCGCATGGACGATGTCGGGTTCGTGGTGCGACGCGTGAACGACGTGCTCGTCATCTGTGCCGTGTACGAGGACGCCGACGAGTGTCTCGCCGACGGTGAATCGGGTCGCAACCGTCGCAGCTCAGGGTGGAACGGCCGGAATCGTGCCTCGGCCAACTTCACCGTGCAGCTGCCGGCGGGCGTCAGTGTGAAGGCGATGAGCGGCAATGGTGCCATCACCATCAGCGGTGGCGGCAACGACGTACAGGCCTCCACAGGCAACGGCCGCATTCTGGTGTCGAATACCTCCGGCAGGGTGAAGGCCTCCACCGGCAACGGTCGAATCACGGTCGAAGGCGCGCGCGGCCCTGTTGATGCAAGCACCGGCAATGGCCCGGTCGTTGTGACCACCTCCTCAGGCCCCGTCAACGCCTCGAGTGGCAACGGCGACATCGACGTGACCATGAACGATATGGAGCAGGCGGCGGCGATGAAGTTCGGCACCGGCAGCGGCAACATCACGCTCGCGGTCCCGTCGCGATTCGGTGCGGAGCTCGAGGCATCGACCGGCAGCGGCGACATCACCACATCCATCCCCGTCCAGCTGGTCGGTCGCGCGACACGCAATCGTCTTCGCGCCACACTCGGTGACGGCGGCGAACGTCTCGCCCTCAGCACCGGCTCGGGCGACATCACGATCCGCAAATCGCGCTAGACTGTCATCAGCTGCTTGACGCAGAAGCACAGAGGGCCGCAGAAGGCGCAGGGCGCGACGGGGGCGATGACTCGATGCGTCCTGCGTTGATGCTGACAACGATGTGGTGGAACGGCCGCAGCCCGTGCAGTTCCCTCTGGTCGAGTCACATCATCGCGCCGCATAGTTCGACGGCCGAACGTCAGCGCCTTCTGCATCTCTCTGTGCTTCTGCGTCACGCGGTGTCGCTACTTGACCAGAATGATCCGCGGGATCACGGGATACACCCACTCCACCCCACGCCCAGTGATCGTCGCGTCGTCCTCGAGCGGGATCCGCAGCTTCTTGCCGCCCCACTCCGGGATCGGCGTGTAGGCGAACAGCTCGATCGAGAAGAGATTCCCCGGCTTCATCTCGTACTTGAGCCGCCCCGGATTGAACCACGCCATCGACGGCCCGATGCCGTGCCCCCAGTCACCCACGCTGTGACAGCCGATGATGAACTCCACCGAGTTGTCCTCGCGCACCTTGTTGAACCCCTGCATCTGCAGGATGCCGGCTGACACGATCGCGGCATTGATCTGATCCATCATCTGCTGCGCCGTCTTGCCGGGACGTGCCGTGCGGTGGATCACGTCACGCACACGCACCGCATTGTCGAACGCCTTCTGGATGCTCGCCGGTAGCGCCACTTCGCCGTTCTTCAGCACGTACGCGATTCGCTTCTGGTCGGTCCACATCGACAGGTAGCCCACGCCGAAGTCCAGCATGATGATGTCGCCACGCTGGATGATGCGGTCGTTGCTCGTGGCCTCGATGCCGTTTGGCCCGGTGATGTACACACTCGGCACACCGAAGCTGGTGCCGAGGTGACGTTCGTACTGCTGCTGCTCGATCCACCACGCCACGTCGGCCAGCGTGGTCACTCCCGGCGTGATCACCTCGTTCGACAGCGCTCGCTCGGCGATCTGTCGACCCATCTCGCCAGCCTCACCGAAGGCCACGATCTCGCTGGCGGTGCGGCGCGACGAGAAGTCGGAGACCATCTTCTCCGCACTCACCAGTCGCGACGCATACGCGGGGCCGAGGGTGCGCACGATCTGGTCGTACACGCTCTTGGTGAGCCCGTCGGCCAGGCCCATCTCGGCCGACATGTTGATGCCGATCTTCTTCGGGTTGCGGGCGGTGACGAACTTCAGCAGGTCGGTGTTGCCATCGGCAATGTCGTACGCCCCGCACACGGTGCGGTGGTGGTCGGTGATGCCGAGCGCCGCCCGCTCGATGCGATCGCCCCCCTTGTCGGTGAAGATGAAGTACCCCACCGACCCGGTGTAGCCACCACCGAGGATGGTCGCCATGGGATCGTCGTGCCCCTCTTTCTGGGCCACGATCCACATGTCCACCCCATTCTCCCGCATCGCCTCGGGGAGGATGTGATCGAACTTCTCCCTGCGGATCTGGCACAACCGATCCCACCGGATCTTCGCCTCCGGCAGCGGATTGCGCTGTGCGTCCGCGTGCGACGCGATCACCATCACGGCGGCGAAGCCTGCGAGCAGTTTCTTCATGCGATCATCCTTGCCAGCGTGGGTGAGTTGAAGGGCAACAGCGAAACTACATGAACGCAGAACTGAACAGCCGCTGAACAGCACGACCGCTGAACGACGACTGCAGAACAGCAGAACAGCTTAAACGCAAAACTGAACAGCCGCTAAACGGCTCTCTCGGGCTTTCTACCGCTTGGCCGCGATCCCTGCATTTCAGAGCATCGAATTGGGAGGGGAACTGCACTCGCGGGGGCAGTTCCCCAAAAGATCCGATGCCTCGCAGCGCCCGGAGGGTGGCCCATGGAGAGAGTGCTGTGCGGTTTTGCGTGTCTCTGCTCTTTTGCGTTAAAGCAGTTCAGCAGTTGCAGTCGCCGTTCCGAAGTTGCCGTTCTGCGGTCGTGCCGTTCCGCGATGTGCAGTTGAAGATCTCAGGTCCCAGGCCGAAGATAGCGCGCCAGAAACGCCCAGATCTCCTTCCGCGACGTCCGCGCCAGCGGCGTGTCGATCCGGTTGAACTCATGACCGCCTGGCGCCGCGTCGTAGATCTTGTAGTCGAAGGTCTTCTTCGCCGCCTGCAGCGCCTCGATCAGGTGCTGCACCTCCATCACGTTCACGTCCTCGTCGTTCGTGTTGGTGTGGATCAGGAGCGGGATGGTCAGCTTGCTCACCGAGTTCACCGGCGAGCGGCGGCGGTATTCGGCCGGGTCGTTCACCGCATCCTTGCCGATGAACTCCGTGAACGTGCGCTGGTAGCCCGGGCCCTTGTAACCCATGCGCTGGATCAGGTCCGAGACCGGTACGCCCGCGTAGGCCACCTTGTAGGCGTCGGGATAGTTGAAGGCGTTGAACAACGTCAGGTAGCCGCCATGGCTCCAGCCGAGGATGCCCACGCGCGCCGGGTCCACGTTGGGCATCGTCTCCACCGCCCAGTCGCGTGCCGCCTTCACGTCGTCGATCTCGGCCCCGCCGTAGTCGATGGCCGAGTAGAGCTCACCGCCGTACCCCGTGCTGCCGCGGTACTCGGGGGCCACCACCACGTATCCCTGCTCCAGCAGTTCGCGCAGGATGTGCGTGTAGAAGCGATCGAAGCTGCCGTGCACGTAGCCATGCACCAGGATCAGCAGCGGCGCCTTGCGGGTGCCGATCGACTTCGGCACGAAGGTGTAGAGCGGGATCTTGAGCGGGTTGCCCGCCCCCTGCCCCGTGGGGTTGTTGTTGCGTGGCGGCTTGGACGTGATCCACCACTTGTCCATCACCGCGATGTCCTGTGTCCGAGCGCGCCATTCGAGGTCGTCGAGCTTCTTCTCCAGGATCTCGAGCTGCCGGTCATAGCTCCGCCCCTGCTCCGCCGGCGCCCCGGACGTGGGCAGCGGCTGCGCGTGGACGCGCGGACAGACGGCGAGCAGACAGGCAGCAGCAACGGCGCGGACGAGGCTCATGGCACGGGAGTCAGGGCTCAGCTTGACCAGCGGACTCCCCATATTCGCTCCCCGCCCACTCCGGCGCAAAGCATACCGGCAGATCGAGCCTCCGATGCAGCGTCGAACGGCGCAACGGCAACTGCAAACTGCATGAACGCAGAACTGAACAGCTGGACAATCGGGGAGAAGGACTACACGCCGAGCGCACGGAGCGCCTGCGTGCCGCTTCGCCTTGCCGCGAAACGAGTGCCGTCACGATGCCGTGCGCCATCGGCTCGCCGCACCGATGGCGCACGGCATCGTTGCGTGGTGTCAGTCATCACGTATCATGTCGAGTGCAAGTCACACCACTCGACCCTGCGGAGATGGAAATGCTGCGACTCTGTCACACCGTACTGTGCCTCGTCATTGTGATGAGTGCCTGCCGTCATGCACCCACAGCACGACCAACGGCAGACCTCACGCTGACTGTTCGTACGGCTGCTGATACGGCCCCCCAGTTCATCACCGTCACGCTGCTCGACGACAATCGCTCCGCGACCATGCCCCTCACCCGAAGCGCAGCGGGGACGTTCACGGCCACGCTGCCTGCCGGCACCGAGCGTGTCGCGCTCGATCTCTCGATTCCCGAACATGTGCCGCTGCGCACCAAGCTCTGGCTCCCCACGACGGGCCAAGCCGAGTTCACCATCCGGCCACGCGCTCTGATTCCGCGGAAGACGATCGCCGCGCTGCGTGTGATCGGCGACTTCAACAGGTTCGAGGCCGATTCCGCGGTCCCGCTTGTCCCCGATGCGAGCGGCAGGCTGCGGGCCGCGATCCCGTTCACCGGTGATTCGTCACGATTCCACATCCTCGGCTACGGTGGCGGGTCACGCGGCGCATGGATTCCGGTGCCGTCGTACGCGACCACGCCCAACCCCTATGGCCCGCCGATCTATGCCGGCGTGATACGCCCCGTGCGCGACACGCTCGTCATCGATGTCGATACCACACAGTCGCGCGCGCTGCCGCCTGCCGCGTCGATCTCCATGCAGACCCGCGACACACTTGCCCTGGTGGCCAACCGGCTGCTCCTCGAGCGCCACGACGCGATGTCCAGCAATGACGCCGTGTCGTGGTGGCAGGATTCAGGCAGTACATCCCTCCGGCAGCGCGCTGCGCTGCATGCGAAGGCGATGATCGACAGCACCCGTGACCCTCGGGTACGCGGCGAGGCGCTGGTGTCATCCCTGCGACTGCCACCCAAGACCCTTGACAGTCTGCGCACCTATGGCGCGATCCTGCTGCGCGATTTCCCGCCGGGCAGCACCATCACGCGCGACGCCGATGGCATGGACGTCGTCAACGATGCGATCATGCAGCCGCTCACCGACTCGACCATGCCGGAGGCGGAGCGTATCCGCGTGCGGAAACTCGTGGTCCAGCAGGTGCGCGACTATCTCCTGCCCGTCGCGCGCTCGGCGGGGGATACCAGCGTACGCATCAACGGATGGCTGGGGGCAGCGTACACCCTGCAGGCCGCCGGAGACACCACACTGCTCTACGCGATGATCGACGAGGCCGAGCGGGCTCTTCCCGGCAACGAGTTCATCATCAAGCTCTCGCCAGGCATGGGTCGTGGGAAGATCATGCGCGCCGGGGCAACGTTCCCCACCTTCCGCATGGCGGCAATCGGCGGCGGCGCCGAGCTCACGAATGCGGTGTTCGCCCAGTCACGCTACACGCTGGTGGATTTCTGGGGGGTGTGGTGTGCCCCCTGCGTGTGGGAGATGCCCGTCCTGCACAAGGCCTACGAGCGCTTCAGTGCCAAGGGCTTCAACATCGTCAGCCTGTCGAACGATCCGTCACTGCGCACGGTCGAGAAGTTCCGCGCCGACAAGTGGAAGATGCCATGGGTCAACGGATGGATGGGCCCACAGGACCGGAGCGAACCGGCGCTGACGGCACTCGGCGTGATGATGTTTCCGCTCGCGGTACTGGTCGATTCGACCGGTCGGATCGTCGCCGTGAGTGATGGCCTACGTGGTGCCGCACTCGAGCGAACGCTGGAGAAGCTGCTGCCCTGAGGTGCAAACGGCTGGGCCTCACACCCCCAGCTGCCGCAACGCCTGCGTCCCGCTCCGGCTCGCCGTCAGCTGTGTGCCATCCCGCATCGTGACACTCAATCGCCCCGCGTCGTACGCCTCCATCGACACTACCGCATCCAGGTTCACCGCGTGACTGCGATGGATCCGGAAGAACTGCCGCGGATCGAGCCGCTCCATCAGGGACGCCAGCGTGATCGTCAGCAGGTGCCGCTTCCCGCGCAGGTGCAGCGTCACGTAGTCATCCTCGGCCTCGAGCCACTCGATGTCGCGCACCACGATCGGCACGATGCGACCGCGCTCGCGCACGAACAGGCGCGTCACCGGCGTGCCGGTGGTGGGCAGACGATCCTGCACCGGCGGTATGTCGTCGGCGGCGGCCAAGGCACGCGTTACGCGTGTCATCGCCAGGTCGAACCGCTCGCGACCGAACGGCTTCAGCAGGTAGTCCACCGCGCCCAGCTCGAACGCCTGCACCGCGTGGGCGTCGTACGCCGTGGTGAACACCACACTCGGCGAGTACGGCAACCGCGCCAGCACCGACAGGCCATCCAGCTCGGGCATGCGGATGTCGAGGAACACCAGCTGCGGACGCAGGCGCGCGATCAGTGCCAGCGCACTCGCGCCATACGCCGCTTCACCGCAGAGCTCCAGCGCGGGTGTGCCGGCGATCAGCTCGCAGAGATGTGAACGCGCCAGCGGTTCGTCCTCGCAGCACACCGTCGTGATGCGGCTCACGGGTATCGTCATGTGGGTAACCGCAGCGTCACGGTGAACCCTGATCCCGGCGCGGAATCCACCGCCACACTCGCGCGGCCGCCGTAGCGCACCGCCAGTCGCTTGCGCAGCGCATCGAGCCCAACGCCTGTGCCCACCGGCGCCGCCGTCGGATCGGCGCCGGGCCCATCGTCGGCCACACGCAGCACCAGCGCGTTGCCATCCACGCGCCCCGCCAGCGACAGCGTCCCACCCGCGGCCCGCGGCGCGATGGCATGCTTGATCGCGTTTTCCACCAGTGGCTGCAGCGCGAAACTCGGCACACGCCAGCGTCGAGCGGCGTCGCTGATCTCACGGGTCACCCGCAGCCGATCACCGAAGCGGATCGACTCGAGCGCGAGATAGTCGTCCACGAAGGCCAGCTCGTCCTCGAGGAGCACATCTTCGCGGGCGCCACGCCGCGCATCGAGCACGTAGCGGAGCAGCGCCGCCAGTCGCTCCAGCGCCGCCGACGCCGCCGCCTGGTCGCGCTGCACCAGCACCGACACCGAATGCAGCGTGTTGAACAGGAAGTGCGGATCGAGTTGCCCGCGCAACGCCTCCAGCTCGGCCCGGGCACGCAGCGCATCGGCCCGCGCCATCTGCGCCGCCTGCTCACGCCCACGCTCGGCGGCGCGTGCCGCCCACGTCATGCCGATCACCGCCGCGTACAGCAGCATCCCCTCGAAGGTCTGCCAGAAGATCCAGAACCGCGCCTCGCGCAGCGCCGCCGACACACTCCCCACCGTGCCCACCATGCCGCCGATGATCGTGGCGTCCCACAAACCGCTGAACAGCAACGCCAGCGCCAGGTGCGCGAGCATGAAGCTGAGGGTGGGCTTGCCGGGCCAATCCCAGCGCCGACCGATCGCCACCACCCCCACCCCCAGCACCGCTGCTGCACCCACGGTGAACAGCGCGCTCACCATCGCCACCGGCACCGACACCTTGCCGTTGCTGCCGATCATCAGCGTGTAGAGCAGCACCAGCGGGCTCCACCACGCCAGATAGCGCAGCGCGCCGCGCACCGTCGTCTTCTGTCGCATCATCGTCACTTGTTCACGATGGCCGGGAGCAGGGCGCTTCGCACCCACACGTACCCCGGTTCGATGCTCAGCGCCTTCGCATACGCCGCACGCGCCGCCTCGGCGTTGCCACGCTTCACTTCCATCTGCCCCAGCCACGCGTACGCCTCGGCGTGCCCCCATGCGGGCAGCGGTGCCGCAGGACGATCCTGTGCATACGAGGCGATCGCACGCTGCAGCATGGCGTAGCCCTTGTCTTCACCACCGCCCCACATCTTCGGGGTGTACCAGAGACTGATGGCCGCGAGCATCAACGCCCGTGGGTTGGATGGACCGAGCTTGAGCGACGCCTCACGCGCCGAGGTGGACGCCGGACCGTGGCGCATGCCGGCAACCATGCCCTCGGCGGCCAGTGCACCGTGGCAGGACGACAGCAACGCCTGCGTCTCCGGCAGCGGGCGGACCGCGGCCGAGCGCTCCAGCAGGTCCACGGCCTGTTCCATCCGGGTGGTGAATGCGGCGGTGCGCGGTGCGTTGCTGCTCATCAGTTCACGATACAGCGCGTACGCCTTGTAGTGCAGCAGCAGCGCATCGTTGGGGAAGGCGGTCAGGGCACGATCGGCCATCGCGCCTGCAGCGGCCAGAGCGCGCGTGTCAGCGGTGATCACCGCCCGCTCGATCGATACACGCACCGTGTCGGCCCAGCGGGCAGCGCCGGTGAGTGCGGGCGCCGGCGCGACGGCTGGCGGGGCAGCCTGTGCAGCGAGATGAGTGGTAGCGACCGTCGCCAGCAGCATCGGCGCAGCCAGGGTCAGGAAAGCGCGGCGCGTGGCGCGGCGGTCAGAACTGCAGGGTTGCACCAGCATAGAGGGCCCGGTTGAAGGGAGCACGCACTGGCAGACGCTCGCGGAATCCGGCGGTGTACCGGTAGCGCATCACGTTGCCGCGATCGAACACGTTCGAGAGATCACCCCACAGCACCAACGCACGCTTGCCGTCGATGGGGCGGTACCAGCTCGCGCTGATGTCGCTCCGTCGGTAGCCGGGGAGACGGCTGCCATTGGGCACCCCCCACACCGGGTTTCCCATCGCATCACCAGTGACGTCGGTGAAGGGACGGCCTCCCGCCATGCGGAGGGCACTGCTGATCGTGAGCCGACCGAAGGTGCGGTCGGTGATCCAGCTCACGGAGTGGCGCACGTCGCCAAGGGCCGGCGCCATCACACCGGTGTTCGGATCGGTGCGGTCTGACTGCACCACACTCCACGCCAGCCGGCTGCGCCACGACTCGCCGAACGACCGGCGGAGCATCAGGTCGGCTCCGCGCGCCGTGCCAGTGCCATTGCCGGCCACGTCGTACTCGCGGGTGAACTGCCAGAGATTGCGATAGCGCTTGTCGTACAGCTCCAGTCGCACGCCGCTGGTGTCGTTGCCGAGTTGGACGCCCACGATCGCCTGCGCCACCCGCATCGGCTCGAACGACTCGGCGCCTGGACGTGGGCGGTAGAACACCGGCTCCGCCACCTGGTGCTGCACGCCCCACGCGGCGGTGAGCCCCACGCGACCGAGCTGCCACGCCAGTGACAGGCGCGGATCGACGGTGCGCGTTGCAGTGATCGTTGCGTGATCGGTGCGCACCCCGGCAATCACGCGCACACCGCGTGCATGCTGCCACGCCACGTCGGCATGTGCCCCGGTGCGATCGGTGCGTGCACCGTTGCTGAAGAGGGTGCGCGGCTCGTCGGTCTCGGCGCCGGTGATGCTGCCCAGCAGGCGACCGTCGTAGCGGTAGTCGAGCCGCTCCAAATCACCGCCCACCGTGAACGTCAGCATGTCGCGCACCGGCCAGCGCAGCGAGCCGACGACGTGTGTCACGCCGAGTGCCGTGCCGAGCGCGATCTCACTGAACTGTTCGTCACGCGTGACGGTGGAGCGAGCGATGGTGAAGGCCGGTCGGATCACGCGTGAGCTGTCGCGCCACGACAGCACCAGCATCTGCGTGCGGGTGTCGCCGGCGTACGTGGTGCCTGACAGCGTACCCGAATTGCCCACGCCTGCTTCCGACCGTTCACGCAGCGCGAAGACCTTCACGCGGCCGGCGCGTCCACTCTGCCACTCGGCCGACGCGCTCACGTCACCACCGCGCGGTGCCGGGTCATACGGCTGCGCTTCGCCGAAGATCGCCATCAGCGGCGCCAGGTTGGAGACGTTGGCGTTGACGCGGGCGCCGAAGCGTGCGTGTGGTGCCACGGCGATCGCGGCGCCGGCGCTGCCGATGGAGAGTGTTGCGGTCCCCGCCGTGGTCTCCGCGCGACCGGCCGTTTCGAGCCGCACCAGTCCGGAGAGCGCGTTGCCGTACTGCGCACCGAAGCCTCCTGACGAGAACACCGTGCGATCGAGCAGGAACGGGTTCACCGAGGCCGTGACGTGTCCCGTCGGATTGTCGAAGCGAGCCGGAGAGAGCAGCCATGCATCGTCGATCAGCACACGCGTCTCGGTCACGTCGCCGCCGCGCACGAAGAGCCCACTCCCTTCGTCCACCGCCTGCGGTCCGGGCAGCGTCTGCAGCGCCTTGTTCACGTTGGCCGCGGCGCCCGGTGTCATCACCACCTGCAGCGGCGACAGCGTTGCCGTGCGGCCATTGCCGAGGGTGAACTCGCCGGCGGCCACCACGGTCATGGTCGTCAGCGCCGGGGGCTGCGGTTCGAGGGTGAGGGTGATCGACGAATCGGTGGGGAGCGTGACGTCCACCGTGGCCGGCACGTAGGCCACCCGTCTGGCGACGACGGTGGCAATGCCCTGATGTGTGGTGCGGAGGGTGAAGCGGCCGAGCGAGTCGGTGGTGGTGGCTTCGCCCGTTTCGAGGAGGCTGACCGCCACGCCGGCCGCGTCGCGGATGGGGCGGGGTGCCGGCACCGTCACGGTGCCGCGCAGCACGCTCGGCGTCGCCGGGCTCTGCGCCGCCAGTAAACCGGCCGCGGCGACGGTGGCGATGGCGGCGGCGAGGAGGTGCGAGAGTGGTGGTTGGTTTCGCATACGCCCGAGCGTACGGCGGGGGCGTTTCAGTCGGTGACGGCGAGTCGGTGAATCGACAGGGGGAGTCGGTGGGTGGGAGTGCCGGTGCAGCAGCAGCGGCTCAACCAGCTTCGGTCTCTGCCAGCAAGGCGGGGCACCGTCGCGCTCCGGATGACGCTACGGACTGACTGCGAACTGCCACATCGCAGAACTGCACTGCCGCTGAACGGTACAACCGCAGAACAGCAGAGGCGGTGCGAGCGATCCGCGCGCGGCGCCGGCTGTCCGATCAGCCTGAAGACCTGACGGATGGGGGAAATGCGCCCGCAGATGGTCGCTCGGCGCGAGGAGCACCACCGTACGCGGAGCCCACCAACACCGACGGTGTGTGCTCACGGTATGCGCCATGTAAGTCGCCAGAACGCCCGCAGGCTGTTCTGCGGTTGTGCGGTTCAGCGGCAGTGCAGTTCTGCGATGAGGCAGTTCAAGCAGGCCGAGTAACGGGCCTGATGGGCGGTTTCGGTTACGAGTGCGTGAAATGCGCTGGTGGTGTGAGGAGCGATGGCGCATCCCTGACGTCGCGGCCCACTCCCCCCTTGCCCCGACGTATCATTTTTGATACACTACCCATGCGAGTCCGACTCAAGCGTCTGTACGCGCACTTCTACCAGTCACCGAGCGGGGCGGAGCCTGTCCGCGCATGGCTTCAGGCGCTGTCACCCGACGATCGGTGGATCATTGGGACGGACATCAAGGATGTCGAGTTCGCATGGCCACTCGGCAAGCCGCTGGTTGCGTCACTGGGTCGAGGACTTTGGGAGGTACGGAGTTCCATCACGCACGGTATCGCGCGCGTGATCTTCTACGTCGATGGAGACCAGATGGTCCTGCTGCATGGCTTCGTGAAGAAGACACAGAAGACGCCAACCCGGCGCATCGACGTCGCGTTGCGGCGCAGGAAGGATTCATGACGAAGAAGCATCACATCGGCTCGAGCTTCGACAGCTTCCTGCAGCAGGAGGGCATGTACGAGGCGGTGACCGCCGCAGCCATCAAGCGTGTGCTGGCGCGCCAGATCGCCGACGCCATGGCAGAGCAGCGGCTCACGAAGACCGCGATGGCCAGCCGGATGCACACCAGCCGCGCCGCGCTCGATCGCCTGCTGGATCCCGAACAGGAATCGGTGACGCTCGGCACCCTCACGAAGGCCGCGCAGGTGCTCGGTCGCCAGCTGCGCATGGAGCTCGTGTAGGTTCGCACGCCGCCGGGGCACGAAACGCACGGGCGCTGTCAGACCCTACCCGCATCTTTCATGCGTCGCCGGAAGTCTTGTCGTCCCATCGCCCGGAGTTTGTACGAGCCCCTCGACCACTGCGGTCCTCAACCACTGGCGCCTGCCCCTCGGCCGCGTCATCGCGGGTGAGTATCCCGGCAGCCCCGACATCACCGTCGCGCGGGCCAAGCTGACCGAGCTCCTCGCGCTCGGCGTCACCACGATCATCGACCTCACCGAACCGAGTGAGGGGCTGCGCGACTATGGCGCGCTGCTGCGCACGCTGCCGGGTGGGCGGTTCGTGTTTCACCTGCGGTGTCCCATTCCGGATGTCAGCATCACCGACACCGCGACGCTGCATCGCATTCTGGACCACATCGACGTGGCGCTGGTCGGCGAGGGCACGGTGTACGTGCACTGCTGGGGCGGGATCGGCCGGACGGGGATGGTGGCCGGTGCGCTGCTGGTGCGGCGTGGGCTGCCACCGAGTGGAGCGTTGCATGTCGTCAACGCGGAGTGGCGGGGGACGGCGAAGGCGAAGCGGGCGAAGCACGCCACGCGCACGTCGCCGGAGACGGTGGAGCAGATGCGTGTCGTCGCGGAGTGGGAGGGTGCGGAGATCGCGCGGGCCACGGCGCGGGGGGAGACGCGGTTGCGGGTGATCGATCTCAATGCGCCGGCGTTGCCGAAGGCGCTGCGGCCGGTGGATCCGCGGGAGGCGGAGCGTCGGGATCGGGCGCGGGGGTGTCTGCTGGGCGGCGCGATCGGTGATGCGCTGGGGTGGCCGGTGGAGTTCCTGACGCTGGCGCAGATCCGCGCGAAGTACGGGCCGGACGGGATCAGGGAGTTGCAGGTGGATCATCGCACGGGTGTGGCCGAGGTGACGGACGA
Organism: Gemmatimonadaceae bacterium; assembly: GCA_031411975.1. GTDB lineage: Bacteria > Gemmatimonadota > Gemmatimonadetes > Gemmatimonadales > Gemmatimonadaceae > JACMLX01. The sequence goes on from JANOCB010000046.1 coordinate 144,155, forward strand.
CACGCAGATGACACTCTTCACGGCGGAAGGGGTGCTGCGCGGGATCTGTCGCGGCAATCACAGGGGCATTGGCGGACCTCACAGCACCATGCGGCAGTCGTATCGACGCTGGCTGCTCACGCAGGATGGGCTGGAGCACTTCCGGCCGACCGATGAGAACGAGCTGGAGATGCTCGTCGGCAAGACGCTCGCAATGCATGGGTTGCTGAGCGGTGCCACACCAAGCAACGACGACCTCGGCGGCGACCAGAGTGGCTGGCTGATTCGTGTGCCGACGCTGCATGCGCGACGTGCGCCCGGCACGACCTGTCTCTCAGCGCTTCGTGCGCTGGACTACGGGGCGGACTCTCCGATTGCGAAGAACGACAGCAAGGGATGCGGCACGGTGATGCGAGTGGCGCCGATCGGGCTCGTTCACACGGCGTCGGTGGAGATGGCGTTCGACCTGGCCTGCTTCGCCGCAGGGATCACGCATGGGCATCCGACGGGGATTCTGTCGGCGGGCGTGTTCGCGGCGGTCGTGCGGTGCGTGTATGACGGGGCGACGATCGCGGAGGGCGTCGCGGAGGCGCAGGGGTTGTTGCGGGCGCGCAGCGAGGATTGGGCGGAGACTGATGCGGCGGTGTCCAACGCATTGCGACTCGCCAAGGGCCGACGGGTGTTGTCGCCTGCCCTGGTCGCGGAACTGGGGCTCGGGTGGGTCGCGGAGGAGGCGTTGGCGATTGCGCTGCTCTGTGCGCTGCGGGGGGAGGCTGGGCTTGGGTTCGAGGATGCGGTGCGGGCGGCGGTCAATCACGATGGGGACTCGGATTCGACGGGGTCGATGACGGGGCAGTTGTTGGGGGTGCGGTTTGGGGCGGGGGTGATTCCGGAGCGGTGGGTGGCAGGGGTGGAGCTGCGGGAGGTGGTGGAACAGGTCGCGGGGGATCTCGTGACCGGCTTTGACGACGGCACTGAGTGGTGGGGGAGGTATCCCGGCTTCTGATCGTGACGGTCAGCACCGGATTCGGCGACCATCGTCATTTGGCGGTGCATGAGGACGTGTCAGGATTTTTGTGTGTGAGGGGTGTGGTTACGCCGTGCGTTTCGTAAAGCGGTCGCCGTAGACGATCGCAAACTGATTCATGGCTTCGTGCCAGGCTTTGGCGGAGCGAATGGTGTGGCCGTGCATGTTTTGGAGCGCGAGCCAGAGGAGCTTGATCGCCGCCTCATCGCTCGGGAAGTGGCTTCGGGATTTGATGATCTTGCGCAGCCGCATGTGCAAGCTCTCGATCGCATTGGTGGTGTAGATCACCCGGCGCACCTCCGGCGGAAACGTGAAGAAGGGAATGATCTGCGGCCAGTGGCGCTCCCACTGGCTGACGATCGTGGGATAGCGCTGCCCCCATGGTCCCGCCGCAAACGCCGTCAGCGCCTCGCGCGCGGCGTCGGCCGAGACCGCCGTGTAGATGGGCCGGAGGGCCGCGGCGAGCGCCTTGCGGTCCTTCCAGCCCGTGAAGTCGAGGCTGTTCCGCAGCAGGTGGACGAGGCACGTCTGCACCGTGGTCTGCGGAAACGCTGTCTCGATGGCGTCCACGAGGCCCGTCAGGCCATCGACGACGGCAATCAGCACATCTTGCACGCCGCGCGTGCGCAGCTCGTTGAACACCTTGAGCCAGAATTTCGCGCCCTCCGTCTGCTCAATCCAGAGGCCGAGCACC